>NZ_MKWH01000034.1:0-417574 GCF_001899705.1 Sphingobacterium sp. 40-24 | reverse complement strand
TTTGGGGATAGGCTCAAGCTCGAAAGAGGTTTTTAAGTTTTAACCCTATGACACAGTTGGTGTTACACTCCCAGATAAAGCTATTCTGTTAGCTTTATCTCGAACATTTTATCCCAGTTTTTACCGGTAACAAAGAAGGTGTTTGATCTTTTATTGTAAGCGATACCATTTAATACATCTAAATCCACATGCTGTGTTACATGCTCACGTAATTTGGATAGATCGACTAGAGCCTCCACTGTACCTGTTTTAGGGTCTATTCGTCCAATGACATCCTCCATAAAGAAATTTGCATAGATTTTCCCTTTTACCCATTCCATTTCATTGATTTGATCCACCATGGCCGTGTTCGTTGCTGCACGGATATAATCCACTTTTGAGAAATCATTTGGATTAAGTGTATAGATATAATCAGAACCATTCGACATGAATAAGTTTTTACCGTCAGAAGTTAAGCCCCAACCTTCCATTGGCTGAAAGTAAGGAAATGTCTTAATAACAGAAAGACTGTTTATATCGTAGAGGTAGGCTAGATTGTTTTTATAGGTTAATTGATATAATTTTCCATTTAGGACGGTAGCACCTTCGCCAAAAATTGAATCATCCAATTCATTTTTTTTGATGGGCTGACCCGTTTTAGGATTAACAATACGGATACTCGATTTCCCCTTATTTCCACTTGGACCAACCCCATTCCCAGTACTTTCGATCAAATTATCACCGTAAAACTCCAGTCCTTGTGTGAAAGCTTTGGCATCATGTGGATAAATATTCACAATGCTATAGCTTAGCAAAAGCGGAGGGTTAGAGGCGAATAGATCGATGTTGACCGAATTTTCTTCTCGCTTTCCATTACTAAATACGACAGCTTTAATAATTTGCTTACCAAATTTCTCCTGTTTTAATGAATAATTGAAGGGCTCATTTCCGACGACCTGGCCAATCTTTTTATCGTTTATAGCGTAAATAACAGAGTCTATTTTGGATGTGTTTTTGCTATACATCTTTAATATCAGATCCTCACCCCGCGTATAGTGCTGTTTAATATTGTCAAAGGTAAATGTCGGATTTTCATCAGCATGTTCGGACTGTGAACTTAAAGTTGTATTGGTATTGTTGCTTTTATTTCCGGTACAACTGCCCAAAATGGCGCCAATAATGAAACAAATGAGGTACGATTTTTTTTGCATTAATATAGTGTGCTTGATTAATTATCCACTAATAAACTAGAAAACAAGTTGCTTAAAAATAGCTGTTGCTGTACTACTTGTTTCTCAAACTTAGATAAATTGTTTTTTATATGCAATTCAATTGCAGACCAATACAAAGGATAATTCGTCTATGAAAGAAAAAATGAACCATTGCATGCTGCTCGATTGTTATAAGGGTATGGAAAAATCATATTTTACTGGAACGAGCGGTATCCTTTTACCTTACAAGAATAAAAGTTATTATCCTGAGGAGTTACAGGATAAAAGTCGATTGGCTGTATACAGTTTACTATTTAACTCATTGGAAGTAAACAGTTCTTTTTATAAAATTCCCAGAGAAGAAACAGTCAGAAGATGGTCCGAAGAGACGACCGATGATTTTCGTTTCACCTTTAAACTATGGAAGGGAATTACGCATCAAAAAGAACTTAAGTTTGATCCACAGGATGTCGCTAGATTTCTATCTGTTATTGACGCTATCGGCCAAAAGAAAGGGTGCTTGCTCATACAATTACCACCATCTTTTAAATTTGCTTCTATTGGAATGCTTGTTGAACTGCTGGATTGTATTGCCCAGGATAAGAGAAGTGAAAAATGGCAGGTATGTGTAGAATTTAGGGACCTTTCCTGGTATAGAGAAGAAACTTTCGAACTTTTAAAATCCTATGAAATGCATCTGGTTATTCATGATAAGGATATGCAAGGTATGCGTCTTCAATATGCGGATGCAAAGATAATCTATATGCGCTTTCATGGCCCAAATGGTGACTATAAGGGAAGCTATTCGGACAGCCTATTGTTGGAATACAGTACCTATATTAACGAATGGATTGCAGCGGGAAAAGAAGTCTATACTTATTTTAATAATACAATAGGAGCGGCACTTCCTAATCTAAAGACATTAGCCTCGTATATCACTGCGAACAAAATATTTCCTGCTTAAAAGGTGTCTTTTTTTAAAGTACACTGCCACGGATATATTCATTTCCCATATAGCCGTCCCAGCCTTCATGTTCACGCATAATCCGCTGATAAGCAGTGGTCAATGCTTGAGTTTTCGTAAATAAGGGAATACCTCTCCGGATGCAGTCGTGATCAGCGTAAGTCCCAGCATTATCGTGCCATTGTAGCCAAGCAAGTAATTCTTGTCTTTTCATCAGCATTAATCTATCGAATAGTGTCTTATCTTTTAAGTTCATGAGCTGATAACGCCAATCTGTGCGATGCGATTCCATAGCTAGAATTTTTGGAAGCTGATGCGCTATGATCTGTTTAATAAAAGACTCCATAATCTGAAATTTTAGTTGTTAAAGATGAGTTGTGCGTGTGTATTCGAAAAGGCATTGTATCTTCTTTTCATGTGGATGCGCAGGATTTCTTTATGGATATACGCGACAGCCTTTAATTTGGAAAGCTGCTGCACGCCATTTTCAATACATTTACGATCGGTATAGTTTCCTTTTGGATCATGCCATTGTAGCCAATCAAGGAGTATTTCTCTTTCTAGATTCTCGAGTCTCTGATGTAAGCCGATTAATTCACTTTCCCGGAGTTGTTCTCGCCAGTCAGACCAGATCGGACCTGACACCATCCCTCGCTTCTCTTTGAATTTATTTTCCATATTTTACGTCGAATTTGAAGATCTAAAATTTGTTAGATGACTAGCTTACTGATAATAGCATTGCCAAGTTTACTTTTCATAAATAACTCAATTTGTTTCAGCAATTCTGGACTTACTTCGGGGACTCTTTCTAAATCTCGTATAAACCACTTCTGAATGACAGGTGTTTGTTTGGAACGTTGGTCAAATTTAACCACTTCAGCCCGTGATGATTTTCCAGCCGGATCGTAGTATGACCATAGTACAATGAAAATCGTATTTGGATCCTCATCGGGATAGGGGGTATGAAAGCGAACGATGTCACTTACGTGTAAATCCTTATTGTCATATGCTGCGCTGTGTTCCATAAAAGCATTGTCTAAAACTGATATTCAAATATACTAAAAATATTAGTGTAAAAAAGTTTTTGCTAAAAATTTTATACTTCATCTAACAGGCTGTTGTTTTTTTATAGTTGGAGGCATGTCTTAGTGATTTGTGCTTTTACTTCGATTTTATTGTTTTTATGAATCTGAATTTCAGTTCCTTTTCTTGTGGGTAGAAAAGATGGACAAATATAAAGGGGAACTATTCGAAGGGAATTTTGTGAAGGCTGCGCATAGAATAATAGCTAGGTGAAAAGTAGATGTGTCAGCGCGAGTTTTATGCTTAAGCATTTCACTTGTTGTAACATTTTTTTCAAAATTTCGGTAATTTGACCTTAAAGACATAATATGGCAACTCTACCTTATCAGCTCCCTTATTCCATTGCGGGTCTTTAAAGAGCTGTGCACAAGAGAAATATAGGTGTCCATCTCCGCTGATACCCATAGAATCGGGCCATAGTATTCGGGAGTCCCTTACTAGGGTATTCACATTTCCCTCAGGATTTAAATATTTAATACTATAATCTATTGACGATGTGAGATAAATATTTCCATCAATGTCTGCTAGTAAGCCATGCGTGATTCCGACTTCTCCTTTGTCTTCCACTTTTGCCTCCAATTCTTGATCCGTCAGCCCTGCGTCGGCTAAAAATTCTGTTGCAATACAGTACAAATGGGTCTGATTGATGGCTTTGAAATATAAATATTTAAAGTCGTGACTCAATGCTATGCCATTCACGTTGGAAGAAAAAGGCTTTCCATTTTCACTACGCATTTCAATACCATTATAGCTTAATAATACATCAGGATCAGCCAGCGTAAAACGGCTTCCAGTTAAAGCCTTTCTAGTCAGTCCAGTTTTAAGGTCTAAAATAATGATGGCCGCTTGGCCGGGATCGGAGAGATAGGCTAAATTTCGCTTGTGATCAATACGCATATCATTTAGACCTGATTTGGTTTTATCAAGGTCGTCGAAACGATAAATATGTTCAATTTGATTTGTATTTGTATTGATTTTTAATAATTTAAACTGGCCTTGATTTGATTTTTCATCTTTGCCAAAAATTGATCCAGCAGCAGATGGTTTAGAATCCAATACCCAGAGATTGTCCTCGGTATCGACAAATATATCCTGAACATTTACAAAGTGGGAATTCTCTTTTCCTTCTAAATTCCATTCTTCATTTGGATAAGGAACAGGTTTTCCATTGATGATTTCAGTAAGTGCATACTGATAATTTTTAGCTTGTTTTGGGAAGGAAACAAATAATCGATTGTTGGAGCTAGCGCTCACACCGATCGGACGGTACGGGCCTAAAGCTGCTGCGACCTCCAATTTCGGGGCTGTAGTATCATTAACTTGTGCCAGCATAGTGAGAAAAAAGATGTGACAGAATAAAAAACTTAATATGAGCCGTGTTCGCATATTCTTGTTATAATTTAACCTTACTATATTACTTTGGACTGGTCCCATTAAGCAATAAACAGCGATTTTTTAGTTACGTAAAGAGACCGCGCTCTCATAGAAGAACCTTCTATTCTCAATTATTGTTTGTCCTTTTCTTCAAATAATACTTTTTTACACTGCTCAGCATATCGTGTGTTTCATGTCGATACGAATCCGCTTGGATTTAATTTTCTCAGCGACTAGAAAAGTTGGGATTGGTCTCGGTGATTAAAAGGAGGTGATTTACAAGCAGATTTCTTGCAAGAGCTTTTCAACCTCCTGGGCATGGGTGACTGTCATAAAATGTCCCGCCCCCCTAATGATAAAGTTGGGCTTTACATTTTTGATGGGGATAATATGATCTCTACTACCATGTATATGAATTAAATTGTCCGGAACCGAATTGTTTTTCCATTGCAGAATTTGATGTATTGCCCAGTTCATAAAGATGGGGTCTGTATCGTATAAAATCTGTTTTAGCAAGCGGGAATCTTCTTTGTTACGTATGCCAAAAAAGTAATCTGATAGAAAACAATGGAACTTTAGTAACGGGCTAGGAACCAGTTTGTTGATTTTGAGTCTGCCTGCTAAGCGATACAGTTTGGGTAATTCATGCCGTCCTTTGGCTGAAGCAAGCAGGATAATTTGTTTTGTTTCGATAATCTTGGCAATTTCTATTGCAAGCATTCCTCCAAAGGAAAGCCCAACGAGGATGGGGTTCTTTGCAGTAATTTTAGTCGATATTCTTTTTGCATAAATAGACAGTGGTTCATTGGGGCTTGGTGTAATCCAATCTAGATAGGTTAGATCAAGCGAGCCAAAGTCTATTTTGCTGAATACACGTTGATCTACACCCAATCCGCTGATGACATATATTTTGGTTGCGGTGATTTTCATTTAATCAAGTGTCTGTATCCATTTGCGGAGACAAGGTACTTAATTATCGTTACAAAACAGGGCAAAAATTGCTTCGAAAGTGAATTTTTGCCCTGTTTATACTATTGAATAACGTAAATATTAAATAACGTAATTTTAATCCACCTAATCGCTCGAGCTTACTAAGATAAGCTCGCCAAACTCTTCGCTTCAAAAGTCGATAATTCGTTGTATTTTTCGGCTTGCACTTTTTTCACCCAATTCGGATCTTGCAAGATCGCTCTGCCTACAGCTACAAGGTCAAAATCGCCACGTTCGTAACGACGAACCAGTTTATCCAGTGAAGCGGGAGAGGACTTGAACTCCGAATTTGTAAATACATCGCCAAAATCTTTGTCAAGACCTACGGATCCAACCGTGATTGTGGGTTGTCCTGAAATTTTTTTGAGCCATCCAGCGAAATTTAAGTCGCTACCTTCAAATTCCGGCTCCCAATAACGACGTTGGCTTCCATGAAAAATGTCGACACCGGCATCTGTCAATGGTAGGATCCAGTCTTCCATCGCTGCGGGGGTGGGAGCAAGCTTGGCTGTGTAGTCTTGCTGCTTCCATTGTGATAGACGTAGAATGATTACAAAATCAGGTCCAACCGCTTTTCGCATTGCTTTGACGACCTCAACCGCAAATTTAGAGCGCTCCTTAATTGTTTTTCCACCAAATTCGTCTGTTCTGTGGTTCATTCCTTCCCAGAAAAATTGGTCGATCAGATAGCCATGGGCGCCATGGATTTCAAAAGCATCAAAACCGAGGTCTTTTGCAGATTTAGCAGCGTCAGCGTAAGCTTGTATCGTGGCCTCTATATCCGCTAATGTCATCGTATCTGGGCTTTCAAACGCAGCGGGCGGAGTCCATTGCATAGGAGTATAACCAACATGCCATAGTTGAGGGGCTATTTTTCCGCCTTTTTCGTGCACTGCATCCACGATATTTTTCCAGCCGGCCAGTGCTTGGTCACCGTAAAAGTTTGGGATATCCTTTAAATTCTTTGATGAAGGTCGTTCGATAACGGTACCTTCCGTCAAAATTAAACCGACATCTCCCGCGGCACGACGCTCGTAATATCCCGCTACAGCGCTGTCGGGAATTCCATCCGTCGAAAATGCTCTCGTCATTGGTGCCATTACAAAGCGGTTTTTGAGTGTTAGATTTTTGTACTCGAATGGATTAAAAAGTGTTTGTATGCTCATTTTTCTCGTTTTAAATCGTGAATCTTCACAAATATATTTTAAATAGTATATATTTGTAACTATTATTAGTATAAACTAGTTACCTTCGCGTAACTATTTTGAATATATTCAAATGAAAAGGACTGAATTTAAAAGTTGTTCCTGTGCCATGCAGCGTTCCATGGCAATTTTAGGTACCCGGTGGAAGCCTGTGATTATCTATACTTTGCGCGATCGAAAAGCCCGATTTGGTCAATTGGATGCGCTCATCGAACATATTTCTCGAAAGGTTTTGACCAGTTCATTAAAAGAATTGGAAGAGGATGGCGTTATTTTGAGAGAAGAGTACAAGGAGCTCCCACCACGCGTAGAGTACTCTTTGACAGAAAAGGGCAAGGCTTTAATACCTATTATGTGCCAATTGGCAAAATGGAATGAAGCCTACTATGAAGAGTCTGTATCACCAGAATTGATCGCGTAGAAATTATAATCTAAATACATCGATCTTGCTTCGCTTTTACGCTATCGCTGCCGAATGGAATAGTATTGTGTCAACCGGTTTGGCCTGTCCGTTTTCTATTGCTTGCCAGCGCGGGACAGTTGATCACAATAAATGAAATTTTCATATTTATTTAAAATTTAAGTAATATTGAATTGTGAAAAACAAGGTAAACCAAGAATTTAGCAAGCAAGATTTTTTAAAATCTTTTCGGGAGGGCAGAAGGGATGGTTTACAGTTTCTGTACAAAACTTTCTATAGTCCAATGTGCTATTTTTTAGAAAAGATGAATCTTGATAAAGGTACCATCGAAGAAATCGTGCAGGATGTATTCTTAAAGCTTTGGGAGCGCCGGATAGATTTTGATCATGTTGAATCAATCCGAGGTTTTCTCTACACAAGTTGTAGAAACGCCGCTTTAAACAGGATCCAACAAGAAAATAGAATTCAACAAAAAACCAATTTTTATACGTCACAGGTCGATCTGGTCGATTTACCGATCAGCCATCAAATGATCTATTTGGAGACGCTTCGAACGATCCATGATGCCATTGATACCCTGCCTGAGCAATGTAAGCAAGTGATGCGTAAGTTGATTGTTGAAGATTTAAGCCCACAGGAAGCAGCGATCTCCTTAGGACTAACCACTAGTACGATTTACAATCAAAAGAAAAGGGGAATTGAACTTTTGAGATTAAGACTCAAGCCTGACCAGTTTTTTTGCCTACTTTTGCTTTTACTCTATTATTAGAAAATTTATACTTCTGATACATAGGTTTTTGTGAAAATATCTACCACCTCTTTAGAGAAACGAAATCAAAATATTGTTTTAAGTATATAGAGCAATATGGAGCAAATACCCCAACATATCATTTATTTACTGAGCAAATCCAAGCTGGAAGGATTGCGCGATGACGAAAAATTACAGTTGGACTTATGGCGGTCCGAAACGGATGCAAATAAGGGGCTATGTGATCTGATTGACAACAAAGATCAAATGCAAGCAGATTTAGACGGGATAGCCCGTTATGATTGGGAGGAATCATTTGCCCTCTTTGAACAAGATTACCTCAATACCTCATACACTAAACCTTTTTATAAACGTATGTTGTCCTATGGTATCGCCGCGGCGTTGATTGGATTACTCGTGTTGTTTTTTATACATAATCTTTCGGATACGGTCTATCAGGAGACTCCGGATAAAGATATTCAACCCGCTCAAATGACAGGGGTAGTACGTCTAGGAAATGGAAATTCAATTTCGATGGCTCCAGGAGATACTTTATTATCGTTTGTATCACCCGTTAAAAATAAAGCGGCACGAGTGAATAATTTATTCGCTGCGACACCCAAGGGTGGGAAAATGACCATGCTATTACCTGATGGAACCAAAGTATGGATGAATGCCAAAACGCAGTTGGATTATTATGAAGTAGATAGTATGCGGGAGGTTCGTTTGGTGGGGGAGGCTTATTTTGAAGTTGCCAAAAAATATTTACCATGGGAAGGTGAGGTTCCAAAACTGAAACCTTTCGTGGTACAAGCAGGGAAGATCAATATCTCCGTATTGGGGACACATTTTTATGTGAAATCAACCAAGAATATAGAAGACTTTAAAACGACATTATACGAAGGTAAAGTTAGGGTTCGACAGGGCGACAGGCAGATTATACTGTTGCCAGGGGAAGAATCGTATATCAAACTCGGTCAAATTGAACGACGAATAATTGATCTTGACGCGCGCAATGCATTGAAAGACGGATATTTCGTGTTCAATTCGGAGACTTTAGGGGGTATTATGGATGAGTTAGCGTCTTGGTATAATGTAGATGTCGTCTATCTCGATAACCAAATAAAATCGGAAAAATTTGAAGCGATGTTGTCTCGTAACAGCAGTCTGAAAGATATCATCAACGTACTGGAGAGTACCGGGAAAATTAAGTTTAAATTTAAAGGAAAGACCATTTATGTAGACAAAACAACCTAAATGAAAAGACGAAACCCTAAACGCTTGCAACATTTAGGGCTTCAGATCAAGTAATTCTAACTGTAACAGAATTTTAATTCTTAACCTAAAACAAATGTATAAAAATTATGCACAACTTGGTCGTGCCCTATACGATCAAACGCAACAAATGAAAAACAGCGATCGCCCAGATATTTGGGGTAGGCCGCAATGGAGGGGAAACATTATGCGCATATCGCTTACAACCATACTAATGTCTTGTTGTCTGCTTCATGTTGGAGCTAAAACGTATGGACAGGACGTATCGATACAGGAGAAATCAGTGTCGTTGAGAAAGGTTTTTTCAGAGATCAATAAGCAGACTGGCTATTCTTATGTATGGGCGGCCACAACTATTGATCCAGATACAAAGGTTAACTTAACCGTTAAAAAAGAATCGTTGGGAAATGCTCTTGGGAAGTTATTGGACGATTTGGATCTCGATTTTGAGATCAAGGGGAAGATTATTGTCGTACACGAAAAATCTCAACAGACTCAACGATCGATCACTAATCAGTTAATGACGGTAAAAGGTTTTATTGTCGATTATAACAACAGACCACTTCAAGGTGCAACGATTCGTGTAAAAGGTGTTCCAAAAGGAACCGTTACAGATCAGCATGGTCATTTTGAAATTAATAGCGTTAGTTCAAATAGCTTTTTGGACATTACCATGGTCGGATTTGCTCCACTTACGATTGCAGCTAAGTCCGATTTGGGTTCGATTACCTTAAGAGCCTTGGATGAGCAATTGCAGGAAGTGAACATTACGGTCAATACAGGATACCAAAAAATAAGCAAAGAAAGAGCAGCAGGTTCAATTGCTCAGGTGACAGCCAAAGACATGGAAGGACGGCTTCAACCTAATTTATTGGACCGGATCGATGGATTGTTGCCCGGACTAAATTTGGTGCGAAATACTTCAAGTCCACAGAATTCGAAAAATAATCTGGGTATCGAGGTTCGTGGACGCTCCACCATCAACGCACAGGCTGCTCCGCTAATCGTTGTTGACGGTATGCCTTTTGAAGGTGACTTAACAGCTATTAATCCCAATGATATTGCTTCCATAACCGTTTTGAAAGATGCTTCGGCAGCCTCCATTTATGGCGTGCGTTCCTCTAACGGTGTTATTGTTATTGCGACAAAAATAGGCTCCGCAGGCAAAACAAAGATTGATTATAGCAATACGCTTTCTTTTAGAGGACTTCCAAGCCGCAGCTACCTCAATCAGATGAGTAGCGCTGAACTGGTCAACTTTCAAAAGGAAATGTTTAACTATCGTTCAGGAGATTACGCTGTTATTGACCCGAGAAAAGCGATGAACGACGTTTATCGAATTTTGTACGATCGCAAAGGTGGAGTAATTTCGGAAGAAGAGATGGAAAAGCGGCTGGATGTATATCGAAATCGTGATCGCTTTAGTCAAATGGATAAATTTCTGAATACGACCCGATTCGATCAGCAGCATAATCTCGCTATTTCGGGCGGATCCGATCGTTATACATACCATTATTCCCTCAATTATACGCAGCCGGGAGATTACAATAAGGGACGGGCGACAAACAAGGAGCTGGGATTTAGTCTGAAAAATAATTTTAAGTTTACCGACTGGTTTAGTTTACGCGCAAATGTATTGGGGAAAAACCAAAATAGAGAGGGTGATATTGGCTTCAATTTCTACGATAACTATATGGGAGGCAAAGCATCCTATTATCTGCTTGAAAATGAGGATGGTTCTCCAGCGCAATGGTATAGTTCAAAATCTCAGTTTGAGATTGATCGCTTGAATGCGCTGGGACTGGAAGATGAGACCTACATTCCTTTAAAGCATGTAGCAGCGATCCACGAAAAGTTCTATAATAAATACCTTAACTTAAATTTTGCTGCAAATTTTAAGATTATCAAAGGACTGGACTTCGATCTGTCCTATCAAAGTGAACGGACCGAAGGGTATAATGGCACATTGAATAGGAAAAATGCCCAATCGGTTGTAGGTATGGTGAATGACGCTACCCAAATCGGAAAGGACGGGGCAATCAAGCGCAATATTCCGCAAGGGGGACAATTTGCTGAACAACGTAATGATGTCAATAGCTATACCTTACGTGGCCAATTTAATTATCAAAATAATATTCAGGGAAAACATGAAATTGTCGCAATCGCCGGTGCTGAACGTAGACAGATCAATAACCGATATACGAATATTTACAAGTATGGTTACGATGAAAATAGCCTAGTCTACAAAGGAATTAATGAAGAGCTTTTTGGTATTCAGATCCAAAACACACAGGCGCTTTTTAATAGCTATACTATTTCGAAAAAAGAGACTGGATTTAAGGATCTAGTCGATAGATTTGTTTCCTTCTATGCCAATGGATCTTATACCTATGATCGTAAGTTGACTTTGAGTGGAAGCATCCGGATGGATCAATCTAATTTGTTTGGAACAAATATCAAAAATCAATACAAACCTCTTTGGTCCATAGGCGCTTTATATCATCTGCCAAGAATTGATTGGGAACCATTAGATCGTTGGTCGGTACGTGCGACTTATGGTGTAAATGGAAATGTCCCAAAGGATAATGGACCATATTTGATTTCGAGGGTGAATAACAATCTGAACTACTTTAACGGTGAAATGCAAGCCTACATTGATTCTCCGCCTAATCCATTGTTGCGATGGGAGCGAACAAAAGTATTCAATGTTGGTTTTGATTTCTCACTATTTAAAGATAGACTTACAGCTACTCTTGATATCTACAATAAGAAAACTTCTGATTTATTGGGGAATACGCCGTTGGATCCAACTTTGGGATGGGATATGGTGTTGCTTAATTATGCTGATATGCAGAATAGCGGGATCGAGTTGGGGCTGAATGGTAAGGTGATTCAACGTGAAAACTTCAGCTGGAACAGCACAGTGAATTTTAGTTACAACAAAAATAAGATTACCAATCTATATGTTGAACAGAATACTCCATACTATTACTATTATGCTCCCCAAAATCGGGTTGGAATCCCAATGGGTAGTTTATATAGCATAGATTATGCGGGATTAAATGATAAGGGACGACCTTTGGCACGAAAGGCTGATGGTAGTCTGGTCGAGACCACGCAAAAATTGACTGTCGATGATTTAATCTATGAAGGTACGACAGTACCTCCCTACACTGTTTCTTTCAGAAATGGATTTAAGTATAAAGATTTGACGCTTTCCTTTATGTTTATTTTCAATGGTGGCCATGTGATGCGGGGAGTTCATCCAGAGTTCTTGAGTAAATACGCGGAGCTTAACTACAATAGTAACTTCGACAAATTATGGTTGAACTATTGGAAGAACCCAGGTGATGAAAGTAACCCTGATATTGCTCCCGCATTTGTTTCTGCTGCTTCAGGCAATATTTCCGATATTTTCAATGCTGCACATAAATTTGTTCAGAAGGCTGACTATATTAAATTGCGCGATATTTCATTATCCTACAACCTTCCTGCACAATGGATTGCACCGACAAAACTTTCTTATGTGCGTCTAACAGGACAGGTATTGAATGCATGGCGTTGGGTCGCTAACAAGGATAATCTTGATCCCGAGGTTTGGGCTGGGTATAGTACGGTAACGAGTCCAAGTAGAGGGATACAAGCACCAATAATTTACAATTTAGGTGTATCTGTAGGATTTTAATAAGAAAATATCATGAGAAAAATATATATAGGATTGCTATTCGGTTTATTGACATTGAATAGCTGTAACAAATACTTGGATATTAAACCAAAAGGTTTTACAATTCCAGAGAATCTGAATGATTACAAACTGCTTCTAAACGATCAATCTTTAGTAAGGGCTTCCGCTGTTTATCCGAACTATTTAGTAGATAATTTACAGTCCGGAGATCCTCAGGATGTACAATCGGCAGCAAGCTATGACTATTATGACTATGTAAAAAAACAACTCTATAGCTTTGCTCACGGTGCGATATTTGAAGATGGCCAGTATGATCCATACTGGGAATCGGCTTATAGCCACATATTCACTTACAATGTTGTTATTAACAATGTATTGGCAGCAACAGAGGGATCGGAAGCCGAAAAGAAAAGGGTTTGGGCTGAGGCTAAGGTCGGTCGTGCATTTGAATACCTTAGTCTAGTGAATATCTATGCCGCTCATTATAATCCTGCAAGTGCAACAAAAGATCTAGGGGTACCTTTGGTGCTGAAAGAGGATATCAATCAAAAATACGAACGTGTATCTGTTCAGGCGATCTATGATCAGGTAGTTAGCGATCTTAATGACGCGTTGCCAAATTTGAGTACAGTGCAGTCAAATAGATTTCAAGCAGTACGTTCCGTCGGTTTCTCTTTTCTAAGTCGGGTTTATCTCTATCAGGGAAAATACAAAGAGGCCCTTGAGAATGCAAAACAAGCACTTGCTGTGAATAAAACGCTCATTGATTATAGTTTATATACCAATAAAGACAAGACGACTTGGGGACGAGTTTGTCTTAAAACAGATAATTCGGTTCAATTTCCCGATTCCAGAACGAATATGGAGGCTGTATGGTCTCGATTGGGAACAAGTTCCCTAGGTAGCCCCAATGCCGAATTTTATGCCTCTAAAGAGCTGATAGAAACTTACGCCAAAGATTTGCCAGCAGGTGCAACCGACAAACGTTATGAATTATTTTTCTGTCGCGATCAGGCTTCTTTAGGTGCTACTATTGTAAAATTTCCAGGACGGGTTCTTTTTGCTCCCTACGTCGAATTTAGCACAGGATTTAATACGCCTGAATTGTTTTTGATTGCTGCGGAAGCAGCTGTTCGGACGGGTAATACGGCGGAGGCACTAAGCTTCTTGAATAAATTAAGAAATAGCCGAATAGAGAATAATAAAGCGTTAACCTCAACGGATCCAAAAATTGTTTTACAGACGGTACTTGACGAAAGACGTCGTGAAATGCCCTTTATGGCATCCGATAGGCTGATTGATTTGAAACGACTCGCTATAGCAGACAATTTTAAGAAGTCAATCCAACATCCATTGGCAGGGAAAGTTTTCGAAATGGAATCCACGGATGCCCGGATGATACTTCCGGTTCCCCCAAAGGTACTTTCGTTGAATCCGGGAATTCCCCAATACGAACGCTAAAAAATTAGATGTAGACCACTCATTCCTAATCAATTTCTATCAACATGGAAATTGATTAGGTTCTTAATAAAAAAATATGAAAAAGATACTATTGACAGCACTGGCTTTTACACAGTCGATGCTATTGCTCGCACAAGAACATATACAGTTTCAGAAGATCACTTTTGGCCAGGCAAAGGAATTGGCCAAGCAAGAAAATAAACTGATTTTCCTGGATGGATTTACCTCCTGGTGCGCTCCCTGTAAATGGATGGAAGGAAATGTGTTTTCACAACCTGAAGTCGCTCGTTATTTTAATAGCAGGTTTATCAATACTAAATTTGACTGCGAGATAGGAGAGGGTGTAGACATTGCTAAATTATACCAAATCAGAAGTTTTCCCACGTACTTATTTTTAGATGGGCAGGGGACATTGATCTATAGAACCCAGTCTCGCATGGAAGCTGATTTGTTCCTGAAACAGGCAGAGCAAGCTAATGATCCCAATTTTCAAATCCCCAACTTGCGTAAATCGTACGATTTGGGTATGCGGGAGTCTAATTTTCTAATCCGCTATATTAAAGTGATGGAGCAAACCGATAGTCAATCAGCAAATGCAGCGAAAAAGGCATTGGACAGCGTGGCTACCGATAAATTTTTGAGGAGCCCAAACGGATGGGAGACCATAAAAATGATGGCACAAAGCCTGGATGATCGTTACGGAAAATTTTTTGAGTCGAACAAATCTTATTTTAAAAGCATAGCAGTGCCGGCGGATTTTGCGAAAAAAGAGGCACAGCTGCTACGTTATGCCATGTATGGCTATATTAGAGATCATAAAGTAGATGAGTTTAATGCTGGCCTAGCCTATTTTGAAGGCCTAAAAGATCAAGAACAAAAAATAGAAGCTGCACTGTATAAAGTAGAATGGACCGCTGCACATGGTACCCATAAGGAGTTTGTTACCCTCACGAATGTCTTAAGAAAAGGCCTGCTCAAAAATGAGGACGAGAGATTGAGCTTTATTGCCCGCCGCAATGCCAATGCAAAAGGAAATATTGCAAATCCAGTTATCCTAAAACAATGCTATGTGCTGGCCAAACAGGCAGTCGAATTGAATCCCTCAAGTTATTCCAATCAAGGAACATTGGCCGATATTTGTATCGCATTGAAAAAAAAGAAAGAAGCTGTTCAAGCTGCAGAAGCTGCGCGTGGATTGGCGGAACTGGAAACTTCAAAAATTATTAAACTGGCCGATGCTCTTGTGGCACGTGCTAAAGCACTGTAATAGTCAATATGAAAAAAATAGCTACATCCATATTCTTGGTTTTAAGTTTTCTTGGGACAGTATCGGCTCAAGGTCAGCGTTTTCAATTAACAATAAAGGGAAAACAATTTCCCGAAAAATCTAAAGCATTTGTTCGCTACATCGTGGACAGAAAATTGACAATTGACTCTATTAATTTTGGATCCAATGATGTGATCTATAAGGGGGAAATTATGGAACCAACGCAAGTCATGTTATTTTATTCCAAAGATGGAGCTTCCTTCTTTAACCGCAAAGGTGGCCCGATGGAGCGTCTTACATTTTACGTAGACCCTATGGAACCCAATACGCAAATCACTGTTCAACGTCCTTTCGAGTCTTCCTTGGTGAAAGGCGGTAAACTGCAGGTAGCCTATAAGCAGTATCAAGATTATTTAAACTCCTATGAGAAAAAGCTTATGGTTCAGCAGTCTAAAAGAGCTGATTTGTATCAGGAAAAAAATCGTGACGAGAATGCGCTCAACCAAATTGCGCAAGAAATAGACAAGATCGAAACAGAACGTAAGAAGGCGCAGCGAAATTTTATCGTCAATAATCCAGACAATTACTTCAGTTTGTTGGCCTTGCAGGAAGTTGCCAGCTACGATGATAATGTAGTTACCACCGAACCTTTGTTTTTCAATTTGTCATCGAGATTAAGGCAAACAGCTATCGGAAAAAAATTGAATGCAGATATTCAACTCGCAAAAAAACTAGGAATTGGACAGCCGGCTTTAAATTTTGCACAGATAACTCCTGAAGGTAAGGAGTTAAAACTTTCAGATTTTAAAGGTAAATACGTGCTTTTGGATTTTTGGGCGTCATGGTGCGGTCCTTGTCGTGCAGAGAACCCTAATCTGGTGAAAGCCTATCAAAAATTTAAAGGATCAAAATTTGAGATACTGGGTGTTTCACTCGATAAACCTGGTAAAAAAGATAACTGGATAAAGGCAATTGAACAAGATGGGTTAACCTGGCCTCAGGTGTCTGATCTGAATGGTTGGCAAAATCAAGCGGCTCAATTGTACGGTATTCAGGCTATTCCGCAAAATTACCTCATCTCTCCCGAAGGTAAGATTGTTGGAATCAACTTAAAAGGAGTAAAGTTGATAGAGAAACTCGAAGAGCTCCTTAAATAAATTTTAAGGAGGGGTAAATCACCCCTCCTTAATTATGAACCTTTAACAGTTGCTATCGTTAGGGGTCTGTTTTCTATTATAGCACCGCTCTTTGGGGCGCTAGGGTAACGGCTTGCAGCTTATTCGCAATTTCTTTGGTGTTTCTCTGCTATTCCGGTGCTGTTTCTTCGGTGTTTCTTTGCTGTTTTTTCGCTTCTTCTTTGCTATTTCTTTGTCGTTTTATTGGTGTTTCTTTGCCTGAAAAACAAAGAAAAGGTAAGCAAAAGGTCAATAATATGCAAAGCAGTATGTACTCAGTACATCGGCATAAGTTATGCAGAATGCACGAAAAGGCAAATAGATTTTTAGCGGGATATCACTAGGAAGAAATCTGTTCCTTAAAGTCCGCTATTTTTTCCCTCAGACTATTGAGGTGTTCCGGACTGATTACGCCATTATCCTGATCAAAATTTTCGTAAAATTTGGGAAGCGAGAATGTTTCTTTAATGATAGCGCCAAACTGCGGAAAGAATTTCTGCGCTTCGGCCATCACATTTCCACCACCATAACCACCTGGTGAAGTTGTCATAAGCAACATGGGTTTATCTTGGAAAACTTTGACATTTATTCTAGATGCCCAGTCGAATACATTTTTAAACGCTACGCTATAGGAGCGATTATTCTCTGCGAGGGAGCAAATGATCATGTCACTCGAGGCTATATGATCTAGGAAAAGCTGCGCTTCCTGTGGGAACCCATTTTTTTCTAAGTCTACAGAAAAAACAGGCATGTTATAGTCATTCAGGTCGATCAAATTAATTTCGTGCCCCTCGAAGCTTTTAAGTACAAATTTGACCAATTGTTTGTTAATCGATGTGGAAGAATTACTCCCAGCGAATGCAAATATTTTCATGTTTTATCCTTTATGAATATCAGTTGCTTAAATTTAATCAATTTTTCACGAAAATAAATTTTCATTTTTTGGAATAGATTTTGAACAAATCGCTATATCAATTTGGCTATTTATGATACTGAAGGTTTAATCATATTGTTTACGAAAAAAATTGTTTGTGCTGTCTATTTTTAGGGGATTCTTCAAAAACCAATTTGAAAAAAGTGTCCATTTCTCTTCATTGTTTTCTAGCCATTTTTCGAAAGCATCTTCGTCGCCTTTCATTAATATCCAATGATTGTAAGACTCGCCGTAACCTAGATCGATGATCTTTTTTTGATAACTGAAGAGGACATTTGGAAATATTTTGTTGTGTTTACTGCTGAAGTAGTTGTTTATGAAGTTAGTTCTTATAGTGTCTAGTGTATTGATATCTATAGATTTTAAACCAAGTATTGACATCGCTAATGTTGTCTCATAAATTCCTACTCCAAAAGGCAGTTTTATTTGACTGGAATCTGCTGCTTTTGCATTGACAAATGCGTTTTTACTAAAGCTAACGGAAAGCGCTGTGTCACTTTTCAATTTTATCTGCGTTTTGTATTGATCATAAAGAAGCTCACTTATTTCAGCTGTTCTTTTGGTGTTTCGTTCTAAATTCATAAATATCTCACCGTAAATCATTCCCCAAACCTTTTCATCGGAAATACAAAATATCTTTGATGCCCAATAATAATTTGAAGAAAATTCCGGATCCACCTCTATGCCCTTTTCATAATAACCTAATGCATCTTCTAAATTTCCTTTGACACGTTGGATGGCTCCCATTTCCAAATAAAGATGACCTGATTTGGGAAATATTTTTAATCCACTCTCGTAAGTACCTACAGCTTTATCACTTTCGCCAAGCATATCGTATGCATTTCCCAATAATTGATATACTCTGTCATTGGTAATCTTTTCACTTTTAATACTTTCTAAGTACTTAATCGTCTTTTTATAGTCTTTTTTTAAATAATAGGCGTAGCCGAGCTCATAGGGGTACGTGATACTATTCGGATCGAGATTTTGAGCTTCTTTCAATAATAGGATACTCTCATCTACCTTTCCATCGTCCATGAGTTGGATGGCTTCCTTTCCTTTTGAAGAAGCTTTTTCCCGATTTGTTTCTTGACCATAGGTGATTTGTCCAGTGAGAAATAAAAAAACGACGGCAATATATCCAATTTTGTTTTTCATTTTTTTAGCAGATTAAATGATTGATTTTTATTAAAAAGATAGATCCGTTCTAAAAATAGCATACAATGGAATATCATAATACCGGCCATCTTTCTTTAAATGTTGTTTTAGCAGGGCTTCTTTTTTCATGCCTATTTTTTCCATGACTTTTCCCGAAGCTGGATTATGTGGGAAGTAGGTCGCAAAGATTTTATTGAAGTTTAGTTCTTTAAAACCAAACTCAATGATTGCTTTTGCGGCTTCCGTGACATAACCATTATTCCAGTAAGGAATAGCGATCCAGTATCCCAACTCGGCCTTATCCGAGCCTTCATCGTGCAGACCAATAGCTCCGATCAGCTTTTTATCTTTATTTCGAATAGCAAAAGTGAAGCCTTTACGATTGGCAAACGCTTCCTCGGCTAATTTAAGCCAATATTCAGCATCTTCTTTTCGGTATGGGTAGGGAATATTTGAGGTAAAGTCCGAATAAACCTTGTCTTGCAGATAGTCTACAATCTGTGGAATATCAGTCGTGTCAATGGCGTTGAGAATAAGTCGTTCTGTAACTAATTGTGGGAAATCTTTCATTTGATTAAGTCTTCAATATGGCTAAAATGAAATTATGGGTTACTTAGTTTTATAAATGTAGGGAAGTTTTATGGGATTCTTTTCTTTATATTTTTTCGGGTGTAATAGGTATAAATTCCGGTAACAGTGATTAAGATCAATGTTATCAATAAGGCTATATATAGATTGAAGAATATATGGACCAGTGTAAAGCCGATGAGTCCAATCAGGATTTCTAAAAAAGCTTCCTTTATGCGGGACGGAGGATTTGAATCTTCAAGGTATTTGGTATACTCGTCTACAATTGGTCGATCACTATCGGTCCAGTCAAAATGTAATAATTCTGCGGGGGAAACCCATAATGCTTGAACATATTTTTGAAAGGCAACTTCGCCAGAACAAAAGGTGCAGAGAATAGGATAGAGACAAGGTGCTGGACTTGTATAGTCTTGTTGCGTCATCTTTAACGGCCTTCCGACAAGAATATCTATATTAAGCTCTTCCCTGATTTTGAGCGACAAATTTGCTTTCATTGGTTTGTGGGACTCGGTAATGCGACCAGGAAATTCCCACTTTAAGGCATGCGTCACCGATGCCGGACGCTGACAAATGAGTATCTTATCGTCCTCCCTTATAATCGCACAAGTCAAATAATGCATAACGGTTTAAAGAATAGGTGTTAGGAGCCAGGTTCTTTACTTTCAATTTGATGACTCTCTAACAGCTCGATACGGCCTTCGATAATCAGCAAATAAAAGTTTTCAAAGCAATCCTGATAGATCTTTTGCTCCAATGATTTTATTTCCTCAAAGAGACGTTCTTTCGAGACCGCAGGGTAACAAAGCTCATTTTTTGATGATACTCTCGTTTCTTGGCAAGGCGTATCGTGAAGCTGTTTGTACAGGTCGCCTAGATCTGAAATGTCTTCACTGCGATGGTAGAAGGGGTGAAACCATACCCAAAAGTCTTCTTGATTTTTATAGGGATGAGGTAATAATTGAACCGACGTATTTCTAAATAGATCTCCCGGATGCTTCTTATAACGGAAATGAGTGGCTGTGGTCTTTAAACTATTCATAAAGCTAATTTGTCTGTAGGTTTACAAAAAACAATTCAAGAATAAAGATATCATCTTAAATATCGGTATTTTTTTTTAGTATTAAAAATTTACTACTGTTAACGCTAATTGGGTCGTGATAGGATACAGAATGACCACAATGACGAAGCTCCACCGATCTATTATGCTAAAAGAATAAATGGATTTAATATTATACTATTAGCCCCAGAGAATTCTGATGAGAACGGATATTGTGAATACAAATAATCCGATATAGAATATTTTTATCCCATGTTTTCTGTCATGATCAGAATAACAAAATATCCGTTCGCCATTCGGTAGGCTCTTTTTAGAACTAAACAACATATACCCGATTGCAATTCCTAAAAGACCACCTAGAAGGGCGGAAATATAGCCAAAAATAATCCAATACTTCTGTTGTGGTTCAGGTTCCCGTAGTTTCATGAGCCGCTCCTTCTTCAAAAGATCAAGCTTTTCCTGATCAATATCTTTCCCTCTTTTTAATAAAATTTCTCTGGCAAGCGCATAGTCCAATTTGTTCCATTCATCGGGTTTTTGCAGGATTTCGAAGAGTTCTTCGTATGAAAATTGATACAGGTAGTGGTCATCTCCAACCAGTGGGAGAGATTGCATTTCCTGCTCTTCTAAAATAGATTCTGCATTTGCGAAATTGGCGGGGTCTATTTGAATCTCATATTGGTGTCCTACCGTATTTCCAGAAAATGTAATATCCACAGGGGGTAGATTATCAGCCAACCGCGTTTTTACACCTCTATCCGAAAGTAGCTGATGACATTCCTGAGCTTCTTCTAAACTAGTAAACCTTTTTAATACGATATAGTTATCCATATGGTCAATTATTTTTTAAAACCTGTATTTATGACCATTCGACAGCCCAATGCCTTTGTGCAATCTTCGCTATTTGCCGTAACAGTTGCCGCAAAAATCGGACGTGAATGTGTGAAACAGTGGATTAATTATGTAGTGTTTTTTTGAATAAAGTTAATAAAGCTGGTTTGATACTTTTCAGCTTAAAGATAGTAAAATCAAATGCTATTTTATAAGAACAACAATAGAATCCCAGCTATAAGATGAAGAAAATTTGATTCATCACATTTTTGGTGGTATTCGTCACATTTTTCTGTCTTATGTTTTCATTTCAGTTAATATTGTCTTATCAAAACCAATAACATGAAATTGAAAGACGTAAGAAAAATAGAATTTTGGATGGCAACTGTCGTATTTGTCGCTGTTGTTTATGCTTTGCTTGTTGATACAAACAATCGGGATGATAGTGGTATGCATAACTATTTCATTGGTCAGAAAATAAACTACTCTTATTTTTTTAATTTTTTTGTACCCAAGTTTAGCTATTATCTGCTTCTATATTTGATGTTTCTCGCATTAAATTTTGTTCTTATTCCTGCGCTCATCAATAGAAAACGGGAGCTGTTGAATTATTCATTACTAGCCGCTCAGATCTTGATATCCGGACTGATTTTAGGTGTATGCCGGACTTATAGCCATACCTATGAACTTATGGATTTTGATAGTATTCAAAGAGGCTATAATAGCATGTTTTTTAAGTCCTTAACACAAGCAGTTCTATGGACAATCGTAATTTCTCTATACACCTGCATGCAATTTTTGATCAGCTATCTGCTTAAAAACAGGGTTGAAAACCCGGCTATACAAAAGCAGCTAAAAATGGATTTGGCCTTTGGAATTGGCTTTTGGTTTATCGGATTGTTTTTTTTGATCATATCTCACTCGCATTACCAACTTTCGGTGTTATGGACTTTGGTCGTGTTGTCTGCGGTTGGTATCGTAATCTATTCCTTATACTATTTGTTGCCAAAATTACATGAAAAAGAAAAGAAATTCCGCGACTTCTTTTGGATTATCGCTGCGGTGAGTTTGGTTTTAATTATACCATTAAGCATATTGGCCCTATTCTTCTTTAACCGGACCAGTGAAGTGATCTTTATTGTTGCGATGTTTCATTTACCCACGCAATTATTGGTTAGCGTTCCGCTTTCCTGGTTTCTCTTTAAAAAACGTCTAATGCGTCACAACGAAATTGCCTCCTTACGTACGGAGCTCGGTCAGTCGGACGCTAATCTGACTTTTCTGAAATCCCAAATAAACCCACACTTTTTATTTAATGCCTTAAACACATTGTATGGCACGGCATTACAGGAAAAAGCCGAACGGACAGGGGAGGGAATTCAGCGATTGGGCGATATGATGCGGTTTATGCTCCATGAAAATACGCAAGATAAAATCTCGTTGACGCGTGAAATAGAATACCTGAATAATTACATCGCTTTACAGACCCTGCGGACTTCGATGTCAGACAAAATTACCATTATAACGGAAATAGAGGAGCAGTTTGAAAATTATCAAATTACCCCTATGTTGCTGATCCCTTTCGTCGAGAACGCATTTAAGCATGGTATAAGCCTTCAGAAATCGTCTTATATTAAAATATCTTTGCAAGTGCGAGACCAGGTTTTGTTTTTCGATGTGAGTAATAGCATTAATCCGAAAAGTGATCGTGATCCCGAAAAACTAAAAAGTGGTGTCGGTTTGGAGAATGTACGCCAACGTCTTTCATTGCTATATCGAGATCGACATGAACTGATGATACGTGAAAATGCCAATGAATTTTTTATCCATTTAACTTTACATATTTAAAGATCGCTAGTGTTATTTAAATCTAACTAGTTCCACTATCTTTTAATCAATTATTCACCTGATTTATTGGTTCCTTAATTAATAGCAATGAAAAAAATACTTGTTTTTTTGCTTATGACCTTGTATTGTCTAAGCAGTCATGCTCAATTTAAATTGAGCGGTAAGATTTGGAATTATGATCCAAACAAGGCCTTGGAAATTAATATTCCTCTTGTTTTTGGTTTTTATAAAGAAAATTCGCAACAGATAACCGTTGCCAGCGATGGCACATTTGAGGTCGCACTGCCAATAACAGCTCGAAAATCCGCGACTCTAAATTACAGCAGTGTATTTCAAACCTTGTTATTAAGCCCCGGTAAAGATCTTATCCTGAATTTAACCGACACTACGATCGTATTTACAGACGGTAGTGCTTTGACAGAAAACAAAATTATACAGCAAATAAAACACGATGAAGTGCCTTTTTTTATGAAGGCCCCGAACGTAAATAATCTTGCTCAATGCTCTTTGGCTCAGTTGAGACAGCAAGTGTTAATTCCCTGTTTAGCGGATTGCAATCAAATCAATAAAGTGATCCAAACTAGTCCATTGTCTTCCTCACTAAAAAACTATATACGTACTGAGTTTTACGCGCAACGAATGAACCATCTGAACGATTTTGCCCGTGTCGCTGAATTGCCAAAGTCTACCGCAGATAGTTTGGTTCTAGAGCTGTTTGGAAAAGCACTTATTAATTTACAGGATGAATTTGGTGGCCCCTCTTTTTATTCTTTCCTTGACAATTACCTGCGTTATCTGGAAAAGAAGGCATTTGTTAAGATTCGGGCCGAGAAAATTGCGTCTAGTGAACCAATCCCTTATTTCGGGATAAGCTTAGACAGTGCAAATAGATTAATGAAGATCTATAGTAAAGATTATTGGCGGTTTATCGGTGCTTTAAATAATTTCTCCAAGCCTATCGTAGAAAAATACAATTTTCAACAATTGGTCAATCTATATCATGACAAGGACTTAACGCATTTAAAAGCATTGGCAGGGGCACATTGGAAGATATTTCCAAAAGATAAGCATAAGCCGCTTGTTGAAAGCTATATTGCCGATCTTGACGCTCTTTTGGTGGCGAATAAACACAACAAACAGATTCGGTTGATTGAAGATGATCAACCTATCTCATCGATCGACGACCTGATTGCTGAATTGAAAGGAAAAGTGGTCTATTTGGATGTTTGGGGAACCTGGTGTGGTCCCTGCAAGTTTGAATTGAAGTATACACCTGAACTGAAGAAAAGATACATGGATAAAGATATTGCCTTCGTTTATTTGGATATGGATGAAGACCATCGCGATCAGGACTGGAAAGACTTTATACGCGTCAACAATTTAACCGGAATCCATTTACGTAAAAATAGGAAACAGATTGAGCCCTTTTGGAAGGAATTACTGCTAAATGCAAAAGACAAAGCCGAATATTATCCGCAATATTTTATATTTGATAAAACAGGAAAATTAGTTGTGGAAAAGGCTCTTCGACCAAGTAATGGAAAACAACTGTATGACCAAATAGATCAGATTTTAAATCAATAATTGTTATGATAGCCATCGCGATAGATGATGAACCTGTGGCACTGCAGGTTATTGAACACCATATAGCTAAAGTCCCTTTTATTGAATTAAAAAGTACATTTACGGATGCGTTTATGGCGATTGATTATCTCCAGAAGGAGCAGGTGGACCTTATCTTTTTAGATATAAAAATGCCAGATATTTCAGGAATAGAGTTTCTGCGCAGTTTGAATACTTCGCCAATGGTGATTTTTACGACGGCTTATTCCGAGCATGCGCTATTGAGTTTCGAGCTCGACGCCATCGATTACTTGCTTAAACCATTTTCTATGAGCAGGTTTTTGAAAGCCTGCAACAAGGCGAGCGAATTGTATAGCCTTCGGGCAAAAAAGCTACAGCATAACAAAGACTATCTGTTCGTCAAAGATGGTTATGAACATGTTAAAGTTGAATTCGACCGTATCCTGTATATTGAAGCATCAGGCAATTACACCCAAATACATTTGAACGATAATAAATGCGTTAGTTCTAGAATTACCATTAGCGAGCTGCTGGAACTGCTCCCGAAGGGCGAATTTGTTCGTTGTCACAGAGCATTTATCGTCGCACGAAGTAAAATGATGAAGTTCGACAAAACCCAAATTTGGGTAGCAGACAGGGTTATTCCCATTGGAACGACATACACTGAATTGAAATTATATTAATTGACGCGTTTTTTGACTAATCAAGGCTGATTAGAAAGTAGGGAAGGCGGTGTGTTGTCCAAAAATCAAAGGGAGCGTATTTATGTTTTTAAAATAAATTGTATACTTTTGTAGCAACAGATCATTTGTGTTGTCAATTTTTAAAATTTAAAGTCATGTAATGCATTGTCGATATTTAGGAAGAAAGTAAACAACGGGATTTACCCGATTTGTTTACCCAATGCCTATGTCTTCAATTTTTTAGTATGGATTTAAATTTTAAAAATGGAATCAACAAAATATGGTCGTACCTATCATTTCCCATTTTCGCCAGGGACAAGCAGCGACGATCGTTTTAATCAATATTATTGGAAGGATATGCAATCTTTCCATCAACTGTTATTTACAGAAAAATTAGATGGCGAGAATAATTGCCTTTCACGGCGTGGAGTATTTGCACGATCTCATGCAGCTCCAACCACGTCGCCATGGACGGCCCAGCTTCGGGAGCATTGGTCCAGATTAAAAAACGATCTGGGTGATTTGGAGTTTTTTGGTGAAAATCTTTATGCTGTGCATTCGATCGAGTATATGCAACTTGAGCACTATTATTATGTTTTTGCTGCTCGAATTAAAGATCAGTGGCTTTCATGGGAAGAAGTTACTTTTTATGCCAGTTTATTTGATTTGCCTACTGTACCTGTTTTAAAACTCGACATGGTAAAGGATTTGACTGAGTTAGAACTTCGGCGTTTAGTCGAAAATTTGGCCATGCAGTCTTCTATATTTGGATCGGTTGATCCTAAAACTGAAGAAGCATGTACGATGGAGGGGTTAGTCTGCAGGAATGCTGATGCATATGCTGTCAGCGAATTTCAGCACAATGTTTTTAAATACGTTAGAAAAGGACATGTGCAGACCGACGAACATTGGACAAAATCATGGCGAAGAGCAAAAATGATTTGGGAAAGGAGGGATTATTCATGGAATGGACAATAGCAACAAATAAGGATTGGTCGGCTTTAGCGAAACAATTTTCTTGGGTCAGGGATATGGAACAGGTACAACAGGATCCTTTACATCATGCCGAAGGGAATGTCGCGATTCATACCCAAATGGTATTACAGCAGCTGGAAGCATTGCCTGAATATCGGAATCTGGATGAACAAAAGCAGGAGCTCCTCTGGGCTTCCGCTTTATTGCATGATGTCGAGAAGAGATCGACGACAGTTGTCGCTGCCGATGGTCGTATCAGTTCACCAAATCATGCCAAAAAAGGAGCACAGACCACACGGGAGATTTTATTTCGTGATGTGGAGACCCCTTTTGCATTACGGGAGGAAATTGTCGCATTGGTACGCTATCATGGGTTGCCATTATGGTTGATGGAAAAAGCCGATCCGATGAAGAGCGCCTTGGAAGCGTCACTATGTGTCAATATGAGTCAACTTAAGTTGTTGGCCGAAGCTGATGCTAAAGGAAGGTATTGTGGCGATTTGGATAATTTGCTCTATGCATTGGATATGTTCGAACTGTATAGTAAAGAGATTGGCTGCTGGGATGCCACGCGTTCTTTTTTGTCTGAAAATGCACGATTTACATATTTTAATGGAAACGATAGTTATGTTGGTTATGTGCCTTTTGATATATTCAAATCCACGGTGACTGTACTTTCAGGTTTGCCGGGAATGGGCAAAGATTATCAGATTTTAGCAATGAATACCGACCTCCCCGTTATTAGTCTGGACGACATCAGACGCAAGTATCGCATTGATCCGACCGATAAAAAGAGAAACGGATGGGTTGTACAGGAAGCAAAAGAGCAGGCAAAAAAATACTTACGCTGCGGACAGGATTTTATCTGGAATGCCACTAATATAACTTCCCAGATGCGAAAACAATTGATCGATCTTTTTGTCAGCTATCAAGCCTACGTGAAATTGTTGTACGTTGAAAAACCCTACAAGATTTGGCGCACGCAGAATAACGATCGGGAATATCCACTGCCAGATGTTGTATTGGATAAAATGCTTCATAATTTGGAAGTTCCGCAGTTGACAGAGGCGCATGAGGTTCACTACATTACGGAATAGATGGCGCTTTTTAGCAGGAGATTGCGGCTTTGTAGATTGGTTTTACGGATTAAGTAAATAAAGTACGAAAAGTTCGAATTTTACGTTAGTATAGTAAGGTTGTTTTCTGATAAACCGTATTGGATACCATAAATGCGAATCAGCCCGCCTATTTTAATGGCGGGCTGATTTTCTGTTAGAATTCTTTTTAGGAACACTAGTCACAATGTGCTGTCATTCCTTCAATTTTGGTGTTAACATGGACATGAGGTTGATATCGATGACATCCATTACTTGAATTTATTTTCCCAGCCTTGCTCTTCGAGCTTATTTGAAATGGTGCCGCGTGTATTTTTTATGATAAAATGAATGAGTAGCTTTGTCTGTACAAAAAAATGACAGACTGTTGGAAAAACTGAAAGAACATATAAAGAAATTTGTCGCTATCGATCCGGTCGAATTAGAAGAAATATTGCATTATTTTAAGACCCAAACGGTCGCGAAAAAAGAAAATATACTGGAAGAAGGGCAAGTGTGTAGATACCATTTTTTTGTATTGAAAGGTATTCTCCGTAAATTCTTCGTTAATGAAAAGGGAGTCGAACAAACGACTGAATTTGCCATAGAAAATTGGTGGATTACGGACAATATGGCTTTCGAACATAAGCTTGTTACGTCATTTTACATTCAGGCCGTAGAGAGCTCAGATTTAGTTTATATCAGTCAAGAAAATCAAGAAAAATTGGTAGCTGCATTTCCGATCATGGAGCGTTATTTTCGATTTGTCTACCAAAGGGCTTATGCTGCTGCGCAGATGCGGGTTAAATATCTATTCTCTAAATCTAAAGAAGAATTCTACCATGATATGCTCCGTAAATATCCGCAGTTTGTACAACGTGTTCCGCAATACCTGATTGCTTCGTATCTGGGATTTACGCCAGAATATTTAAGTGAAATCCGTAAAAAAATACTTCCCTGAATCTGCTGCTATAATTTCGTTGCAATTGAAGGCTAGTAGCATTGGTCTGAATCTGCAATGCGAAAAGGGCTAATTTGAAATTGAAGCTTGTGTTCTTTTGCATAGTCTTGTGCTAATTTTTCGAATTTTTCCATTGCCTTTTCCTCAGAAGCAGCAAAACAGTGCAGGTTTAATTCCAAGGGTTTCTCTGAGGTGGCCGGATCGATACGCAATTGTTCAACTTCGGAGAGGACAACAGCAAAAGAAGTTTTACAGATCTCTACTTCTAAATGCGGCCCTATTAATTGAGATGATATGCTATAATAAGAATCATTATTTTGGATTTCTTCCTGAAAGGGGTCTAAATAGGTCGTAACAATAGATCGATAACCATATTTAGCATTACCAAAGAAGTGATCAATATATTCCTGTGCTTTTTCATATGTTGAGAAGACACCTTCCAGATTGGTGAATAAATCTGGATCTTCTTTTACTTCTTTTGAAACTACTGTATATACCTTAATGGGGTTGGTTGTCATATTTTGTATGCTACTGTTTGTACATTAAGTAAAAGTAAGTTTTTCTGCAAAAAAACTAATTTAGACTTTTATCTATGAGCGATTCTAAGATAAAATCCTCGTTTTAAAATAAAAAATTTCCTTTGTTAACTTGTAGCCTGTTTAGAGCAGGTGTTTGTGCTTTAAAGTTGTATATAATTTTCGTATTCTCCAAATTTTTTACTGATTGTTTTTATTTACTTTTCTAAAATAATACGAATTGCGTACACGACCCTGTCGTTGAGCCCTTTTTATGACCATCGTATCATCAAGTTCCTCCTACAAATAACGTGAGCCTATGTTGAGGCTAACTTTTTTAGTTGTTTTCACTGTGAAGTTACCTAGATTATACGGCCTAGGTGGGGCAATGTTAAAAGTAAGCTAATGAGAAGGGCGGGCATGTAGAATTGGAGATTAATCTAATTACTTCTAATGCCCAATGATGGAGACCTGTTTTGGCTAACTCATCAACGATATGGTTTTGTCCCAAACTTCGATCCTTTCATTTGGCCTGACGTAAATAATGAATGTGACTTTTGTTTCCCTGACCATAAAAAAAATTCTAGGTCATGACGGTTTTGTATTTAGTAAAGTTTGTATTATTTATTTCGTTAAATTTAATTTATTTTAAATTTGTTTTAATTTAAAATATAGTGAAATTATAGTTTAAAAAGATGTCATTTTTTATCAAAACTATGCTCTTTTGTCTCAATTTATTTTTAAATTTTATTTGTGTTAAAGCCTATGAAGGGCTTTTTGTTTGCTATATATTGTTTTTTAGCCAGAGGGCTGAACTATCCTCTTTATTTTGTTGGGATGCCGTGATTTGATTTTTATAGGCATTCAAACGTTTTCGTAAATAAATGAATTAAAAAGGTTTGATTGTATTTTATTAATTAATACTATTGTTTTGTGTTGATTAAATAATAACCAATTGATATGAACGACTAAAAGGTCTTGTTTTTAGCCTTTTTATAGTTTTATTTATTAATAACCAATAAATCTTAATCTATGAGAAAATTTAATCATTTAATTTTCGTTAGTTTTTCTTTTTTGTGTATGCTATTGCTGTCGACAGGAACCGTTCATTCACAAGGAACTGGAAAAGAATTAACGGGCGTCGTCAAAACTAATGATGGGCGTTTTTTGGAAAAAGTCACCGTTTTGGTGAAGGGAACTTCAACAGGTACTGTAACAGATAGCTACGGTCGCTTTAGTGTAAAATTGCAGCATAATTCTGCTAAGGTTACTTTAAGTTTTACCCATACAGGGTACTTGTCCAAAGAACTTGAGGTAGAAGTGGGTAAGGAAATAGAGATCACCCTTTCTGAATCTACAGAGAATCTAGATGAAGTTGTCGTTATTGGCTACGGAACCGCCAAGCGGAAAGATGTGACCGGCGCAATCGTTTCTGTTCAGACCGAAAAGCTTGAGAAGGAGGCGCCCAGGTCAGTTCAGGATCTCCTGCGGGGAAATGCAGCTGGATTGGTGATTGGACAGGGAAATTCGGCAAAGGGGGATGCAAGCTTACAGGTAAGGGGAAAGGGAACATTGAAAGCTGGTAGTAGCCCCTTAAATGTTGTGGATGGTGTTATTTTTGACGGAACATTTGCTGATATTAATCCCAATGATATTCAGTCAATAGATATTTTAAAAGATGCCAGTGCAACTGCTGTATACGGTGCAAAAGCTGCCAACGGCGTTATCTTAATTACGACAAAAAGAGGTAAAAAGGGAAAACCGTCCATTACTTTCAATGGAAATTTTGGTATGGTGGAAAGTGCAGGTATGCCTGCAGTGATGAATGCTGGTGAGTTTTTGAAATATCGCTATGACTTTGAAGTAGGTCGTCGGACAGCCGACTATCTTAAAGCTCACCCCGAAATGTTCGTGGACCCAAGATTGCTCAATGGAACCAATCAATTGGACTGGTATAATTACGATCAAAAGACCCCCGTTACAAATGTAACAGAGGATCAGTTGATCAGGTCTTGGCTTTCTCGATTAGAGCTTAAGACGCCGGAGATTGAAAATTACATGAACAATAAGATTACGGATTGGCAGGATTTGGTTTTTCAAAAGGGGATCCAGCAGGATTATGCTGTTGCTGTATCGAATAGTAATGAGAACACTAACTACTATTTTTCCTTAAACCATGTTGATCGGGAGGGAGTAGTGGTTGGAAGTCGGTTTAAAAATTTCAGAACACGACTAAATCTCGAAACTAGAATTACATCCTATCTAAAAGTCGGGGCGAATACAAATTTCGCCGTTCGAAATGAGGGCTTTCTAAAATCCGATTGGAAACAATCAGCAGTGATTTCTCCCTTCGGATCTAATAATCTTGATGATCCTTCTAGTATTTATCAAAGACTGCCGACAGGCGATGTCACTCCCGTAAACCCATTCTTTGACAATCAATTTAGAGATCGAAAAAATAATTATAATACATTGAATTCCAGTTTGTACGGTGTGATTACTTTGCCATTTGGGATAGAATTGCAATCCAATTTTACCCCTTCATTTATCTGGCACGAGTATTATAACCATGATTCTTCAAAAAATCCCGAGTGGAAGGCAAAAGGTGGAAGTAGCGAACGCTCATTTGAAAAAACATACAATTGGCAGTTAGATAATGTATTGCGTTGGAAGCGGCGTTTTGATGTACATAATTTTGAAGTAACATTGCTTCAAAATGCAGAGAAAGGGCAGTTTTGGCGAACCAAGGCCACAGCTTCTCAGTTTGTACCTTCTGATATTCTGGGCTGGCATCGATTACAGGCCGGTACAATTCCATTGAACGAAAGCGAAGACAAATATCAAACCGGAGATGCCTTAATGGCTCGCTTGTTTTATTCGTTTAAAGATCGCTATATGCTGACTGCTTCTGTACGACGCGACGGATATTCAGCCTTTGGCGCTCAAAATCCAAGGGCAACCTTTCCAGCCCTGGCTTTTGCCTGGGATTTTACAGCGGAAGGTTTTATGAAAAATACCAAATCTTGGTTGGATTATGGTAAGCTGCGACTTTCTTGGGGAAGAAATGGTAATCGTGATATTGAGCTTTACGAAGCGCTTTCCGACATGACCTCTGGATTACATCCCTATATTGATGCGAGTGGAAACCTCTATCTTTCGTCTCAGTTATACGTAAATAGAATGGCCAATTTGGGCTTGAAATGGGAGAGTAAAAGTTCGTATAATGCCGGTTTGGACTTTTCAGTCCTCCATGGCCGTCTCAGTGGTGCACTGGATTTTTATACGGCAACAACCCAGGATTTATTGGTAGATCGCGCATTGCCAGAAATTATCGGATTTAGCAGTGTTGCTGCCAATCTTGGTGAGCTCTCCAATAAAGGTTTTGATATTACCTTAAATAGTAACATCATGAATAGGGGCGATTTTAGTTGGAATGCGACGGCGATCTTTATGTTGAATCGGAGAAAAATTGTGAAGTTGTATGGCGATATGGTGGATGTAAAAGATAGTGAAGGAAATGTCGTCGGCCAAAAGGAAGCGGACGATGTTAAAAATAGATGGTTTATTGGACAGGATCCCGACCGGATATGGGCCTACCAACGAAATGGAATCTGGCAACTAGGGGAAGAGGAAATGGCTGCAAAATATGGTAACCAACCTGGCGATTTTAAATATGTAGATCAAAATGGAGATGGGGTCTTAACGGATGCCGACCGTGTATTTCAGGGGTATACAACACCGCGTTTTAGGTGGTCGTTTCGAAATGAATTGCGTTATAAAGAGCTGAGTTTTTCATTTTTAATTTATTCCAATTGGGGGCATTATGGAGATTTTAATCAGGCTGCAAACAACAGTAATTTTGCAGATCGGAGTACCGACTATGCACTACAGCGTTGGACGCCAGAAAATCCGATCAACGATTACGCGCGTATAGGATCAAAAAATAATGGTACAAACTACGTCAACATGTCCTTTATGCGTTTGGACAACATGGTGCTTTCTTACAGTCTGCCAAAATTTATCTTGCAATCGTTAAGAATTCAGCAGCTTCGTATTTCAGCTTCGATTAGAAATGTAGCATACTTGACAAAAGATTTTAAATTTGGAGACCCCGAAAGAAGCTGGAAAAGCGATGCATTGGCAGATGTTGGCGACCCAGCCCCCCGCACATATAATTTAAGTTTAAACTTTACCCTTTAATCACTAGATCATGAAGTTGAAAAAAAATATATTATATAGTTTATGTATTGGTTCAATGGCTGTTTTTACATTTTCGTGCAGTAAGGATTGGCTTAAACCAAAACCCCTGTCTTTCTATGAACCAGATGTTGCGCTAGCCGATGCGCAAGGGATGTACTCCGCTTTAACGGCCTGTGAAAGAAATATGCGACATGAGTTTTTTGGCGATGCTGCGCCCATTCTGACCGAGATTATCCAATCTGAAGTAGCCGTAGAGGGGACAACAGATAAAGCTGGTCCACAAATGGATATGGATATTGCACTGCTCCCCGATGCAGATCTCAATCACAACGATAGAACTAAAGTGGGGTGGTATTGGTACGAAGGATTTAAGGGAATAAAATATGCCAATCTTATTATTTCAAGAATAGATGCCGGAACTTTTAAAGACGAAAATGAAAAAAACGCGATTTTAGGAGCAGCTTATTTTCAACGTGCCTACCGTTATTTCAAATTAGTGCATCAGTTTGGTGATGTGCCCTTCATTGATAAAGAAATAAATGAACCGAAATATGATTTCTATAGCTACGATCGTTGGAGTATTCTCGAGAAATTACGAAAAGACCTGGAATTTGCCTATCAATGGGTGCCCGAAAGAGTAGACCGTGGACGTACCTCCAAATCTGCCTGCGGTGTATTGTTGATGAAGGTCTGTATGGCTTTGGCAGATTTTGATCGGGCAATCGCCATCGGCAAAGAAATTGTTGCTATTCATCCACTTATGAAAAGTAGATTTACGGTGAATAAAAGTAGACCAAATACCAATCTGATGTTTGACCTTCATAGTGTTGAAGCAAAATTAGATGGTGCCAATACCGAAGGTTTAATGTATGTAGTTTCTTATCCTGGAGTTGATGGCTCTGATCGTATCAGAACAATGCGTAATGGCGTTCCTTTTTGGAACAACGGCGGTATAAAAACACCAGACGGAAAAACGGGGGCAGGATTATCATTGGCAGCGGATGAAACTGATCTTTCATTGGACTTAAATAAGAACTATGGTCGTGGTATAGGACGATTGCGTCCAACCTGGTATTTTACAAATCAGATTTGGAGGCCTGGCAAAGAGGATAATGACTTGCGGGGGATCTTTAACCGGGATAGTTGGCGAAAGATGGAAGATTTGAAGTACAATGAGCCCAACTTAAAAAAGACGGGCAATCCCTGGTATGGAAAAAATCTGGTTAAACCGGTGGGAATGAGTGTGGAGGATTCCATTCGGCTATGGTTCTCTTGGCCGCATTACAAATTATTTGTGCCGGATCCATTGCAGACACAATGGGAAGGCGGGGAGACCCCGTGGTATATTTACCGTTCTGCAGAAGTCTATTTATTGTTGGCCGAAAGTTACTATTGGAAAAATGATCTTGGTCAGGCTGCCATTGCCATTAACGAAGTCCGTCAACGCGCCGGTGCATCACAGCTAACAGCAGATGAAATCAATATCGGTGAGCTATTAGATGAGCGCGCACGTGAGTTGTATTACGAAGAAAACAGACATATTGAGCTCGTAAGGATTGCCTATACCTATGCAAAGACCCGAAAACCATGCGAAATTTTTGGTGGTCGTGTCTATGATTTAAAACAGATTAGCGGCCCAGGCGGAACGAATGCGAACATTAAACAAACTGGAGTTAATTTCTGGTACGATAGAGTGGTTGCTAAAAGTAATTTCTATAATAAAGGGGTAAAACATAAGTGGGCCGAATATAAAATTAGTGTGCACCATATCTTATGGCCTGTGCCCGCTAATGCGATTAATACCAATATTAAAGGTGTTATCAATCAAAATATAGGTTACCCAGGTGCAGAGAAAAATAAAACGCCGCTATTGGTTGAAGGTAAGTAACAAGTGTTTTCAAACGTTTTCGTAAATAAATCAGATCATTTGATTCATTTCACTTATATTAATTGATATTATTGTTTCGCTGAGTCAAATGATTAATGACTGCTTAGTAAATGATATGTATCAGGCTTGAATGTGGAGAAGCTGTGGATTGATAATTTTCAATAAATTGGCCAGACACACGTTGTAAGTTACAAACCAATGATGAATAAATAAACCGGGTCAATAGACTCAAGATTAAATTTTACAATGAAAAGAAATACACTATTTAAATCTGTTTTGATGGCTGCTATGGTCGGCAATGCTGTTATGTCGTATGCCCAGACAGATAAGAGTAATGAGAAAGGTTGGACGAACCTTTTTGATGGAAAAACGCTAAATGGCTGGAAGTCTGTCGGCGGAAAAGCACCTTATTCTATAGAGGGCGATGCTATCGTAGGTCGAATGACAAAAGGTACACCCAATTCTTTTTTGATCACTGAAAAAGAATATGGTGATTTCATATTGGAGCTGGATGTTAAACTTGAAGGCAATGAAACAAACTCAGGTATTCAGACACGGAGCCATCTTGATCCAAAGGCTAATGATGGACGCGGACGTGTATATGGAAGGCAAGTAGAAATAGACCCCTCTGCCCGTGCTTGGACAGGTGGAATCTATGATGAGGCGCGTCGTGGATGGATTTATCCACTCGATTTAAATGAAAATGCTAAAAAAGCCTATAAAGTAGAGGAATTCAATCATATTCGAATTGAAGCCATTGGTGATGAGCTGCGCACTTGGATCAATGATATTCCTGTTGCTTATGTCGTTGATACGATCGATAGATCTGGCTTTATCGGGTTGCAGGTGCATGGTATTCCACCTAAACTGGATGGAAAGAAAGTGTACTTTAAGAATATTAAAATAAAAACAACCGACCTCAAATCAAAAGGTTTTCCAAAAGATCTTTATATCGTGAACTTGAAGCCAAACGACTTGGCTGACGCTGAAAAGAAGAAAGGTGTTAAGCTTTTGTTCGACGGTAAAACCAATAAGGGCTGGCGGAGTATACATGGCGATAAATTTCCGGAACGCGGTTGGGAAGTTAAGGATGGCCAAATGACTGTGCTAAAATCTGACGGTGGTGAATCGACCAATGGTGGCGATATCGTCACAAAAGATAAATACGCGGTGTTCGATCTTTCATTTGAATTTAAGCTTAGTCCGGGAGCCAATAGTGGTGTTAAGTATTTTGTGACTTTAAAAGAAAAATCAAAAGGATCGGCTATTGGTTTGGAATATCAAGTGCTGGATGATGCTTTACATCCTGACGCGAAGTTGGGACGTGACGGAAATCGTACCTTGGCATCGCTTTACGATCTCATTACATCCAATCGTGATGATCGCGCGCGTAGACCGATCGGCGAGTGGAATAGAGGTCGAGTTGTGGTCACAGCAGATAACAAAGTTGAACACTATTTAAATGGCATTAAGATGTTGTCTTATGAGCGGGGATCCAAAGCGTTTAAAGATTTAGTTCAGATCAGTAAATACAAAGATTGGGAAAACTTTGGCGAAGCGAAGGAAGGTTTTATTCTTCTCCAGGACCATGGTGATCGTGTTTCATTTCGCAGCATAAAAATTAATACACCGAATTAAGCCTATCTCTTATGAATCATTATTTATCGCGCAGAAGCTTTGTTAAACAGTCCGTTATCGCTGCAGGAGCGGTTATGCTGTCCAATAGTGTATTGGGGAATGTCAATTTGGCCAAACCAAATGAACGTGTCAACTTAGCCTGTGTAGGCTTGGGAAACAGGGCTGCCGACATCATTAAAGAACTCTATAAAACAGGACTCTGTAATATTGTTGCGCTATGTGATGTCGATCTTGGTGCGAAACATACGCAGGAAATTTTGGGTTTGTTTCCCGATGCACCGAAGTTTAAGGATTTTAGGGTAATGTTTGACAAAATGGGAAATCAGATTGATGCTGTAAGTGTCGGAACTCCTGATTTTTCGCATTTTGCCATAACGATGCTTGCACTGGATTTAGGTAAACATGTCTACGTGGAAAAACCAATGGCGAGAACATTCCTTGAAGTCGAACTAATGGCAAATAAAGCTCGGAAAAACCCTAAGCTTGCTACCCAAATGGGAAATCAAGGGCACTCCGAAGCAAATTACTTTCAGTTTAAAGCCTGGAAGGATGCCGGCATTATTAAGGATGTGACACGCATCGATGCGCACATGAATATGCCGCGTAGATGGCATGGCTGGGATGTAAATATAAAGGGTTTTCCTGCCGCAGAAATGATCCCCGAAACATTAGATTGGGATCTTTGGCAAATGCAGACTATTGGCCATAATTATAATAAGGATTTTGTGAATGGTCAATGGCGCTGTTGGTATGATTTTGGAATGGGGGCTCTGGGCGATTGGGGGGCACATATATTGGATACAGCACATGAATTTTTAGATTTGGGGCTGCCTACAGAAGTGTCTGCTGTGAAGCTTGATGGGCATAATTCCTATTTTTTCCCCATGTCTTCAACCTTGAAATTTCATTTCCCAAAAAGGAAAAAGATGCCAGCAGTCGATATCAATTGGTATGATGGATTGGATAATTTGCCACCTATACCCGAAGGCTATGGTGTATCTGGATTGGATCCCAATATTCCTGCACCTAGTACAGGGAAATTGGAACCCGCCAAACTAAATCCTGGGAAAATTATCTACAGCAAGGATTTGATATTTAAAGGTGGCTCCCATGCCAGTACCTTGCAGATTATTCCAGCAACGAAAGCCAAGGAAATGGAGTCTCGGTTACCGGAAGTGCCAAAATCACCGTCAAACCACTTTGCTAATTTCTTGAAAGGTTGTAAAGGCGAAGAAAAAACCCGCTCGGCTTTTGAAATTGCAGGTCCTCTGAGCCAAGTATTTTGCTTGGGTGTAATTGCACAACGCTTAAACAGTAAGTTGATATTGAATACGCAGACAAAAGAAGTGACCAATGATAAGTTTGCCAACGCACTCTTAGCCGGACCTCCACCAGCAAGAGGTTGGGAGCAATATTATAAGATGTAAAGGCCATTAAATGGGTATCTAAAAGAAAGGGCAATGTGAACATTGCCCTTTTTATGTTTGAAATGAAAAGCCTTTATAACCTATCCTGCTTTTAATGGGAAGATGGACGTACTTTTTCTCGATTCGGTGATATGATAAAGGATGATGGAAGATTATATTTTTGCAGTCATTTATAAAAAAAGGTTTTCAAACGGGGAGAATGAAAACCTTAAATAACCAATTATAAACCTAAATTATGATGATACAAATGTAAGTGTATTTACTACACTATGCAAATTTATTTTAAAAAATAATTGAATCGACTTTAAACAAGCTATAGGAAGTAGCTATTTTTATAGGAGTAAACTGTATTTTTGACGAAACGGACTGCTATCTGCATTCTTTTTAAACGCTGTAGCTTTATGGATTTTAAAAAGCATCCGCGTAGACTTTTAGCTATTTTAAAAGCATGGAAAATTTAGAAGTATGGATGCGTGGACCTATTGAAGGGGTTCCCGCTCTTCTCCAACCCGTTGCGCATGCACTTTTGCAAGTTGAAGAAGATGTTTTGAAGTATACCGCACAAATATCCTCAGCGCAGCTTTGGACAAAACCGGGTGGCAACGCCAGTATAGGTTTTCACCTGCAACATATTCGTGGAGTAATCGATCGCATGTTTACTTATGCCGAAAATAAATCCTTAACGGATAAACAATTTGACGACCTCCGTCAGGAAGGTCTAGAAAATAGTGCTTTAAGCGTGATATCGCTTGTAGAAAACTTACATCGGCAGATTCAGCAATCTTTGCAAAAACTGGCGTTAATTGATCCGGACACCCTGACTGAAGTGCGTTTTTTGGGTAGAAAACGGATCCCTACGACGTTGATTGGTTTGTTGTTCCACGCTGCAGAGCATGCACAGCGTCATGTCGGCCAATTACTGGTAACAGCACGATGTATGAACTAAAAACAACCTTTCGTTCTGTCAGCTAAAGTCTAAGATTTTTGAACCTGTTGTAACTTCTCTCCCCATTTCCCTAGTTCTCGAATAATTGGTTTGAGTTCATATCCCAGTGCAGTCAGCTCATAAAGTACACGTGCCGGGACTTCTGCATATACAGTACGTTTAATAATGTTATCATCTTCTAGCTTGCGCAATTGTAAGGTGAGCATACGTTCAGTGATACCCGGTAAACATTTTTTGATTTCAGAATAACGTAGCGCGCCATTGATGAGATAGCAGCATATGGCTAGAGCCCATTGACCACCAATCACATTAGCGGCAAAAACTTCGGGGCAATTATGCTCAAGTTGCTTTTTATTTGAAAAGTTAGTGGAGCTCGTCTTGATTTTAGTCATACGCACATTTTTTATAGTACCTAACATTGGGTTACAGATAAGCCAAAATAGGAATTATGTCGCTATTTTTAAATCATAGTCCTGTCGTTTATTAAAACTGCCGCTACGAATCGGCTAAATGTGGTGACTTGTGCATATATAGATACATAATAAAATGAAAACATTAATAGTCGTTATTCACCCCAATTTTGCTGCTTCCGTCGTAAATAAAAGTTGGGTTAAGGCCTTGGAAAATCAACCTGAGTTGTATGACATCCATCAATTGTACCAAGTCTATGCTGATGGTAAAATTGATGTCTTGGCCGAGCAGCAGATGATAGAGAAATATGATAAAATTGTCTTTCAATTTCCCTTTTATTGGTTTAATTGTCCGCCGTTTTTCAAGCAATGGCTGGATGAAGTGCTTACTTATGGATGGGCTTATGGTAAGAACAGTGGCTACAAATTGGAAGGAAAGAAAATTGCATTAGCAATTTCTGCTGGGATAGACGAGCAGGAGTATAGGGAGACAGGAAAGTATAAATATAGCATGGATCAATTAACAAGTCCTTTTGAAATTACTTTTGATTATGTTAAAGCGGATTATCAAAAACCTTTCGTCTTTTATGGAATTGAAAAAGAGTCATCTACCGCATGGGTAGAAGAGGGCGTGACGCGCTATCTCCGTTTTTTGGAGCAACTCTAGTTAATAAATATCAGGGCTTGTTTATTGTTGCTTAGCTTTTGTGATATACGAATCAATCCAAAGAAATAGGCTTATCAAGAAAGCATCTTTCTCAAGATGCTTTCTCTTTGTTGTTTTACCGTGTTGTATAACCACCATTGGCAAAAATGGTCTGCCCCGTTATCCACCAACCATCGGTGACCAAGAATTCCACCAAAGGCGCAATGTCTTTTATATCGGTTAGCCCACCTAATGCTGAAGCAGATTTATGGTAAGCAACAGCGTCTTCGCTTTCCTGTCCATAGAAAAATGGCGTATCCATTGGCCCCGGGGCTACAGCAGTAACCGAAATTCCCCGTTCTCCAAATTCTTTTGAAGCAGCTCGCGTAAAATGCTCTACTGGAGCTTTCAGTCCTTCATAAGTAGAGTATAATCCCGTATAGGCCGCCAATAATGAGGTAACAATCGTACAGATTTTGCCATTCGCATTCAGTTTTTTACCCGCCTCCCGAATAAAGAAATAAGCAACTTTTGAATTGATGTCACTCATGCTGTCATATTCTTCGACCGTGGTATCCACAATTGGCTTTTTCAATACTTTACCGACCGTATTAATGGCGATATCTACGCCACCAAACTGCTCAATTGCGACATCAAAAAGTTTCGTGATATGCTCAATTTTTGTCAGGTCCGCCTGCACTAATATTGCTTCTGCCCCCGCGGATTTGACAGCTTCCAGAGTTTGTTCAGCGTCTGCTTTGGTATTTTCACTATTGTAATGGATCACCAGCTTTGCCCCTTGAGCCGCAAAATCCCGACTTAATAATCCGCCAAGGTTTTTTGCACCACCAGCGATAAGGACAACTTTTCCTTTTACATCATTTCTTGCCATAATAATTTAAATTTTGATTATAGCAAATCTCACAAATGTTAAGGAACCTCTTATGGTGAACTTTTCGCTTTTTTCAATTGACGAAATTGTGATGGCGACATGCCTTCATATTTTTTAAAAAATTTGGTGAAGTTGGACGGGTCGTATGTCAGCATCTGTGCAATTTTCGCAATGGTCAGATCGCTATTAATGAGTAGGTCTTTGATACAAGCTAATATTTTTTGTACATAAAAATAGCAGGGGTGATTTCCGGAAGTTTCCTGTATAATCTTGATAAGATGCTTTTGTGAAACACAGAGTATGTTGGCGATATCCTGAAGCTCCATCATATCTATGCTGTCTCCACGAACCAATTCCGCTAAATGACGATCTAAAAAGTTAAAATATTGAATAGTAATCTCTTCACTTCTTTTTCTATTGGAGAGCAATGCTGTGTTCATTTTAATTCCTTTCCGAATTGTTAGGTTAAATATAAACAAATAATACTGGACGTAATATTTTTTACCTGAATAATCGAGAATTCCGCATAATGGACTCGTCAACGTTATAGACAAAGATTTTTATCCTCGACACTGCTCTTGATCACCCGAACGATTAATTTGTAAATTCGTATACTTGTAGAATTCTAAGAGAAATTCGTAATTTTTATAATCCCGCATAAAAATAAACTGAGTATATGCAGATACTTTTAGTAGAAGACGATCGCCGTATTAGCAGCTTTGTTGTTAAAGGTCTAGAAGAGATGGGCCACAAGGTCATTTTGGTTGAATCTGCGGAAGCGGCACGTGAATGGATCAATGCGGATTCATTGGACATTGTCGTACTTGATATTATGTTGCCCGGAATAGATGGTATACAATTTACGAAGATGATCCGATATCGAAAAAATCATATTCCAATATTGATTTTAAGTGCCTTAGGAGAAGTTGAAGATAAAGTCGAGGCCTTGGAAAGTGGTGCTGATGATTTTCTTGTCAAACCCTTTTCCTTTAAGGAATTGGTTAGCCGTATCAAAGCCTTGGTACGCCGCGACAATTATAAAAACGTACCAAAGGATAGCTGCGTAGAAATTCATGATTTAAAAGTGGATCTTGAACGGTATGAAGTCCATAAGAATGGTAAAAATATCGATCTATCACCTAAAGAATTTAAACTGTTGAAGTATCTGATCGAAAATCGCAATAAAACCCTTTCAAGAACAGCGATCTTACAGGCCGTCTGGGGAATTGATTTTGATAATAATACCAATGTTGTCGATGTATACGTTTCTTATTTAAGAGGTAAGATTGATGCGGGGAGTGATACCTCCATTATCAAAACGGTGAAAGGGGTAGGTTATATGCTCACAACGGACTGACCATGAATTTAAAGATTCGACTCACACTCTTTTCTACCTTGGTATTCACCATCATTTTTGGGCTTGCAACGCTAGTCATCTACTGGATATTTTATAATTCTTCTGAACGACATCTGATAAGCTCGCTGGAAAAAAATGCGAAGATAGCCGGTATTTATTACCTTGAAGCGGACGAACAGAGCCCGCTAAAGCACATGGAATCCAAAAATCAATATGAAAGTCTGGTCAAGCGCGCGATGGTAGCCGTTTATAACGCAGCGGGGAAGGTGAGTTATGGTGGTATGCGGTTTGATAATCAAATTAATACAGATTTGCTGAACCAGCTGAAAACAGACAAAACGGTTTATTTTAAAACAGCCGATAGCTTTTATTTTGGTTTGTATTATCCCGATAATCAGGGCGATTTCTTTGTGTTTGTCAAAGAGTCCAGCGCAGATTTTGATCATCAGTTGAACCGTTTACTCATTACGCTTGTCTTTGTTTTTCTCATTGCATTGATTAGTATTGCCTTGTTGTCGGTCTGGCTGAGTAAGTATGCTTATCTGCCCATTCGTAAAGTGATCCAAGAAATTCAGCATAAAGATTTAAGTACCATTCAGGAGCCCTTGACCGCCATAAAAACCAAGGATGAACTCCAGGATCTGATTGAAAGTTATAATGCACTCCTACGTCGGATCAGTGAAAATATGATTATCAGAAAGAACTTTGTAAGTTATGTTTCCCACGAGTTCCGAACGCCTTTAGCGGGTATCCTGGGCTCAATGGAGGTCTTCGGCGCAAAAGTTAGAACGGAGGAAGAATACCGTGAACTGGCCGAAACCATTACCGAGCATGTGAATTTTCTGAATCAGCTTATTGGTAATTTTCTATTACTGACCGAAGATCAGGCCCTGAAACGTTCCCTGGAAACCTTTCGTATCGATGAGATCGTGTGGGACCTTGTACCTAAATTTTCGAGATCATTTGCCGTACCCTTGAAAGTCGATATAGAGGTCGACGAACCACAATACTTTAATTTTCGGGGCAACAAGATGCTCATCTCCCTTTCGATCTCTAATTTAATCGAAAACGCACTGAAATACGCAAATGGGCAAGAAGTGCTTATCCGAATGACCAGTGCAGATGGCAGACTGTCTTTGCAAATTATAGATCATGGCATCGGTATCCCAAAGGCCGAACTGGAGTCTGTGAAACAGACCTTTTATCGTGGATCAAATGTCGGTCAGGTGAAGGGCAGCGGCATAGGCCTCTCATTTGCACAGATCGTTTTTAAGGATCAGGGGGTCGACTTTGATATTCGTTCGAACGAGCTGGGAACTACCGTATCACTGCTATTCCCTAAATTCTAATCCTTTTCTAATCTCTTCTAATTAAACTTTAATTTAACCTAAAGTTGCCTGTAATCTCTGTCCGTTAGTTTTGTGGAAATTCAAAATTAAGTGAGAAAGCTACGTATTACATTATTTTTACTTCTTGGCCTGAGTAGCAAACTATTTTCGCAGGAAGCGGTTGAAAGCCGTTTACGAAAATCGGAGATTGAACAGGTGTTCCTTGCGCATAACCTGAGCTTAATGGCACAACGTTTTCATATACAACAGGCTGATGCAGCAGTACTTCAGGCAAAGCTCTGGCCCAATCCAACGATCTCAATCTCAGAGGTCAATCTTTGGAAAAATTCCAGCAGCGAATCCTTTCCTGCGCTGATCGGTCATTATGGTAAATATCAGCAGCTGGCTGTTGAGCTGGAACAGACGATCGAAATGGCCGGGAAACGGAAAAAAAGGGTGCAATTGCAGCTTTTGGAAAAAGAGAATGCCCGGCTTCAATTTGAAGAATTATTGCGGAATTTGAAATATGATCTCCGGAGCCAATGCCTCGAACTACAGATCTTACAGGAAAAAGAACAATTATACAGTAGTCAGGTCGATATTTTTCAGACCCTAGCGAAGTCCTTTCAAAATCAATGGAAAGAAGGCAATGTGAGTGAAATGGACTATCTCAGGATTGAAAGTGAGTCGATTGCATTTGGGAATAAACTCAACGAAATCCAGCAGGAAAAAATTGCAAAAATGAATACAGTTGCGAGCTATCTAGGAGATAAGGGGACTGCACTTTACATTTCGGATACGATAGGTATGCCACTTTTTCTCCTGGGGACGAAACAGGAATGGAAAATGATGGCCCTGGAAAGCCGTAGCGACTATAAAATCATCCACAATACCTGGAAGAAAAGTAATGCGCAGTTGGAAATCGAAAAAGCAGAACGTACACCAGATCTCAAAGTATCAATGAATTATGACCGGGGCGGAAATATCATGCGCGATTTTATAGGCCTGGGTGTTGCTATGGATCTTCCTTTATTTAATCGAAACCAGGGCAATATCAAAGTTGCTCAACTGGAACTTGAGAAAAACAAAGTTGAAATCGCACAATTTCGTATCGATATAGAACGAGAGATCGACTTCCTTTCGGCGCGTTTGAGCAATCTCGAATCGAGCTTGAAAACGATGGATACAGGCTTTGATCGTAAACTGGATGTCGCGCTTGAACGCTATGTCCGCAATTTTCAAGAACGACGGTTGACCATCGTTGAATTTATAGACTTTATCAATAATTACATGGAAAACAAAGAATCAATATTGGAGCGCAGGGCAAAATACCTTCAGTATAAGGAAGAATTGACGTATTTAATCGGAAAGGACATTGTCTAATGAAAGGGAACTTTTTAATGCCACTGACACTCCTGCCCATATGTTTATTGTGGAGCTGTCAATCAACGAAAAATGAAGAGCAGGTTACGCCGCCAACTAAAGGTTTTTGCCTTAGCGCAGATTTCAAAAACCAAATTAAAATTGATTCGATTCAGAAGCGGGCGGTATTTGAACAGATCGCTTTAAATGGGGTCATTCAATACGATCAGGATGAGCTTGCTGCACTAAAGAGCCCGATACCCGGTATCGTGCAGTCTGTCTCCGTCAAGATGGGTGATTATGTGGAGAAGGGACAGATTCTCGTATCGCTTAAAGGGACCTCGGTCAATGATTTAGGAAAGGAGATGCGTGAGCTGGAGAATAGCAAGCGCTTGGTGGAGAGTAAATTGGCAAGTCTTCGCAGTCTACTGAAAGATGGTATGGCTTCCCAACGGGAACTAGAAGAGATGGAAAGCGAATTGAAAGCCACACAAATCGGAATACGTCATGTAAAGGCCAATATGAACCTGCTCAATGGATCATCAGAAAATGGTCTATTTTACATCCGTGCACCCAAAGCGGGTTATATAGTTGATAAAAAGGTGAGCCCTGGTATGACAGTGGGTGATGATGCCGAATTACTTTCAGTAAGTAAACTGAATGAAGTATGGGTTTCGGTCAATATTTATGCAAATAATTTACCTTTTGTGAAAAATGGTGCGCCTGTCAAAATCACCACGTTAGCCTATAAAGGGGAATCTTTTGATGGCTATATTGATCAGGTAGCCAATTTCTTCGATCCTGAAGAACGTGTCGTCAAGGCGCGTGTAAAGTTGTTGAACAAAGACCTGAGGTTAAAGCCGGGCATGAGTGTGGATGTATTGGTGGAAAAAGCTGTTTCAGGACAAGAACAGCAGATGCTGGCTATTCCCAAAGATGCCATCATTCTGCATAATAACCAGAATTTCGTGGTGCTGTACAAAAATGACTGTGATCTGTCCGTAAAGCCTGTGGATATTGTTGCTGAGAATGAAACCTATGCTTTTGTCAAAACAGGAATAGCCGAGGGAGATCAGGTGCTGACAGAAAATGAGCTGATTGTATTTGATGAATTGATAAATAGATAGGATGAAGAAAGTTGTACAAAATATTGTTTCGTTTTCATTGAAACACTCCTTGGTCGTCCTATTTTTTACGTTGGCATTATTATTCGGCGGGGTATACGCCTACCTGCATACACCGATTGAAGCTTTCCCCGACGTCACCAATACACGGGTCAGGATTATCACACAATGGCCGGGACGTAGTGCTGAAGAAATCGAGAAGTTCGTCACATTACCGGTAACCAAAGAGATGAATACCATCCCAAAGAAAACGGATGTTCGTTCGATCTCCTTGTTTGGCTTATCCGTTGTAACGATCCAATTTGAGGATGGTGTAGAGGACTTTTATGCCCAGCAGTATGCGGGTAATAAGATGCGTTCCATCGATTTGCCGGACGGCGCGGAAAGCTCCATCGAACCACCTTCGGGTGCTACCGGAGAAATTTTTCGCTATGTGGTGAAGAGCAATCTTCCGATTAAAGAAGTCTCTGCCATTCAAGATTGGGTGATCGAAAGGGAACTTGTGGGGGTGCCAGGTGTGGCGGACGTCGTGAGTTTTGGGGGGGAGGAAAAGATCTATGAAATAAAGATCAACCCAACAGAGCTGGCGAATTATAACTTGTCGCCACTGGACGTATATGAAGCCGTATCGCGTTCGAATATCAACGTCGGTGGCGATGTGATCCAAAAAGGAAATCAAGCCTATGTCGTTCGTGGGGTAGGTTTATTGGATAAGATCGACGATATTGGTAATATTTTGATCAAGGTGGTCGGCAATACACCGATTTTAGTCAAACATGTAGCCGAAATAGAACTGGGCGCAAAGCCACGACTTGGCCAAGTGGGACTCAATCAGGAAGATGATCTTGTACAGGGAATAGTCATTATGCTGCGGGGAGAAAATCCTTCGGCTGTCGTCACAAGGCTAAAGGCAAAAATCGAAGAGCTAAACCAACGTATTTTACCCGAAAATGTCAAGATCGAACCCGTTATAGATCGTACTAAACTGGTGAATAATACCGTGCATACGGTTTCCAAAAACCTGATAGAAGGGGTTATTCTGGTTTCGATTATTGTCTTTATCTTTTTGAATAACTGGAAGACAACCTTTATCGTGGCATCAGTGATTCCATTGGCCTTCCTGTTTGCCATCATATTATTGAAAATACAAGGTTTGCCGGCCAATCTGATTTCAATGGGGGCGTTGGACTTTGGACTCTTGCTCGAAGGAACATTGGTAATCGTCGAGACTGTTTTTGTCTCTTTGGAAAAAGAGGCCCATCGGCTTGGGACGGAACGCTTTAATAAAATCTCCAAGCTAGGGATCATTAAGAAAAGTGCGGGTTCCGTAGCGGGGTATATCTTTTTTGCGCTATTGATTTTAATTGTCGCACTGACTCCTATTTTCTCTTTTCAAAAGGTGGAAGGAAAAATGTTCTCACCATTAGCCTTTACGCTCGGTTACGCCTTATTGGGATCCTTGATCCTAAGTTTGACCTATGTGCCCGCGATGTGTAAATACTTATTAAAAAAGAACATCAAAGATGATGAAAATAAGATCACTAAAGTCAGCCGTAATGCCATTTTTAAAGGTTTTAAAAAGGCTTTTGACCATCCAAAATGGACATTGTCTATTTTTATGGTTGTCTTGTTCGTCTGTATGTTCCGGTTTAGCCATTATGGTTCCGAGTTTCTTCCAAAATTGAATGAGGGTGCAATCTATGTTCGCGCAACCTTACCCAATAGTGTCAACCTGGAAGAATCGGTGAAGCTGACCAAAACAATGAAAACAAAACTGATGAATCAGTTTGACGAGATCGACTTTATAATGACACAGACAGGCCGTCCCAATGATGGCACGGATCCAACAGGCTTTTTTAATATTGAATTTAATATTGAATTGAAGCCCGAGGGGGAGTGGAAACGTAAACTTTCCAAAGAGAAATTGATCAGTCAGATGCGGGATAGCCTGCAGACTTTTCCTGGAATCAACTTTGGCTTTAGCCAGCCGATTCAGGATAATGTGGAGGAGTATGTGGCCGGGGTAAAAAGTCCACTAGTTATCAAAATCTTTGGTGAAAACTTACAAGATTTAGAGAATAAGGCCAATAAGTTTGCAGAGTCACTAAAAAAGGTCAATGGCATTACGGATGTCAATGTTTTTAAAAATATAGGTTTGCCAGAACTCCGCATTCAACTGCATGATTCAAAAATGGCTAAATATGGCGTTTCAACCAAAGATGTGCAGTCCGTGATCGAAATGACTATCGGGGGGCAATCTGTGACACATTTCTACGAAAATGAGCGGATCTTTGATGTTCGCCTGCGCTTCCAAAAATCATACCGCGACAACCCCGAGAAGATCGGAAATATCATTATTCCGACGATGAATGATCAGAAAGTACCCCTACGGGAGATCGCAACAATAGATTATCATACCGGGCCGGCATTTATTTACAGAGAAGGGAATTCCCGCTATATTGGTGTTGGCTTCAATATTGAAGGTCGAGATTTGGGAAGCACAATTGCCGATGCGAAAAAACAGATAGAAAGAGATGTGAAACTGTCCAAATCCTATAAGGTCGTCTGGGCTGGTGAATTCGAAAGCAAGGAACGGGCAACAAAACAACTGATGAATGTTGTGCCAATTTCGTTGATTTTGATCTTACTCTTGCTGTATGCCAATTTTGGTAATGGCAAAGATACGCTGATTTCTTCACTGACCCTCGCCTTTGCTTTTATTGGTGGATTCATTTCCTTGTGGATTACTGGAACGACATTTGGAATTTCGGCCGGTATCGGATTTATTATTCTCTTTGGCGTAGCCACGATTGATGGTATTGTCTTAATCGGGATTATGAAAGAAAATCTGTTGAATAAAATGCGCTTGAAACCTGCTATTTATGAAGCTGTCAAAAGCCGGATCAGACCCATCTTAATGATTGCATTAATGGGGGCGATGGGCTTATTGCCAGCTGCACTTTCAAACGGTATGGGGTCTGAAATTCAAAAACCCCTGGCGATTATGATTGTTGGTGGATTGATTATTTGTATGATTCTCTCGTTTTCAGTACTACCTATTGTTTTTTACTTCGCTTATAAGAAGGAGAACCGCGATTAGTTACCCATTTTTAATTATTATATACGATACAAAGGTTGCCTGTCCGACAGTGCAACCTTTGTTATTTTTAACATGCAGCTGTACGTTTCGTAATAGCGATCCAAAGTTGAAGCGAATAGCGATATATCGTTTACATGCTATTTTGTGTAAATCTTGTTATAAATGTTGAATTTACATTTAAGTTCCTTAAATTAAGCCTCAACATAAAAAGCACTTCGTTGAAGTTTTGCCGAGATAAGTTATAAAGCTGTATTTAAAATTAGAAAAAACATTCTTTTGAATCCTCGTGAGTTGTATTTACGAGAAAAGGTCAATATTAGGTCAGTGTTGATTAATTCATAAGAAGACTGAACGTACTATTCCAGATAGATTTGTGATAAAGAAATATTAAAATAATACGCTATGGCACAATTTAAATGGGAAGGAATATATCCTGCAATGTTATCACCATTTGATGAAAATGGAAATTTGGATTTTGATATGTTTGGTAAAAACATTGAAGCACAATTGGATGGAGGTGTTCACGGTTTGATTATCGCTGGATCATTGGGGGAAGCAAGTGTTTTGACTACAGAAGAAAAGTATGATTTATTGACCTATGCGTTGAAACTTGTTGGTGGTCGTGTACCCGTATTGCTAAATATTGCAGAAAATACAACTGCTGCTGCGATCAAAGTGGCGCAGACCAGTGAGGAATTGGGAGCCGATGGTTTGATGTTATTGCCACCAATGCGCTATAGAGCCGATGATAGAGAAGCTGTCGCTTATTTTCGTGCTGTTGCACAAAGTACCAAACTGCCAATTTTAATCTATAATAACCCTGTTGACTATAGTACTTATGTATCGTTGGATATGTTTGAGGAACTCTTATTGGAACCAAATATCCAGGCAGTGAAAGAATCTACACGAGATTTAACCAATATCACGCGTTTGAAAAATCGTTTTGGTGATCGATTAAAGATTATGGCCGGTGTAGATACCTTGGGGCTCGAGTCTTTAATGTTAGGGGCTGATGGGTTAGTCGCTGGATTGGTGGACGCATTCCCAAGAGAAACAGTGGTTATGTATAATCTTGTGAAAGCTGGTGAATATAAAAAAGCGGTAGAAATATACCGTTGGTTTATGCCTTTGTTGGAATTGGATATTCATCCTAAATTGGTCCAATACATTAAATTGGCCGCTACAGCTGAAGGAATTTCAACACCTTATACACGCGCGCCAAGATTACCGTTGATCGGTGAGGAAGAACAACGTGTGAAAAAAATTATTGCAGATTCAATCGCAACGAGACCACAATTATAGGAATGCTTCTGAACTCTCTGGATGAGAGTTCAGGAAATTTTCTTTTTAGAACCAAGTAAAAATACGCGAAAAGGACCTTCTTATTATATTGAGTAACCGCAAGGAATGAAAATATAGGGAAGGTTTTTATTGATTTTTGAAGATACTATTTACCATAAAAACAAAAGGAATGGATAGAAACGAAAATGAGATTGATTACGTCGTAAAACAGGCGGAGGCTGGATTTCAGTTTCTTCAACAAACGGATGTCATCGAACGAGCGGAATTGATGTATGCCATTGCCGCTGAAATTGAGGAATTGGGCGAAATATTGATTGAAACGGCTCATCTGGAAACGGCACTACCTTTGGGAAGACTGCAGGGTGAAAAGGCGAGAACAGTCAATCAATGGCGTCGATATGCCGATGCCGTTCGTACTGGTTTATACAGTGAAGCTCGGATAGATCGGGATCCAAATGGCCAATTTGATTTAAGGAAATATAATAAAGGACTTGGTCCAGTGGTCGTCTTTGGCGCGAGTAATTTTCCTTTCGCCTTTTCAACTGCTGGCGGAGATACTGCAAGTGCCATTGGTGCCGGCTGTTCAGTCATCGTAAAGGCTCATCCTGCGCATCTTAAAACCTCCCAATTAATGGCTGACGCCATTGATCGTGCGGTTTCAAAACAGGGCGTTCCGACTGGTGTTTTTAATCATGTGCTGTCAGATTCATTTGCTGTTGGGCAACAGTTGGTTAGCCATAAACAGGTAAAGGCTGTGGCATTCACAGGTTCATTTCGTGGCGGAAAAGCCTTGTTTGATTTAGGGCAGTCGAGACCTGAACCTATTCCGGTATTTGCTGAAATGGGAAGCGTAAATCCTGTTTTTATTTTGCAAGACTACCTCGCTAATCATCTGGAAGCATTTGCAAAGCAGTATATTGGATCATTACTCCTCGGTGTAGGGCAGTTTTGTACTAATCCGGGTGTATTGGTAGGCTTGGCGGGCGAACCGTTCGATCGGCTCAAACTGGCCCTAAAGAGCGAACTAAAATCTGCTGCTACAGGGAAAATGTTACATGCGGGTATTCTGGATAGCTACAATCGCCTAAAAGGCGAAATGGTTCAATCGGAAGGGATCAGCGTATTGGGGGAAGGCGAAGGTAATACACCACATGATTTTGCCCGGGCTGTAGTTGTCGAAACTGAAGCCAGTCAGGTTTTAAACAATCCCAACTTGCTGGAAGAGGTTTTTGGACCTTTTGGGCTGATTGTATCCTGTAACGACCAAAATGAGATGAATCTTGTCATGCAACAGCTTGATGGGCAGATTACCCTGACTTTCGCTGCCACGGCGCAGGACATGCATGAATGCCCGGCTCTTTTTGCAATGGCTCAGGACAAATGCGGAAGACTGCTGTTCCAAGGTATGCCAACAGGCGTAGAGGTTCAGTATGCCATGCAGCATGGCGGACCTTATCCAGCAACCACAGATGCTCGTTTTACTTCAGTAGGGCCAGATGCGGTAAAACGGTTCGTCCGACCTTTTAGCTTCCAGAATTGGCCGAATGAGTTTTTACCTAAAGAGCTAAAAGACGGAAACCCATTACAAATTGATCGTCTGGTCAATCAACAATGGACGAAAGCATAATATAGATAAATGACCATATAAACAACAAGGACTCAGAAATGAAGAAGACTTTTTTTTGTATTGATTCGCATACCTGTGGTTGTCCCGTACGATTGGTTGCAGGGGGAACCCCATTGCTAGCGGGTAATTCCATGATGGAGCGCAGATTGCATTTTATACGTGAGTACGACTGGATTCGCAAAGGATTGATGTTTGAACCAAGGGGACATGACATGATGAGTGGAAGTATGCTTTATCCACCATTTGATCCGCAAAACGATATCGGCGTTCTTTATATTGAGACCAGTGGTTGTCTGCCTATGTGCGGACACGGAACGATCGGTACCGTAACGATTGCCATCGAGGAGGGACTCGTTCAACCTAAAATTCCCGGAAAATTAAGGTTGGAAACTCCGGCAGGACTTGTACATATCGATTATGTTCAAGAGGGTCCTAAGGTGAAAAGCGTAAAGCTTACTAACGTCAAGTCTTTTTTATATGCTGAAGGGCTAACGGTAGACTGTCCAGATTTAGGAATTATCAGCGTCGATGTTGCCTACGGTGGCAATTTCTATGGTATTATTGATCCCCAGGCTAATTTTGACGATATCAGTTCTTATTCTGCGAGCCAATTGATCCATTATGGGAAAATAATTCGTCAACTGCTCAACGAAAAATATGCTTTTGTTCATCCCGAAGATGCGAATATTCATGGGTTGACACATATCCAATGGACAGGTAATCCAACGCTTCCCAACTCGTCCGGACGCAACGCCGTACTGGTTGGCGATAATGCCTTGGATCGTTCTCCTTGTGGTACAGGTACTTCGGCGCGTATGGCGCAGTGGTACGCGAAAGGGAAGCTTAAAAAAGGAACGGAATTTATACATGAAAGTTATATTGGTTCACAATTTACCGGCAAAATTGAAGCGGAAACAACCGTGGATGGTAAGCCTGCTATTGTGCCGTCCATCGAAGGCTGGGCACGGATAACAGGATATAATACCATTTTTTTGGATGATGAAGATCCTTATTTTGGCGGTTTTCAGGTGATTTAATACATTAATAAGAAAAGAGCAACGTGAAAGAAAATAATAGAGGTACAGTTGTTGTAATAGGTGCTGGAATTGCTGGTCTTGCTTCGGCCTATTACCTGGTGAGAGATGGTTGGGATGTGAAAATCCTGGAAAAAAATACTTTGGACAATAATTGTTCTTATGGCAATGCAGGCATGATCGTCCCCAGTCATTTTACGCCCTTGGCAGCCCCCGGGATAGTCGCGCAAGGAATAAAGTGGATGTTCAATAGTAAAAGCCCCTTTTATGTACGGCCTTCGCTCAATCCGCGGTTGATCAATTGGGGTCTGAAATTCCTAAAACATGCCAACCGCGCGCATGTGGAGCAACATGCTTCCGCCATACGTGACCTGAATCTCTATAGCAGCCGCTTGTATGACGAACTGGCCCAAGAAGATAATTTTGATTTTGAACTGAAGCAGAATGGTATCCTGATGATGTATAAATCGAAAGAAATGCAACATGAGGATATTGAGCTGGCGCATCGTGCACAGGACCTCGGACTCGATGTCGATATCCTCGAAGGAAATACCGTTCAAGAACTGGAACCTAATCTGAAGCTAGATGTATTGGGTGCTATACTTTATCGCTGCGATGGAAAACTATATCCACCCAAGTTAATGCAGCAATTGATTCAATACCTGAAAGCTGCAGGTGTTGCTTTTTTCGAAGATACTGAAGTCTATAAATTTATGACGGCCGGAAATAAGATTAAAGAGGCAGTCAGCAATAAAGGAAGTTTTCAGGCTGATGCTTTTGTGTTAACCGGTGGTGCTTATTTGCCCCAGTTGACGTCGAAGTTGCAGGTAAATACACCACTTATGCCCGGAAAGGGATATTCTTTTATGTATCAGCCCCAGGGTGAGCAGAGCTTGAATCATGCGGCATTATTACTGGAAGCTCGTGTTGCTGTAACCCCCATGAATGGCCAGATCAGATTCAGTGGTACGATGGAATTGGGACCTGCAAATGATAAAATTTATGAAAATCGTGTTCGTGGCATAGTAGAGTCTATTCCCAAATATTACCCGGAGCTACAAGTCGATTATCCAAAGGAAAAAATATGGTATGGTTATAGGCCCTGCTCGCCCGATGGATTGCCTTATTTGGGACGATTGGAAAAATTTGACAATGTCCTGGTTGCCGGTGGAGGTGGGATGATGGGCTTGAGTTTAGGTCCAGCATACGGGAAAATCATTGCAGATTTATTGGCCGGACAAAAAATACAGGCTGATATTGATGGGTTTAGGCCCGATCGTTTTGATCGATAAAATTATGATATAAACCAATACCTGAATTATGAATCGTTCTTTTTCTTTTAAAGCTCCCAAAACACTGTTTTATGGACTACTCTTTCTATTCCCGGTATCCACACATGCACAAAAGATGAAATTATACGAGCATACCACCCCCATAGAACCTTATATCGTGCAATATGGGCATGATGTTGAGGCGATCAACTATTTCTATGGTCCAATGCCCAAAGGCTGGGGCAATCAACGGGCTGCGGCTTCACCCGAACAGCTGGCACGTCTTCAACGTTTGGATAACGAATATTTGAACAAATTGGACAAATTTCCCTATGAAGAACTTGAAACATCTGGGCAGGTGGATTTTATCTTACTGAAGCGCAAACTAAAAAGTGATCTCCTTTCATTGAAAGAAGATGAGTCGAATTACAACAGGTTATCCCTGTATCTACCTTTCGCACAACGAATATTTGCACTCGAAAAGGAACGTCGTAGAGGAAAGCGTTTGGCCGGAGAAGATGTCGCGAAAGAGCTGACGCGGGTTGTCGATGAAATCGATCGATCGATAACCGCTTTGCAAGAAAAGACCAATATTCCTGATGCAGATGTGAACTTTTTGGTTGGCCTATTAAATTCTTTGGATTTAAGGATAACAAGCACCTTCGATTTCTATAATGGATACGACCCTGAATTTACCTGGTGGGTACCCGCCATATTTCAACAGGTGAAAAGTAAATTGTCGGATTATAAGGAGAAATTAGCCGCAAAAAGCGACCGGAAAGTTTTTGATGATGGTAGCCAGATTGCGGGTGTGCCGATTGGCGAAAAAGAAATAAACCGAAGACTCAAAGCTGAAATGATCAGTTATACAGCTGCCGATCTGCTAAAATTGGCTGATCAAGAGTTTAAATGGTGTGAAGCAGAGTTATTGAAAGCGAGTCGTGAAATGGGGTTTGGAGACGACTGGCGGGCAGCACAGGAGCAGGTTAAAAACTCCTACGTTCCCATTGGGAAACAGCCGGAACTCATCCTGAAATTGTATAACGATGCACAGCAGTTTATTCAAAAAAATAAACTCATGGATATTCCTGAACTGGCAGATGAAACTTGGGGAATGATCATGATGACCCCAGAACGTCAGCGTGTCAACCCTTTTTTTACGGGTGGTCGGGAAATTAGTATATCATATCCAACCAACACGATGGATCAACAGGCAAAATTGATGAGTATGCGTGGTAATAATCCTTATTTCTCCCGCGGTACTGTGCAGCATGAATTGATCCCCGGTCATCATTTGCAATATTTTATGAATAGGCGCTACAAGCCTTATCGCGAGGAAGCGTTTAATACACCCTTTTGGACAGAAGGATGGACACTTTATTGGGAATTATTATTGTATAGTAAAGGATTTGCCAAAACTCCCGAAGAGCGTATAGGAATGTTATTTTGGCGTATGCACCGCTGTGCGCGAATAACCTTTAGTATTAAATTTCATTTGGGTGAATGGACGCCGCAGCAATGCATAGATTACTTGGTAAACAGGGTGGGATTTGAGTCTGCTAATGCCCATGGTGAAGTAAAGAGGTCTTTTGAAGGTTCATATGATCCCTTATACCAGTTGGCTTATCTGGTCGGCGGATTACAACTGATGCGGATCAAAGAGGAGGTGGTTGATCAGGGTAAAATGTCATTTGCTGATTTTCATGATCGTGTGATTAAAGAAAATTACCTGCCCATGGAAATGCTAAGAGCGATTATCAAAGGCGAGCAATTAAAACCAGACCATGAGACAAATTGGAAATTCTATCATTTTAACAACTAGGTGTTTATGAGTGAGTCAAAACAAACTTTTCAAAAGTCGCTGGGATTGCTCGATGCAACGATGCTTGTTGTTGGAAGTATGATTGGTTCTGGAATTTTCATCGTTTCTGCAGATATCGCACGCAATACCGGTTCTGCGGGTTGGATGATGGTTGTCTGGCTAATCTGTGGATTTATGACTTTAACAGCAGCATTGAGTTATGGTGAACTCAGCGCGATGTTTCCCAAGGCCGGTGGCCAATATATTTATCTTCGGGAGGCTTATGGTCCCGTATTGAGTTTTGTATTTGGCTGGACATTTTTTGCTGTGATACAAACCGCGACAATCGCCGCCGTCGGCGTTGCGTTTGCTAAATTCACTGCCTACCTTTTCCCCTTTATGGACGAAGATGTCTATCTGCTTGAATGGTCAGATTACCGCGTCTCGGCAGCACAGGTGCTGGCCATTGCGGTCATTATGGTATTAACCTACATTAATTCAAGGGGTGTAAATAGCGGAAAGCGTGTGCAGACATCCATTACATTGATCAAAATTGGGAGCCTGTTGCTTTTGTTGCTCTTTGGCTTCCTGGCTTTGAAACATGAAGTTTGGGCTTTGAACTGGGACAATATTTCGCTTTGGTCCATGCGCCGCTTAAATGTGGATGGAACCTACACATCTTATGATGGGTTTTCAGCAATGGGTGCTTTTTCTGCGGCTATGGTCGGAGCCCTCTTCAGTAGCGATTCTTGGCACTCATCCTCAGCTGTAGCGGGCGAAATTAAGAATCCGCAACGCAATATCGGATTGAGTCTGGCATTAGGGACTTTGCTGGTCACCGTCATCTATCTGTTGACCAATTTAATGTATACGGGCATATTGCCTTTGGAAGCTATGGTCAACGCACCAAAGGATCGGGTAGCGATGAGTGTGGCACAAGAAGTATTCGGCCCTTTTGGGATCACGATTATAGCCATTATGATCATGATTAGTACCTTCGGTTGCAATAATGGAATTATCCTGGCCGGTGCGAGGGTGTATTATTCCATGGCTAAAGATGGTTTGTTTTTTAAAAGGGCAGGCAAGCTGAATGCACATGCGGTACCCGCCTGGGCCCTCTGGATACAGTGTCTTGCTGCGTCAATATGGTGTTTGAGCGGAAAATATGGTGACTTATTGGATATGATTACCTGTGTGGTCGTGATCTTTTATGTCCTTGCAATTGCAGGTATTATTCGCCTCCGTATCACGCGTCCAGATTTGAACAGACCCTATAAAGCATTTGGATATCCTTTTCTTCCCATTCTTTATATTCTGATGGGGCTAGCCTTTATCGGCTTGATGGTTATTTTTAAGCCAAATTATACCTGGCCAGGAATTATCATTGCACTCTTGGGTATCCCTATCTATTATTTAATTAATCCTAAGCGAAGAAAGTATGAAGCTTCTTAGTACAGTGGTTTTGTTGTTGTCTGCGCAGTTTCTGTTTGGTCAAGGAACTTTGGTAGATTATACACGTGCACAAAACTTAAAAAAACAATTGACCAACAGAATCGAAAATCTGCCGGGTCAGTTTTATTGGAATGATCGGGGGGATCTGTTTTGGTATGATCGAAATACGGCGCAGGGAAAAGAGTACATTTTGGTCAATCCCCAGGCAAAAACAAAAGAACAGCTGTTTGATCTGACGAAGGTATTTTCCTTGGTGGATGAAAAGCTGGGACGAAAAGTCGAAAATCGTGTTATTTCCAATGATCAGATAAAATTGATGGACCAGGATCAGGTTTCGCTCGATATCGCGGGATACTTTTGGATTTGGAACCGCCGTTCCGCGCAATTGAGCCAGGGCGCTGCAAGTGGAAGTAAAGAGCGCAATCCGCGATATTGGGGGCAGCGTGAACAAGGAAATACCTATCGGGAAGTTGAATCTCCAGATAAAATACATGTTGCTTTTATCCGCAACAATAATGTTTTCTTAGCAAAGAAGGGAAACTTAAATCAGGCGCGACAAATTACGTTTGATGGTAATACGTCAAACTACTATAGCAATGATATTCAATGGGCACCGGATAGCCGGAAATTGGCTACAGTAAAAACACAAAAAATAGAGATCAGACAACTGACGCTTATTGAATCTTCCCCTAAAGATCAATTACAGCCAAAGATTCAGACACGAGATTATGTCAAACCTGGTGACGAATTAGCGCAAAAACTACCCGTTTTATATGATCTCGAAAAAGATAAACTGTGGGTATTTGATGCGGAGCTTATACCGAATCAATTTTATCTTTCGGAATTATCCTGGCGAGATGACAGTAGAGCATTTACCTTCGAGTATAACAAACGCGGGCATCAGGTCTATGGTGTCATGCAAATGGATGCCAATAGCGGTATGTCCAGTTATTTGATCCGAGAACAAAATAAGACCTTTATCGATTATAGCGGTAAGAAATATCGGGAGGATCTAGCCGATGGAAAGGAAATTGTGTGGGCTTCTGAGCGTGACGGATGGAACCACCTGTATCTTTATGATGGATCTACCGGAAAAGTGAAAAATCAAATCACAAAGGGAAATTGGGTGGTTCGGAAAGTTGTACATGTCGACGCTGACAAACGAACGGTCATTTTTGAAGGCAGTGGTATGAATGCAGAGGAAGATCCCTATTTGATCCATTATTATTCAATCGGTTTAGATGGAAAGGGCTTAAAACTGCTGACGGAAGAAAATGCAAATCATCAAGCTTTTTTCAATAAAGACTATTCCTTGTTTGTGGATACCTATTCCCGAGTTGATCAGCCGCCAATTTCAGTATTGCGCGACAACCATGGTCGTCTTATCATGGAACTGGAGAAAACAAACAGCAGCTTGCTCGAAGCGGTAGGCTGGCGTGCTCCAGAAGTCTTTAAAGCCAAGGGACGGGATGGTGCAACGGATATCTGGGGTATTATTATTCGACCGACCAATTTTGATCCTGCAAAAAGTTATCCTGTCATCGAATATATTTACGCGGGACCGCATAGCTCTTTCGTGCCCAAATCATTCTACAGCAACCCGAGTGGGATGTATGAATTGGCGGAATTGGGCTTTATCGTGGTGCAGATCGATGGAATGGGGACGTCAAATCGTTCAAAGGCTTTTCATGATATCTGTTGGAAAAATCTGAAAGATGCGGGCTTTCCCGATCGGATCGCCTGGATGCGGGCCGCTTCGAAACAATACAAATACATGGATATCGGTAGAGTAGGGATCTATGGAACGTCGGCTGGCGGTCAAAGCTCGACGGGCGCGCTGTTATTCCATCCGGAGTTTTACAAAGTTGGTGTTTCCTCCTGTGGTTGCCACGATAACCGAATGGATAAAATATGGTGGAACGAGCAATGGATGGGCTGGCCTGTAGGGCCTGAATATGCGGCCAGCTCCAATATTGAAAATGCCGCTAAGCTGGAAGGAAATCTTTTGTTGATTGTTGGAGAACTGGATGATAATGTGGATCCTTCATCCACTTTCCAATTGGTTGATGCCTTGATCAAAGCGCGTAAGAACCATGATTTTATTATGGTTCCTGGGATGGGACATTCTTCTGGGGGAGATTATGGTGAACGAAAAAGGAGGGACTATTTTGTTAGACATCTACTTGGCGTAGACCCGCCTGTATGGAGTCAGTATTGATCGTTAGTAGGCTAATGATCCTATAATGAATGATCCAGTAATGTAGGTTTATTGCCTATTTTTTCTGAAAGTACCTGATCTTATTGGACAGAAGGAACCTTCAGTTTGCTTTCATTGCTTTTGGTGTTCGCGAAGTCATGAAGGGGCCAATTGGGAATACTTATGAAGCGATAAGAGTGGTTCAATAAATACAATGCCCCAGAAAGTGACTTACTTTCCGGGGCGTTGCATTTATTTTATGTCTGTAACCTTGAATCCGTTTTATTCGACCAATACGCCGATATAATAGTTGAACGTATCGATATCAATATTATCTTTCGTTAAACCGGCTATTTTAATCGGTCTGAAACGTTGATCCAACTGGATAAGTTCTCTTTTTTGACCTTTTACCCCAATATGTATAGGCATATGGAAGCCTTTGACTTCACTGATCCATCGGCCCAAGACTCTCCCCGAAGGATCTTGTTTGATTTCCAGTGTAGGAATGGCGGTATGCTGTACATACTGTTCAAATACTTTTAACAGGTCTAAACCGGATTGCTGATTTACGTAGTTGACAATATCAGTATAATCGACTTGCTGATGATAAAACCTGCTATTTAGTCCCCGGAGAATATTTCGCCATTTTTCATCGTTGTCAATCATTGTACGGATCATGTTGAGCATGACACCGCCTTTGGGATACATATCGCCAGATCCTTCTTTATTGACGTGGTAGGGACCCTGTATGGGGCTGTCATTTTGGATTCCAGTTCGGATACCATGCGCGTAAGCCTGGCTGGCTTCTTTGCCATAGAAATAGTCGATAAATAAACCTTCAGAATAATTCGTGAAGCTTTCATGGATCCACATATCGGCCAGATCGGCCGAGGTAATATTGTTGCCAAACCATTCGTGGCCAGATTCGTGGACCACAATAAAATCCCATTTATGTCCCCAGCCAGTTCCCGACGCATCGCCGCCGCGATAGCCATTTTGGTAATGGTTTCCATAAGCGATGGCACTCTGGTGTTCCATGCCTGTATGGTAGGTTTCAACGAGTTTATAGCCATCTTCATAGAACGGATATGGACCAAACCAATGTTCAAAAGCCTCTAAGGTCTGATTGGCATTTTTTTGAAGATGGGCTTTCTTTTCTGCTGTATCATTTTCGCGCAAGATATAGTAATCAACATCCAAAGGCCCTTTTTCACCCTTATATTTTTCCTTAAAATGAACATAATCGCCAATATTGATGGCGACATTGTAGTTGTTGATCGGATTGGAGACTTTCCAATGGTACTTGGTATAGCCATCCTTCATTTTTTCTACTTTGACCAGGCGGCCATTGGACACATTCATCACCTCCTTGGGAACGGCAATGGAAATGAGCATACTGTCCACTTCATCGGATTGATGATCTTTGTTTGGCCACCAGACACTCGCGCCCATACCCTGGCATGCGGTTGCTACCCACGGTTTGCCCTTGCTGTCTTTTTTCCAGTCAAAGCCACCATCCCATGGAGCTTTAACCGCCTCTGTCGGATGACCTTCATAAAACACGGTAAATTCATCCTGTGTCCCTTTCCTGATCGCAGTAGGAAATTCGACAAAGACAGCGTTGTGTTCTCTGGTAAAGGAAAGTTCTTTCCCTTTATAAATGACTTTATTGACTTTAAGATTTGCAAAAAGATCAAATTGCAGGCGGTTAAAATCAGTCGTGGCCTTGAAACGGAAAAGGTTTGAACCTGAAATATATTTATTGTCTATATCCACCTTAACATCCAGATGATAGTATTGGATGTCGTAGCAGGTGCGTAGTGGTGTTAGGTATCCGCGCAGTGAATCCGCTCTGGTGAATTCATTTTTTTCTTTCATCAGCTGCGCTGCCGATTGCTGTATACCTGCGCTCAATAGACCGCAGGTACCCAATGCATATAATAGTATTCTTTTCATTTTTTGATAAAAATTATTCAGTCTATCTTCCTCCCGGAGGGCAATGTAATTTGAGATAGTTTGTAAATAATGTCCTTAAATGCTCATGTGTGCCCTGTCCCTCGCTAATGGAATGGCTGCGGTTCGGATAAGACATCAACTGGAACTGCACGTTATTTTTGATCAGCTCATTGATCAGGACTTCTGCATTTTGATAGTGCACATTGTCGTCGCCGGTTCCATGGATGTAGAGTAGGTTGCCTTTGATATTTTTTGCATATTTCAGTGGCGAGCCGTTTTCAAAATCTGCCAGATTTTCTTGCGGGAGGCCCATATAGCGTTCCTGATATACATTGTCGTAAAGTAACTGATTGGCTACCGCTGCAATGGCAATACCGGTTTTATAGATCTGCGGATATTGCCCAAGCAGATTAAGCGTGCTTGATCCGCCACCGCTCCAGCCCCAAACGGCCACGCGTGAATTGTCGACAAACGGCCATTTCAGTATTTCTTGCGTTGCTAGAGCCTGGTCGCGAATATTGAGCTTTCCGATATTGCGGTAGATGCTTTTTCGCCAAGAACTGCCTTTAGGAGCAGGCGTTCCGCGATTATCCAACGAAATATAAATATAACCGTCCTGCGCCATATTTCCCTTATAGAGACTGTTGTAACCTGCTCCAAAATTGTCTATGACAGTTTGTGATGCGGGTTCGCCGTAGACCATAAAGACAACAGGATACTTTTTATTGGGATCAAAATCCAGGGGCTTTACCATCCAACCATCTAATTCAATACCGTCGGTAGTTTTAACTTTAAAAAACTCCGCAATGCCGTCGCTGACTTTCTTTTCACGTTTCAGTTCAAAGTCTACGCGTATTTTGTGAGTCGGTAATTCAATAACGGCATTGTGCTGTAATGTTGTCCGGTTGCTAAAGTTGAAGATGGCAATTTTACCGTCTTTTGAAATATCATAATCGCAGGTTCCCTCATAGGAGGCTGGAGTCAGTCGTTTTGGAACGCCGCCTTTTGTAGACACACTATAGAGGTATTTTTGTGTCGCATTGCTTGGAGAGGCTGTAAAATAAATAGTTTCATTTTTCGGATCGAAAAAATCAAGGTTGATCATATCATAATCGGCTTTCATGATCAGTTTTTCATTGCCCGCTAGATCGATCTGGTAAATTTTTCGCCAACCGTCTTTTTCGGATACCCAGATGAAGGCCTTTCCACCTTGAACCCAGTCCCATCCGGAAGGATCATTGTTGTTCCACCGTGCTTTGATATCAATCCACGAGTCGCTTTGCTCCTGATGTATGTTCTGCGCTTTATTATCGGAGAGTGCAATAGTGTAGATCTTGCTCTCATTCTGTTTTCTATTGAGCTGCTCCAGAATAAGTTGTTTGCTATCAAGGCACCACTCCATACGTGGGATGTAATGCTGGTTGGGATCTCCCGGGATATTGATCTGTGTGTTCTTGCTATTTGCAAGTTCATAAGTCCATATGGAGCAGGCACTCGGTGATTGTCCAACTTTAGGATACTCTACGGGAATGGTGTAGGAGTAGAGGCTATCGGTATTGTTGATCATTAGAAAATTGCGGATGTTGCGGGCGTCAAGTTTCCAATAAGCAAGGGAAGTGCCATCTGGAGACCAACGGAAACCATCTTTACAGCCAAATTCTTCCTCATACACCCAGTCGAATGTGCCATTGATTAAACGGTCTGTTCCATCGTTGGTAACGGCAACGATGCTACCATTGTTGAGATCCTCTAGGTAGATATTATGGTCAGCTTTGTTCACGTATGCTACTTTATCCGCTTGCGGATTGAACTTCGCAAACATCAGTTGTGAGGCCGGGAATTTCTTGCCCAGCTGTTGCAATTGATTGGTCTTCTTGTTGTAAACCCAATAGTCACCGCGCGTATTCTCTCGCCATACTCTTTTGCTATTGGTATAGATCAAAATAAGCTCCTTATTTTTGGAGATGGAAAAATTTTCGACTTTTAAGGCTGCCGTTGCGCCTTTCGGAATAAGTAATTGTTGCGAAAGGAAGACTGTTCGCATTCCATTTATCGGATTTACCGTTTCTATTCCCTTGTCGGAAAATTCATAATACTGGTCACCCTGATCTGTCCACAATCGCTGTGCAACAAGTAAATTTGGGGCATAAAAAACCAGTAGAAGAATAAGGAGGACTAACTGTTTAATTCTGTTCATTTGTTTATCTGTTTACGTGTATCTGTCCCTTAAATGGGATTAACGACACTTTTAGGGTTTTATCATGAGTTTATTTAGTCAATAGGGTTGTCTTTGAGCTGATAGATTTCCTGGATTTCACGTTCAAGGTATTGTCCGAGACGTCGGTAACCATTCTGCTCGATCAGGTAATTGTCTTCAATACGAACCCCACCAAAATCGAGGTGTTTATTTAAGAAATCATAGTTGACAAATTCTTTGTGTAAATTTTGTTGCTCCCAAAGCTGCGTTAATTCCGGAATAATATAGATGCCGGGTTCAATGGTTAGCACATTGCCCGCTTCCAGCTTCTTACCTAGCCGCAGCGATTTAATGCCAAAAGTTTGGGTGTCTTTCGGTTCCGCTTCGGTATATCCAACATATTGTTCACCGAGATCCTCCATATCATGCACATCAAGACCGAGCATATGGCCGAGTCCACACTGAAAGAAAAGCGCATGGGCATGATTCGCGACGGCATCTTGCGCATTACCTTTCATAAATCCTGTTTGTATAAGTCCGTCGACAAGCGCTTCACAAGCTTTTAGATGAATTTCTTTAAAGTGGATTCCGGAGGTCAGCAGCTGTTCTGCCGTCTTAAACGCATGTAAGACGATTTGGTACATTTCCTCTTGTAGCGCAGTGAAGCGTTTTCCTACGGGAAAGGTCCTGGTCAAGTCTGAAGCATAGCCCATAGCGGTCTCGACGCCCGAATCATTGAGCAGGAGGTCACCTGCATAAAGTTGGTGAAATTGCATATGATTGTGTAATATTTCACCCCGTTTTGTAACTATCGGCGGATAGGAGAAGGACGTTCCCTGATCTTGCGCAAAATGCTGCATGGCATTACTGATTTGATATTCGTAACAATCAGGTTTTGTCATACGCATAGCGATACGATGCATCTCAACGGCAATATCTACCGCTTTCTCCAGTTCGAGGATTTCTTCTGCCGATTTAATGCTTCTTTGTGCGACGACTGCTTTAATCAAAGCCACAGAGGGGGTGAGCTGATTTGCAGTACGGCCGGTTAGCTGCTCAATTAATAATTTATTATGCGACTGATAAGGAGGAAGATAGTGAATATGCTCCTGCCTTCCTTTGCTAAGATAGTCGAAAAGTTGATTGAAAGGCAGGATTTTGCTGATACCTGACAGGTCGGCTTTTTCAGCTAAAGTCTGCTGTTGACCCATCCACACAATATCGTCGATTGTCATTTCGTCGCCGAATAATATGGTCTCGTTTTTTTCAGTATCCAATACGGCCGCCAAACGTGGACTTTTGATACCGATATAATATAAAAAGCTGCTGTCTTGACGAAATGGATAGGTATTGTGCTCAAAATTGATCGGATTTTCAATGTTACCTAGCAAAAGAATTTTGCCAGTTGTGAACTTTGATAACAGATTATTTCGGCGATTAAGATATATTTCTTTTTTGAACATAAGTTATAGAAATTAAAGGACGTAATGTTTTTTGCTAAAATCATGAATTGTTCCACTTCGGCTCGAAGCAGGATTGTCTATCTAAGGGACTATTGCCCAATACGAATATCGTAAAATTTGTGCGCTTCAAAATGAATAATTTAACAGGTCTATCTTGGATCAATGGCGATTGTCATTGTTACAAAATAATGTAATCGCTTTTTTTATATTAAAAAGAATCAAAAATGAAATTTAATAAAGTTCAGTCTTTCCCTTGAATAATAATTATCACAATTTATCAATGTCTAATTGTATTTTAACCCATTTTTTTACTAATCATCTATTTTTGTTGCGAATTCTCTATTTTGTTTGGGATATAATTAAAGGATTATTAAATATTGTCGAATTCTAAACATATTTTAGTATAGTATTTTTATGTTTTATTCGAAAGTAGTGTTGTTGCTTTGGAGTTGTTATATTTATGTTAACTAAGCAGTAACATAAACTAAACAAACCTATGAAAACGCTCCAATTTAATGTGCCGACCATGCGAGGACAAAGCTTGACAATACAAGAAGATGTATTAGAAACTTTTTATCCTCATTTTCATCGACATCAAGAAGCTCAATTAATGTGGATAAAAAAAGGTAAGGGAGTTTTGATTGTGGAAGACACCTTACATCCTTTTAAGGAAAATGATATTTTCTTTTTGGGAGCGAATCAACCCCATGTATTTAAGTCTGCCTCCCAGGACGGATTCTCGAATGAATCTCGCTCCGTTTCCATTTTTTTCGATCCAAATGGAAAGCTTAAATCGCTTTTTTCCCTGGAGGAATTTGAATCGTTGAATCAGTTTATTTATAACAACTCAAGAGGGTTTAAGGTTCCCGATTCATATTTTCCCCAAATAGCAGAACGGGTCTGTTTATTAAAATCTGCGGACCAAATGGATAAGTTAATGCACTTTTTCTATTTATTAAGAGCATTGGCAAATATTTCACGCGAGGCGGAAGCACTTTGTAACGAACGGGTGGAAGTTGCCTTTGATACGATGCACGGATCAAATCGCATTAATATCATCTGCAATTATATTAAGGAGCACTATAAAGACGAAATTACGCTGGAAGATGTTGCTGACCATGCAAATCTTACTCCACAGGCATTTTGTCGATATTTTAAAAAGCATTGTGGTGTAACTTTTGTTACCTACCTCAATAGAATAAGAGTCAAGGAAGTGTGTAATCAATTAAATGAAGATCACTTAGACAGTGTTTCATTTATTGCCTATAACTGCGGATTTAATAGCATTACCAATTTTAATCGGGTTTTTAAACAAATCGTAGGCTGCAATCCAAAAGAGTATGTGCAGCAATATAAACAAACGCTTTACTCTGTGATTTAGAATACAGTACCGAAATCAAGATTTAGGCTTGCCGCTAAAGTACAACAAGGCAACTATCGATTTAAAACTCGTAAAATGAAAGAACAGGTTTGCAGTGAGGCAACTTCCGTTGCCTCGCTGTTTTTTATAGCCCTTAAATAGCATCCTTTAATTGCTATTTTACCACATTTTAAATTCCAATGTACGTGTAAGACAGTTAGAATGTCCTCTCTTTCGTACTGACTAATTGGGGATCCCGTTCTAGACACTGCAGACCTTTTGCGGATAACTTAGCGGGGGCAACTCCAAAACCAAGCATAGGAATACCAAAGGGTTCCTGTCTTTTTTCGTCTTAATTTTTTTCGAATCAACTGTGGATCAAGTAGGAATTATATTATAGTTTTAGACAGTGCTTGTTCAGTGCTCGTTCAGTGATGACTCAGTGGAAACTGAATAACGAGTGACGAATCACTGTCTAAAAATTGATTGAAAATTGTGATTAGCTATAAGTTGATATGCAGATGTAATGCTAATTCTATACCCATTCGACTCCTGGAAATAAACCTAAAGACCTTCAAACAGGAATAACGATTCAAAAAGCAGATCTATACGTGCAATTGATGAAAAAAAATAGGCGAAAAAAAAAGGTTTTCAAACGGGGAGAATGAAAACCTTAAATAACCAATTATAAACCTAAATTATGATGCTACAAAGATAGTGTGTTTATTACACTTTGTCAAGATTTATTTCAAAAAAATTAAATCTTTTTGAAGACGATACTCGAATTGTGTCCTCCAAAGCCAAAGGCATTGCTCATTGCGGTCTGAACTGTTTTTTCCAGGGGCTGATTGACGACAATATGAATTCCTTCGGGAATATCGGGATCGATATTTTCAATATTAATTGTTGCAGGAATTACATTATTGTTGATGGATTTTATGGCAATGATTGCTTCGATAGCGCCGGCAGCTCCTAGTAAGTGGCCTGTCATTGATTTGGTAGAACTGACCCAAAGATTGCCTGAGTTGCCAAAAGCCCGTTGCACGGCTTTAAGTTCGGCAATATCACCAACAGGCGTTGAAGTCGCGTGGAGATTTAAATAGTCAAGCTGGCTCGCATTGATTTTTGCTTCGTCCAAAGCTAATGACATGGCTTTGGCTGCCGCTATCCCTTCGGGATGGGGCGAGGTCATATGGTAAGCATCGGCGGTCATTGAAGCTCCAACAAGCTCCGCGTAAATTTTTGCGCCTCTTTTCTTGGCATGTTCATATTCTTCCAAGATGAGTGCTCCGGCACCTTCTCCCATGACAAAACCATCACGATCACGGTCAAAGGGTCTGCTTGCAGTCTGTGGACTATCATGTCGGCTCGACATGGCTTTCATGGCAGAAAAGCCGCCAACTGAAGCCGGGGTGATGGGGGCTTCTGAACCGCCACTGATGAAGACTTTGGCTTTGCCGAGCCTAATGTAATTAAAGGCGTCCATAAAGGCCGTATTGGATGTGGCACAAGCTGATACGGTGGTGTAATTGATTCCTTTTAAGCCATACTTCATTGAAATCATGCCTGAAGCCATATTCACAATAAGTCTAGGAACAAAGAAAGGACTGAATCTCGGTTTATAATCTCCCGTTACGTAAGCCTCAACTTCGTTTTCGAAAGTTTCCATTCCACCCTGACCAACACCCCAAATTACACCGATATCAAATGGATCCATGGTATCGAGATCTAGTCCCGAATCTTCCACCGCCTGCGCTGCACTGTACAAAGCATATTGCGTAAAGAGATCACTTCGTTTAATCTCATTTCTATCTAAGTATTTTTCGGGTTGAAAATGCTTAATTTCACTTGCAATCTGTGTTCGAAACAACGAGGCATCAAAACGGCTAATAAGCGTTGTGTGGTTCTCGCCCCGTAAAATGTTGTCCCAAAATATGTCTATATTTTCTCCCAGCGGGTTAATCGTTCCCATGCCAGTTATTACTACTCTTTTCATCTCTTTTTTTTTGATATAAATCTATTAATATACCAATTGGTATTTGTTTTTGTAAAAAAAATTACGCCTTGATCTCCCGATCCACCATATCCTTCATTTTATCCAATACAATGGCAAGATCTTTTGCTCGGCCGGAAATCTTGGAAAGCAGGATTCCGCCTTCAACCATAGCCATAAACGTAATGGCATAATTTTCGGTAGAAATATGCTGTTTAAATTCGCCGCTGGCAACTCCTTCTTCAAGGATTAGAATTAACCGCTGTTTCCAAAGGTCAAAAGAGCGTTTGACTTTAGGTGTTAGAAAAGACAGCGAGTCATCGGCCTCTACAGCCGCGTTCATCATAGGACAGCCTCCTGAAGCTGCGATATTTTTGAAATTTTCCTTGTAGAAATCTAGAAAAGACAAGAGTTTCTTTAACGCTGTTTTTTGCTGTATAATCTGCTGATTAACGGCTTCGGAGATTTTTTTGCTCTGATAGGTATACACATGAGTAGCCAGGTCATCTTTGTCCTTGAAATTACCATAGATACTTCCTTTTGTTAATCCTGTCGCTGTCGTGATGTCCGAGAGCGAAGTCGCAAAATAGCCTTTCTTATTAAAAATGGGCGCAGTTTTTTCAATGATATATTGCCGTGTCTGTTCTGCTTTTGACATGTTATTCCTGTTCTTTTAATGCAAATATAAAAAATACTTTTTGGTATATTAGTAATTTGTGCAGGAATGTCTTAGAAATTGGTTTTATTTCGCCTTTGAAATGCGATAGGTACAGCGAGGCGCGTTTTCGATGATGTATTCTGTTCTACAGATGCGATAGGCCGGACCGATGAGTTGCTGGAAATTATTCAGTTCTGACCGGCAAAATCCCTGACATTCGGTCGCTGCGGCACATATGGGGCAGTGATTTTCAATGAGAAGATAATCGTCGGCTTCTTTCCTCCATTCAGCCATATAGCCTTCCTCTGTTCTTTTTGCGGCTATAATTTCAAGTTTTTTTTCGATGGATTCAATACCTGATAGCGCTTCAGTATATTTCTGATATACCTTAGACTCCCGGTCACTAATCAGTAGATCCAGCGCATTCTCGCCAAGCACCTGTTTGATCGACTGCAACAATTGTACTGTAATGTCGGCATGACTATCTGGGAATCTTGCCATACCCTGTGGCGACAGACTGTAATAAGTCGAGGGGCGGCCTATACCTTCGCTACGGGCATTGGATACGATCAGGTTTTGATTCGCGAGGTTCAATAAATGTTTACGGGCGCCTTCTTTTGTTATCGCCAACGCTGTTGCAATCACAGCTGCTGTGGCTTCTCGGCGCATTTTTAATAACATCAATATTCGATCAGCTGGACTTTTCTGCATTTGACAATAAAAAAGTTGTTTTATGTACTACCAACAAAGATAGCATTTTTATTTTTTGTTCTAAAAAGTGTTTCAGATACAGGTTTAGTCTTTTCGAATTTAGTTTTATGACTTTAATAAAACAACCGTTTAGTTGTTTTATTAAAATTGATTCTCTAGTTTTGACTTATCATAAAAAACAATAAAACTATGCACAAATTTCAATTACCCCAGTTATCATATGCCTATGCGGCGCTTGAACCCTATTTTGATCGCGAGACCATGACGATTCATCATCAAAAGCATCATCAAGCTTATGTCGACAATCTAAATAAGGCATTGGAAGGATCGGAAAGCGAAGCTGACACGCTATTGGATATACTCACAAACATAAGTACATATAGCCCAGCAGTCCGCAATAATGGCGGCGGTCACTTTAACCATACGTTATTTTGGGAAATCTTATCGCCCAATCCAAAAACGGTACCTACAGGGAAGTTAGCAGATGAGATAAATGCAGCCTTTGGTTCTTTAGAAGAGCTCAAAGCCAATATCAAAAATGCGGGGCTTGGGCAGTTCGGTTCGGGTTGGTCCTGGCTTTATGTTAAGCATTCCGGTGCCTTAGCTGTCGTCGCAACAGCCAATCAGGATAATCCGCTGATGGATACACAATCGATCGGCAGGGGTTTTCCTATTTTGGGTGTCGATGTTTGGGAGCATGCCTATTATTTGAAATATCAGAATAAAAGGGCCGATTATTTAGATGCATTTTGGTCGCTTTTGGATTGGTCTGTTGTTGAACAAAAATACGATGCCGTGATTGCAGGCTTGGTTTGATATGTTTATAAATAAAGTTGAAAACACGGGTATATTGGCTTTAGATCTGATTGATTTTAAGTCCAATCTCGCCATCCAAAGTTTTGACATCAAAACATTGTTGTATCGGGAAGCAATCGTGAAAGAAAAGGAATTCCGAGAAGCGTTGACCGCGGTGGACTGGTCTGCTTTCCGAAATCAGGCGGTTGCTATCAACTGTTCTGTCGACGCAATTATCCCGCCTTGGGTCTATATGACCCTGGCGGAAAAACTTCATCCTGTTGCAGCGTATTACGATTTTAAGACGGTAGAGGCTTTGGAAATAGATTTGTGGATACAGGCTTTGCAAGCAATGGATCTATCGCATTTTCAGCAGCAAAAGGTTGTCATACGGGCCCGTCCGAATATCCCGGCGTCACTTTATATGTTGGCGACGGAACGTTTGATTCCTATTGTGCAGACCTTGATGTATGGTGAGGTTGGTATGCCAAAAGTTATTTTTAAAAAAGGGAAAGTATAATGAAAGCATTAATATTCAATGGTGCCTTGGAAAGAAGGCAAGAATCGACATCGGGAAAACTGTCACACTATGTTTCCGACCAACTAAACCAACGAGGTATTGAAAATACGATTTTTAACCTGGCTGATAGCGGAATACCCTTATTTGATTTGAGTCTCAATCGGGTGCCCAATGCCGTCAAGATTATGAATACTCAGTTTCTAGAAGCAGATGTACATTTTTGGTTGTCTCCGCTTTATCATGGAAGTATTCCCGGTGTGATGAAAAATTGTTTGGATTGGCTTGAAGTCAGTGCTAAAAATAAACCGGCTTATCTGACGGATAAACATATCGGACTGGTGTGTTGGGCCGATGGTGTACACGCTCTACAGGGTATTAATGCAATGGATGCTATCGCGAAGTCGCTCCGCGCCTGGACATTGCCTTTTAGTGTGCCTATGATGAAATCTATGCTTTTTGAGCCGGATAATCCACATGTGGTATCTTCAGCTTACCAATGTAAGCTTGACTTGCTGATCGATATTGCTACCAAAAAGAGCAGCGAATATCATTGATAAAAAGCCTCTCGATCGCTCGAGAGGCTTTTTTATCAACGGAAGATGTTTTAGCCTATATTTAAATAGACTGGCCAAATCCTGTATGGAAAATTAATTTCAAAAAAGTAGAAGAATATCTTTAGCAATTCATCGCGGAGATATATCTTTGTTTTTTGGATCCGCTAATTGACTATGCGGTTTTCCGACCCACGTTTTCTACTGTCGACTTTGACGAAGCCGGATCGACCGCAAATTTAGACGTAGGGAGAAGTCTTGAACCACCATCAGACTTTCTTGTTGCATATTATGAAACCATTGGCTGAAAAGGCCCCATTTAGTTTAATTGTTTAAATGATTAAGAAATTGAATTAATAATGTTTCAGTTGAAAGAGTTAACGAAGATAATTGCCTTTTTTATAGTATACTTTACTGTGCATCTTGTAACTGCACAGAGTTTTCTGCCATTGGATGAAAATAGATATCGATCTGATGCGGAAAGGTTATTGCTGTCGAGTTCGGATGACAGTGTGAAGGCAATGCAGTATTTTTATTTGGCAGATTACTATCGATTTAGGGATACGACCAAATTTTGGGATCATATGCGGGAGGGGGAGCGTTTCGCCAAACCATTCCGGAGTTTACAGGCGATGGGGGCACTCTACAAAAGCTTTTATTATGGACAATTTCTGGATAGTAAAAATGCCGGAGTTGAAGCCCAACGATGTGTAGACCTCCTTGGAAATGCGCAAAAACCTTTTCAGCAGGGCCTTTTGGCCAAAGCTTGGTATAATCTGGGCTTGATTCGATTTCCTAAAAAAGGATTTGCTGATTTTCTGGATATCCTAAACGGGAAGTGCCTGCCTTATGCCAAAGCACATGACCCCATCATGGAAGGTAGTATAAATACGATGATCGGCATGACCTTTATGTCGTCCAATCAGCTTGCAAAAGCTGATGAATATCATCAATTGGCTATAAAACAGCTCGAGCAGCAACCGCCGAGTACAGCACTTGTGGTGGCTTATCTCAATACAGTCAGCAATTATTGCTATCAGGTGAAATCTAAAGAAGCAAGAGTGCTACTGGATAAAGTCAAACAGCTCTTGAAAGATTATCCAAATTCTTCGCAATTACCCAATTACTATTACAATGAGGCGCTTTATTTTACCACAAAGCAACAGACTGATGAAGCCCTTCGCCTGCTGGATATCGGGTTGGATTGGTCGGTGAAAATGAACAATTGGAAATTATTCCAGATGATGCGGTTCAGAAAGTTTAATGTGTATCTCCTGCAGAAAAAGTATGCTGATGCTAAACTGCAGTTGGAGGAAATCGTAAAAAATGGATTATTAACGCGAGATCTTTACAACAGTAAAATTGTGTACAGTCAACTGGCGGCTGTAAATGAGCTGATGGGTAATTATCAGGATGCGCTGAAAATGTCCAATAAGGCAAATCAGCTATCCGACAGTATTCAGAAGGTCCAATTGTTGGAGAAAATGAATGAGATGGAAGCAAAATATAAAACCGTAGAAAAAGAAAAAGAGATTCTGAATCTGCGCGCAGAAAAGGAACGCAACCAATTTCGGATTTTCCTCGTTTTGGGTATTGCCGTTTTGCTTTTCTTTATTGTGCTATTTGTTACTTTTTCCTATCGAAAACAACGGAAGCTTAATACACAGATACAGTTCAATCACGAAATCGCATTGGACAAAATGGAAAAGGAAAAGCAGTTGCAAATTTCGGAATCGATGCTAAAAGGAGAGGAGCAGGAGCGTCAGCGTATTGCCCAAGATCTGCACGATAGCATAGGTGGCATGTTGACAGGTTTAAAATTTAAGATTGCTGGCGATGTGGCAAAGAGTACGCTCTTGACAGATGAAGTGCCGCAGAAGTTGAACGATATTTTAGGTGAAGTAAGACGGATATCCCATAACCTGATGCCCGAATCGCTGCGTCAGTTTGGATTGATAGCAGCATTGGAGCAAATGTGTATGGCGATGAAAAATAGTAACGTTTCGATCCAGTTTGAGAACTACGAGCCTGAATTGAATGTGGACTTTCAAAAGGGGTTGGCCCTGTATCGAATTGTTCAAGAAGCTATTTCAAATGCACTAAAGTATGCAAATGCAGATTCAATTATCGTTCAGGTAAGTAAATCGGACGAAGTACTCCATATCCTCGTTGAGGATAATGGCAAAGGCTTTGATTCTGCTGTGTTAAATTATGGATTGGGTTTAAATAATATGGTCAACAGGGTGAAATGGATCAATGGATCAATTGATATTCAGAGTAAGCTTGGATCTGGAACGCAGATCGAAATTGGTGTAACGGTTTAAATAAGCGGAGTCATGAAGATAATTGCAGTGTTAGACGATCATCCCTTATTGTTGGAAGGTGTCGCTTCTTTTCTCAATAATCAGGATGGGTATCTCGTATACCCCTTTTTGGAAGAGATTGCGTTAATTGAATTTTTAAAGGTCACGGGGGCCGATCTCATCCTGATGGATATGCAGCTGTTAAAGACAAATGGGGTGGATGTCTGTACACAGGTGAGGAAACTGTTTCCGATGATTCCCATTGTTGCATTGAGCAATTTAGCCGATGGAAACCTCATTTTTCAGTTTATGCAGGCTGGTGGAAAGGGCTATATCTTAAAGGATGTTACCAACGAAGAATTCCTGCGCTGCGTAGAGCTCGGGCTCGATGGGAAAGAGGCCGTTTGTGATCGGGCAAAAGAACTTTATCGTGGTGCAATTTCGACGATCAGCGGTCTACCTCGGCTTACACAGCGTGAAAAAGAGATTTTGACGTTGATCTCCAAGGGACTTACGACGAACCAAATTGCTGAACAGTTGTTTTTAAGTCCAGTTACGGTTGAAACGCATCGGCGCAATCTCCTGACTAAATTCAAAGTTAAAAATATGATTGAGCTCGTACAGCTGGCAATGAAACATAAGTTGTTGGGACTCGAATAGAGACCGCTCTTAATGTTCGCCGTAACCCACGTCATCTAGCTTACCTTTGAAGACCCTAAATTGGATGATAAAATAGGCAATCACCAGAATTGCGGCAAACATAAACCAGCCTAAACCTACGGAAAGACCATATTCATGCGCCGCCGCATTTTGAATCGTCAAGGAGGGGTTTACGTCATTCGTTGAAGGCAATACTATCGGGAACATGGAAGCAACGGTCGTCGCAAAGCTTCCTAGGATGAACAGCGATGAAAATAGGAAGCCAATACCATCTTTTTTAAAGGTTTTGATCCAAAATTGTCCAAGTAATCCAACGGCAGCTATCACAGGGAATATCCATAGCCAATAATGATTTTGAAGATTGTTAAGGGAGATGGGTTTCACATAATGCCATACATAGGCCGATAGTATGACGAGAATAAGCAAGACAAAGTTGAGCTTAAAAACAATGTTCTTTAGTCTCGTGTTCAATGTACTGGATGTTTTCAGAATGACCCAGCCTGCGCCGTGGATGGTTAATGTAACGACGGCAACTAAACCTAATATGATAGTGAACCAGTCTATGATGCCTTGATGTTGGGCTAATGGGTCAAATGTCGGGTTCCAAAGTGCCAAGAAGAAATAGTGCGGCTCTTGGGTAGATACACCATTCTCTACCATACCCAGGTTTACTCCGCGAACGACATTGCCCAGCGCGGCGCCAAAGAAAAGTGCCAGCAACAGGCTTGCTAGGCCGAAAGCCTTATCCCATAAAGCTTCCCAAAGACGATGATGAACCTGACCTCTGAGTTCAAGACTTATTGCTCTAAAAATAAGTAACCAAAGTACAAGCATTAGGGGAAGGTAGAAACCACTGAAGGAGGAGGCGTAGAGTGTGGGGAAAGCAAAAAATAGGACACCACCAGAAGCGATGAGCCAGACTTCATTGGCATCCCAAAACGGCCCAATTGAGTTGGTAACAGCTTTTTTCTCCTGTTCGGTTTTAGCAAAGAATAGATGGACAATTCCCGCTCCAAAATCGTACCCATCGAGTACGATATAAATTCCCAGCATAAAAGTTAATACGATAAACCAGAATATTTCCATAGCTAATTAGGTTAATGCAACTGTCGTTTCAGGACCTTTTCTAATGATCTTCAAGACTAACATCAGAAATAACAAGCCCAAAAGAATGTATAAACCGACAAAGCCGAGAAAGGTAAATAATGTATTTCCGGAAGATACGGTAGGGGATACACCGTCTACCATTCGCATGAGATTATAAACAAGCCAAGGTTGCCGCCCCAATTCAGCTGTATACCAACCTGCAGTATTCGCGATGTATGGAAATGGAATCATAAACATGATGATCCACAATAACCATTTGGTTTGATACAATTTGTTCCGCCAAAGCAGTAGCGCTCCAAGAACCATAATGCCGATGAATATGGTACCCAGCCCTACCATGATGTGATAGCTGTAATACAGTCCGGGTACGTTGGTTGGATGTAAGGACTGGTCAAATTCATTTAATCCTTTGATTTCTGCATCCCAGCGCTGGTAGGTGAGGAAGCTCAAGACATTCGGCACCGCTATTTTATTGTCCAGCTTTTTGTTTTCCATGTCGGGTTGGCCGACCAGGATAATCTCGGATCCGCCTTGCTCCGTTTTGAAAATGCCCTCCATGCCAGCAAAGGCTGCGGGCTGATATTTGACTACGTTTTTGGCGGCAAGGTCTCCCGTAGGAAATGCCAACATAACCGATGAAATGGCGCCGAGGATGACGCCACTTTTAACGAATATCTTTCCAAACTTACTATGCCGGTCACTTAGGAGATAGAAAGCTCCAATAGAGGCCACAAAAAAGGAACTGGTCACCAACGAAGCGGCTTGATTATGTAAATAAGATGGCCATAACCATGGATTATTAAATAATGCACTAAAATTGTTCAGTACAAATTTGCCATTTTCAAGAATCTCATACCCAACAGGGTGCTGCATCCAGGAATGTGTGGCGATAATTAGGAAACCACTGGCCCAAGATCCAATAAAGACCATGAGTCCGGATAAAAAATGGAGCTTATGCCCCAGCAACTTCTCTCCAAAAAGAAACATCCCCAGAAATGATGACTCCAGGAAAAAGGAAAACATACCTTCCATGGCTAAGGTCTGTCCGATAATACCACCCGTAAGTTCAGAAAATTTAGCCCAGTTGGTACCAAATTGAAACTCCATGGGGATACCTGTTACAACGCCCATGGTGAAGTTAAGCGCAAAGATTTTCATCCAAAATTTGGATGCATGGTTGTAATCTTCGTTTTGTGTCCGTAGAAATTTCCATTTGAAATAGACGATCATGAGGGATAAACCCATGGTCAATTGAGGGAATAAATAATGGAATGTAATCGTAAATGCGAACTGAAGTCGATTATAGAGAATCATATCTTCCATGTAGCCGAAGTTTTGGTTAAAAGACAGCTAAATATAACCTTTTATTTGCGTATATATCCATGAAACCGTTTTATTTTTTGATAAAATAACGGGCCTTTTATTGTTTTCTGTACGCATTGTAAAATCTGAACCTCAATAGCAGATATCAATCAGCATAATCTCTTTTTTATCTTATCTTCGCCCGAATTTAAAACGGACTTGAACGGTAGAAAAGAGCATTAGGGAAATGAAGAAAGTGCTGATTTTGATGGGTATTCTATTGATACCTATATTTTTTATTGTATTGAATAATACGGGGCGGGGTACAATAGCTAAAGATAATATTGTGTTTCGAGATAAATTATCTGATTACAATTTATTCAAAGGCAAAATTGCTGATCTTGTTCCAAACGACCAGGGAATTTCCTATGAATTAGCCTCCACCTTATTTACGGACTATACCGATAAAAAGCGCGTCATCTTTCTTCCCAGGGGAAAAAAAATGATCGCCTCAGATGATGGTTTGCCCAGCTTCCCCGACGGTACCCTAATTGCCAAAACATTTTTTTATCCGCAAAAAGATGCGGCCGGAGATGTACGACAGCAATTGCTTGAAACACGGCTGTTGATTTATAAAGACGGACAGTGGAATGCAGCAACCTATCAATGGAATGCAGCCCAAGATGAAGCTTTGTTGTTGATGGACAGTGCTTCCGTGCATGTTTCGTTTTTGGACAGCAAAGGTGACGAGCGACAAACAAATTATATTATTCCTTCACGAAACGATTGTATGGCATGCCATCGACAAGGAAATCAGCTGTTTCCGATAGGTCCAAAGATCAGAAATCTGAACCGGATAATCGGTCACGATGGTGACAGCATTCAGCAACTGGTGCAGTTGACCAAACAGGGGGCTCTCGATCTGAAGTCCTTCAAAAGCTTCACGAATTTACCGAGTTATGATGACCTTGCGCAATCAACTGCAAGTCGTGCGCGAGCTTATTTGGAAATCAACTGTGCCCATTGTCACAATCCGAAAGGGACAGCCTACATGACCATGCTGGATCTTCGTTATGAAAGCCCCATGCATGAAACTGGAATTTGGTTGAAACAAGCGAAGATTATTGGACGGATGTCTACATTGGGAGAGATGCATATGCCTCAAAAGGGAACCACCGTACTGCATGATGAAGGCATCCTGCTGATTAAAACCTATCTAAAAACTTTAAAATAAGCGTTCATTGCTTATCCTTAATCGGTAACCTTTTAGGGCTACCAGTCTGCTTATATAGTCCCTCTGCAGGTCTCGTATATTTATTTTAAGAAAATCTATAGAATTAGTAGATTATATTAAATTTACTCCTATATTTGTGAAAAGATAACAGATCGCTGTTGAAAATATGCATTACTTTTCAGCGTGGCGTATTAACACATTATTATGGAACATATCAATATTAGTAAAAGCACATTTTTCGTAAGTATTACTGCAAAGTCTCTGAAGGCTAAATCCCCTGATGTAAGAAAGATGCGAATGTGTCATATAGGATAATTTCCCTTATCTTTTCTCAAACTGACAGCAGGGGAGGCGCTCGCTTCCCCTCATGTCTTCAAAATAAAAACAAGTTTTCGATTGGCGTTGGCACTTGTTCGTATTCACCATTAATACTTTATCTATGAAAAATCTTAGGGTACTCCGGTATTCTACCTTGTCGCTATGTTTATTGTTATCTGGCGTTGGGCATCAGGTATATGCGCAAACAGATGTTAAACCGATTGTCAATGCTTCCTTATCAGGCTATGTATATGATAGTCAACGTAAGCAGCCTATTGAAGGCGTAACCATTCAACTCGAAGCTGTAACGCATGTTGTTACAACAGATCAAAAAGGTTTTTTTCAAATTGTAACGGGACAAAAATTACCATTTTCCATTACGCTCTCGCGCATTGGTTATAAGAAAAAAACCTTGTTAGTTTCCGAATCTCCCACGAAAATTGAATTGGAGCCAGTTACCCAGGATCTCGATGAAGTGGTCGTTGTTGGTTATGGAACACAAAAGAAAATCTCGTTGACCAATTCTATTTCCAGTATTGAAGGTGATAAACTGACGAAAAGGCCAGTTTCAAATACGCAGCAGGCTTTACAGGGCTTACTACCGGGGGTAACTGTTCAAGACCTTGGTGGAAAACCAGGGCAATCGGCTGCCAATATTCGAATTAGAGGATTGACGACATTTAATACCAATTCGAGCAGCACCAGTGGATATGATCTCAGCAAGAATAATGCTTTGGTCATTGTGGACGGCATTGAACAACCCTGGTCAAAGTTAAACCCCAATGATATCGCTTCAATTTCAGTCCTGAAGGATGCGGCTTCCACGGCGATATATGGATCACGTGCGACCAACGGTGTAATTATTGTAACTACCAAAAGTGCAAAATCTGGACATGTTGTGATTGATTATAATGGCTACTACGCCTTACAAAAATCAATCAACACCCCAAAGCAGATGGACGCCGTATCCTACCTCCAATTGCAACAGGACGCCTACCGTAACGCGGGGCTGGCGGTGCCGGCGCGATTTACTGACGAATCAATAACGGCTTATCGGACTGCGACCGATCGCGAAAAATATCCTTTACCGAATACATGGTTTGATACACTGTTGAAAACAGCTCCTCAACAAGACCATGCCTTGTCATTCGCTGGTGGAAATGACATTCTACGTTCTAGATTGGCGGTTCGTTATAATAAACAGGATGGTATTATTGATCATTATGGCGCTGAACTGGCGGATATTAGGCTAAACAACGATTATAAAGCAAGCTCTTGGCTTAATTTTACAGGAAGTATAAACTACCGATATAGCAAAGCTGCTGAGCCTGGACGTGATCCAATCAATAACTTTCTCCATGGCTCGATGTGGGTGGTGCCTAAATATGATGATGGTACTTACGGATTAAGTACGCAAGGCAATAATCCTTTAATGTTGATTGAGAAAAGTGGTTTTAAAAAGGTTAATGAAAACTACTTAAGCTCCATCGTTAAAACCGACATTCAATTGTGGAGAAATTTGTTATTTACGTCCCAATTTGGTGTAAGAGTGAACCTAAATAATACCAAAACCTTTTTGAACGCTTTTGACAATAAGGACCGAAATACAGGTATTGTAAAAAGTTTTCCGATCAATTCATTAAACGAAATTCGTGATAATAGCAGCGAGTATACATGGAACAATCTGTTGACCTATCAATTGGCGGCTGGGCCAAATCATATTAAGACACTTGTTGGCTATTCACAGATTCACAATTATCAAAATTACTTAACGGCTTATCGCGAAAGATTCTACAATAATGATATCACCTCTATCGGACAAGGAGCTGATGATGCGACCAAAAACAATAATGGATATGATGTGCAGTATGGCTTGCGCTCGTTTTTTGGTCGGGTAAATTACGATTGGGATGGCAAGTATCTGCTCGAAGTGAATGGGCGTTATGATGGTTCATCCCGTTTTACGGGCGACAAGCAGTATGGTTTTTTCCCTTCGGCATCAGCAGGATGGCTCTTATCCAAGGAAAACTTTTGGGAACCTATTCGAAATTCGTTGAACGAATTCAAATTGCGTGCTTCCTGGGGCAAGACAGGAAACCAATCGGTAGATTTGTATAGTTATTATTCTGCCCTCATTGCGGCAGGATATGATTTTGGGGGTAAATCTGTACAGGGGTATCGACTGGACAGTTATGCCAATCAGCAATTGGGCTGGGAGTCTACGATGCAGTATGATTTGGGCTTGGATGCCGCTTTCCTAAACAATCGCTTGACTTTTACCCTGGATTACTATAAAAAGGTAACTGACGATATTCTACTAAATCTGGATATTCCTGCCGTTTTGGGATTAAAGCCTTCACCCCAAAATGCGGGAACAGTACTGAATCGCGGTTGGGAATTCAGCGCAAATTATCAGAAAAGACCAAGTGCGCCTGGGGCTTTTGCTTACCAGCTGAATGGAAATTTAAGTATCAACCATAATGAAGTAACCGATCTAAAAGGTACTGGACCCTACATTGCCGGATCGGATATTGACCCAAGGTATATTATTGCTAAAGGACTTCCGATCAACACACTTTGGGGATATAAGACCGATGGTCTCTTTCAGTCTGCGGAGGAAATTCAAGCTTATGGCGCTACGTATGCTACAAATACGAAGCCCGGAGATGTGAAATATGTGGATTTGAACGGCGACGGGGTGATCAATGCAAATGATATGGCCGCTATTGGCAACTCTTTCCCCAAATATACCTTCGGAATAAATGGGAGTTTCACCTTTAAGAATTTTGATCTTGATCTGCTCTTTCAAGGTGCAGCAAAAGTCGATACCCGATTGTCAGGAGCATTGGCTGAGATGGGAAATCAGGAAGGCTTTACACACGAAATATTTACAAACAATTATTGGACACCAACACATACGGATGCACGCTTTCCGCGCGTGGTCAAATATGATTTGCGTAATGTCGCAACCTCGGACCGTTTAGTGGTTAACGGTTCTTACCTGCGGTTGAAAAACATACAGGTTGGATATACAGTGCCACTACATGCTATCGGAAAGACAGCAATCAACAAACTTCGGGTATACCTATCCGCGACGAATTTATGGACAATTTCAAAATTGAATGAATGGAACCTGGATCCTGAAGCGGAATCTGGACGAGCGGTATATTATCCGCAAACCGGCCTTTATACACTGGGCGTCAATTTGACGCTGTAGTGTGATTGTTAATAATATATAATTGAAAACGAATGAAATTTTACAACTATCTATATCAAAAAAGAAACCTGATTTTCAGTTTCGGACTGTTTTCGCTTATGCTGATTAGCTGTGATAAGAATCTGTTAGATGCTGTACCTACCGACCGCCTGTCGGAAAATATATTTTGGAAGAGCCAAGCCGATGCGGAGCTTGCCGTAAATGCCCTCTACAACGACCTCGATGGAGCAGAAATCTTCTATTCAGATGCATTGACGGATATAGCCCATGTCAATCAGCCTTTCGCTGTGGATGCCTATGTTGAACTTGGTACCTATGATGCTTCAAGTTCCCGCTTATATAACACCTGGAGCGGTGCCTATAAAGGAATCGGTGCGGCTAATTACTTTTTAGCGAATGTTGGTAAAATCGAGGGCAACAAAGATGAAACACTGATTGCTCGATATATTGGCGAAGCGCGCGTGTTAAGAGCCTATCAATATATCAAATTGGCCTATTTATTCGGTGCGGTTCCCCTAGTAAAGGTACCATTGACATTACAGGAAGGAAGAGAAGTACAACAAGCGACGCTATCTGAAATCTATGATTTTATCGATACCGAATTGGAACTGGCTGCTGCGAATTTACCTGATAGCTATACGAGCAACGATATCGGGCGTATAACCCGTTGGGCAGCATTGGGCCTGAAAGCTCGGTCAGATTTATATGCAGGACGTTTTGCTGCAGCAGCAAAGGCCGCAAAAACGATTATCGATGGCAAACGATTCGAGCTCTATCCTTCCTACGCAAATCTGTTTACGTATGTGGCTGAAAATAACAAAGAGGTGTTGTTGGATAAGCAATTTCTGGAGAATATATACACCCAAAGTGTCTTTAACCTCTTGGCCCCCTATAGCCAGCAAAATGGCCAGAGTACCTATGTTCCTACCAAAGCCTTGGTCGATAGTTATACCACATCCAAAGGGGATGTGATTACGGATGCCAATAGTGGTTATGATCCCAAAAATCCCTATAAAAATCGTGACCCGAGGCTTGCTTTTTCAATTTTTTTGGATGGCGATCCACTTCCAAATGGAGCAATTTTTCATCCAGCACCAAATAGTGGGACTGCCGATGCTGTGGGGAGCACCTATATTGCTTCTACAACAGGTTTCAATATAAAGAAGTATATCGATAAAAAGGATTTGGCAAACCCTTCTAAAAGTGGCTTGAATATTATACTATTACGTTATGCTGAGATATTATTGACCTATGCGGAAGCAAAAATTGAGCTCGGCGAAATTGATGGCAGTGTTTACGATGCCATCAACCAAATTAGAAATTCACGAACGGATGTAAAACTTCCAATAACAAGTAATCAAGCAAATCAGGAGCAACTTCGCCAGTTGGTTCGTCGCGAGCGTACGGTGGAACTGGCATTTGAGGGGTTGCATCTCGCGGATATAAGACGATGGAAAACTGCTGAAAAGGTTGTTCCTGGTAAAGTGTATGGCATCACCTATCAAAATAATAACGGAGAGGCAGTTGTCGTTGAAGCAGCCTCTGAAAGCCGTGTTTTTGATGCGAAAAAGCATTATCTCTGGCCCATTCCACAACGGGAAATTAACCTCAATCCGAATTTAAAACAGAATCCAAATTGGTAAAAATTGTTATCTTGTGGCACGAATCCAATTAACTCATACAACTATGATGCGATACACTAAATTTATGACCGCTATGGCTTTATTTTTACTGGTGGCTTTTGCCAATGCCCAGAAAAAAAAGCCTAATATTATCTTAATTTTGACCGATGATCTCGGATATAGCGACATTGGCTGTTATGGAAGTCCGAATATTTCAACCCCCTTTTTGGATTCGATCGCCAGTAAAGGCGTGAGAGCAACAAACTTTATGGTTTCTACGCCCTCGTGTACACCTTCAAGAGCTTCTTTATTAACCGGGAGATATGCTTCACGTTATAATCTTCCAGCACCAATCGGTCCAGGCTCAGATTTAGGCTTGCCTGATGAGGAGGAAACGATTGCCGAATTATTAAAAAAGGTAGGCTATCGGACAGCATTGGTCGGAAAATGGCATTTAGGAGATAAACAAACTTACCATCATCCTAATCAGCAAGGCTTCGATTCTTTTTATGGCATGCTGTATAGCCACGATTACCGCGATCCTTATGTAAAGACCGACTCTGTCATTAAGATCTTCCGGAATCGGAAACCTGAAGTCGTGGCACCCGACGATTCGGATCTGAGCGCACTTTATCACAAAGAAACAGTGAAGTTTATCGAAGATCAAGATAAAGATCATCCATTCTTTTTATACTATGCGCATAATTTTCCGCATCTTCCTTTGGCATTTGCCAACAAAAAGAACCGATTTGCAGATCAGCAAAATGTAGGCCCTCTGGGTGCGGTGATGCAGGAGCTGGATCATAATTTTTCGGAGCTCTGGAAAACGGTTGAGCGAAAAGGCCTGGCCGATAACACCATTTTAATTTTTTCAAGTGATAATGGTCCCTGGATAGCTTATCCATCGCGAATGTCTGATGATCACGCTACAAAGAACTGGCATGTGGGTACTGCAGGTGTCTTCAAAGGGTCGAAAGCCGAAACAACAGAAGGTGGCGTCCGTGTACCGTTCATTATTTATGGAAAAGGTTATGCCCAAGAAGGGAAAGTTCTTCGACAGGCAATTAGTAACTTGGATGTGTTGCCGACGATCGCCAAATGGACCGGTGCATCATTGCCGAAGAAATCCATCGATGGCCAAGCGATCGATTCTTTGTTGAATGGCAAATCGGAAGATTTAAAAACAGCACACAGACCAATATTTTTGGTGAATTATGGACATGTTGAGGCGGTTCGGTCAGGTGACTGGAAGTATCGTCGGATAGCAGGCGGAGTGAATCAGATTTCGGGTAAACCCTATGATGCTATTGAAGAACTACATAACATTGCCTGGGATCCGAGTGAAAGAACCAATATTTTAACGGAATATCCAGAAAAAGCGGCGGAATTGCGTTTATTGTTTGAAAGCTTTGATGGGAATATGAAGTAGCTAGAAATAGCAATGACTAAACATAGACATCGTTAAACATAGACAAGGCGGCACTTATTTTCGAAGTGTCGCCTTGTTTTTTTATAGAGATGCAATAGATTTAAAGCAATTCAAACTCTTTTTCTTTGACATCACGGCTGTTGGGACCAATGTAGACTTTGAAAGTTCCTGGTTCGGCAACGTAATTCAGATTGTTGTCAAAAAATTTGAGATCATTTACTTTGATGTTAAAGTTTACCGTTTTTTGCTCTCCTTTTTTGAGGAATATTTTTTGAAAGCCTTTTAATTCTTTTACAGGACGCGTGACAGAACCAACAACATCCTGGATATAGAGCTGCACGGTTTCTTCCGCATCATAGTTTCCTGTATTGCGGATGTCGATACTTGCTTGTAGCGTACCTTTATCGTCAATTGTGTTGCGGTCAAGACGAATTTCACCATAGGTAAACGTCGTATAACTTAATCCATAACCAAAAGGGTAGAGTGGGGAATTGCTTACATCGAGATAATTTGATTTGAATTTTTCAAAATCGCCTGAGTTTCCGTAGGGTCTACCGGTGTTTTTATGCGCATAATAGATCGGAATCTGACCAACATTGCGTGGGAAGGTGGCGGTAATCTTACCTGAAGGAACGACGTCCCCAAATAAGACATCGGCTACTGCTTTTCCTGTTTCCGTTCCGCCAAACCACACATTTAATATGGCTGGTACGTGAGCATCTTCCCAAGTAAGCGTAAGTGGTCTACCCGTAAATAACACCAATACAACTGGTTTTCCTGTTGCCAGTAATGCTTTTAATAGGTTCTGTTGATTTTTCGGGATGTCCAATTCGGAGCGACTGGAGCTTTCACCCGACATTTCTGATGATTCACCAAGGGCAGCCACGACCACATCGGATTGTTGAGCAACTTTTACAGCGTCTGCGATGATCTCCTCTTCTTTTCGGGAATCGCGTGTTATGGTACGGCCAAACATGGTTGCATGCTTTTGGTAAATTGGATCTTCCAACAGATTGCTGCCCAGGTGTGTGAGGATATTGACTTGATTACCCAACACGGCTTTCATTCCCTCCACTAAAGAGGCTGTTTTGTCCAATTCAGCACTGACACTCCACGTTCCGGGCATATTTGGACCTGAATTGGCTAATGGACCAATGACAGCAATTGTACCTGTTTTTTTTAATGGAAGTGCTTGGTTTTCATTTTTCAGCAAGACAAAAGACTTTGCTGCAATTTCCCGGGATTTGGCATGATTGGCAGCCGATCCGATTACAGTTTTTGCCCGTTTTTCGTCACAATAGCGGTAGGGATCGTCAAATAAGCCTAATTTATACTTGGCTTCCAAAACAAACCGGCAGGCCCTATCGATGTCTGCTATTTTGACCTTGCCCGCATCTAAAGATTTTTTTAATGTCGTCAGAAACCCTTCACCGACCATATCCATATCAACGCCAGCATTCAGGCTTAAGGCCGAGACCTGTTGGAGGTCACCGAGGCCATGTGCTGTTAATTCGTTTACAGCAGTGTAATCAGTTACGACTAATCCTTTAAAACCCCATTGCTTACGTAAGACATCCGTCATTAACCATTTATTTGCCGAGGCAGGGACACCATTGATATCGTTAAAAGAAGTCATGATACTTCCTGCTCCCGCATCTATCGCTGCTTTATAAGGAGGTAGATATTCGTTGTACATGCGGTGAAGGCTCATATCCGTGCTGTTGTAATCACGACCACCTTCGGCGGCACCATATAAGGCGAAATGTTTGACACAGGCCATCATGGTGTTATGTGCTGCCAGGTTATCCCCTTGGAAGCCATGGACGATGGCTTCTGCAACCCGCGAGCTTAGATAGGTATCTTCACCCGCACCTTCGGAAATACGGCCCCAGCGTGGATCGCGCGAGATATCGACCATGGGCGAAAATGCCCAATTAATTCCATCAGCGGTAGCTTCTTCGGCGGCAATACGTGCCGATTGTTGAATCAAGTTCATATCCCAGGTAGCAGCAAGACCTAAGGGAATTGGGAATACCGTACGATAACCGTGAATGACATCCATCCCAAAAATGATGGGTATTTTTAAGCGGGATTGCTTGACGGCTATTTCTTGCGTTTTGCGAATTTTCGCTGGTGTGCTCATGCTGAAAATACCACCGATTTGGCCGTTTCTAATTTTGGTATCCACATCGGTGGATACAGTGGTTCCAGTTGTCGCTTCGCCACCGGTTACCAAATTAAGTTGTCCAATCTTTTCTTCGACAGTCATCTTAGCCATAAGCTGAGCAATGAATGTGTCCATTTTCGGATTGGATTGCGCTGGACTTGTATGCCAGGCGAGCAATGCAAGAAGGAAAGTACCTACTACTTTTTTCATCGTATTATTTTTTTTGTGCGCGTGGATTTTGCTTTCCGCGCAATAGGGTAAGTTTATGTCAAGTGCTCAAGATGATCCCTGAGTTTTCTTGATCAGATGTCCTGTTATTTTCGTGGAAGGAACCATTTTCAACGTGTGACGGATTGAAAATGATTCCATAGGCCACTACTTTAAATAAGGACTGGTAAAACCGAGTTTCTTTAGTCCTTGTTGAATTTCTGGAGCCTGCATAAATAGGTCCCAGATTTTTCCGGTTCTGTAGTTTTCGATCATGACAATAATAGGCCCCTGATCGATGGCTAAATAACGTTGTGGATACCAATTTGCCGTTTCACTGTAGGCATCATAGTAGCCATATTTACCCCAGATTTTATTGCCGAGCTGATTGTTTAAGTATTGTGCAAACTGTATGCTTTCATGTGGGGCGTAGGGCATAGACGATAAAGCCGCTGTAGGGGAGATCACACCAGGATCGTTGTCTGGATGATGTGCATCGTAACCGTTGATGGAATAGCTGGCCGTCCAGCCCCAACCTTTCGTTGAACCATAGCCTTTGTACCCTTTTGGGTTCAGATCGGCGTATGCCAAATTGATCTTAACATGATTGCTTGTCGCTTCCCAATAGTCTGCATATTGGTCTTTTAATCCTTTGGGGCTCAATCCTAGATAGGAGTAATGTTCCCAGAAGAGCGGGCCCACTTCACCTTCTTTGGCATTGTGCTTCAGCACGAGTGGAATATCATATTTTTTAGCGGAGCTTTTAATTGCACCAGATCTTGCCCATCCCTCATGATACACCTGGGGTGCAATCGGATAAGTAGGGGAAGAGGCTGCCAAAATATAGGTAATAAGACACTCGTCATATCCTCTGACGGGATGATTTTGCTGGAAGTTAAATTTAGGGCTCCAATGCCAATAAATAACATTTTGTCCGTTTGTATAGTGATTCCAATTGATTTCTTTCCATAGCTTGTCTGCTTTTTGAGCGATCAGTTTGGCGGAATCACCTTTATCTTTTAGATACTCCCGGATAGCAATTAATCCCTGCGCTAAGAAAGCCGTTTCGACAATGTCGCCACCGTTATCTTTTTCACTGAACGGTTTCGCTGTACCCAGTTCTCCATCGTACCAGTGTGCCCAAGCTCCTTTAAACCGTTCGATTTTGCCTAGATAATCCATGATGTGATTCAACTTTTGAATGCCTTGTTCCTGGCTGATAAAACCACGTTCCATCGCGACAATCATACCCATGAGTCCGAAGCCACTACCACCTATGGTCACGACATTACGATCATTTTGGGTGTATACACCATCCATATGGATGCGTTCTCTAGCGAGACCAGAAGTAGGTTCGGCACCCTCCCAAAAATATTGAAATGTATGTTGCTGAATAGTGGTCAATAGCGAATCTTCATTGATCTTGCTTCCGCTGGTTGAATCAATTTTTGAGGGACTGTCTGGACTGCTATTAGCAGTGTTTTGGCACGAACTGCTGAGAATAAGCGCCAAAGCTATACCGCTAAGTGCTGGATATGCTATTCGTTTTCTCATGGATATGTTGTTTAATTCTTGAAAAAATGTTCAAACGACCTATGGTCGTTTGAACTACGTTATTTTGTGTAAATGATTACCAACCGGTATTTTGAGGCATTTCTGGTGTTTGGATACGTTGATTCTCCGGAATTGGAAAAAGCAACATTTTATCCTGGAAAGTTTTTCCATTGGCAGCCATGGCTGTTTTTGCCTGTTTTGTACGCACCAAATCAAACCAACGGTCGTGTTCAAATGCCAATTCAAGACGTCTTTCTTTCCAGATCAATTGACGGAGCTGCGCTTGGTCGGTTGTTGTTACGTTGGCTAATTTTACACGTGTGCGCACGGTATTCAATGCATTCAGCGCTTCACTGCTATTGCCAACCTCATTTGCGGCTTCGGCCAGGATAAGATAAATTTCACCCAGACGGAGGTAACGTACGTTTTTATCACCGTCAGCGGCACCTCCATTTGCTGAGGAATACGCTTTTTCATTATACATTGGGTTTTCTACACCATTGTCAATCAGACGGCCATCATAGAGGGTTTCACCTCTGAAAATAATTGTAGCATCCCGGCGGATATTATCTTTTTCGGCATTGAATGCATCCAATAGATTTTGACTTGGGATATTAAAACCCCAGCCTAAGTTGACCGCTCCTCCACGAGGTGCCTGTACTTGACTATATTGTTGGATACCATGTGCGATAGAGGTGCCCCTTGCTTGAAATTCAAATAATGATTCGGGACCATTTTCCCCTGCCAAACGCCAAATTGTTGCGTAATCCGGTTCGAGACTATATCCTCCAGATGTGATGACAGTTTTCGCCATGTCGGCAGCTTGTTGCCATTTGCTTTGATACAAATAGACTTTCGACAATAACCCTTGTGCGGCACCTTTGGTCGCTCTACCTAAATCTTTTGCAGCATAAGCAGATTTGAGTGGAAGATTGTTGATAGCAAATTGTAAATCCGCTTCAATATAGGCGTAAACTTCAGCTGCGGGTTCTCTTTTTATTAAATCACGTTCTTGGATAGGAACATCGCCCCATCCGCGGACAAGATAGAAATAGTTCAATGCACGCAGAAAACGAGCTTCGGCAATCAATCTGTTTTTATAAGCTTCGTCTGTCAGTCCAAATTTTTCTGTGTATGCAATAGCTTGTGTAGCCCGCCCTATGGATTTATACCAACGTGTCCACATGGAAAGAAAGGAACCCGTTGTTGAAGTGTAAGTCAACTCGTCTAAACTTAACTTGTCACCACCGGCATCTGTCGCTGAACTACCTTTATCCGCATTATCGGAAAGCATGTCCGTGATACCGATGTAAGAGAAAGAATAATCCCAATCAGTAAACATTCCATATACACCATTGACAAATTGCTCGGGTGTGTAGATTTCTTCACTGTCTTCGGCTTCAACATATTCTTTAGAAGGTACATCTAAGAAGTTGTTGTCTTTACAGCCTTGCAATGCAATGCCCCCACTAAGAAGAATTGCTATATAAAGTTTGTTAATTTTCATTGTCTTCAAAACTAAGGTGATTAAAATTGCATGTTAAGTCCAAATAAGAAATTACGTGTCGTTGGATAAGCTGAAAGCTCAATACCAGAAGTTAAATTTGGACTACCGTCGCCGGCAAGTTCAGGAGAGAAACCACTATAATTCGTAAATATAAATGGATTCTGAGCAGTAACATATAATCTTAATTTAGATCTCGAGCTATATAAGTTATTGAAAGTGTATCCTACAGTGATATTATTGATACGGAAATAAGCGCCCGATTCGAGGAAATAACTCGAAGCCCAATATGCTCTTTCTGCACCGGGATGTTCATTGGTTGAACCTGCGCCAGTCCAGCGATTTTCAAAAGTTGATAACGCGATGTTCTCACCTGCATTGGAACGAACGCTATTTAAACCATTGTAAACCTTATTGCCTGCGACACCATATCCGGAAACATTAAAATCAATAGCTTTATAATTAACACCAACATTGATACCATATGTTGAAGTCGGTAAAAATGATCCAAAGAAAACCTTGTCGCGGGAATCGATGACACCATCTTCATTTTGATCCTTGTACTTCAGATAGCCAGGTTTTGCAGCACCAAACGATGGGTAATTTTTTACATCTTCCGCATCTTGAAAGACACCATTTGCCTCAAACATCCACCAGCCATAGATCGGTTGTCCAACGCGAAGCTGTTTGGTAATCTCCCCATTATTTAAACTGCCTCCAGTAGCACGGTCATAAGCCGGGACCACTTCCGTTACTTTATTTTTATTGTATGAATAATTAACACCGAATGTATAACTGAACTCCGGACTTATACTTTTGTTCCAATTTAAGGCCACTTCCACACCTTGGTTTAATACTTTAGCACCATGCGCATAGAAGTTTTTTTCGGATGGAGAGGTGTAAGTCGGTGTGACATCAAGAATAGTATTGGTATTCAGCTTATGATAGTAGTCAATGGATCCTGAAAGCTGATTGTTTAGAAACGCAAAGTCTACGCCAGCGCCCGTTTCTCTGGTTACTTCCCAGGTTAGATTTACGGCTGGAGTGCCATATGCGCTTCCATAAACCATATTCTGTTCAGGACCAAAAACGTAGTTGTAATTTGAACTTTCTGGACTTGTTAAAATTGTGGAAACATTTAGCGGGATATCTTGGTTACCTAATTTACCCCAGTTTCCGCGCACTTTCAATAAATTAATCCAGCTGGCATCTTTCATAAAGCTTTCGTTGGTTACCGTCCAACCTAATCCCACCGATGGGAATGTACCCCAGTATTTTCCTGTATTACGGAAAACACTTGATCCATCTCTACGCAATGTTGCCGTTAAATAATATTTGCTATCGTAATTGTACTGCAAACGTCCAAAATACGAAGCTAATGCTCTTGGGGTATAAGAGGTTTGCAGCGCAACAATACCATAATTGGTTGTTCCTTTTGCAAGATTGATATTCCAGTATTGCTCTTGTTCAGGTACATTATAACCCGTTTGGCTACTCATGCTGTTTATGTCGTATTTCTCTCGCGACATCCCCACAACCGCCTCAATATGATGCTTGTCAAAATTCTTGTTAAATGTTAAGAAATTCTCGATAGACCAGCGGAATTGTTCTAGATTTTCATATTTCAAGCTGTTGTCTACATAATCAAGCGCTTTTGGATTGTTTTCCTTTAATTTGATGAAATCAGATTCATTCAATAAAGTATTAGCATTTAACCATTGATCTTTTACATTATTAAAAATCCGTTGTTTCGAATAAAATTTATTCCCGCCAATACGCGAATTGATTTTCAGATAATCTGTAATCTTAAATTCTCCCTCAAAACTTCCTTGTAAGCGTAGCGTATTTGTTCTTTCATTTTGGCGTAAAACCTCATACACTGGATTTCCAATAGAATTTAGATTTCCGATGGCTTGGCCTGGTGCGGCCTCAATGCCAGCGACACCTGTTGTTGTATTTACACGACCTAAACCGTAACGGCCATTATCAAACATAACGGGCGCAAGTGGCGACTGACGGTAAGCCGTGGTGAAAGCACTATAAGGCTTAGGTGTTGCATTTGTTAATGTAAGATTTAAATTTTGGCTGAACTTTAGGCGGTTGTTTAAAAATTTATATACGTTGTTATTGCGTATGGTATTTCTTACAAATTTGGAGCCTTCAAGAATACCATTTTCGGTATAATTGTTTGCTGATACGAAGTAATCAACTTTCTCAGTTCCACCAGAAATATTAACAGCATTATTAAATACAGAACCTGTACGTAATAATTCGTCATACCAATCTGTATTATATTTTTGATTCTCAGCTAAACGGTAAGACCCATTGGTCGAGGTGAGGTATTCATTTGCAAATATTCTAAACTGATCAGCGTTGGCCATTTTCACGCGGTTCAATACGTTTTTTATACCCGCAAAGCTTTCATAATTGATGTTTGTTGTTCCGGCTTTACCTTTCTTCGTCGTCACGATAATAACGCCATTAGCCGCCCGAAGACCGTAAATAGATGCGGAGGATGCATCTTTTAAAACATCCATAGATTCAATATCGGATGGGTTGATATTATTAATATCTGTTTGTGCAATTCCGTCGACAATATAGAGTGGATTCCGTCCTGATAATGCAGTTCCTAAGCCCCTGATAATGACATTGGGTGATGACCCCGGAGCTTCATTTGCAATAATATTGATACCTGCAGCTTTACCTTGGATGGATTGCATGGCCGACATGGCAGGTTGCTTCGTGATATCGGATGATTTCAAGGAGCTGATCGATCCGGTCAGATCTGCTTTCTTTTGTGTACCATAACCGATAACAACAACCTCTTCCAATGCTTGATTTTGATTTTCTAAGAATACATTGAGTTGCGTTTGATTACCAATGTATACCGTTTGTGTGCGATAACCCAGAAAGTTAAAGACCAGTGAGTCGGTAGGAGAGGCATTGATTTGAAATTTCCCCGTTGCGTCGGTTTTTGTAGATACTGCTTTCCCTTTGATACTAATGGTGACGCCAGGCATGGATATCATGCTTGTGCCATCTTTGACCACTCCTTGTACCGAAGTTTGTCCATAGGCAACCGATACGACCATGGATGTCAAAAATAATGCGGATAGATTCCTCATATCGTTAATTTTTGGTGTTTGTTTAAAATACGTTGGTTATTTCCCTGAAGCAAATATGTTGATGTAGTACAACTTTGCCAAAATTTAACATATTCACATCACTACTACATGAAATTTCGGCTTGCTCAGGCTACCTTTTATTGTGTTTTATATTTTTGATAATCAGTATTTTGTGTTGTTGTTTTTACTGAAATAACACGAGCTTTAGTGTGTTTTATACACTAAAGCTCGTGTGTGGTAATGATGTAGTGTCTGTGATGAAAATTTAACGTTCCATCAGGAATTCAGAAAGGTTTTTGTCTGTTGGAATGCCTAACTTTTTGCGTAGTCGATAGCGTCTAATCTCGACACCGCGTGTACTAATGTTGAGTAATGAGGCAATTTCCTTACTCGACATATTGAGCCTTAAATAGGCACATAGTTTCAGATCATTGGGGACGAGATCAGGAAACTCTTGTTTCAATTTCTTGAAAAAATTCTCATGTGATTCGTTAAAGCTTCTTTCAAAAATATGCCAGTCACGATCGTCGTTATGGGCATCATCGATAAGCTTGTTTATCTTTTTCAATTCATCCGAACTCAGCTTGTTGCCATCAGCATCTTTAAGCTGTTTGAGCTCGGCGTGTAAATTGTTCAACATCTCATTTTTGTAAACGATATTGAGTGCCGCATTGGCAAGTTCTTTATTTTTTAATTGAAGCTGATCTTCTAATTGCTGGTTTTTAAGTTTAATCCAGTCCTTTTCTTTTTGCTCTGTTTCGCGTTCCAAGGCAATCTTTTTCTCTTCTAGCCATTTTCGCCGTATTTGAAACTGACGCTTGCGCTCCCGTTGAAGATTAAACCTGTAAGCTAAATAGATGAGCGTTATCAGGACGAGTGTATAAAATAACTTCGCCCACCAAGAAAGAAACCATGGATGCCGAATGGTAAATGAAAATGTCTGGACTTCCGAAACTGACCCCATATTGTCCTTCGCCCTGATTTTAATTTGAAACTCTCCATAAGGTAGATTTGTGAAATCTTGATAGGCAGTTTCACTCCATTCGGACCAATTGTCTGAGTAACCTTCGAGATAATATTGGTATTGAAGTGGCGAAGTCGAATAATATGGACTTGAAAAGCTAATTCTAAGATTATTGTCCGATGATGATAGTTTAAACGCTGAATCTGGGATAATAGCCTGGCCTGTTGTCAAGTTGACAAGTTGCGCTATTTGCGGAAGTGGCAACCTGTATTTTTGTGATTTATCGGCATGACGGTAGATCGCAAATCCATCATCTAAACCAATGAGATAGTATTGGTTTTCAATCGGAAGAATGTTTTCATAGTTATTCATCATTCGATCCTGTAAGGGACTGAGCAGATTGGAGTCAATATGCAGTTCGCCCTTACTGTCAAAATCTACTTTAGCAATTTTAGTCTTCTGAATAAACCAGTAGCTGTTTGTATTGATCGGTATGACCTTATTTGAATTTTTATAGCTGCCTAACGCTGTGTTTAATTCATTGGCATAGCTGAATTTTTTTACAATATTGTCGAATTGGAGAAATCCGCTGTCTGTAGCAAATACAAGATTATTTTCTAAGGTATAAATCCCCGTAAATTGCCTCTTTGAAGCGATACTATCCTGTTTGGAGGAAAATAAAATCTTTGCCTGCTGGAAATTCGCATCAAGTCCGAGTAGTTGTATCTGTCCCCAATCGCCAATCCAAAAGGCATGGTTATCTTTTTGCGCCAAGAATCGAACCGGTTCTTTAACGCCTGTGAACTGCTGAACGAACGCTAGGTGTATACCATCGAACGTGAATTTCGATAAGCCTGTATAGTTCCCCTGAAGAATATTTTTTGTTCCAAAAATAGGTTTGAAAACCCATCCTCCGGTAATCTGAGAGATCTTTTCAAGCTTCCCGTTATCTAATTTGAAGGTTCCGTCATTATGTCCACAGATCAACTCATCACCAAATTGTGCTAATGTCCAAACCTGACCATTTGAATTTGGAATCTGAGAGAAATTTAATGAATTGTAATTGGTCAATCCCTTCCATTCACTTGAAAATAAGCCCTTATTAGTTCCAAGATAGATTTTTCCCTGATAGATGATCGATGTATAAACGGTACCTATTTTTCCGACAAAATCAGTGTAGAATGATAATGGGGAATTGATTTCAATACGGTCAATGCCATTATCAAGTCCCACCCAGATATTCTTCTGATTGTCCTTGACAATGCTGAGTACAGTATTGTTTTGGAGACCATTGTTTTTATTGATATGTTGAATGACCTGCCCATTTTTATTGATGATAATAACACCGTTTTGGATGGTGCCAAAAGCATATTGTCCATCGTAGAGGTATAAGCCATTGTTTATTTGTGACTGGCTTAAGAGCTGATTTGCCGGAGCAGCCCAGGGTAGGATTGTTCCATCGGCTTTCATCAGGTAGAGGCCGTTTCGCGAGGTCGCAATAAGCGAAGTCGTTGCGTCGTAAGGTAAGATGGCAAGTACATTTTTGTCTTTCAAGACATCTTTTCCTTTTACAGGAATTAATTTATCCTGTTTAAATTCATGCAGACCACTTGGTAGTTGTTCAAAAAATAATTTATTGTTGAGCTGATGCGGAAATAAAAAAGGCTCACCTTTAGCCGTTAATTGCCGTATACGATTGTTTTCCCAGATATAGGATTTCGAAAATGTATGAAAAAATACCCGTTGGTCTTCAACAATGATTTTCCAGATTTCCTCGTTTGGAAAGTAGGTTTTGTCCTGTACCAGCTTAGAGAGACTTTGATAAGTCAAGTTTCCAAAGGGTTTGGAAGTCCAATAGCCAAATTCACCTCTTCCACCGGTGTAAATCTTGCCATCTTTACCGATTGCGACACTTCGTACCGTGGAATGATTAGGAAGCGGAAAGATGCGCCAATATTGTCCGTCGAACTGCAATAGACCTTCGGTATTGGCACTATAAATACGACCATCTTTGTCGACTGCCAAAGACCAGTTTTGATTTCCAGCCTTGTATTGGTCTTTTTTGTATTGTTTGACAAAAGGCGTACCTGTGGGTATGATTGTTTGACAGTAACCCTCGGGCAGTAAAAAAAATAACATGCTGCAAAACCAAAAGATATAGACGTTCCTATATTTTTTTGTTGTCATCGACTCCCTCACTTTAAATTGATTTGTGGGCAATATATCGATTTTATTGCAAAATTGATAATCTCTAGCGTTGTAGGATGCTCTGGCAGATCGCTAGCTTATTTTGAAGATCAACCGATCGATTGTTGGAAGAAAAATTAGCAGCTGCCAAGGGGGGGGTATTTTTCTTTTTTTTTAAAAACCATTTAATTGTGTTGAAAATCAGGAATGAAGCCATTTATTCCACTAATTTGAACAAAAAATACTCCTTTTGCTGTAAACGATTTTTGATATTTGAGTTCATTTACTTCGTTAAATAACCAAATAAACCAAAACAACTATGATAACACCGATGACCAAAACGGTAGGTAAGGGGTTGCTTTTATTTTCGTTGATGAGCATGTCTGCACCGGCGGTGCTTGCCCAGTCGCAAATAAAGATATCCGGAAAAGTAAGCTCCTCAACAGGCGAGCCTCTTGCGGGGGTTACCGTACAAATAAAGGGGGTGAAAAACGGCACTGTAACCGATGGGGCCGGCAATTATCAGATTCTTGCGCGAGATATTGATGTCCTGATATTTTCGCTGGTAGGCAAAGAGAAAACCGAAGTCCAGGTCGATAAGAAAGATCACATTAATCTTGTACTGCAGGAGTCCAGTAGCCTGATTGACGAAGTGGTTGTAGTAGGCTATGGTACCCAGAAAAAAAGTAATCTAACGGGTGCTGTTGCTGCTGTCGATGGAAAGGTGCTTAACAAACGTATCGCTACAAATCCAACGCAGTTACTTCAAGGTCGCATGCCCGGACTTCGTGTTACCCAAGGATCGGGAGAAGCGGGGAATGAAAATGTGAATCTCCAGGTACGGGGATTGGGTTCCTACGGCGCCTCTTCTGCTCCACTGGTTATCGTAGATGGTATCCCCGGTAGTTTGGAAAATTTGAATCCCCAAGCAATCGAGAATATCACCGTATTGAAAGATGCCGCTTCAGCTGCTATCTATGGGGCAAGAGCAGCAAATGGAGTCATTCTTGTGACGACAAAACAGGGTAAAGCTGGAAAAACACAACTGAGCTACGATTATAATGTCGGAATTACCAAGGCCTCAGCTCTTCCAGACCTCGTATATAATTCCGTTGATTACATGACCTTGTATAATCAGGCAAATAAAAACTCGGGTGTCACAAATCCAAATGCTTCCTTTAGCCAGGAGATGATTGATGCCTACAAAAATGCAACAGATAAAAGATTATATCCCGATTTTAACTGGTTAGATGCTGTCTTTAGAACTGTCCCGGTGCAAACGCACAATTTAAGCTTAAGCGGTGGTGCCGGAGGAACAAATTACAACGTTATATTGGGCTACGTCAATCAGCCTGATATTATGATCGGGACTTCTTTTAAAAAGTATAATCTACAGCTTAACCTAGGCTCTAAAATAAATGATCGGATAAGTTTTGGTTCAAGTATCACCTTGAATTATGGGGATCGGAAATATCCTAGAAATGGTAGTGAGGATCAGTTTTTGTCTACCATTAGTCAATCACCACTTTATGGACCTGTATTACCAGATGGTAGTGGTCGTTATTCGTCTAGGGCATATCCTTTTCAATCCCCAAATAAAAACCCTGTTGCAGTTGCTGAAAATGCATTTACAAGACTGAACAATTATTTTATGCAAGGCAATATTTTTTTAAATGTGAAAATATTGGATGGACTGGATTGGAAGACGAGCGGCGGGTTGACGTATGGTTTTACAAAAAATTATACCAACAAACCTGTGATTAATCAATACATGTGGTTCGCCAAACCGGATGACCTACCCGCCAGACAACTTGATGTAGGTGGTCAGGGGCTAGAAGTAACAGACGACAACAATGTATATCCAGTCGGGTATACGCAATTGACTTACGATAAGTCTTTTGGAAATCATAACATGAAAGTACTGGCAGGAACCCAGGCAGAATATAATAAAACACAAAAATTGTTCGGAAGTAGGTTGCAATTTCCCAACAATGACCTGCTTGAGCTCGATGGTGGCGGAGCTGGACAACAATCAAATAATGGTGTCACCAATGAGTGGTCATTGAGGTCTTATTATGGTCGGTTAAACTATGACTATAAAGGCAAGTATCTACTCGAAGGGAATGCACGTTATGACGCCTCTTCACGTTTCCCTGAAAATAGAAAATGGGCGTTTTTCCCTTCATTATCTGGTGGTTGGAAAGTCTCGGATGAGAACTTTTTTGGTCCGAAATTGAAAGAAGTTGTTAATGAACTAAAGTTAAGATCCTCCATTGGAACATTGGGTAATCAAAATATTGGTAACTACCCATATCAGATTGTTTACAATTCCTCTTTTGCTTATCCTTTTGATGAAACGCTCCAACAGGGAGCTCGTCAGGTAGCCATGGCCAATGACCGGATCAAATGGGAAAGTACCAAAGTCTTGGATTTCGGTGTAGATATCGGTTTATGGAACAACAAATTGACCGCTTCTTTCGATTGGTATAACAAAGTAACATCCGATATTTTATCTGCATCTACAGCTTTCCCTTCTTATATTGGATTGACTGCACCGACCGTAAATTATGGTGAATTGCGTAACAGAGGTATAGAGCTCGGCCTTCAATACCGTGATAAAATTGGAGCGGTATCCTTGACCCTCAATGGAAATATTCAGGCCAATCGCAACAAGGTGATGAAATATGGGGCCGAACGTATCTCGGGCAATACCATTATCCGGGAAGGTTTACCTTATGGTAGTTTTTACCTTTTGGAGAACACGGGCATATTCCGTTCGAAGGAAGAGGTGGCAGCTTCTCCAGTGCAACAGATTCCGGCACAACCGGGCTATCTGAAATTTGCTGACGTTAATGGAGATAAAGTTGTGGACAATAATGATCGAATTGTCGTGCCCGGAGCGTATCCAGATTTCGATTACTCCTTTAATGCAACGGCTGTTTGGAAGAACTTTGATTTTACAGCCTTTTTCTTTGGTTCCCAGGGACAAAAAATATTTGTGAGTGAGTGGGGAATCGTGCCCTTTAGGCAAGGCGGAACGTTCACTCGCGACTGGATGAACGCTTGGACTCCAGAGAATCCGAATGCATCGCTTCCAATAGTGGGTGCTGAAAATACCCCTGCGGCAAATAATGTACGGACTGCATCGACTTTCTTTTTAAAAGATGGATCCTTCTTGCGCCTTAAAAATATTCAGGTAGGCTATGCTATTCCACAGAGCACCTTGTCCAAAGCTGGTATTTCTGGCCTTCGCATTTATTTTGCGGCGGATAACCTGCTCACATTCTCCAAGTTCCCTGGTTTAGATCCCGAACGTGGTGTTTCATCAAGCGGTGGTGCAACATCAGGACGTTATGTGACTCATCCGCAGAATAAAGTATTCGCATTTGGGGCGAGCATCACATTCTAATCGAGTGGTAACTAAAAAAAAATTACAGATGAAAAAGAGCGTAAAAAAAACATATCTATATTTAAGCTTAGCAGCCTTAGCTGCATTGGGTAGCTGTACAAAAGATTTTTTAAATAAAAATCCAACGGATAAAATTTCGGAGTCAACCTTCTGGAAAACGCAGACTGATGCTGATTTGGCACTCTCGGGCTGTTATGAATTTCTTTGCCGAGGATACAATTCGACGTCTTCATCCAATGCACGTGGTGGTTGGGGTGGAGCAAGTATGTTTTGGGATGGGCTTTCAGACGATGCTTTTGTGTCCAGTACCTCCAATAACTTCAATATTATTTCGCGATCCGGAATCACCTCGACAACGGGTGGCATGCAATCTGAGGGCTATGAGATTTCGTATCAGGCCATTGCAGCATGCAATAAATTGATTGCCAATATTGACCGTATTACAAGCATGAGCCAGCAGGACCGTGACCGATATAAAGCAGAGGCTCGTTTTATCCGCGCCCATTACTACTTTTTGTTGACCAATCTGTACGGTGATGTGCCATTGACTTTAGAACCTCTGGGCATGGACGATGCGAGTATTCGGCTCGGTAGAACACCTAAAACCAACATTATCGAAGCGATTTTGGCAGATTTAGATTATGCGAGTGAAAAACTGCCAAATACAGGGTATAAAGGACATGCTGTGCGGGGATCTGCACTGGGGTACAAAACAAAGGTGTTGTTGACGGTGAAAAAATGGGCTGAGGCAGCTGCAACAGCGAAGATTGTTATGGATGAAAACAAGTTTTCGATCTATCAGGGTGGATACCGCGATCTGTTCCGAAAGCCGGGACAAAATAATAATCCCGAAATCATGTTTTCCGCTCGATTTTTACCACCCAATATGTATAGTCCGGCAGATATGATGTATTCTTATCTGAAGACCATACAACCGCTGGGTTATCTGGTTGATTCTTATTATGCCATCGATGGAAAGGATATTAAAGAATCGACAGTTTACGATGCTAAAAATCCTTACGAAAATAGAGATCCACGGTTGAAGTCAACAATTATGTACCGCGGTGTATGGCGCGGAACTACAGCATCTTCCGCTTTTGATCCCGTTGCCGAGGGCGTGTTGGGTGGTTTTTTACCGAGAAAGTATATCAACGAATCGAAATGGCCAACAAGTTACGCGACACAAAGCGATCAGGATTGGGTATTCTTGCGCTATGCCGATATTTTATTGATGTATGCAGAAGCGAAGAATGAAAGTGCAGGGCCTGATCAAACAGCTGTGGATGCATTAAATAAGGTAAGATCTAGGGCTGATGTGAAAATGCCGCTCGTACAGTTTAGTGGTTCCTTGACAAAAAATGAATTCCGCGATATTATCCGTCATGAACGGCGGATTGAACTGGCTTTGGAAGGTCAACGTTATTTTGACTTGAAACGCTGGGGGATAATCAAAGAGGTGATGGATAAAACCAAGGATCCAGATGGCGCTTCACGGTTATTTATGGCAAGAGATACCTTATGGCCAGTCCCTCAATCTGAGGTAGATATGGCCAAAAGTTTAGGTAATGACAATTTTAAACAAACACCAGGTTTCTAAATGAAGAACTGTGAAAATTTAGGTATGAAAGCTATATATAAAATGTTGCTGGCACTTATCCTCATCGTGGGAATGAGCACGGGATTATTGTATGCGCAAGTAAATCGCTTACCAGATAGTGTACGCATGAAATGGTGGGAGGAAGCCCGGTTTGGTATGTTTATCCATTGGGGAGTATATGCACAGTTCGGCGGTGTTTATAAGGGACACGAACAGGCACGTGGTGGAGCAGAATGGATTATGAACCGATCAAAAATTCCAGTTGATGAATATCAGGCCATGGCGAAACAATTTAATCCCATCGCCTATAATCCAGACGAATGGGTACGCATGGCGAAAGATGCGGGCATGAAATATTTGATTATCACAGCCAAACACCACGATGGTTTTGCACTCTTTGAAACAAAAGCGAGTAAGTGGAATATGGTGGACGCTACGCCCTATGGCAAAGACGTCTTGAAACCTTTGGCCGATGCCTGCCGAAAATATGGACTGAAGCTTGGCTTTTATTACTCACAGGCGCAGGATTGGAATAACCCTGGTGGGTCGGCTGCTCGTAAGTTAATGCGAGAAGGCTGGCCTAATCCAGATTCAACCCGTATCGATGACTACACGCTAGCACATCATGGCCATTGGGATCCCAAACAAGAAACAGCGAGTTTTAGTGACTATATTAAAAATGTATCTGTACCTCAGGTCAAAGAATTGTTGAGTAACTATGGCGATATTGCTGTGCTATGGTGGGATACGCCAACCAATATGACCGACGAAGCCGCAAATATGCTTCAGGACCAATTGGCATTACAACCCAATATTATCACGAATGATCGATTGAAACGGCCTAATTTCCCCGGCGATACCAAAACGCCGGAGCAAAAAATTCCAGATTGGAGTGAACTCGAAGGCAAACATTGGGAAACCTGTATGACCATGAACGGTACTTGGGGCTACCGCACATCGGATCATAAATGGAAGTCTGCCGAAACCTTGATCCGCAATCTCGTTGATATTGCTTCCAAAGGTGGAAATTACCTGTTGAACGTTGGCCCAAAACCCGACGGATCCTTCCCCCAGGAGAGTATAGAACGTCTGGCTGTAATTGGCAAATGGATGAAAGTCAATAGTGAAGCGATCTACGCAACCAAGAGTAGTCCTTTACAGCCATTTGAATGGGGGCGGTGTACCCTAAAGGAAGATGGAAAGCGGACTTATTTGTATGTCTCTGTATTTGACTGGCCAAAAAATGGCCTAGTTGAACTTCCGATTGAAAATAAAGTTGTAAAAGCGAGCCTTTTAGCCAATAATCAAGTGTTAAAGGTAAAATCGAATGCCAATGGTATTCAGATTGCCGTGCCTGAGCAGGCCATTGATTCTGTTGCTACAGTGATTAAAATCGAAGTGGCTGGCAAATTTAAGCGCGAAAAAGGGCCCGGAGCAAAGAACATGAAAACTGGAGCTTTGGACGAGTAAGGCCGATAAGATGGAAAGCAGATACTAAAATAGCATAATGAAGAAAAGTAGATTGAATAAAATAGTTGCGTTGTTGTTGACTTTTGGAGTTGCTCAGCTCCACGCTCAGGAAGTTAAGCGGATTGATCATGGCTGGGATTTCTTAAAGAGCGATCTGGGTGGAATCTGGGAAGCTGTAAGGCCGGTGGGAGTCGGTAATCCCGAATCTGTTCCATTGTGGCAGCAGGTTGATCTACCGCATTGTTATAATGCGCTGGACGCTGTTGATCCAGCTATCAATTATTATCAGGGACCCAGTTGGTATAGAAAATCGCTGGAGATCGACAACCCCTATTTAAATGGTCACACTCTCCTTCATTTTGAAGGAGCCGGACAAAAGACAGCTGTTTATATCCATACCGTTAAAGTTGGGGAGCACGTTGGTGGATACGACGAATGGACTGTGGACATTACGGATGCGGTTGAAAAGTTTAAAAAAACAGCTGCTTTTAAAAAACAGTTTAAGGGTAAAATACCGCTTTCAATTCGTGTGGATAATTCGCGTGATTTAGAAATGATTCCCTCCAATCTGTCTGATTTTAACGTCTATGGCGGTATTTACAGACATCTAAACCTGAAATATGTTCCGCAGACAGCCTTGGAACGTGTATTTGTTGAGGCGTCAGTAGGGGCTGATGGCAGGCAGGGGGTAGCCAACGTCCATGGACGACTGATGCCATTTTCGGCTCAGACTAATTTTGAAGTCGAAATGCAGCTCTACGACCCCGCTGGAAAAATCGTGCAAACCCAGCAACCACAGGTTAATAAGGGCGCATTAAATCTTGAATTTGGACAATTCATGGTCAAGAAGCCACAGCTTTGGAGCCCTGATCAACCGGCTTTATACCGTTTAGTTACGACAATCAAAAGCAATGGACAAGTATTTAAGGAAGAGAGTGTCTTTGGCTTTAGACATGTAGCGTTTAAAGAAAAAGGTCCTTTTCTGCTGAACGGGAAAAGACTTTTGCTTCGCGGTACCCATCGTCATGAAGACCATGCCGGAGTTGCTGCAGCAATGACTGACGATCAGACCTTACAGGAGATGACCCTGATGAAAGAGATGGGTGTAAACTTTATACGCTTGGGACATTATCAGCAGAGTCGTAAAGTGCTTGAGGCCTGCGATAGTCTGGGTATTTTGGTTTGGGAAGAGATTCCATGGTGCAGAGGTGGATTGGGTGGAGAGGTCTATCAGCTTCAGGGAAAACGGATGTTAACCAATATGATTGAACAGCATTATAATCATCCATCGGTCATTATTTGGGGCCTCGGCAACGAAAATGATTGGCCCGGTGATTTTACGGAGTTTGATCAGGCGAAGATAAGAGCTTATATGAGTGAACTCAATGGCTTAGCTCATCAATTGGACCCAAGCCGGAAAACAGCGATACGACGTTGTGATTTCTGTAAAGATATTGTTGATGTTTATTCTCCGTCCATTTGGGCGGGTTGGTATAGAGGCGTTTATACCGACTATAAAGCAGCCTCCGAGGAAGAAATGAAAAAGGTAAAGCATTTCCTTCATGTGGAGTGGGGCGGGGATAGTCATGCAAGACGACATGCAGAGGACCCTGACCGTGCTCTAGCTAAAATCAAAGGTGATGGTACAACAGATGAACGGGCAGGCGATGCGTCGCTCATTGGTGGAGCAGCACGCGTTTCTAAAGATGGCGATTGGAGTGAAAGCTACATCTGTAATCTCATCGATTGGCACTTAAAGGAACAGGAAACCATGCCTTGGCTCACGGGAACAGCCTACTGGCCATTTAAAGATTTTTCAACTCCGGTCCGGCCAGACAATCCTGTGCCTTATGTCAATCAGAAGGGTGTTGTTGAACGGGATTTTACCAAAAAAGAATCGTACTACGTATTCCAGTCGTATTGGACCGAGAAGCCAATGTTGCATATTTATGGCCATAGCTGGCCGGTCCGTTGGGGTGAAAAAGACGAGTCGAAAATGATCAAGGTGTATTCCAATGCCAAGGAGGTTGAGCTTTTTGTCAATGGCAAAAGTCAAGGACTAAAGAAAAGAAATAGCCAAGATTTTCCAGCGGCAGGTTTGCGCTGGATGGTGAAACTGAACGAAGGAAGCAATCAGATTAAAGCTGTCGCGAAAAACGGCCGGGAAATTCTCGTGGATGAAATTGAACAGCAGTATCAGACAAAAAAGTGGGGTAAACCGGCAAAACTTCTTGTGGAAAAGATTGCCACGGAAGGCGATATGATCACTGTGCAAGCTCAAATTGTGGATAATACCAATACCCCCTGTCTCGATGCAAAGGATTGGATCTATTTTGGTTCGACCGGCGATGGTCAGTTGATCGTCGACCAAGGCACTTCTACGGGGTCGAAAAAAGTGCAGGCCTACAATGGTCGTGCATTGATTAAGCTTCGACTGCCTTCGGGAAGCGCTGTGGTATCAGGCCGGATGGAAGGATCAAAAAGTACCTTGTTAACGATAGAAAAATAACACAAGATGTTAAAAGCAACGAATCATTTGAACTTCTTTTTACTGCTCGGCCTTATGGGGTCGCTTGCGCCATGCCGTGCACAAGGCAATTCGCCGCAGCTCAAGCTTTGGTATGATCAACCGGCCTCGCTCTGGGAGGAGGCACTACCGCTAGGCAATGGCACTACAGGAGCGATGGTCTTTGGTGGGCTAAGTAAAGATAGGTTTCAAATTAATGATAATACCCTATGGTCGGGTGAACCCGATGCGGGCAATAATGCAAACGGCCCGCAGGTTTTACCCCAGGTGCGCCAAGCCATCTTTGCTGGAAAATATGAAGAGGCAGCAGTTCTTTGGAAGAAAATGCAAGGACCTTATTCTGCCCGGTATTTACCTATGGGCGATTTATGGTTGGATTTTCACCAGGACGAAAAAAAGATAAAAGATTACAAACGGGAGCTGGATCTGGAGCGAGCGATCAATCTGGTCAGTTATTCCTATCAAGGTGTTCAATACCTAAGAGAAAGTTTTGTCAGCTTTCCGGATAAAGCATTGGTTGTTCGACTGAAGGCCGACAAGAAAAAATCAATTACATTCGACCTTTCCTTAACCAGTAAGCTAAAATACAGTGTTTCAGCGCAAGGGAATAATCAGCTGACCTTGCAGGGTAAAGCACCAAGTTTTGTCGCCAATAGGGATTATGAACCCCAACAAGTTGTGTACGACAGTATTGGCGGAAAAGGGATGGCTTTTGCGATGCAGGTAAGCGTAAAGAATATCGGTGGTGTGGTAAAAAAAGAGGGGGATAAGCTTAAGATCATAGGCGCCGATGAGGTGATTTTATTTTTGACGGAAGCGACAAGCTTTAACGGTTTTGATAAGTCGCCGAGTCAGGAAGGTAAAGATGCCACGCTGCTCGCAAAAAACCGCATGCATACTGTCTCCAAAAAGAATTTTCAGACCATACTCTCCGATCATCAAAAAGATTATCAAGCACTATTCAATCGAGTAGCCTTTGAGCTGGCTGGTACCTCTGCGCATGATAAATTGCCTACAGATCAACGTATCATACAGTTTTCCAAAGGACCGGCCGATTTGGGGCTGCTGACACTGTATTATCATTTTGGACGGTACTTGTTGATTGCCAGTTCCAGACAAGGAGGGAGACCAGCTAATTTACAGGGGATCTGGAATGATCATGTGCAGCCGCCCTGGGGAAGTAATTACACGACCAATATCAATACAGAAATGAATTATTGGCTCGCGGAAAATACCAATCTTGCAGAATGTCATCAACCCTTGTTTGATTTTATGGATGAGCTGGCTATCAATGGGGCCAAAACAGCATCGATAAATTACAATATCGATAAGGGCTGGGTTGTTCATCATAATTCCGATCTATGGGCCAAAACTTCCCCTCCGGGCGGATACGATTGGGATCCCAAAGGAATGCCGCGCTGGTCGGCATGGCCTATGGCAGGAGCCTGGTTGAGCACACATCTATGGGAACACTACCGTTTTACGGGTGACAAAACGTTCTTGAAGGAGAAGGCCTACCCCTTGATGAAAGGGGCAGCCCAATTTATGTTGCAATGGCTGATTGCGGATCTCGGAAATAAATATCTCGTCACCAATCCGTCCACTTCACCTGAAAATACAATTAAAATAGCAGGTAAGGAATATCAATTGACCATGGCCTCTACCATGGACATGGCGATCATTCGGGAGCTTTTCACAGCTGTTATTCACTCCTGTGCTATACTGAACGTTGATCCTGAATTTAAATCAGCACTAGAACAAGCGAAGGAGAAGCTTTATCCCTATCAGGTGGGGCAATATGGACAATTGCAGGAATGGTTTAAAGATTGGGATGATCCAAAGGACCAGCATCGGCATATTTCCCACCTATTTGGATTATACCCGGGCAATCAGATCAGCCTTGCAGAAAACAAGGCTTTGGCTGCGGCCTCCAAGCGTTCATTGCTTTTAAGGGGCGATGTGAGTACCGGCTGGTCGATGGCCTGGAAGACAAATTGGTGGGCGAGGCTTCAGGATGGAAATCATGCCTATAAAATCCTCAAGGATGCCTTAAATTTTATTGATCCCAAATTGGACCGTGCGCAGATGAGCGGTGGCGGAGCCTATCCGAATCTATTTGATGCACATCCACCTTTTCAAATAGATGGGAATTTTGGTGCTACGGCGGGAATGACTGAAATGTTGCTGCAGAGTCATGATGGAGCCGTCCACTTGTTACCGGCCCTACCTGATGAATGGTCTGCTGGGACGATAAAAGGAATTAAGGCCAGGGGAAACTTTACCGTAGATATTGCCTGGAAAAATAACGTATTGACCGAAGCAATGATCGTGTCCAATATTGGTGGTGTTTGTCGTTTGCGTACACCTTTACCCGTTAAAGTTGTCGGTGTCGAATCAAATCCGGCAGCTGTCACAGACAATGCGCTATTATATAAACCGGAACAACTTCCGTATACGGTAGCGGATTCTTCCAAACTGCCCCTTTTAGCTGGTCCAAAAACGTTTGAAGTTCAATTTGAGACCATAAAAGGTAAACGGTACCGTATTGTTCCGCTATAAATCAAAATCCAGGAAAAATGAAATTTACATCAATTGTTCGCGTCATGGGCTGTCTCCTTGGGATCGCAATTTTCCCTTTATTCTTGAGGGCAAAAATGAAGGAAGGTGTTTTTGAGCAGGAGATCATCCAGACGCTGCGCCCTGTTATCCTAAAGCAGTCCAAGTGGGCGATGAAGCAGAAGCCAGTGACTGTGACAGCTTATAAGGCAGTTCGGAGTGCCGGGGGTATTCATGATTTTTATTCTGAAGGTGATTATTGGTGGCCCGATCCCAAAGATCCCGCTGCGCCCTATATTCAACGGGATGGGATGACTAGTCCGGCCAATTTCGTTGAACATCGTAAAGCGATGATCCGCTTCAGCCGAATTGTGGGGGCACTGGCTTCAGCCTATCGTTTGAATCCGGATAAAAAATACGTACAGCAGGCCCTTCGCCATTTAAAGGCTTGGTTCGTGGATGCAGAAACGATGATGAATCCGAATCTTCTTTATGCTCAGGCTATACAAGGGCGTTTTACAGGGCGAGGAATAGGCATTATTGATACCATTCATCTGATGGAAGTTGCACAGGGCGTAAAGATATTTGAAAACGACCCCAATTTTCCACAGGCTGCTAAGGATGCCATACATCGCTGGTTTGCAACCTATTTACGCTGGCTTACAACGCATCAATATGGAATCGATGAAATGAATGCTGCCAATAACCATGGTACCTGTTGGGTGATGCAGGTCGCTGCATTTTCGAGTTTGGTGCAAGACACGGTATTACTCAACAGATGTGCAGATCGCTATGCGCACGTGTTATTGCCGAATCAAATGGAGTCTAATGGCAGTTTTCCGAGAGAATTGCAGCGGACAAAACCTTATGGATACGCGTTGTTTAATCTGGATGCGATGACCATGATCTGCCAGATTTTGTCCAAGACCAACACCTCCCTTTGGCAGTATACATTGTCAGATGGGCGGACAATAAAAACGGGTGTTGATTTTATGGTCCCTTATATTGCAGATAAAGAAAAATGGCCGTATCCGAAAGATGTCATGTATTGGGATCAGTGGCCAATTGCGCATCCGGCACTCGTATTTTCGGCAGAAGCTTACCAGAATAAAGACTATCTGCAGCTTTGGAAAAAGCTTGATCATGCACCTGAACAAGAAGAGGTTGTTCGAAATTTGCCCATTCGCAACCCGATTATATGGCTTTGATTTTCCTGGCTCTTTATAAAATAACTTAACCATTTCACCTTAAAAACCTACAGATAACATGAATGTTAATGCGACGTCTTTGCGAAGATATACCCTCTTTTTGCGCTTTCGAAATTTAAAAAGGCCATCCATTGCCAAAGCACTATTTTTGACGGGAATTCTGTGCGCTTTTCAACACGTTGAGGCACAGAGTACCAGGCAGCTGCAAAAAGCGTGGGGCCTTGCAGATCAACAAGCTCAACTACTTTATAAAGAATTGCAGCTCTTGAAAAAAAGGGATTCATCCTTGGTTTCGCCACGTACGCTTTCCACAGATAACGAACTGGTTGCTGTGAAAAGGGCGGACTGGACCAGTGGTTTTTTTCCTGGCGTCCTATGGTTTCTCTACGAAAAGTCGGGAAAACAACAATGGAAGGATCTCGCTTCGGAAACAACAAGGTCGATCGAGGCGGAGCAATTTAATGGTAAGACCCATGATATGGGCTTTAAGATCTACTGTAGCGTTGGAAATGGTTATCGCTTAACTGCAGATCCACAGTACCGGGAGGTGCTTGTACAGGCAGCCAAAACGCTGGCAACCCGCTTCAATCCAACAGTCGGTTGTATACGTTCGTGGGACCACAATAGCCACCGCTGGGACTTTCCGGTTATCATTGATAACATGCTCAATCTAGAATTGCTGTTTGAAGCAACCAAACTCACTGGAGACTCTACTTATTATCAGATCGCGGTGAGCCACGCCAACACAACGCTAAAAAATCATTTTAGACCGGATTACAGCACTTATCATGTGATAGACTACAACCCGAAAACAGGAGCTGTGCAGCATAAAAACACCCATCAGGGCTTAAGTGACGAATCGACCTGGTCGCGGGGTGAGGCCTGGGCACTCTATGGATATACGATGTGTTACAGAGAAACCGGCGATCCGAAATATCTGCAGCAAGCCGAAAAAGTTGCGCATTGGCTGTTTACACATCCTAATATGCCGAAAGACTTGATCCCTTATTGGGATTTCGATGCACCTCATATACCAAATGAACCACGGGACGTGTCGGCAGCGACAGTCATTGCATCGGGGCTGTTGGAATTAAGCACGTATAGCAACCAAGGGAAAGATTATCGTGCAAAAGCACAGACCATATTGGCTAACTTGATAGACCATTACATGTCGCCACCAAATAAAAATCGCGGTTTTATATTATTACACAGTACGGGATCGAAACCTTCCAATACCGAAGTGGATAAACCTTTGAGTTACGCCGATTATTATTTCTTGGAAGCACTGCATCGACAAGAAGAGCTGCAGTCCGGAAAAGTGCAATCGGATCTGGTCCGGAAAAATCCTACGGGACAATTGATCTATTTTCCGGATGCACAAGGAAACGTCATCCCCGACTTTAGCCATGTGGGCTATCATCAAGGTGATCAAAAGCTGCCCAATGTTCCTGTCGTGGTTACGGTAAAACCCAGCGTAAATGGCGATGATCAGCAAATTATACAGCAGGCTATCGATGCCGTAGCAGCAAAACCACCTGATAAAAACGGTTATAGAGGTGCTGTTTTGTTAAAAAAAGGCCTGTACACTATACCTGGGAGTTTGGAAATTCATGCCAGCGGTGTCGTGTTGAGAGGTGAGGGGGATGCTGAAGGACAAACCCTGCTTAAAGCAGCAGGCCAGCACCAACGGAGCTTATTGAAAGTTTCTGGTACGGGTAATTATACAGTGGACCAGGCTAGACAACAGTTTGTTAAGCCTGGCTATGGACCTGTAGGGGCTAACTATGTTCTGGTCGATCGTCCGAAGGAATGGAGAGTGGGCGAGCAGGTCCTCCTCTCGTATGAAATGAACGATGCCTGGATTGAAGCGCTTCGAATGAACCAGATTGAAAAAAGAGAAGGGACGAAACAGTGGACAGCGCGGGAATACAAGCTAAATTTTGAACGTACTATTTTAGCCATTCGAGGTGACTCTGTATTTTTTGATAATCCCCTGGTGATGGCGATTGATCCGAGGTACGCAAAAGTGGCCGTCATTCCCTACACCTTCGACGGGCGTATAAGTGAAGTTGGGATCGAAAATATACGGTTCGAGTCTGATTTTGTAAGTGATACGGACGAAAATCACGGCTGGATTGCAATTGATATGGATAAAATAACGAATGGTTGGGTGCGCAATATCACCGCGCGTTATTTTGGCTATGCGGCGGTGAGTCTTGGTGCTTTTGCCAAACAGATTACAGTAATGAAGTCGCGGTGTCTGGATGGAAAATCTCAAATTACAGGCGGGCGGAGGTATTCGTTCAATAATGACGGTCAGCTTAATTTATTTAAAGAACTTTATACGACGGAAGGTCGTCATGATTACGTAACAGGGGCCAGGACCCTCGGTCCGAACGTTTTTAGCCTTTCTAGCGCGGAACGAACACATGCGGATATTGGTCCACATCATCGATGGGCTGTTGGAACCTTATACGATCAAATCGTAACGGATGGTGAAATTAATGTGCAGGATCGGGGTAATTGGGGGAGTGGACACGGTTGGGCTGGGGTGACACAAGTCTTATGGAATTGTACGGTCAAAAGTGCTGCAGTACAACAGCCCTGGACTTCTGGGCAAAATTTTGCCATAGGCGTAAAGGGAGAGAAAGTAGCTGGAAGATTGAAAAATAGAAACGCTGGTTATTGGGAAAATCAAAACCGGATAATGTCGATCGGCTCGCTTTATGAGCAACAATTAAAAGATCGATTAAAGTGATTCTTGTTCGTGTTTATTCAATGGAATGATTATTTTTATCATCTATTTCAATTATATACCTTATGATGCCACTACGTGTTTTTGTGCGCTGTTTTTGCTGTGCTTTAGCGTTAATTTCTGTTTTGCATGCGCAGGAAAAAAACTATCGTTTTTTACACTTGGATGTCAATGAAGGTTTGTCTCAGGGCAGCGTTTTCGCTATTGCTCAAGATTATTTGGGTTTTATGTGGATCGGTACCCGTGATGGCTTAAATAAGTACGACGCCAGAAAGTTTACGATTTACCGCAGCAATCCACAAGATAGCCTTTCCTTAGAGCACAACTTTATTCAAGCGATTACGGAAGATAACAAAAGGCGGCTTTGGATAGGGACAATGACAGGACTGAATTTATACAATCGTGCGTCAGACAATTTCATCCGTATACCCTTACCTACTGTGGAGAGTAGCAGTGGAAAAATGGATGTCAACGTTCATCAGATTTTTCAGGATTCCAAGGGCAAGATTTGGATTGCGACAAATATAGGCTTGTATAAGATTAAAGAGGGCCGGCATCTCGAAGCGGAATTGGTCTTCAATGAGATTACCGTTGAAAGAAGCCAGGGAAAAGAATACTATCGTAATTTTCGAACCGTGTATGAGGATCGCAGAAAGCGATTGTGGTTTTGTACTGATGATGCCATTGTACTCATGCAGGCCGCATCGAAAGATGGAAATAGTTTAAAGGTTCTACGGACTTACTTCAAAGAGAAATCAGTAGATAATAAAGTTAATCAACGGTTTCAGGCCGTATTGGAGGTTAGTCCAGGTGTATTCTGGGTAGGCACGAAATATAATGGGATTCGGATTATCAATGAGCATACAGGCGAAATATCCTCGTTAACTGAAGCGGGCAATCATACAGGTTTGGCCAGTCAAGATGTACGGTCCTTAAAAAAAACAGTTGATGGAAAGATTTGGATCGGAACATTCAATGGCCTATATGTTTATCAAAATGGAAAACTGCTTTTTATTCAGGCAGACGATGGAAATCCCAATAGCTTAAGCAATAATTCCATTCGTCCTATATTTCAGGATAAGAGGGGATCTATTTGGATCGGAACCTATTTTGGAGGGGTCAATATCTATGACAAGGATATTCCCAATTTTCAGAATTTTACCCATCAAGCTAAACGCAATAGCTTAAGTTACAATGTGGTGAGCGCTTTTGTTGAAAATGGAATGGGAGAACTTGTAATCGGAACTGAGGGTGGAGGATTGAATTATTTTAATCGGCGTACGAATTCGTTTTTTAGTGAACGTCACGATAAAAATAACCTGAATGGCCTAAGTCATAACAATGTGAAGTCCATCTGTCTAGATAAGGGAGGGAACTTATGGGTAGGTACCTATGACGGTGGATTGAATTTAAGACGAAAGGGGCAACAAGGCTATGAACATTTTCGTTTCGATCCCAATGTAAGTAATGGCCTGGCAAACAATAATGTCTATGCAATCTTAGAGGATCGCAATGGCGATATTTGGATTGGCACGTTCGGTGGCGGACTACAGGTGCTTCGTAAAAACCAGAAAGTGGGATCTTTCCAGACATTTGATGTTGCAGGAAAGCAATTGAGCTCCAATATGGTGCGCGCTTTGCTAGAGGATTCAAAAGGTAATCTATGGATCGGTACTTCCAATGGGTTAAATCTAAAACTAGCCGGTACCGATAAATTTGTTTCCTTTCTAAATGACAAGAAAGATTCTCTTTCAATTAGCGGAAATGATATTGTGAGTATCCATGAAGATCGAAAAGGACAGATTTGGATCGGTACCTATATGGGCGGGCTCAATCGCTATCTTCCGGAGAAGAAAGCGTTCAAAAGGTTCAATGAACGAAATGGATTGCCGATCAACAATGTTTTTGCGATGTTGAGCGATCTGAAAAACAAATTGTGGTTGAGTACAAATACAGGGATTTCTTGTTTCGACCCCCTATCGGGTCATGTACGCACCTATACGAAGACCGATGGTCTTCCTGGCAACGAATATATTCAAAATGCAGCAGCAATGTTGCGGGACGGAAAACTTGCCTTTGGAAGTTTCTCCGGCTTCACCCTATTTAATCCGGATAGTTTAAGTGTCAATAATTATATTCCCCCCATTCAGTTTACAGAGCTGAAATTATTCAATAAAACAGTTCTCCCAGGTATTGATGCTGTTATTCCCAAAGATATATCCATGATGGATGAATTGATACTTGATCACAATCAAAATGTTTTTAGTCTCGAATTCAGTGTGTTGAATTATGTCCATCCGGAGAAAAATCAATACGCGTATTATCTGAAAGGTTTTGATCAAGACTGGAATTATGTGAGCAATCCCGTGGCTACGTATACCAATTTAGACCCTGGTACCTACGAGCTTTGGGTAAAGGGGGCCAACAACGATGGGGTATGGAACGAAAAGGCAACGGTTTTGAAGATTAAAGTGCTGCCAGCACCCTGGAAGACATGGTGGGCCTATAGCGGCTATTTTCTTCTTTTTGCTGCGGCCGGTTTTTTGGTTATCCGATTTTTCCACGGCCGGAATAAATTGAAACAGGACCTTTTGATTCGGCAAATAGATTCGGAAAAACAGGAGGAGCTCCATGAAGCAAAACTGAATTTCTTTACCAATATCTCCCATGAATTCCGTACGCCATTGTCATTAATTATCGGGCCGTTAAATCAATTAAAAGGCGACCGATCGCTTTCAGCGTATGCACAGGAGCACCTTGGTTATGCGACGAGAAATGCCGATCGGTTGATGAATCTGGTCAATCAGCTGCTTGATTTCAGAAAACATGAAGGCGGAAAGATGAAATTGTTTTGCCAAAAGGTTCATCTTGCTACGTATTTGGAAAACATTCGCCAGAATTTTCACTTTATTGCCGAAAAAAATAATATTCAGTTTTTTCTGGATAATAAGGTAAGTCCTAATTACGTTGCAGGTTTCGATCCGGAACAATTTGAAAAAGTCCTTGTCAATTTGATTTATAATGCGTTTAAATTTACGGATAAGGGGGGTAAAATAAAGATACAGGTTGAGCTAGAAGTGGAAGGTGAGTTGGAGAAATTGCTTGTTTCCGTTTGGGATTCCGGGCGTGGAATCCCACCCAAAGATATTCCTTTTGTATTTGAACAATTTTATCAGGCCAATACAAAAGGCTTGTCGGCTACCAACGGTGGAATAGGTTTGGCACTTTGCCGTTCCATTGTCCAGTTGCACGGCGGGAAACTCACTGTTGAAAGCAATATGGTACAGGAAACGACAGACTACAATACGGTATTTCGGATCAGCCTGCCCCAGAGCGCTGTCGTCATCGAAGAGCTACCGGTCTTAACGGATACTCCAGGGATGATATGCGCTGACCCAGCAGATGCCGGTATGCCCTATGTGGATACTACAAAAACAGCAATTGAGCGTCCTGCGGCGGAGGAAGATAAACCCATCATACTTGTTGCCGAGGACAATGTGGAGCTACGTTGTTTTCTATGTGAAAATTTACGAAAAAAATATATTGTTTTGGAAGCCAACGATGGTATTGAGGCCCTGGAATTGGTGCAAACAAAACAGCCCGATATTATCATTTCGGATGTAACGATGCCCAACTGTGACGGAATCACACTTTTGCAGCAGATTAAAAATGATAGCAGTTCAAATCATATTCCGGTGATTCTTTTGACAGCCCGCACAGCTGATCCTTATATCACAGAGGCATTTGAAATCGGTACAGATGATTACATTACCAAGCCCTTCAGTATGCCGCACCTCATTCAGAAAATTTCTAACATCTTACAGACGCGGAAAAGGTTGGAGGAAAAATTTGTACAGCATTATCTTCTTGGAGCGCAGGGAACAGATCTGCCCGAAAGAACTCGTTTCTTGGATCAGGTGTTGAAGATTGTTGAAGAAAATCTGGGCTGCGAAGATTTTGGCGTGCTTGATCTTACAAAAGCCATCGGTGTGAGCCGCTCTGTTTTGTACCGCAAGATTAAGCAGCAAACGGGACTGAATCTGGTTGAATTTATTAATATGGTCCGTCTCAAGAAAGCAGCCTATATTTTGGTGAACGATACAGGTTTGAGTATCAGCGAGGTGGCTTATCAGGTCGGGTTCAATGATCCAAAGTATTTTAGCAAATCATTTAAGAAATTCTATAAGGAGAGTCCACGTACCTATGTTGAAAAATTCGGTGTAAAGGAAAGTAGCAATTTAGAAAAATAAGCAAGGGTTTTCGTGATTTGGTCAGCAGCAGCGAGGACAGCAGACTGAATTTTTTTTCGGTCAAAAAAAAAGGTTTTCAAACGGGGAGAATGAAAACCTTCAATAACCAATTATAAACCTAAATTATGATGCAACAAATATAGTTGTTTTTAATACTATTTTAAAAATAATTCAACTTTTAAGTATAGTTTTGTAGCTGTCCAGCTACAGGTTAATATTGCCCTGTCGCTGAAAGAACCTGCCCATAGCTTATACGCTTTTGACCAACTTATGAATAACGTATAAAGTGGTCAATCCCAACAGCGCAAATATGCCATAACCTAATCCAATCTGAAACTGCGAAGAAGGGTTTACCAAGCTTACCGTGATGTAACTGAGTGAAGAGGTCAGCAGGTAGGTAATTCCGCCAACCAATCCGCCGGCGATACCTGCCGACAATGGAAACCTCCCTAAACAGTAGCTGAAATAATTGTTAAAAATAAATCCTGCTGTACAATGTACAGCAAATGCGAAAAATGTCAATGTATAGAGATTTGACAGGTAAGGTGAAACCAAGAGCATACATACAATCAGGCTGATCTGAATGAAGTTGGCGATTCTCAACTTCGGAACCAAGGCTCTTTTAATAAGGGCTTTACCAATAAAACCACCACACATCCAAGCTAAGCCCATAATTAGCGAGGTATAACCGGTTGTGATTGCGCTATAGCCCAGCTGGTGTTCAATAAAAAAGGGACCGCTGAGGTTGTAGAACATGACAAGACCGTAGGATATACCGCACATGACTATACCGAAGGTAAAATCATTGCTTTTAAGCATCATTTTAAATTCGCCAATCAGGTAGTTGATATGGAGAGGTTTCTTCTGTTTGATTGTTTCGCCAGAAAAGATCAGTTCAAGGATGAAAAGTACAGCACTGTAAACGGCCAGAACCATAAAGTTAGAACGCCAACCAAATTGTGTCTGAAGGTAGCCGCCAATAAAAGGAGCGACAATCGGACCGATCGACCAGACGATGGTCATAATGCTGAGGTAGTGCTTGCGCTGTTCACCTTCGTAGACATCCACAAAATAGGCTCTTTTTGAGATGACCACGAATGCCGATAAGATGCCCTGTAGAATACGCATCAGGTAAATAACCCAAATATCTTGCGTGCTTGCTGTAATCCAGAAACTGACAATGAAAAGGAAAAGTGATATCAGGTTGATGCGATATCTTCCCCAAGCGTCAACCAACGCTCCTGTAAAGAACTGAGCAACACCATAGCTGATTAGAAAAAGCGAAAGGGTTAGCTGGATTTTGCTTTCATTCAAGCCAAGCTCCTGAGCCATTTGTGGCATCGACGGAAGATAAATATCGGTCGCAAGTCCCGTAATCGGAACAAGTGCAAATGCTAGTATCGTCGGGATAAAAGATTGCTGTGGTTTAGTGTTTTTTTCCATCCTGTAATTTTTTAAATTTCGCGTCTCTATGGACGTTCATGCAGCCAGCCACTTTTTTCTCTTTGACCTGCTAAATATGATGTGGACAAAAGTAGCTTCATTGCCTGTTTCGAAAGATATAGAATTCAAACAAATTATTGTGAAAATCAAACAGGCCTGTTGCGAAAAGCTAAAGGCGGTATGCCCGCATGTTTTTTGAAATAATTACTGAAGTTTGCGGGTTCCTCAAAACCCAGGGCATAAGCGATTTCATTGATATTCCAGCTGCTATGTTGGAGGAGGGCTTTTGCTTCCTGTGTGATGCGTAGTGCGATGAGTTCTTGTGTGGTTTTTCCTGTATTTTGTTTCAAAGCCCTGTTTAGCGAATTGACATGGATATTGAGCTGCTGTGCATAATCCGTTGCATTTTTAAAACGAAGCAAATTTTCGGTGTCAATCGGAAATTGGCGTTCCAGTAGCTCTAAGAAAAGATGGGAAATACGCTGATTGGCGTTTTGGTAAGGTGATATTCCCTCATTTGGCGCTAGTTTTAATGTTTCTAAAACGAGTAACTGCAACTGATTCCGGATAATTTCATATTTGAACGAAAAATCAGATAGCAGTTCCGCATTGATGCGCTGAAAAATGTGATCGAAAAGATCGACCTGTTCGTCCGTTAAGAAATAGACGGGGCTACCACTCGGATTGAAAAAATGGCTTTCGAGGATGTTGTGGTTGTAATGTTTGTCCTCCTGAATGAATTTTTGTGTAAAAAGACAGAACCATCCTTTTTGATCGGGATTGTCTGTTTCCCAAGAGTAGGGAACAAGCGGACTTGAAAATACAAGCGCTGGACGGTCAATAGGGATCCATTGATCGCCATAATGCAGTTGACCCTCGCCGATCATAAGGGATATTTTGAAATAATCTTTTCTATTGTACGGTGATTTTAAGGGACAATGCTCACGTGAAAATACGTTAAAATGAGAAATTTGTTCGGGCGAGGAGCCTATTGGGTAATTGGATTCTCGAAATACCCGTTGATAGAAATCAATTATATTTTCAGAAGTTGTCATGACGCAAAGTTATAAAAATCAAACCTTTTGTTGTGCGCGATATTCCTCCCGGTCAGTCATTGATTGGTAAAATATGAACTGGAGCAAAAAGGAAGGTCCCATCACCTCGTTAGCTATGACTAGCCCGGGTGATGAGACCTTTGAGAGGGAACCGATTATTATAAAAGGAAGCGACTATTGGGATCTAGATTTAAGAAACTCCTTGACAAATTCATCGTCGTTTAAGTCAGGGTAGTCTTTATATACACGATCAATTTCTTCTTGCTGTCCGATGGAAAGGTTTTCGTCGGGGTTCAGACACCAGATACCTTTCATCAAACCTTGTCTACGGAGCACCTCATGTAAGCCTGGTATACAGCCATGGAATGCATTTGCTGAGTCAAAAAATGCGGCATTACTGTCTGTGACAGCAATCGCTTTGCTTAGGAGATGGCTCGCATGGAGGTTATTGGGGTTCTGTTTGTATGATTTTATTTCCCGAAGGAGCTCAACGGCCTTTGCCGTCCAAACGGCCCAATGACCTAGTAAACCACCTTTAAATTCTATGGAGACGTTTTCTCCAGCTACGGGGAAATTATACACGCTCATCAGATCGTTGACAATATTGTCATCATTGCCCGTGTACATGGCAATTTGATCTCGCCGGCTGGAGTTTGCTATAGCACGCATGACGTCTAATGTCTGGTAGCGGTTGAAGGAGGCGCACTTGATCGCGACGACGTTGTCGATTTCGGCAAACTGCTGCCAAAAGGAATAAGAGAAAATACGGCCACCAACGGCGGGTTGAAGATAGAACCCAAAAACAGGAATAATAGCTGCTATTGCCCGGACTCGATCTAATATTGCATTTTCAGTCCAGCTTTGAAGTCCACCCATACTCAAAAGTCCGATATCATAACCGTATTGAAGTGCAGTTGTTGCCTCCTGTACCGCTTGTTCTGTGGCGCCGCAGATGCCCGCAATTTTGATAAATGGTCGTTGGAGCTCAGCTTTATCGACTTCTTCGCTAGCCCATCTCAACACGGTTTCAAAAAGATTGATCTCAGGGTCCCGGATTTCAAACTGGGTTGAATGTACAGCGACAGCAATTCCGCCCGCTCCACTGGCTATGTAATACTGGGTCAGGAGTCGTTGATGTGCTTCGTCAATGCTGCGGTCCTCATTGAGGGCGAGGGGGTGCGCCGGAATGACCGTCCCTTCCCAAAGCAACTGTTGTAATTTGTTGTCTAAAGTTTTCATTAGAATTTTCCTTTTCGTTCTTGAAAGTGCGTGTCTTTGTTCCATAGTTCGCCACCTTGGATCAACCATTTGGCTGTAATGTCTATCGCTTCCCGTATGGTTGTCTTCGGGTAGCCAAATAAACGATGGCATTCGGAAGCGTTGTTTAGTAAAGCAGTTCCGGCGGGCTCATTCACAAAGATGGGCCTAGTGTTGAAATGCTCAGCAAAGCGCTCTGCGATCCATCGTGTAGAAAGGATTTCGGGCCCCGTGACATTCAGTATTTTGGCCGGAGACTGACAGTGCAATAATGATCTTAAGGCAATTTCGTTGGCATCTCCCTGCCAGATGACATTGACATTTTCGGTTGTCAAATCTATTGGGAGCTGCCCTTTGACCGATTTTGCAATTTCTACGAGGACACCATAGCGAAAATCCACCGCATAATTCAATCTGTAGATCAGGGTAGGTGTACCATTTTTCTTCGAAAAATACTCGAATATGCGCTCTCTACCCAAGCAGGATTGTGCGTATTCACCGACAGGCTCAGGAGTTCTTTCCTCGGAAACGCCGCCATTGCTTATCGGCACAAAGGGCAGTACGTTACCCGAAGAAAAAGCAACAATGTTGGAGTCTCGAAAATGAGAACCTACCATTCCGGGAAGATAGGTGTTCATTGCCCAGGTGAAATCTTCATTTCCTGTGGTGCCGAACTTATGTCCTGCGAGGTAAATGACATTCGGAACCTGCGGAATCTTTTTGAGTTCTTCCTCATTCAGCAGGTCGCAGGCGATGGTCTCTATGCCTAGATCTTCCAGTTCCTGTTGGAGTTCCTTGGTTGAAAAACGCGAAACACCAATGACCTTTTTGTCTATTCCTGCAGCTTGAATAGCCCTCATGGCTAGTTTTGCCATGCTTGGCCCCATTTTTCCGCCAATACCTAGGAAAAGGATATCACCTTGTATCTTTTTTATATCTTCAATTAGATCTAATGATGGTGCAAGTATTTGCTGTTCCAATTCCGCTAAATTGTTATGGTCCATGTCTGAATTATTTGATTAAATTATAGAAATTACTAAAAGCAAGAAAAACGAGTAAGAGAAGTCCGAGGATTGCCCATAATCTTGTTAGTGGGCTGTTTCTGAGCGCACCCATAATTTCTTTGTCGTTTGCGATCAGAAAGAGGATAATGCCAATAAAGGGAACAAGAAAAATGGTGATGCTTTGGGCAAAAACAATAAGCTCCAAGGGGAGATTTCCGAAGATCAGTGCGATGGCAGACCCAAAAATCATGACCAAAGAAATAAAGAGTTTCACTTTGGGGTGATTGAGATTGTTGCCGAAGCCAAAGGTATCGCCCAGTAATGAACCGCCTAATACAGCATTGCCGATCAAGGAAGAAAAGGAGGCGCCGAAAAGACCGATAAAAAAGAGGTGTGAGGCGTAGCTTCCCAAAAGCGGTTCCAATGCACGGCCCATCTCAGCGGCAGAACTTAATCTGATGCCTTGCGGATGAAGGGTATTTGCAGCGCAGACCATCACGGCAGCACTCATGATCCCGAGTATAATGATGCCGATTCTGCTCCCGACTATCTGCCGTTCCGAAGTCTGCTTGTTGGACGACAGTTTTCTTCTTGACTGCACAAGATAACTTTGATAAAAGGCTCCCACGATCGAAAAGCAAGACGCTGTGAAAGCAATAATTAAACCCATTGATAAAGGCGGGAGGCTTGGAATAAAACCTAAGAAAAAGTCCTGTGCAGACGTCTTTGTCATTATGGCTGTGGATAAAAAAGCAAATAGCATAAGGATAATAAGTGCTAGCATCAGTTTTTCCAGTAGCGCATAGAAAGACTTGAAGAACAACAGTAAAATGCCGATGACATTAAAAACGATGATCCATATTTTGGGGTTTGTCCCCGTTGCTTCCGAAACAGAAATGGAGACCCCTGTGGCATTTCCGGATTGAAAACAGGTTGCGACAAGGAAGATTCCGAGGCCAATGATGATGGCGGTTGTTTTACCAAATTTCTGGCGAATCAAGGTAAGTAAAGATTCGTCTCTCGCAATGCCGATACGTGCCGCCATATTGGTGAAAACCATCATAAAAAAGATCGCGACGACGACAACCCATAATAGGGCGAAGCCATAATCTGCACCCATTTTTGATGTGATGGTCATTTTGCTGGGCCCGAAAACCAGGGCGGCGGTAATGATGCCGGGACCTAAGATGGATAGCCAATTTTTAAACAAAGAGGGTTTTGGCTCGAGGTTGTTTTCCATGAGATTTATCGTAATGAGGTTAAATGCTGTTGGTTGATTTTAGGTGCAGAATTTCCAAAGTGTGTACGGATATAATTGGTAATTTCAATGACCTCTTCATTTTTCAGGAATGAAAAAGATGGCATTGCGCTCTCGTAGTTGACCTTGGCTATTGTTTTGTCTTTCAGTCCGTGGAGGATAACCCGCAATAAAGGTGTTGGGTCGCCTTTGACAAGAGATGAATTGGCTAATGGGGGGAAGGTGTTTGTAAGTCCCTTTCCATCTGCTTTATGACAAGATGCACAATACGCTTCGTATAAGGCTTGACCACTTTTGGTCGGGGAGCTGACGGCGTTGGCTGCAACGGGCTTAATCATTGGCGCAACGGCTTTATCGGTAATGAGGAGTCGGTAGATCACGTCGTCATCGGGTTTTGGAAACCCCTTTTGTGGATTCCAGTCCCGGTTGCTTGAACAGAAATAAATGTCCCCATTGGGTAAGGTCAATACGGATCTTAGCCGGCCAAGTTGATCTTTGAATAGGATCTTCTCATCGACGATCTGCTGCCCATCGGCAGATAATTTTAGGATACGTAGAGACTGATTTTTTAACGTCGCAAGCAATAAGCTATGTTGCCATTCAGGGATAACGTTGGAACCGTAATAGGCCATACCAGATGGTGCAACGACTGGAGTCCACGATTTAATAGGTTCCTGTCTTGGCGAGCTTTTGGCGATAGCTTTTTCCTTTTCCGTGTCAATCATGCCTTCGATCTGTGGCCAGCCATAATTTTTTAGCGGTTGGATCAGGTTGATTTCATCTTCGATGGCATCGCCATGTTCGGAGGTGTAAATTAAGCCTTTTGCATCATGGGTAAGTCCTTGCATGTTTCGAAATCCCCAGGCATATACATAGCTGTTTTTAATTGGATTGTCTTTGGGGATGCTCCCGTCGAGATTGAGGCGTAAGATCTTGCCATTTAAGGAGGTGCTGTCTTGTGCGAAGGTATCACTTGCGGCATCACCTGTCGCCCAGTACACTTTTTTGTCCGTCGAAACAATAACTCGGGAGCCGTTGTGTCCGGTGTTTCCAGGGATCTGTAAAAGCAATTTTGGGTTTGACAACTTGCCGGCCGTATTATAATCGTAGCGATATAGGTTGGAGAAAATGAGGCTGTTCTTTTTACTGGTGTAAGAAAGGTAAAGATAAGCTTGCTGCTGTTCCGGCTGATAGAGCGCCATTCCCAAGAGTCCCAGGGTGCGCTGATGGTATACGTCGGTCAGGCTGTCCACCAAAGTAACAACTTTTGTTTTTGTATCCAGTCTTCGTATACTTCCTCCGATTTCAGAAAACAGAATTGCGTTATTGACCCGGTCATATTGTAAATCCCAGGGCACATGGAGTTTTGTAGCTTCTTTGGTTAGCGATAGTATGCTGTGCTCCAGTTGGATGTTATTTATGGGTTTACGTTCTCTTTCTGTCTCGGAAGAACAGGAAGAAAGCAGCGGGATCAGCGATACAAGCCAAATATAGGTGTGTTTTTTCATATAGGATCTACGGTTATTCCTTTGATTTATGTGGTTAGTCAAATGTAGTTGAATAAAAATAAATATACAAAAAATAAGTTAAATTGTATACAAAAATATTTTATTGGCCTAAGGTAAATACGATTTAGTTTATAATCTGGTGGGCAAAAATGTGGTATTATAGATTTGTCACGAACTTGTTAGCAGGGCTATTTTTGTAAAAAAGTGAAAAAAATATTGAATTGTATACAAAAAATATATATTATTGTATTCACTATGATAAAGTAAAGAAGAGGAATTGCGATCGCATAGGGGTCGAAAATTATTTTTCTTAAAAAATACCAATAAACTAAAGAGCTTATAAATCATTTATTTAACCACTTTAACCTGAGTATTCATGATACTAAAGCAGATTAAAATCCGGGATGTAATAAACAGGAGTTGCCTGTTGGTAGGGCTACCTTTTATTTCGATGGCTGCATTGGCAAATGTACCTTCTTCCCCTAATAATGGAAAGATTCCGATCTCGGATGTTCTAAATCCTTCGCCGGGTTTAGCTAAATTTCAGCAGCAGCTTGTCGGGCAGGTGCTGGACGCCAAAGGGCAGCCACTGTCCGGTGTGGAAGTGCGTAACCTTAAAAATGCAACTGTTACCGTTACGGATCAAGAAGGCCGTTTTAAATTAACGGGTTCGGTTTCAGATCAGATTCAATTTCGGTTAATCGGTTTTAATACAAAAGTGGTGTCGGGGAAAGACGTGCAGGCTTTGGTGCTTGATGCGAGCGAAAATGCGCTGGATGAAGTGGTTGTGGTGGGGTATGGTAAGCAGAAAAAAGGCAACTTGACTGGTGCTGTGGCCAGTGTCAATTTTGACCAATCTACTTCAAGCCGGGGGCTTTCCAATGCCTCGCAGGCCTTACAGGGTGTTATTCCTGGTTTGGCCGTAAGTCAAAACTCAGGGATGGCCGGAAATAATGCAGCGGATCTTTTGATCCGGGGCTTGGGGACGGTCAATAGTGCTGGACCGCTGATCGTGGTCGACGGAATGCCCGATGTCAATATGAACCGTGTGAATGTGAATGATATTGAAAGTGTGACCGTGCTAAAAGATGCTTCTTCCGCTGCTGTATACGGTTCCAGAGCGGCCAACGGGGTTGTATTGATTACGACAAAGTCTGGTAAAAGAAACAGTAGGACGGCTATTTCCTTTAGTGCCAACAAATCGCTGGTGAAACCTACCCGCTCTTTTGATTTTGTCAATAATTATGCAAAAGCAATGACGGCTACGCAAAGGGCCCAGGCTTATAATACCGCTGCATCTGCATTCAATTTTAAAAATGGAACGATCGACGAATGGTTGGCTTTAAGTATGATCGACCCGAGATTGTATCCAAGTACCGATTGGTGGGATGTTATTCTTCGCAATGGTCAAAGTGGGAATTATAATGTTTCCATTAATGGGGGGACTGAAAATAACAATTACTATTTGTCTGTGGGTATGCTGGATGAGAAGGGGATACAGATCAATAATGATTTTAAACGTTATAATGCTGCATTTAACTTCGAAACAAAAGTAACCAATACCATCGGTGCTGGGGTCCGGTTCTCCGGAAATTGGTCCGATTACCGGTATAACTACGAGGATGGTATGACTGCCAACTCAACAAGTGGAATGGATTTGTTTACCTCGCCAGCAGGTATATTGCCTTATGATCCTATGACCGGTTTTTATGGTGGAGCAATGTCTTACAATGAAAGTCCGCAGGCCAATAATATTTATGCGGATTACATGACGCGCAACCAGAACCACATGAATCAAAAGCAGGCTCTGGTGAATGGTTATTTAAACTGGAAGCCGTTCAAAGGGTTTGAGGCTAAAGTGGATTATGCCCTAAATTATGACACGCGTTTTCAATGGAAGGCAGATATGCCGACAAAATTGTATAACATCCGGACAGGATTGTCTATCCGGGATCTTGTGCCAACAAATGATGGGATCTATAATACAGACCGGAACAATTACAAAACACAGCTGAACTTCAAGTTGAGTTATGATCATAAGTTCGGCGCTAATCATGATTTCTCTGCTTTGGCCGTGTATTCCGAAGAATATTGGAACAATCGTGTTTTGGCGGGTAGTCGCTTAGATCGTTTGCATCCTAGTTTACATGAAATCGATGGTGCATCTGAAGATGTACAAAATGTGTCGGGATCATCATCGGCGGAAGGTTTACGTTCTTATATCGGACGATTAAATTATACAGCCTTTGGAAAGTATATGTTTGAAGGGAACTTCCGGGTAGATGGTTCTTCGCGTTTCTTGCCGGGCGATCAATATGGTTTTTTTCCTTCCGCGGCAGTGGGGTGGCGGATCTCAGATGAGGCGTTTATGTCGGCATTTAAGGATAAGATTAGCCTGAGTTCGGCCAAATTTAGAGCTTCTTATGGTTCATTGGGTAATAATAGTGGTGTAGGCTTGTATGAGCAGAAACAATCTTTGGTGTCCAGTCCCTACTATCTGATTGACAATAGTACAGGAACAGGGTCTGTTGTCAAGGGGTTGATCAATAAAAAACTGATCAACTATGACCTTACCTGGGAAAAGACACGTGTGTTTAATTTGGGCTTGGACCTTGGGTTCTTTAAAAATAAACTGACGGCCGAGTTGGATTACTACGAAAGAAAGACGATCGGTATGAACAGACCTTCGGATGTATCGATGCATCTGACGGGTTTATTTGCTGCTCCGCGACGTAATATCGGCGATATGATGAATAAAGGGCTGGAAGCAAATGTGACCTGGAATGATAGAAAAGGTGATGTGGGTTACATGCTGAACTTTAATGTGGGCTACAACAAGAACAAGCTACTGTCTTGGAATGAGCAGTTGCAAAGAGGTTCGGTATTTATTGATATGCCTTATAATTTTATCTATGCTTTCGAATCGTTGGGCATTGCGCAGTCTTGGCAGGATGTCTATAATGCAGTTCCTCAGGGGGCTTCTCCGGGAGATATTTTGTTGAAAGATGTCAATGGTGACGGCAAATTGGATGCGAATGACCGCGTGGCATATCCCGCTTACCAATTGGGTAGGCCAAAGGTAAATTACGGATTTAGAGGTTCTGTTGACTACAAAGGTTTTGATTTCTCTTTCCTGTTGCAGGCTGCTACCGGACGAAAAGAATTTTGGATGAACAAAGCGAATTCAAATTTTTTAGGGACGGCAAATCAGGCGATTACGGAAGATCAGTGGAATAATATGTGGAGCCTGGACAATCGCCATGCCGATTATCCTAAATTGCTTCCAAGTACATTGGGATCAACGAGTCCAAATGCGTACTTGAGTACATTTTGGTTGCAAAACATGTCTTATTTAAGGGTTAAAAATCTGCAGCTTGGCTATACTTTTAAGAAAGAATTATTGATGAAGCTGGGGATCCAGAAGTTACGTGTATTCGGTTCTGTAGATAATTTGGCGGTTTTGACGAGTTTTAAAGGCTTAGATCCGGAGAAAAGTACCTATACCAATGATGCCTATCCGATGACGAAGAGTTTTGTGGTTGGACTGAATGTAGACTTATAATATTTGAACTTATGAAATCGATATATAACATCGTGTTTATTTCTTCTTTGTTGCTTCTTGGTTTATCCGCGTGCCGCAAAGATTTGTTAAATCAAAATCCAACAACAACGCCAAGCTCTGAAACGTTCTGGGTGGACGAAAATGACGCGCTTGCTGCCTTAATGGCGAACTATTCGATATTTAGACCTTGTTTTGATCGTGACTATCATTTTGATGGTCATGGTGATTACCTGAAGGTGTACAATACCGGTGCGGCGCCTATTTCATTAACGGTGAATAGTCCGATGAATTATGGTTCCGGTGCGTCGGCAATGTATAGAGCATTGTATGGATCTATATTCAGTTCCAACTTTGTGATCGAAAATACCAATGCGCGCTTGCTGCCCGTAGCAAAAACTGATGCTGTAAAACAGACCTTGGAAACAATCGTGGCGGAAGCCAAATTGCTGCGTGCCATTGCCTACTTTAGACTGATTTCCTTATGGGGCGATGTACCTTATTTTTATAAATCGGCACCGGCGCCTGCAGAGGCTGATACGGTGCGTAGAATGCCTATTGCGCAGCTGAAAGATTCCATTATGGCTGATTTAAATTACGCTGTGGACAAATTGCCGAATAAGGGGGCTGCAATTGGTCGTGCCGGTAAGCCTGCCGCGTTGGCCTTCCGTGGTAAGTTTCAATTGTACTGGGGTTCGTGGAAGAAAAATGGATGGCCCGAATTGGATGGATTTGTGCAATCTGCTGCCGACGCTAAGTCGGCCTATACGGCGGCAGCTGCGGATTTTAAGCGTGTGATCAATGATTTTGGTATCAAAATGTTTAGGAATGGTGATCCGGGTTCATGGGGTGAATTGGGGAAGGCAGATGTGCTCCCAAATTATTACTACATGTTTATACCTTCTACGGGCAACTTGAGTCAAGATGAGGAAATGGTCATGGTGCTTACCCATGGCGGTGTGGGTACAAAACAGAGTGAGGAATATCAACGTGTGTGGACTGGGCCATTGGTGTCTTTAGGGCAGAACCAAGCTATTCCGCGTTATGAATTGGCCGACCGTTATCAATCTACCATTACGGGAGATTTCTTGCCCAAGATGGTTCAGCTAGATCCAGTGAAAAATCCGGCAGCACGTACAACAGCAAATTCAGCGGTGAACCCTGAGTCGTACCGTAATCGCGATTATCGCATGAAAGCGACTTTGTTGTGGGATTATGAACTGATTATGGGTATGAGCCCTACGGAGACGACAGGTTATATTCCTTTTGTCTACAAAACTTGGGGTGCTGCGGTGACGGTTAACGGTGTCTCTTACAAAACTTCCTTCACCGATAATACCACAAATCTCTCGGGATTACAATCGCGTAAATTTGTGCGCAATTATGGTGGTGTGGCACGTAGTGACGGAAATTACAATTGGCCTTTGATGCGCATTGCAGACGTGTATCTGATGTATGCTGAAGCGACCAATGAGATTGGTGGTCCACAGGCGGATGCGATTGATTTGGTTAATAAGGTCAGGCGCCGTGGTAACTTGCCCGCGCTTGCTGGTGCTAAAACCGCTTCTCGTGATGCTTTTTTTGATGCTATAGAACAGGAAAGGATTGTAGAGTTGTTTGGTGAAGGACAGCGTGCCTTTGATCTGCGGAGATGGCGTAAACTGGAAACCGTATTTGGTAAGCCTTATGGTGATGGGAAATGGTTCCAGGATAGTTTTGGGAATAATTGGGAGCGCTTTTTCTTCAATGAGTCTGAGTTGACTTATCAAAAGTGTTATATCTATCAAATCCCGGAAACAGAACGTTCGCGGAATCCGAATTTAACACAAAATATACCTTGGAAATAAGATGGTAACACTTGACTGTAATAAGATGAAATATACATTATTTTTAATCGGCATGCTGTTCGTTAGCTTGTCCGGTTGTAAGGATGATTATCCAATGGATGAGGATGGTTTGTTGATCACGACCAGGTCGGAATGTTATGTCAGTAGTTTTGAACTGTTGGGCGCCGATTTTCAGACGGTACGGACCAAAGCTGCCTTGGTAGATACCGTTGAGCAAACCATAAAAGTGGAGGTGCTCTTTGGTACGGATTTGAAAAATCTATACCCACAGTTTTCACTGGTCACCGATGCGGTATTAGATCCTAAGATTTTAGGAAAACAAGATTTTTCTAATTTGGATACGCCACGTGAATGGACTGTCGTGTCTGGAAATAGAAAGGTTCGTAAGACGTATAAAGTTTATTTGACAGTACAAAAATAAGTAAGCTGATGAAAACAAATTATTTAAAAATAGAGCTACTGTCCATTGGATTTGGGCTCTTGCTGTTAGGTTCTTGTAAAGAAGAAGCTTATGAAATTCCAAAAGCAAAAGATGGTTTGCAAAACGATATCATTAAGCGCTCTTTAGGGCCAAATGTGGTTGGTGCTACCATAGACTTTGCTTATGCGGCGGCGATATTACCAGATCAGGGGAAGCTCACATCGATAGCTGTGGAAGCTAGCATTGCGGGTGATGAGGGTACTGTGCTTGAAAACAAATCGTACTACACCAGTAGTACGGGGGCAGATGTAGGTGTGGTCGTTGGCGACCCCGCGACAGTAAATGGGAATAGCACGGAGGTGAAATTTACAAAAGACACCTCGGCTTCAACGCTGCGTTATAGCTACAAAATACCGGCAGCAGCAAAAGGCAAATCGGTTACGTTTACATTCAGGGCGAGGTCCAGTAATGGGCAGGAAATTGCGTTGAAGACCGAAGCGTATGCGATTCGTAATATGGATATGGCCTTAGATTTGATCGGGAAAGATGGGGCAGCCTGCTTTTTTTCTGTAGCAGATCTAAAATGGTATACAGCAACGGAAGCTGCAGCAAACCCGGATAAAATTGATTTGATCTATTTGTACCGGCCATTGCCAACGGTGACTTATGCACATTCATTGGTTGCTCCCACGACGGATGCCAGTTATTTGCCGAGCTTCACCTTACCTGTCGGGCTGACAAATAAAACGAAGATCGTGAAGGCTTGGACCGTGCGCGATCAACAATTGGCGCGATTGCAATACAGTGTATTTGTGGACGATGTGGATTTGAAAGACAAATCGTTTATTGATGCGCCAGATTTTGCCATTAATTTGAAGGCTGAATCAGGGATATGGCTGCAAACGGCTGATGGTAAATACAATGCTTATGTATTTGTCAATAGTGTAAATAATACCACGAAAGAAATGAAGATCAGTGTAAAAAGGTTGCAAGTAAAATAAGGATATGGGTGCGAGGATATGGCTAAAAGTTAAAGGTACTATGCTAGGGGTCGCTTTTATGGCGATCCTTGGAACGTCCTATGGGCAGCAGGCAAAGGTTACTTCGATAAAGGGAAATGGACAGAGGTTGCAGGTGCAGGTGGATGTTCCGACGGCAGGTGTCTATAGCTTGGTTTCAGAAGGTGAGGTTACCGATTTGGATAAAATTAAGGCTGCGGATAAAACAGGTATGATGACGTTGTACGCGGTGATTGATGTTCGCGCTGCGCGATCGACCAAACGGATCGTATTTGACAGCTTTAAAGGTGCGATACAAGATCTTGGTAAATTTTATTTTGAGAAAGGGAAGCAGACAGTCGGTATGCAGTTGCCCGCTTATTTTAAGGTCAAAGCTATTTCGATCGATGCCTTTGTACCTCCAGTTGCGCCGGTTGCAGCGGAAAATTATAAACCAAAGATTGTTCCACCTGCAGGTCATCCCAGATTATGGGTTAATAAAGAATCTTTGCTGCTTGTTAAAGGGCGGCTGGAAGAGGTGGAGCATCTGGAAGCTTGGGGAAAAGTGAAAACACTTGCGCAGCAACCTGTTCAATTTATTTTTGATCCGAATAAGGAAATGTTTTACGATGAAAAGCTCGAGCGTGCTATTGAATCAAAAGCGTTTTATTACCTCATGTCCGGTGACGAAAAAATAGGTCAAGAGGCGGTCAGGCTGGCGGATCAATACTTGACGATGTTGGAGTTCGGGAATGTATCCTATGGTGATATTACACGCGAGTTGGGACGTGCAATTTATACGGGTGCACTGGTGTACGACTGGTGCTACTCGTTGTTGGATGTGCGCGTTAAGACCAATCTGCATAAAAATATGATGCGTCTGGCGCAAGATATGGAAATCGGCTGGCCTCCCTTTTTTGGTATCGAAAGTATTATCAATGGGCATGGGAATGAGGCGCAGGTGTCGCGCGATCTGCTGGCAATGAGTATTGCTTTATATGATGAGGATCCTGTACCTTACAAATATACTTCATATTCGATATTGGAAGAGTTGGTGCCTATGCGCAAGTTTGAGTATCAGTCTCCGCGCCATAATCAAGGTGTTGATTACGGTGGCTATCGTTTTGGGTGGGAAATGCACGGAGCCTGGTTGTATTATCGCATGCTTGGCTATCCGGTTTTTGACGATAACATCAAGGATATGCCGTATTACTGGCTGTATATGCGAACGCCTGACGGAAAAATGTTACGCGACGGGGATATGTTTAATGTAAAGTACAACAGCAGTGCCGATTTTTATTGGAAAAATCCGCAGACCATGTTGCTTTGTTATGCCTATTCAGGTAATCCGGTAATCAAGGCCGAGTTTGTCAAGCAGGGCGGTTTGCCCGACAATCCAATCTTGTTCCTCCTCTTGGATGATCCAAAATTGAAGCCGGATTTTGACCGTGAGAAAATGCCGTTGACAAAGGATTTTGGACCCATCTTAGGGTCTATGGTTGCCCGGACAGGCTGGAGCGAAGAGAACGGAAGTTCCGATGTGGTTGCAGAAATTAAGGGTGGTGGTTATCATTTCGGCAATCATCAGCATGCCGATGCAGGTGCGCTGCAGATCTATCATCATGGTATTCAGGTTGGTGATCTTGGCCTGTATCTTTCCTATGGCTCCCCTTATGATTTTAACTTTAATAAGCGGTCGGTTGCGCATAGTATGCTTTTGGTGCGTGATCCTGCTGAGCCGCTGTTGTTCAGGACCAAAACAAACGATGGTGGTACTCGGTTTAGCCAGCGTTTTCCACGTACGGTTGAGGAGGTATTAAGTGACTCCTGGTACCATACCGGAGAGATCAGGGCATCGGCATTTGGTAAGGATCCCATTCAGCCGAGCTATAGCTATTTCAATGTGGATCTAACGGCTGCATATACCGCTAAAGTGAAATCCTATACTAAAAGTTTCCTGTTTTTGAATTTGAAGCGGAAGGATGTGCCTGCGGTCATTGTCCTATTGGACGAGCTTAAGACCAATGATCAGAAATTTGAGCCCTACTGGCAGATCAATACGCTTGAAAAGCCGTTACAAAGTGAAACAGGTTTTGTATTGCATAGTCAATTTAAAAATGTCGCTGGTGCTACCTATGTTGATTTGCTGAAGCCGCAATTAAGAGACTGTGCGGTGAAATTGTATTCAGGCGATTCGACTGCTTTTGTCTTTGGTGATCTTTATCAGGTCAAGTCTCCTTGGCCAGAGGCTAGAGGAACACGGATTATGGTCTCGCCCAAACAGGAAAGTGATCAGGCGAGTTATGCTTCGGTTTTTCAGATGACGGAGAGTGGTTCTTCAAAATTACCGGTGTATGCTGAGGAAAAAGCAAACTATTACCTCATAAGGGTGGCTGATCGTTTACTGGTGGTGGCCAAACCAAATCAATATCTTAATGAAGCCATTGAATTTGCGGTACCGGGAGATCAGCAGTATGAGGTTGTTGTGGTTGGTTTGAAAGATGGTTTCTGGAATATGAAAAGTTCATTAAAAAATAGTAGCTTTAATATAAATGTCCTGAAAGGGAATCATACAACCAGTTGGAAATCTAAAGCCGAAACTATTTATTTGTCGCCGGGGAGACAGTATGGTGCCCAAGAGGGGAAGATTAATTAAAGAATACGTTGTTTAAATTTTTTTAATGATTTTGTATTCTTATTTTTGCATAAAATTGTATACAATATGAAAGAGGATTCGCTTGCCTATAAAGTTTATTTAGAAGTACGTAAGAAAATTTTGTCCAGTCAGCTGGCTGGAGGGGCGAGATTGGTGGAGAGTGCTTGGGCGGATAAGTTGACGGTGAGTCGAGTGGCTGTTCGTGAGGCTTTTATGCGGTTAGCAGGCGAGAGTCTGGTAGAGTTTGGTGAAAAAGGCGGCTGCTTTGTGAAAAAAATGACAGTCGAAGATGTGAAGGATATTCGTGAGCTGCGTGAGTTGTTGGAAATAGGTGCATTAAAGATTCTGTTTTCAAAGAAAAGTAAAGAGCTTATCGAAGATTTGGAACTGATCTGTAACGATTTTTCTGAGATGGTCAGCAAGGGGTATTATGGTGGTGCTTGCGAGGCGGATGTTCGTTTTCATGAGCGGATTATTGAGGGAACTTGCAATTCAAGGTTGATTTCTATTTACAAGAACAGTAACATTCCCTTATTTCATATGAAGCTCGGGGCTATTATGGGGCAGATGGAAGATTACCTGGATACGGAGAAGGAGCATCGCGCTATTGTTGATGCGTTGAAAGCGGATGACTGGAATAAAGCTTATACCACTTTGGTCCATCATTTGGATCGGGGCGAGCAAGAAGCCTTGGAATTGGTTTAATATTTTTTGGATTTTTATAGGGGGTCTATTGTTTACAATAGACCCTTTTTTGTGCTGTTCCACTGCAACAATTGCCCTTTTTCAGCTTCTGTAATCATAAGTCCCTGAATGCCTTTTGGGTCTAAAGCACAATTTGTCGGATTCTTTCCCGGCGTAGGTATTTTCTCGGTCGTCTTGTTTTTGGTATCAATGGATAGGATATGTTGCGATCCATAGATAGCGGCATAAAGCTGGTTATCCTGATCGAAGGCAATTCCATCTGGGCCAATAAGACCACCTGTTTCGATGAATTTTTCGATGTTCTCCACCTGTTGTGTCAAGCTGTTCCAGTGCATTTTCCAGATCCATTTTGTACCCGTTTCAGCGACAAAAAGTGTGCAGTTGTCTGCTGCAAAGGCTAATCCGTTTGGGTAAAAAAGACCTGTGTGGATCTTCGTAAGCGCACCATGTTTATGTAGACAGCAGATGTAGCCTGTACCATCTTCCAGGTCATTTCCCGGGCAGGAGAATAATAGGTTCCCTTCGGTATCAAAACATAAGTCGTTGGGCATTTTTAATGGCTTTCCTGCGATTTTCGTAGCTATTGTTGTGCAGGTTTTGTCGAAGGGATCATAGCAACGGATGCTGTTTTGTTGTGAGTCGCAAAACCATATTATGCCGTTTTTATCGATTGCAATGCCGTTGGGATGTCCATTCACAGCTATTCTGCTATACTGATTGTCTTTGTAATAGATCAAGTTTCCTGCTTCTTTCTCCACAAGCCATATACCACCCTCCCGGTCGAAAGCGGGGCCTTCTGGAAAAAGAAGTCCTTCAATGAGAATATTCATTTTTAAAAATTTTAAAATTTATTTTAAATGTATACAAAAATATTGTAATTTGGTATACATAAAATAAGGTGTATTTAAATACAAATTATTGATGACTGCAACATGTGTGGCGGTGATCGTCCAATTATAACAATAACAAATAGCAAAACTTTTAATAGGCATGCAAGAAAATGAAAAATCAGCCGCGATACTGCGGGAGAATGCAAGATGGATACCGGGTGGAGTGGTGTCCTTAAATCGGAAGTCAGATCCGAATATCTGCTTCGTCAAAGGGAATGGTAGTTTGGTCGAAGATATTGACGGGAACAGCTACATAGATTATCAGGCTGGATTTGCAGCATCCTTTCTGGGGCATAATGATCCTGACGTGAACGCTGCAGTGTTACAGACCTTGCAGGAACAGCAGGTATTGATGGGGGCTGGGCCAACCTTACTCGAAGGAGAGTTTGCGGAGCTTTTTTGTCAGTCTGTTCCTTCGGTGGAGAGTGTTCAGATTACAACGACAGGATCGGAAGCGACTTACCATGCCATCCGTATTGCTCGTGCGGTAACAGGCCGTGATCATGTGATTGTTATGCAGGGGGGCTACAATGGCTGGCATAACGATGTGGCCTGCAATGTGATCAGTCAACGTGCAGATGTGGGTTCATATCAAAGTCCGGGGGAATATCCATTCGATTCATTGAGTGCTGGCGTTCCCAAAAATCACAGCGATTTAGTACACATTGTCAACTACAACGATTTGGAAAGTGTGCTGTATGTGGTTCAAAAATATGATGTTGCCTGTATTCTGTTGGAACCGATTCTTCAGAATATCGGGATTGTGAAGCCAAAGGAAGGTTATTTGGAAGGCTTACGCAACATGGCCGACGCGCATGGATTTCTGTTGATCTTTGATGAAGTGAAAACCGGATTCAGACATGCGCTGGGTGGCTATCAGTCCATCTGTGGTATTCAGCCCGATCTTTCAACCTTCGGAAAGGCGGTTGCAAACGGCTACCCATTGGGGGTTATTGCAGGGAAGAAAAAATATATGGATTACTTTGTGGATCCTGATAAGTCGAAGCGCGTTATGATTGCCGGTACCTTTAATGCTTTTCCGCTAACGACGGCGGCGGCGATTGCGACTTTGAAAAAATTAGGAAGCGCTGAGCACCGCGTTTATGAGCACGTAGAGGCGCTTGGTGCGCGTTTGGAGCAAGGATATAAGGAAATATTTCCTAAATTAGGCGTACCGTTTTATGTCGCACGCCAAGGATCTGCCTTCTGTACATATTTTATGGACCATGCGCCAGTCAATTTTCATGATATTTTGGATAACCACAATTTTGAGCTGGATACCCAATATCGAAAAAAGCTCATAAAAGAGGGGATTTTCAATTTCCCGGCACCAATTAAACAAGGAAGTATCTCCTTTGCGCATACGGAGGATGATATCGACAGAACGTTGGAGGCAACTGAACGCGTAATAAAAAGTTTGTAAACCCTAACTATGAAAATAACCGCTATTGAAACCTTTGTATGCCATGCGCGCATGCGAAATTGGATTTTTGTCAAAATTATGACCGACCAGCCCGGGCTTTGGGGATGGGGCGAAGCCACATTGGAATGGCATACGCAAAGTGTGGTCGGAGCTATCAAGGATATTTCTCAATTGTTGATCGGCGAAGATCCGCGTCGTATTGAATACCTGTGGCAGATGATGTATAGACAACATTTCTGGCATGGAAACGGTATCGTTCGCGGTACGGCCATCAGTGGTATCGATATCGCCTTATGGGATATCTTAGGTAAAATTCACAATGTCCCTTGTCATGAGCTGTGGGGAGGTCGTGTACGTGACTATATCCGTTTGTATTGTCATTTAGGTGGAGGTCGCATGGAGGATTTTTATGAGACTGCTCCGGACGATGCCAAGCGATTTGGGGATCTGGCGCTAAAAGCTGTTGAGGAGGGTTTTACTGCTTTTAAATCGATGGCTGTTCCAGAGACGATGTCGTTGGAAGGTCTTCGTCCCATTAAATATGCTGAAGCTTGTGTGAAGGCCATGCGTGATGCTGTCGGCGACGATATTGATATTATGGTGGATTGCCACGCGCGGCCAAGCCCACGTATGGGGATGCAATTTGCGAAAGCCTTGGAGCCCTATGGCCTGTATTTCTTTGAAGAGCCATGCTGGCCAGAGACCATGGAAGATATTGCTTTGATTCAACGGGCGGTGACGACACCTATTGCTTCAGGCGAACGTTTGATCGGAGTGCATGCCTTTCGGGATATGCTCGAAAAGCGCGCCGTAAGTGTTATACAGCCTGATATTACACATTGTGGCGGTCTGACTGAAGCGCGTAAAATTGGAGCTTTGGCCGATGCTTACCGTGTATCTATGGCACCACATAATCCACAGGGCCCCGTGAGTACGGCTGCTTCCATTGAGCTGGGATTTGCAACACCATCTTATATTATTTGTGAAAGTGTGCATAAGGACGTCGAATGGCGTCAGGACGTCGTTACCGAAGGGTTTACGGTTCAAGAGAAAGGGCGGATTGTCCTTCCGAATAAGCGCGCCGGTTTGGGTATTGAAATCAATGAAGAAGAGGTAAAGAAACACCCTTTTCAACAGGAAATATTGCAGCGAACCTTTTATAAAGACGGTAGTGTAGGGGATTGGTAGTCTAAAAATAGCGATAATGGAGGAATATAAGAATAAGGTCGTCTTGATCAGTGGGGGACTTGGCGATATCGGAAGGGCTATGGCTGAAGCATTTTTGACCCAGCAGGCCATTGTATGCATCTCGGATCGGTTTGAACCACAGGTGGCTAGCGAGCGATGGCCCTTGTTGGATGCCCCTGGAGCGCGTCTATTTTATGATCAGGTCGATGTAGCGGATGCCGGGCAGGTGGACGCCTGGGTGACACGGATAAGACAGGAGCTGGGGGCAATTTCCATCTGTATCGCGAATGCAGCATGCGTTACGATTAAAGATTTCAGCACGTTAAGCAATGCGGAATGGAAGAATGAAATGGCCGTTAATCTCGACGGTTCATTCTTCTTGGCGAATGCCTGTGCAAAGTCATTTGTGGAGAATGAGATCGCAGGTTCGATCGTTTTTATGGGCAGCTGGGCGGCACACGCCGTACATCAAAATTTACCGGCATATAGTGTCTCTAAGGCTGGCCTGCGTATGCTTTGCCAGGCCATGGCTCTTGAATATGCAGCATACGGAATTCGTGTCAACGAGATTGCACCAGGCTATGTCAATGCGGGCTTGAGCAAAGTGGTCTGGTCATCAAATGCCGAACTTCAAATGAAAGCAAAGGCTGTGGTGCCACTTGGTCAGATTATAGAAGCTGAAGAGGTTGCAAAACAGGTACTTTGGATCTGTTCGGACAATTGTAAACATATGACTGGTACCGCAATTGTGATGGATGGTGGACTGTCCTTGATTAGACCCTAATGTATGAAACAGAAAGACCTCTTGAAAGAAACGACCGGTAGCTTGTACGCACGATTTGGACTTAGCCAGTGTGATATTACTCCACCGGTCGGCATCTATTCCCGTAATTGGGGTGCAGCTGCATTTGACCAGGCAACCGCTGTTCACCAACCTCTGTTGATGCATTGTTTAGCTATGCAATCCTGCGATGGCTTGCCCGCAATTCTGCTAACCGCCGATTTGGGCTGGTGGAAAAATGCAGCTGATGAACAAAATTTGCGATTAGCACTGCTCAGTCATTTTAATCTGGCTGAATCGCAGCTGATTTTTGCGCTGTCGCATACCCATGCCGGGCCAAGCATCTGTTCGACAGATGCAGCACAACCTGGAGGTGAACTGATTTCGCCCTACCTTGAATTCCTCAAACAACAGGCGATATATTGCATCGAAACGGCACTAAGTGGGCTGTTTAACGGCAGCCTAACCTGGAATTATGGTGTATGCGATTTGGCCAGCAACCGCGATCTGAAAGTCGATGATCATTATCTGATTGGCTACAATCCATTGAAAGAAGCGGATACAACCTTGTTGGTCGGGCGGTTGTATGATGAAACTGAAAGCTTAAAAGCAGTTATTTGTAATTATGCCTGCCACCCAACCAGCTTTGCCCACGAGAATGATTTGCTCTCGCCCGATTTTGTTGGCGAGATGCGGAATACAGTAGAGCGCTCTTTATCCGTGCCTTGTCTTTTTTTACAGGGTGCATCCGGTGATTTGGCTCCGCGGAGACAGTATGTAAAAGATCCGGCACTGGTTGAAGCCAACGGGAAGCAGTTGGGCTATGCGGTGCTCGCGACGCTGGCCCAGGAACAGCGTAGTCATAAAAATTGGATTTTTAAGGAATCTTTGATCTCGGGGGCGCCACTGGCCTGTTGGGGATTTCGGGAACAGCGCGCTTCAACCGATTTTAAGCAAAGGGTATTATCGATCAAAGTACCTTACAAAAAGCTACCGAGTCCCGAAGCAATTTTGAGTGAATACGAAGGCTGTACGGACCGTGTTATGAAAGATCGCCTTTGGCGAAAATATAATACCCGCAAATCCATCGGCGATCAAGAGGATGCTGTTATTCCGGTGTGGATCTGGAAAATGGGAGATGCTGTGTTGGTGGCGCAGGCCAACGAAGCTTATTCCTGTTATCAAATCGAAGTAAGAGCCGAATTTCCAGATCATACGATCGTTTTTATCAATATCGCGAATGGGTATGTGGGGTACCTTGCACCGAAAGAGCTTTATGATAAGGATATTTATGCCGTGTGGCAAAGCCCCTATGCCAGCGGCGGTCTTGAAATACTTATTGAACAAACTAAATTAGGAATTCAAACATTATTGACCGATGAAACTCGATTGGATTGACGTCATTATTTTTGCCGTGTATATTATTGGTATAGTGGTATTGGGCTTATACGCTTCGAAAAAAAACTCCGCCTCGAAGCGGGACTATTTTCTTGCGGGCGATAAGCTGCCCTGGTGGATGATCGGGGGTAGTATCATCGCAGCAAATATCAGCAGTCATCATCTCGTTGGCGCTATGGGCGCCGCTTATAGTCGTGGTTTTGTAGCCATTACCCTGGAGTGGGGCGCGATTCTAATCGGTTTTAATGCATTATTGTGGATATTTCTTCCCTTTTATATCCGCAACGGTTTCTATACGATACCTGAATACCTCGAAAAGAGATACGGCAACGCTACCCGTGTACTTTATGCAATTTTGATCTTGTTTACTTATGTGTTTGTGGAGATTGGGGCAGTTCTTTATTTGGGCGGTCTGTCGCTGCACGCTTTATTCGGCATTCCTATTTTATACAGCATTTTTGGAATGGCAATTCTGACCGGTTTATATACCGTATTAGGTGGGCTAAAAGCGGTGATATGGACAGAGATGGTGCAGCTTGTCATTTTGGTGTTGGGGGGAATTGTACTAACTTTTGCCACCATTGATGCAGCAGGGGGATTTCAGTCGGTCATAGACTCATCGAAAGATTGGAAAATGTTTTATCCTGCTTCTGATCCTGATTTTCCCTGGACCATGTACTTAGGCGGATTGTTGTGTATCAGTGTGTTTTATTGTGCGACAAACCAGTTTATTGTGCAGCGCGTATTAGCGGCAAAAAATGAATGGCATGGGCGTATGGGAGTTATCTTTGGTGACTATCTTAAATTTTTGGTTCCATTGATTATTACTATTCCGGCATTGGTGGCTCCAAAATTCCTACCTCATCTCGATCAGCCCGATTTGCTGTTTGCAACACTCGTGGAAACCTTACTGCCCAAAGGTCTGGTAGGGTTGGTGATGGCCGGATTAATTTCGGCGATCATGTCCCACATTTCAGGAGCGATCAATTCCTGTACAACAATTCTGACCGTGGATATCTATAGCCAGTATATTAATAAAAATGCAAGCGACTACGAAGCGGTCCGTTTTGGTAAGCGCGCCGGCGTTGCTATTATCGTACTCGGGATCATGAGTGCGGTTGTACTGATCAGTTATTCGGATAAGCCGGTTTTCCTTTATTTGATGAATCTGTATGGTCTTTTCACGCCAGGCATCGCAACAATGTTTTTAATGGGGGTATTTTGGAAAAGAACCACATCGCAGGGTGCTTTAACAGCAGGTTTACTGACAATTCCCCTTTCTTTACTTTTGGAATACACCTTACCTGAAATGCCGTTTTTTAATAGAACAGGCATTGTATTCTGGACTTGTATGCTTGCTTGTGCTGTGGTCAGTTTGTTGACACCAGCGGTCGCCGAAGCAAGATTAAAAAATCTGGTGTTGACGGGCGATTCTTTTCAGGTACCGGATCAGGATAAAGCCGCTTACCGTGGTTTTCGAAATCCGACCTTATGGTGGATTATTATAACGGTGTTGGTGCTTTATTTTTATGTACGTTATTTTTAGCTTAACTTGTTGACCTGTTATACTCTTAAAACTTATCCAGATGATCGACCCAATATTGAAAGAATTAAATGCCAAGATAGCGACTGTTTTTCCAAAAATCGTTGCAATGCGCCGACATATCCATCAGCATCCTGAATTGTCTTTTCAAGAATACGAGACAAGTGCCTATATTCAGCAACAACTTCGCGAACTGGGTATACCATTCGAGCTTGTCGCTCAGACAGGTGTTGTGGCTGTACTGACCGGACAAAAATCGGCGAGCGATGATATTGTGGTATTACGGGCTGATATTGATGCTTTGCCGATACATGAGCAAAATGATGTGGACTATAAATCGAGGAATAGCGGTGTCATGCATGCTTGTGGCCATGATTTTCATACGGCTAATCTCTTGGGGGCGGCGTCCATATTAAATGATTATAAAACGGAGTTTTCTGGTAAAATTATACTACTATTTCAGCCTGCTGAGGAAAAGATTCCGGGCGGAGCGATTCAGGTTTTGGAATCCGGTATGCTGGAATCTTTTGGTGGAACGATTAAAGCTGTGCTGGGGTTACATGTAAGTCCCCGTGTTTCTGTAGGAAAAGTCGGTTTACGTTCGGGCCGCTTTATGGCCTCGAGCGACGAATTCTATTTCACCATTAAGGGACGTGGTGGCCATGCCGCGGAGCCACATCGGGCTGTTGATTCCATTATGATCGGCGCGCAGTTACTCACCACCTTACAGCAAGTTGTCAGCCGGAAAGCCAACCCCGATGTGCCGTCTGTATTGACCTTTGGTCGTTTCATTGGGGATGGTGCTGCCAATGTTATTCCCGAGGAAGTCAAATTAGCCGGAACATTTCGTACCATGGATGAGGTATGGCGCAAGGAGGCGCTGGAAATGGTTGCTGAAATAGCGGCAACGCTTCCCGTATCGCTGGGTGCAAAGGTGGAAGTTGAAGTCCGGCATGGTTACCCCGCACTTTATAACGATCCCGCATTAACGCAAAAAGTCAAAACAATTATTGCGGAAACGATGGGGAATAGTGTGCCACAAGATCTCGAAATCTGGATGGCGGCCGAGGATTTTGCTTATTATTCTTATCGTTATCCGGCGTTGTTCATGTTGATTGGGACAAATAACGACGATTCCACCACGCAATATGGCCTTCATAATCCACAGTTCAATCTGGATGAAAAGGCTTTCGAAACATCCATGGCTGTTTTGGTCAATGCAGCTATTTCTCTTTTGAATGAATCAAATGAATAGAAAGAAATTCTTGATGTCCTCTTTTGCATTTGGACTATCCTATGCCGTTAATGCGAATAACAAGCTGTCCTCGAGGCAAGAGAAGGTAAAAAAAATAGGGATCATTGGACTGGATATTACGCACGCTGCTGCTTTTACAAGAGCGATTAATACGGCTGCCAGCAATCATCCCTATGGAAAATTCAGGGTGGTTGCGGCTTACCCCTATGGAAGCAAAACGATCCCTTTAAGTATCAAGCGTATTCCGAAAATTACAGCGGAAGTGCAACAGCTCGGGGTTTCGATCGTATCAAGTATTGCCGAACTATTGAAGAAAGTAGATTATGTACTTTTGGAGACAAATGATGGAAATCTCCATTTGGAACAGGCACTTCAAGTGATTAAAGCAAAGAAACCTTTATTTATTGACAAACCAATAGCGAATTCCTATGCGGACGCTTTCAAAATTTTTGAAGCTGCAAGAAAGTATGGTTGCCCTATTTTTTCGTCAAGCTCCTTGCGTTATATTACCGGTCTTCAGGAATTGGATAGGACTAAGGTTATCGGAGCAGATGTCTATTGTCCGGCAGTAACGGAACCTTCACATAAGGATTTATATTGGTACGGCATTCATGGCGTTGAAATGTTATTTGCGTTGATGGGATCGGGGTGTCTTTCGGTAAAGACTGTTCAGGAACAGGGTACCTCGTTTTATGTTGGGAACTGGGCGGATGGAAGAATTGCCTCACTTCGGGGCATTCGTGAGGGGAAGGATGATTTTGGTGGAACGGTTTTTTTGAAAGATCAGATTGTCCATTTGGGGCAATTTATGGGATACGGTCCCTTGTTGGATAAGATCCTTCCATTTTTCGAAACGGGTGTAAGTCCGGTTGACGAAAAGGAAACCCTGGCAATATGCGCCTTTATAGACGCCGCCGAAGAAAGTAAATTAAACGGCGGCAAGACGGTTCTGCTTCAAAAATAAAAAACTATGTAGGTATGCTTAATACGTATTCGCAATCGTGATCAATAACGCACTATTAAAAATCGAAGCTGGTGATATGACCGTTTCATTTAGCGGGACGCTGTTGCCGTAACGCTCTTTCAATTTGGTTTTTACTTCGGGGCTGCTTAGGTCAAAATCTTTCAGCTTTTCCAGCTTCCCAACTTCGATGCCTGCTCCACGTTGGTATATTTTCCAGATCAATTCCGAACAATATATTTTATCGTCCGACCATTCGAATGTAGCATCGTAATTTTTTCCGAGAAAATTTTTGCCGATTGATTTCATTTTGGCCAGCGTCGAATTGGTCAGTACCTGATCTGCATTTTTGAGGCGCTTGACCGCGTAATGCTGCTTTTCCCCTCGCGCAATCCAGTGTTCTAACTTAGTTACAGTTACGGGCTGTACGGCTTCCAGTACATAAGGATTACCGTTCTCATAAAAAATAATCCCACAATGGGAATACGGAGAACGCGTCGCTAATTGGATCGCTTTACATTGCGGTGAAATGGAAGACTGAAAGATCATATCACCATCTTTGAGTGGGGGCAATTTCGCATTATCTTTTGCGTGTTTGGGGGCCACTTTTTTTGGTTGAGCATGTATTGGCTCAGCAAAGATCAGTGTGACTAACATCAAGCTAATCAGCGATAGCAGGTATATAAATGTCTTTTTCATTGTTTTATTGATGACTTATTGAAATAGTTTCATGATTTTCTTTGACTTGGTCCTTTCGGCAAGTTGAAAAGCAGATAATACGTCGGATTCATATTGGTATACTTTCTCCGTGTTTGCACCGTTCTGCAAAAGATAATCTACGATTATTTTGTTTTTTATTAAGATAGCTTTTCCAAGTAATGTGCATTGTGTAAAGCTATAATCAGCTTTAATTTCATCAATACCCAGTCGGTTCAGGCTATTTAAACAAGTTTTACGGATAAAATCCATGTCGTTTTTTTCTATTGCTATCTTCAGGATTTCGAAATCATTGAATTGTCTGTTTTTAGCTAGAAATAAATGGTGAAACTGTTTGGCGATAGCGTACTGTCCCTTTTCTAAAATCCGATGAATGGCATTGCTGCTAAATTCCTCTACTGTGGAAAATCCATGCAGCTGACTAAAAAATAAAAGTATATTTTCAAAAGGGAGCTTGGCTACCTCCAGTTGCATGAGGCCGCTCAGATCGTTCGTGTCGAATAAATTCTCCATGTGTCTGAGGCTGTCCAAAGCGATAAATTGAAATTCGGGTTGATAGTCCGCGAGCCAATTGGAGGATTTGGCTATTACAAAGGTGTTGTTAGCAATCCTATAGTTGATAGAGATAGCTGGTTCAGCATAGTTGATTATTGTTATTGTACTGTCTGATAATTCATAATGTTTTGAACGAAGATGCGCTGTCGTTGCGGTGGGAAAGAGCCTGTTGAGATTGATCTGTATGGCGTATACGCCCAACTTGTCTGCATGCAAATTATAACAAAGTGTTCCTTGCTCTGTGATGTAAAAGGGTATTCTGCTCCCCGGCTGCTGCTGTGACTGAAAAACGATCTTGTTTTGGTAGGCAAATAACGATGTTGCCAGACCGGCTAGTAAGCAAAGCATGCAAAGACCTATTTTTAACCCTAAGCGATTTATGGTATAAAATGATCGCATGACTAATCGTGGTATAGCTCTAAAAACTGATTGATCTGATTGGTTAACCCAAACGATTCGGATTCCAATAAATTGATTTCAGCTTGTATCTCCATTGTAGTCGGCGACAAGGTAAGCTTTCGATAGACCTGAATATCTAGTTCCAAAACGGCTAATTGTAGTGCGAGCAGCTGTTTGCCTTCTGTAGTATGGAGTTGTAGTTCATTAAAGGCATGTTTTAATCGTTCCAATTCAGCGATTGATTTTTGGACGTCATTTTCATCGGCCTTGCCAAAGTTCGGATAGGCCTCTCCCAACGTGCGAAAAGCATCGAGGTATTCTTCCTCGGACATTTCATAAATATTCGAATAGAGCATATTGTACGCATCAATGGCGTCATAGGTTTCCGAATCCATTAAGTCTTCGCGATAGTCCTCGACCAACTGTTTGATGTCTTGAGATTCAATCTGTAAGATTGACTCAATATCCTGTTTGATAAGATTGGCTATTTCCATGCTTTATGCTTAAAGTAATCTAAAGTCCCCCGCCGGCTCACAAATTTGCTGACAAAGAATTTTTTGACTTTGGTATAGACAAAGATCTTGTTTTATCGCAAAATTTCAATCCCTATAATCAGCTAATTTTTATGGAGACTGTCGCTCAGCAGTTTTTTATCACCTGAGCATCTCCTATAGGACCTGTGCAGTCCATATTTCCATCGCATTTTTCTGTCTTGTCGCACGTATTTTTCTTTCTGCCCGTCAATCAAACGGAGAGCGGGATGCCGTGTAGCCAAACGGGGATGAGCGAGCTATCAAATTCTACCTTTTAACATTGTTTGTTCAGTGCTTGTTCAGTGCTCGTTCAGTGATGACTCAGTGTGGACTGTATAATTAATGAATGATCACTGTCTAAATAGTGACTAAAAATTGTTATGAGATACGACTTGGTATAGGTATGCTTGGTTTAATATAGGTGAATCAGGAGATCAGCTTTAGGACCAATAGTTAGAAATGGGGGATGAATTTTAAGTAAACTAATTTTCTCTAAATTATTTGATTGATTGATAGTGTTTTATGGTGTTTTTGTGATTTTATGAGTAAAAAGTACTCAATATATTTTGCGCGCTTAAATTTAATCCTCATATTTGTTGAGTAAAAAATACTCAATAGTACAAAGTAAAATTAAAAGCTATGATCGTATTAAATAAGCAACAGGTAGTCACAGAACAATTTCCAAACGGGGAAACAAAAGTGAAAGATTTTGATCAGTTGATCTTAAAAGACAACCTTGTCGAATTTACATATCAAGAAGATGGAGACTTAATCCGCTTGCTTTTTGTCAAGAAGCGGTTGGATGAAACCGAAGCTGAAACTTGTCGGTTATTGATCCATTATATGCCCTATAGCCGTATGGATCGCAAAATAGAAGGTGATTTATTCACATTGAACTATGTGGCGGAGTTTATCAACAGTTTGCAATTTGATCAGGTGTTTGTGGTCGAACCGCATTCCCACGTTACCCTGGAACTTTTAGTGAACAGTGTTGGGGTTTATCCGGCATTGGACTGGTTGCCACAGTTGATGGAAAAGCTTGATTTTTCGGACAATGATCGGATTGTTTTCCCGGATAAAGGAGCGGCGGCACGTTACATCAACAGCGGCTATGAAAATAGCTGTGTTTTTGAGAAAAAGCGAAATCCACAAACAGGCCGGATAGAAGGGATGGAACTTAAGGCTGGAGATATTCCGCTTGGCGCAAAATGTATTATTGTCGATGACCTCTGTTCTGCAGGTGGCACATTTCTTTGGGCCGGGAAAATATTGAAAGAAATGGGAGCCAGTGCAGTTTATCTTTTGGTCACACATTGTGAAGCCCGAATTTTTAAAGGGACCCTGTTGGATGATGATTCACCAATAACCAGTGTCTTTACCACCAATTCCATGATGGATACCGAGCACCCAAAAATAAATTATATCAACTTAACGACTGAAAGTTATGTTTAAATCAATGAGCAAGAATCCAATACTTTGGACAGATGGTTATAAATTGTGTCATAAGGATCAATATCCAACACATACGGAATGGGTTTATGAGACTTGGACGCCACGCATGTCTCGCATAGAAGGTATTAGTCATGTTGTATTTTTTGGATTACAGGGAGCCTTGGCCGAAATCACCAATTCATTTGATGCAAACTTTTTTGCTCAACCGGAAGAAGAGGTCGTGGCGGCTTACGAAGAGGCAATTGCAACTGTTTTTGAAAATACAAACGCGAAGTTTGCGGCGACGCATGATTCGAAACATATTCGCGACTTACATCGGCTGGGGTATCTTCCAATCAAGGTAAATGCGTTGCAGGAAGGAAGCTTGGTTCCTGTCGGCGTACCAATGTTTACGATTGAAAATACACATCCCGATTTTTTCTGGCTTCCGGGTTACCTGGAAACACAATTATCGGCTTTTATCTGGTCACCGATGACTGCAGCGACAATCGCAGATCGCTATAAAAGGTTATTGACGGGGTTTGCCGAGAGAACGGGCGACGTCAATAAAGTCTTTACGCAGGCCGGAGATTTTTCCATGCGTGGTATGGGTTCCCCTGAAACGGCTTATCGTACGGCTGGGGGACATCTGTTGAGCTTCGGTGTCTCTGCTACATTGTCTGTTCGGGAGTATCTGAAATCCTACTATCATGCAAAAAGTGATGTAATGATGTACACCCCATCGACGGAGCACAGTGTAATGTGTTCGTACGGAGAGGACGAGGTAGAAGCATTTCGACATTTAATCACAACGGTGTATCCAAGTGGAAATATCTCCATCGTATCGGATACCTACGACCTCTGGAATGTAGTTGACAATGTATTGCCGCAATTGAAAGATCTTATTATGGCTAGGGAGGGGAAGGTTGTTATTCGTCCCGATAGTGGCGATCCTGTGAAGATTATCTGTGGCGATGCTGCATCTGATCGCAGTACTGTGCAGAAAGGTATCGTCGAACGTTTGTTTGAACTTTTTGGTGGTACGACCAACAGCAAAGGCTTTAAGGAGCTGGATCCCCATATTGGCGTAGTGTACGGTGATTCCATTACAGTCGATCGAGCGGATAAGATCTGTCAAGGTTTGCTGGATAAGGGTTTTGCCTCGACGAATACCATATTGGGCATAGGTTCGTATACCTATCAGTATGTGACACGGGATACCTTTGGCTTTGCGTTAAAAGGGACGGCTGAGATTGTCAATGGTGAGTTTAAAGCGATACAGAAACGTCCCGCTACAGATACTGGCAACTTTAAAAAGTCGCAAAAGGGGATGGTCGCTGTGGTCTTTGAAAATGACGATTTTCGTTTGATAGACGATCTTACACCGCAAACGGTCGCCGATCTGGGTGAACGAAATCTGCTGGAAACATGTTATCTGAATGGCGAATTTATACGCACAACGCGTTTTGAAGAAATAAGGAATAGATTAAGAACTGAAACAATTCGAGTATATGGAAAATAGCGTAAACAAACCGTTTTTCATCCAGGATGAAAACGTTGCACAGTATGCACAATTGATGGCATCCTGGATTGCCCAACAGGTGAAATCGGCCGACCGCAAAGGACTTGTATTGGGTATGAGTGGTGGAATAGACTGCAGTGTTGTCGCTTGCCTATGCCGGCTGGCACAGGTGGATGTCCACTTGGTGTTGATGCCGTATGGCAGTGATATGAACAAAAGTAAAAGCCATCAACATGCCATGGAGCTTATTCAGAAATTTGATTTTCCATTTCATGTATTTGACATTCAACCCGCGGTGGATGCGTTGGCCATTCATCAAGAAAAGTTTTTCGCAGAAGCTACCGCCACTAACCGCGCTTTGAGCCTTGCTAATATTCGTCCACGTGTTCGTATGACGTATTTGTATCAATTAGCACAATTGGGTAGTAGATTTGTTATTGGTACGGGGAATATGGCCGAAGCTACTGTAGGTTATTTTACGAAGTGGGGCGATGGTGCCTATGATCTGAACCCGCTGGCAATGGTTACCAAACAGGAAGTATATACCTTAGCCAAATATTTGGGGGTGCCCGAATCTATTCAGTATAAAAGTCCATCTGCTGGTCTTTGGGAGGGGCAGACCGATGAAGAGGAATTGGGTATGACCTATGCGCAAATCGATGGGTTTATTTTAAAAGGTACATCGGGCGATCCGGTTATAGACGAAATTATTCGTAAACGTATACAACAATCTGCCCACAAGTTTGCAGCGGTGCCTATATTCAAAGGTTAATTTTAAATGGTTCGAGAAGTCGACGCAAGCACTTCATAACAGGCAACAAGGGACAAAAAAGTACTATAGTGAAGATGATTTTTCACTGGAAGAAGGCTTTAATGGCTTCATCGTTCTGCGAAATGAAGGCTGCGTTGAAATAAATATAGATGTTATGAAACTGAATAACATAAAAACACAATTTGATCAGATTGTAGATGTCCAACAGATTGCCAGCGGCAAAAAGGATAATATTCCAAACATGTTGATGTTGGCACAGGAAGAAAATATACAGCCAGCAGCCTTGGATAAAAAACGAACCTTGCTATTGGCGATCGATGTCCAAAATGATTTTATGGAATCCATCGGTAGTCTTGCCGTCAACGGTTCAAAGGCCGATGTACAACGTCTGACGCAGTGGATGTACCGTAATATTGAGGCCTTAACGCAAGTCATGTGTAGTCTCGATTGCCACTCGATAAGGCAGATTTTCCATGCCGATTGGTGGCTTGACAGTGCGGGAAATCATCCGGAGCCATTCACCATTATTCGCCATGCCGATGTCTGCGATGGTATCTGGCGTGCTGCGAATGACCATACGGCCTTAGCGCTGGATTATCTCCAGCATTTGGAAGCTGAGGGAAAAAAACAATTGTGTATCTGGCCATACCATTGTCTGGAAGGGACTTCGGGGGCGCAGCTGGAGAGTCAATTTACCAATATGCTTTATTTTCACAGTGCAGCGCGTCAGGTCAAACCGATATTGGTTTATAAGGGGCAAGATCCAAATACGGAAATGTACGGTATTATCAAAGCGGAATATGACGATAATAAATTCGTAAATCATGCTGTGCTCGATGCAATTCGCGATTACGATGCGATATACATCGCCGGTGAAGCTTCCAGTCATTGTGTTTTAGCATCAACCGTGCAGATTTTGGAATATTTTGAACAAGATCGAGCGATTACGTCACGAATCACCTTATTGATCGACTGTATGTCGCCCATCGCTGGATTTGAAGCGCAGACTTTACAGCAGTTTGAGGCTTTAAAGGAGAAGTATGGAATCCAGATCAAATTGTCAACCGAAGTAACTTTGTAGCAGATGACAGCCTCCGAAAAAAAATACACATATGATTACCCAAGACCTGCTGTTACGGTTGACTGTGTAATCTTCGGCTTTGATAAAAACCAGCTTAAGGTATTATTGACCAAACGGGCAATAGAGCCTTTCTTGGGAAAATGGGCATTTCCTGGCGGTTTTATTCAGGAAGATGAGAACGCCGACGACTGTGCGCTTCGTAAACTGCAGGAGGAGGCCGGTCTCAAAGATATTTTCCTCGAACAGCTTTATACATTTTCAAACTTAGCTCGTGATCCGCGCGGAAGAGTCATTAGTATTGCCTATTATGCACTTGTCAGGCCCGATGCTTATACGTTGGAAGCAGGGGTTGATATCGATGCGGTGCAATGGTTTGGTATTGACGAAAAGTTGGATCTCGCTTTTGACCATAAACAGATCTTGAACACCGCCATACAACGGCTCAGGGGTAAAATTCGTTATCAACCAATCGGTTTTGAGCTCTTGCCCAAACAGTTTACGTTGCCCGATTTACACAATTTGTATGAAACCGTTCTGCAGCGGTCAATTGACCGTGGGAATTTTCGAAAAAAAATTCTCAGCATGGGTTTATTGATCGACCACAGCGATAAGCAAAAAGACCGGCGTGCCAGGGCTGCAAAGATCTATAGTTTTGACAGGGTAAAATATAAAGAACTTACTGAATCGGGCTTTTATTTTGAAGTATAGGTCTAACGAACGGAGCAGGCAACCATGAAATTGGCTTCTGCCTGCTTTCATTGCTGTCTGGTCTTTTTAAGATCTTACGTTAATGTCCGGTGCAGCGCTGTCTTAATGCACTAATTCAAGCTGAGTCGCGTTTGGGCTAACCCTGAAAATCACCACAATCATGGACTTCGAACTGATCGACTAAAGCTTTCTGCGTGTAGTATTTTGCGACACGTTTATTTTTTAACAAAAGAGAATCCCCCTTGATTTTTAATTCGAAAATGGGCTCTTTTTCTATTTTCTTGAAGTAAAACTCATTATTTTTAGTCTTAATCGTGAGGCCGCTGTCACGAAAATTATAGGTGAAATCTTTGATTTGATAGATTTCATTGGAATCACAGACATTGACCAAAAGCAGTTGTTTTTTATTCATTTTGATTTCTGCAAGATCGCATGCATAACATATTCCTGAGAATTCGATGCCATACTTCTTAAAACTATCGTTGCTTTCCGGTCGAAGAATAGCAATAGGATACAGCTGTTTAAAGAGCGAAAGGTTATCATCGGATATGGATGTTAGCTCTTTTTGTTTCTTTATGGAGTCTATGCTGGCGGTGCTGCTGAATGCGGCAGCTGATTTTTTGGCTCCATTCTTTTGCTGGCAGCTGAAAAACAATACCATGCAGGACAGAAACATAGTCTTTAAGATTACCTTCATCGTTATTTTTCGCAATTATTGTTGTTACTCATAAACATATAGATTGAGAAACGGTTTTTGTTATTCAATCTCAACCCATTTTCTTTCGAAGTAGACGGTGCCTACCGGTGTATCGGTGGCGTCTATGATTTTCGCTGCTACAAAGTCGCCCTTTAGGCCAGCATATTTTAGTTTTAAACCTTTACTTTCTAAGTCGGAGGTATCATAGTATGCACCCAATTTGAGTTGAAATGGATTGTGTTCCACATCATTTGTAAAGATGGAAAACAAAAGCAACTTCGTAGCCTGTTTATCTGCCTCTTCGTATCCAAAGAAGCGATGATCGATACGTATATTGGCATGTAAGCGGATCATACTGTCTCGAGCACTTAAGTTTACATAAGCTTTGGTGATTTCGTCAGATTCCAGTACGCTTTGTGCATTTGCTTGGTCAATGCTATCCAGTTTGGAAGTTTTTAACGAGATACTTTTTTTTGGGGCAGTATCCTCGACAGCTTTTTCCATGGCCTTGCTTGAACTTACAGGTGCTTCAGCTTGTTTTGGTTTTTCCTGACAAGCGATTTGTAACGCGAGGAGTGCTAATGCACTGCTATAATAACTGTATTTGAAATGATTCATTGTTCTTTCTGTTACAAAATCCAATCCAAAGTTGCCGAAAATAGGGGGAGAAAAAAATCCCTGTTTTCCGCTAATCGAAAAAATCGATAAATACGGTATTTTTACGGCATTCGCATGATTCTTGTCGTATGGAACGGATCAATGTGATACAACAAAAAACAGAAGAAATAAAGTATGGCACATCGTATTTATATTTATAATGTAAATCTCAGGACCAAAGAAATATATCCCACTTACCTGGCTGAATGGAATTATGAAATTCCCATCCTCATGCGGCCATTATTTTCCGCCAATATCCGTTCCAAAGGTTCTCAGCTTTATGCCAACAAGGAAGATGGGATCGCAAGACTTCGCTATTTTTATGCGTTGTTGGCTGATAGGTATCAATTGCATTATAAAAAAAGCTATTATGAGCCTGTCAACAACATGTTTGAATTTTTGGAAGCGCTACCTTTTGATACCTTGCAGATCGATGGACGCGATGTTTTTACCATGAATGCGGAAAAAGATGTGGAGCAAGCCAAAGATTGGGTGGAAGAAATTAAAATGCAAGCCTTATTGTTTGAACAAGCTGTCGAAGAACAGTCCTTAGATCCGCTGGACCCGCTTGTGAAAGCGTCTGGTTATACTTCTTTTTTAGATGCCCTTCAAACCGATTGGATTGATTATGGATTGGGTTTATGGGAAGAAGACGTTCTGAAAGAGCCAGACCCTGAGGTTTTTGAGGCAGTAGGAAAGCAGGGAATAAAGAATGCCAAGGGGGATATTTTGGTTGAGGCGATTTACGATGAAATATTCGAATTCAATGAACAGGGGATCGCCGTTGTTGAACGCGATGGCCTTTTTGGTTATATTGATACGAGTGGCACTATATTAATTCCATGTCAATATGTGGAGGCCTTTGATGCCCGGCATATCAACGGGAACAATTACGCTGAAGTGGAAGTGGCAGGAAAACGTGGGGTACTGCATATTGATACCAAACAGCTGAGCATACCTGCATTATATGATGAACTCGACTGGATCGCCTATGGCTTTTTAAATGCAAGACAGGGGGATAGCCACATGCTCCTTTCGGCCGAAGGACGATTGATTATTTCAGATCCCGCAGCCGAGTCGTTTATGTTTGACTATAACAAGTTGTTCTATAGCCGGCAAAAAGGAACGATAAAAAGGAACTATTACCTAATGGATGGTCAGTTTTTAGGGACTTTTTTGGAAGGTAGCCTGGAGCCGCTAGCCAATCGCTATTTTTGGATTAAACCCAATAAGCTACAGTCAAAAATTGCCGTCATTCAACCCGATGGTAATATTTTGGATGAAGGAATTGACCGGATTATAGTGTTGGACGACTATCGAAGTATTGCGTATCTCAAAAATAAAAGATGGCAGATCTATTCGCTTGAACTAGGCTTATTCCGATTGGCTGATTTAACGATTGATCAGGTTCTAGTCGATCATATACAGCAGTACCGTAAAGATATCTTTGTCGTTGGTTGTGCCCAAGGACAGGGGATTTATGACGCTCATCGAGGGGAATGGTTACTTGAACCTGCTATTGCCTATCAGAAAATCGAACATTGCTTTTTGGATTTTATGCGCATACACTGTGCACATGGAATGCGTTATTTCGATACGAAGCTTAACGTCTGGAGTGAGCTGTATGATTATATCTGTTCGCCCTTTCATTACCCAAAACCAGAAGCGGCCGAAGGTGAACTGTTGCTTTTATTCAAAGGGGATAAGTTGTTTAATTTGGATTTAAATCGAAATGTTGTCGAGATTCCCGAAACAGCATATGGCTATTTATATTCCGAGCGATACCAGCTCCGGGGGCGTGATCAAAGTTATTTTGTTCAGTTCTATCAGGCGTAAGGGCGACGGCTACGAACAGTATTTTGACAATGAAACGCTGTTGGAAAATGGTAAGACGCTGGAAGCGGAGGGAAAGATTTCAGATGCCATTCGACTGCTCAGCATTGGGGCAGATCGGGGTAGTGCAGACTGTCAATATCTGCTTGGAAATATCTTTACGGATGATGACTATGAGGGGATGGATATCGAAAAAGGAAAGTCTTTTTATGAAAAGGCCATGGCTCAGGATCATGCGCAGGCATGGAACAATTGGGGATTTTTATATGCCACAGGCCATGGTGTAGCCTTTGATGTATCCAAAGCCTTAAAGGCCTATCAAAAGTCTGCTGCGCTGGGTGAAGCGCAGGCCATGAGCAACCTGGGTAACTGGTATTACGAGGGTGAATATGTGGAACAAGATTATGCCTTGGCCCTAGATTATTTTAAACAAGCAGAGAAAGCGGGGATTTATAATGATGCTCAAATCGCAGAAATCTACTATCAAGGGCAAGATTATGCGAACTTATTGCGTTATTTGAAAAAGGATACAACCAATCAATTTTCTGCTATTTATTATGGGATTCTTTATGAGGAAGGCTTTGGTGTAAAGCAAAACTTACAAAAAGCGATCCGCAACTATGAAAAAGCCAATGAAAATAGCGTGTACGCCTATGCCGTTAATCGTTTGCTACAACTCTATGGAGCGCATGGAGCGGCTTCAGACGCGGATAAATACGGATTTTGGTTCAATTTTGCTAAGGAAAATGCTGTTGAAATTGATCAATAGTAAGGAAATTGCATAGAAAATGGCTCATCGCATATATATTTACAATACAGATAAGAAGGATCAAGATTACTTCCCTCATTATTTAGGAGAATGGAACTATGTGATTCCACCCCTTTTTTTACCCCTATTTGCTGCTAATCCGAAAGCAAAAGGTACCTTAGTTTACTCCGAAAAGGAACCGGGAGTCAGAAAGCTTCGTGCGTTGTATGATTTGCTCATTCATGAATATGGGTTAAATTCAGATGCGCTGGCCATGGCAGCTATCGGGAAACTGTTCGATTTTTTGGACGGTTTATCCTTCGATTATTTCCAGCTGAACGCAAGTGATGTATTTAACATGAGCGATGTTAAACATAGCCAACAGGCCAAAGATTTTGCAATTGAAATCCTTGAGAAGAATTTGCTCTATGAAAAAGCAATCGAAAAACAATCCTTAGCTGAGCTTGAGTTTATTTTGGTGTCCGCTGGTTATACTTCTTTTTTAGCGATGCTCGAACTGGAATGGAGCAACTATGGCTTAGGCTGGTGGAATAGAGACGCGATTGATAGTCTGGATAATCAATTTTTTGAAGATCAGGGGCTTTGGGGGATACGCAATGCAAAAGGGGAGGTGAAGGTCGAAGCTAGCTATCAGGAAATTGGTACTTTTGAGTGTGAAGGTATCGCAGTCATACAGAAGAATGAGTTGTTCGGTTATTTGAATAGGGGTGGAGAAGAAACTATTTCCTGTGTTTATTCATCGGCGGCGCCAGCCCAATATGGAACCGGATCAACGGTTGGTAAGGTGAGCTTAGCTAAAAAATATGGATTAGTCAACGTCGGGAACGGAGAAATAATCATACCACTTGAATATGATGAACTCGAAGATTTTGCTTACGGTTATTATCAGGGGAAGAAAGATCAGCAATATTATATCATCGATGCTCAAGGCCAGCTGTTCAATGCTGCCGGTGCGGACAAACCGTTTGAAATTGATTATGATGGATTTATCTATCAAGAGATTGGGGGAAATAAACTGCGTCATTATTATTCCAATAGCGGTATTTTGCTTGGCGCTTTTGCCAGTAGTGCACTGAGCGAATTACTGTTTGATTTTTATGCAGTCAATTTGAATAATAAAAAGAAAAAATCAGTTTTGTCTCCCGATGGAACTATCTTGGTCAAAGATGTTGCTGTACTCAATGCCGGAAATGGCCGAAGCGCATTATTTTTTGCTGATTCCGGCGGCATCCGTTTGTATGACCTGGAAGCCCGCGCCTTTGTACTGCAAGATTTGGCAATTCGGTCCATTCAAGGGGGGGCTGATTTTGGTAATGGCGCCTGGGATTGCTATATTATCGAAACAGCAACCGGGAGGGGAATTTATCAGGCTGCTGAAAAGGTGTGGCTGGTCCCGCTCTCAACGCACTATGTGAAAATTGTATATGCTGCTGTGATGGATTATTTTATTCTGAAAGACCATGCGGGAAGATATTACTATTTTGACGCAGTGGAAAGGACGCTCAGTTCCGCCTACGATTATGTATGCGCAAGCGTTAATCACTATCAGGATCTGATGTTGTTGCAAGGTGACCTGTTGTATAAAAAGGGCTACGATGGTGTGGAAGTAATTCAGGAAGATCAATATGGTCAGTTTCTGAAGAAGCTGGATCAATTGTCTGGGGAAGATTTTGAAGTATGTAATCGTTTTTTTGAAGGGTGGAAGGCTGCGAAGGGCGATAATTTTGAATCCAGTTATGATAGTTATACGCTATATCATATGGCCTTGGACTGTTGCCGACAAGGCGATGTCGAAATGGCGATACGCTATTTTACCTTTTCTGCTGACCAGAATAATGAAAGCAGCATGCATGAATTGGGGAATATCTATACGGATACTGATAGCGAAGACAATCCTTTTTTAGATTTGGACAAAGGAATTCAATATTATGAACAAGCGGCCCAAAAAGATTATTCCGCTGCATGGAATGCAATTGGCTACCTCTTTCAGTATGGCATCGGCTATAAAAAGGACCTGGAAAAGTCATTTAATGCCTACATGAAAGGAGCAGAGTTGGGTAATGGCTATGCTTTGTCCAATTTAGGCTACTTTTATTCAAGTGGAACCTATGTCGAAGAAGATCTGGAAAAAGCCCTCAGCTATTATCAGAAAGCTGAATTAAAATTAGTTGAGAACAATAGCAATATAGCTTCTATCTATTACAGTTTGGAGGATTACGATCGTCTATTGGTTTATTTGAAAAGGGATAAAGAAAATAGTTATTCCAATATTTATTATGGATTACTCTATGATCAGGGACTTAAATTTAAAAAGGACAGTAAAAAGGCGATCCACTATTTTGAACGAGCCAACGACTATGGTGTTTACGAAAGTGCCACTGCTCGCTTATTGGATTATTACAAGAATGATCCTACATTTAGAAATCAGGAAAAATATGTCCATTGGCTTGATTTTGCAAAAAACAATGAACTGGATATCGAACTGGATTTATTGCAATGGGATAATCAGTCTGAAGACTTAGGTGCTAGCTCGTCCTTTTTTGGCAAACTGTTTAAAAAGAAAAAGTAAATTATGTTATCATCAGCAAATATAGATTTTAGTGGCATTCTGATCGACTTGATCCTGATTGTTTTTTTTGGATTTGGAACACTTTATACGTTATCTGCAGGCATTGTTCATCGTTTAAAGAAGCAAACACGGACGGTAGGATATTATTTCCTATCCTTTGTGGTATCGGGTGTTATTGGACTGGTTGCCGCCGGATTGCTGGCCTTTATATGGGCGATGTCATTATCGTAAGGTGACGGCAATAAAGTAAATTTATCGCAATGATCTATTGACTGTAAGTGAAATGATCATTGCGATATGTGATGCCCATCAATGGTTTTTAGCATTGACAATGTGCATCAGGTGGTGATTGCAATGCCAGGCATAGAGGCCAATATTGATCTTTAAAGAAATCAACCTTTTGGTCGCAGGATGAATAAAACCTCTTTCAAGCTGTTCGCCAGTTAAACTTTTCAACAAAATAACCCAGCGTTCATGTAGACCTTCGAGCAATTTGATTGAGCTTTCTATTGGAATATTTTTTGCGTCGGGAAGCTCGGCCCACAATTTCTCCTCATATAATTTGATGGTTGGGTCTTCTTCTGTGAGGGCTAATTTAAAACGGACAAAGCTGTTCATGTGGCTGTCGGCGCAGTGATGAACGACCTGACGAATCGTCCAGCCTTCGGGACGGTAGCGTTTTTCCAGTACGTCGTCTGTTAGATCGCCGACTTCGGATTTTAACCGGGCCGGAAAGTCGGCAATTGTTTTGATCCAGTCATTCAACAGGGATTTGTCGATGACATCGGGTATCGCAAAGCGACCTATAGGGTATCTGAGTTTTTCTAATTCATGTTGCATGACTTAAAATTAGTTAAAATAGACACAAGGTTCCTAATCTTTAGGTGTATGTTTTCGAAGAATATTTTCTTCGATTTGCTCTTGGGTCTGCTGTAATTTGGATGCGATAAAGAATTATGGTAATTTCGGCACAATGAATAGCTGGATAGCGTTCGAATTCGACCGGTAGACTAGCTGGTCGCTGCATAAAACACATAGGAAATGAAAAGTCTAAAAGAACTGATTGATACAAGTAATTCGGGATGGAAGTTGGTAGAAAGTTGGATGAAAGAAGCGACGAATGCTTATGAAGTGCTTCCTCGAAACCCTAAGCGGGCTGATGAGGAACTTTTAAGGGCCCAAATTACCACAAAATCGCCTATGGGAGCCATTATTCATCAAACTGGTGGTATTTTAATCGATGGGGGCTGGTTGCGGATTTTAGGCTCAGGCTCGTCGCAGTTGGACCGAGGGATTATGGAATGGAATAAAGGGAAAAGTTTTGACAAGGAAGGCGAAAAAGGTGGTTTTTTGCTGATTGCAGACGATGTTCTAGGTGGTTATTTCGCTATTAATGCCGGTGCGCTGGGAGATGCTATTGGACAGGTCTATTATTTCGCACAAGATACCTTACAATGGGAGAGTTTGGAATGTGGCTATTCGGACTTTATTTTTTGGGCATTGAAAGGGGATATTAGACAGTTTTACGAAACATTTAAATGGAAAGACTGGAGCGAAGAGGTCAAACTCCTGAGCGGCAATCAAGTTTTTTCATTTTACCCTTTCCTGTGGACTGAAGAAGCACGCGATTTTCGTAAAGTGGATCGTAAGCCAATGGCCATCGATGAGAACTACCATTTTACGATGGAATTTGCTGGTGGACGCTAGTTGTTATTTCAATACGACAAACCTCCTGCATAAGGCTTTAATACGATAATAGGACAATGTATTGTTGTCCTATTATCGTATGATACAGAAGATAATTCCCCTGAATGATATTAAACTGATTTATTTTGAAGGCTAAAGCTAACTTCGTTCAGTCTGACTATTTGTATTTGTATCCCCTCGGAAAGGCCAAGTTTGGTCGCCGCATCTTTTCCTAATTTAAGCACATGAAACCCTCTGCCGCGATAGGTAAAATTACATTCATATTCTCCAGCGTTGATCATAATCCTTAATTTTTGGGATTTGGTTGGGAATAGGGGTTTAAATTCTTTCGTGATCCGTATTTGCGATTTTTTTACGTCATCTGTAGTGATCTTGTTACCTTCAGAAGGAAACAACATGTTCGTGGGCGGAGTGTCAGCTGTAGGGGGGGGCGTTTCTGTTTTTTGCTCCTGAATTTCCTGAACTTTTGGAGCCTCGTTTTGTATCGGCTCAGAGTTTGTTTTATCCTGACGTTTCTTATCTTGCCGCCCTTTCTTTCTGGTGTTTTGATTTGCAGTTTTTTCCGTAGTTTCTGTAGAGGGTACGGAAGGAGTAGGAGTAGCAGGAGTTTTGTGCTCGGTGTCCACTGCTGTAGCTGGGCTGGCCATTGCTAAAGGCCGTTTAATAATATTACGGATGTAATAGTGTTTTATGCGCGATTTGTCGGTGTTTCGTTCCTCAATTTCAAAATCTTCTTTGTAAGCTTTGAAAAGATGAGACATCTTGTCGTATCCATAGTTGCGCGCATCAAAATCAGGCTTTCTTTTGTTGAAAAGACTTCCGATCTCACCCAGGAATGCCCAGCCATTTTCATCTGCAGTATCATCCACCGTGTCCTTTAAAAGTTCCAAAGTCTCCTCGTCCAATACGGCAATACTTGTTGGATTGTCAACGGGAGCAGGTTTGGGCTGATTTTGTTGCTTTTTCTTTGCGACCGTTTCTTTCTTTTGATTTTTCTCAAAAATTTCGACGTAGATGAACTTGTCGCAGGAGGCAATAAAGGGTTTGGGGGTCTTTTTCTCGCCGATACCGATGACCAGTTTACCGGATTCTCGAAGACGTGTAGCCAGTCGGGTGAAATCGCTGTCGCTGGATACAATACAAAACCCATCAACTCGGTCTGAATGCAGAATATCCATGGCATCAATAATTAATGCCGAGTCAGTAGAATTTTTGCCTTGTGTATAACTGTATTGTTGTATGGGGGTAATTGCATGGGTAAGGAGTTTATCCTTCCATTTTTCAACATATGGGTTGGTCCAGTCTCCGTAGATGCGTTTGATGGTCGGAATTCCATATCTTTTGACTTCATTCAAAATCTCTTCGATCTTTCGATAAGATACATTGTCCGCATCGATTAGTATTGCGATTTGCAAATCCCCATGTTCTGCCATATATGTTTAGATTATTTTTTCAATATAATATTTGAACTCTTTTCTATTCGCGTGACCTTTCTCATCCGAATATATTCGTTAAAAATACAGTATTGTTAAAGAATATCTTGAATTTTTTGAGAATTAATTTGAACGCTATTTTTTGAGAACATGCGATCAGCTGCTTTTGTTTGGGTCTAAAAGGGAAATTATTACGTTTGCGGAGTAGCGAAATGATTTGAGGGACGGTGAAAATAAATAAAAAAAGGTTTTCAAACGGGGAGAATGAAAACCTTAAATAACCAATTATAAACCTAAATTATGATGATACAAAGATAGTGTAAATATTACACCTGTGCAAATATTCGTTACTATTTTTTTTAAACGTCCTGAATTTTGTAGCTGAACAGCTACAAAATTACCTGTGGATACGCCAAAACTAGCCCGCCATGAAGTTTGAAGGCCTATATTTCATCACGGCATAAAAGCTATTGGTAAATGCTTGGACGCTTTTATAACCGACTTTATACGCAATTTGAGAGATGGTGAATTGTTTTGTGCTCAAAAGCTCCAAACTCTTGATAATGCGAAGGAGCTGCTGATATTTTGCAAGCGTCATTCCGGTTTCTTTTTTAAAAAGGCGTTCAATAGTTCGGAGCGAAAGATTGGACAGCATGGCAATCTCGTCTAACGTGATGGCTTCTGTGTAATGGTCATGTAGGTGATTTAAGACCGTTTGAAGCCTGCTTTCATGCGGAAGGGTAATTTCTAAGTGGAGTAATTGTGAGCAGAAATAGGGGAGTTCATGGAGTAAAGCACCGAGGAAAACTCTTTACTGTTCATTTTCTTCTCTCAATTTTGACCATTTTTCGGTATATAAAATCATTTCCCGTAATACTTTAGGAGCCGAAAATAGCTGTACCTGATTGAAAAACAAATGCTCTTGTGAGCTGTCAAATTGTGGGGGATCAAAAAAAAGGACCATAAGCTTAATGCGTTCCGAGTGGGAGTTGGTCTTATGTAATGCACCTGAAGGAATCCAAGCAACGTGATTTTGGGGGAGTAGGTACATTTTTCCTGCAACGGTAAGGTATTGAAAACCCTGCTCAACATAAATCAATTGACCTTTCCGATGACTGTGTAACTCGTCGTCGTGTATCCAGTTTTCTTCAAACCAGACATAGGTTGATTTCTGGATGCCTTCAATTATCAACGTATGATTTGTCTGATCCATGTCGTTTTAAATTAAATTAATGGCAAATTTAATTAAAATTCCAAACATACCTTTGCAAGCATTCATTACGTGTATAGTTTGGTTTACATGTATAGTGTGGTTTTATGATGAAAGAAAATATAAAAATATCCGCAGCTGTGTCTTGGACCTGGTTACCCATATTGGTTGTTGTTTTAGTCTCCACCAATCTGCGGTCGCCAATCACAGCCGTTGGCCCTGTACTGGGGCAAATCAGTGAAGATTTGCAATTAAATAGTTTTCAAAGCAGTCTATTGACGGCAATACCTCTTTTTATGTTTGCGAGCTGTTCTGTAGCAGTGAGCCGATATTCACATAAACTGGGCATGCACCGTTTTTTATTACTCGGTTTAATGGCGTTGAGTGTAGGAATTGTGCTTCGGGTTTGGGGCAATATGCCAACGCTGTTTGTGGGGTCTTTTTTAATCGGACTTGGGATCTGTGTGGGCAATGTCGTTACGCCCGGTTATATAAAAACAAATTTTCCAAAGCAGATTGGACTGATGACAGGCATTTTTGCCGTAGCAATGAATCTGACCGCAGCTTTTGCTTCGGGGTTTAGTTTACGATTGGGCGAATGGACTGGTCTCGGGTGGCAGGGTTCCTTGGGGGTTTGGGTGATTTTAGCCTTGTTATCCCTTATCGTTGTTTCCTTTGATGCTTTAAGCCGAAAGAAAGCACAGGGTATCACTGAAAATAGACCGGCGACAAGTGGAATCGGACATATCTTTAGGTCAAGATTAGCTTGGTATATCAGCTTATTTATGGGTATTCAGTCCTTAATTTACTACAGTTTGATTTCTTGGTTACCTAAAGTATTGGTCGATTATGGTATGCCAGCGGAGGATACGGGCTGGTTGCTTTTTTTGATCCAAATTGCCATGATTCCCATAATGTTTATTGGGCCTATTTTGGCACATCGGATGAAGGATCAGCGTCTAATGGCAGCGGCTGTTGCGATAGGCATGTTTGGAAGTATCTTTATATTTTGGCATTACAAACTTCAGGGAATTTATGTTGCCGCCATATTGTTGGGACTTTCCAATGGACTTTCTTTCAGTTTGTCTATTCTTTTCTTTACCCTGCGGGCGAGGTCAACGGCGAATGCGATTAAAATATCGGGCATGGCCCAGTCTGTTAGTTATCTGATTGCAGCTTTTGGCCCGCCGGTATTCGGTAAGCTGCACGAAATAGATGCTACCTGGAATTACTCCTTCTATTTTTTAGCGGGCAGTATCGTACTTTTATTGTTTGCAGGATGGAAGGCCGGGGAAGATAAGTATGTAGCGGAAGATTAAAGATAAGGCTACATCAGGCACAGCTGTTTAGCTGATGTAGCCTTATTCAATTCGCTCTTAAACGCTATTATTCAAATTTAACCGTTAATCTTTGAGGACAGAAAATTCGATGTACGTGGCATTGTTCACATCGTGAAAAATACGTTGTGTGGCTTTACGGAAGTCAGCTTTGGTAGCTGTATAAGGCGCTAAAAACACCTGTGGATTTCGTTCTGCCAGCGGAAACCAGGAGTTTTGTACCTGAACCATAATGCGATGTCCTTTTTTGAACGTATGCGCAACATCTGGCATTTCAAAATTCACCTTTTCGACCATTCCTGGAGTCAGGGCCTGCGCTTTTTCAAAACCATTTCGGTATTTCCCGGCCATGATCTCACCACGTACCATCATCTGGTATCCAGCCATTGTTTTTCCTTGATAACTTGCTGCATCGTTCGGGTAGACATCAATCAGTTTGACAACATAATCTGCATCTGTACCTGTTGAAGAAACCTTAAGGAAATTTTTGATGGGGCCAACTATAGTCAGGTCTTCTGTCAACGGTTCCGTTTGATAAACCATGACATCAGGGCGACTAGCGGCGAAACGCTGATCATCTACCATATACTCCCGCGTTCGGTTTTGGATTAGCCCACCCTGGTGCGGAACCGGTTTATTGGGGTCAGTGACATATTCATCCCAAGAATCTGTACGTTGAACTTTGTCAAATCCAAGTTTCCCCTGAGGTTGGAAGTATAGTTTTTTTGTTTCTACATTTTTGGGTGGCCATTGTTCGAAATGTTTCCATTCATTGCTTCCAGAGACAAAAATGTTCGCTTCCGATGGTGCGAAGTTCCCTTCATCTTTTAGATAATATTTGAAAAAAGGCTGTTCAAATTGTTCCTGATAGGTAACGCTGGTTTTTTTCTCAAATTGGATATCACCTAAATAGTTTCCTTCTGCACGAACCCAGCCGCCATGATACCAAGGTCCCGCGACTAAAATCGAGTTGTTTTTTTTACTTTTATCCTCAATCGATTGATAGGTCTTAAATGTTCCATAAGCATCTTCCGCGTCAAAGAAACCACCGACGACCATCACCGCTGGTTTTACCTCCTGTAAAGAATTGGTGATCACACGCGACTTCCAAAAATTATCATAGTCGGGATGTTTAAACAGGTCATTCCAAAACTGTACGGAGTCACCAAAATACTTTTCCTTCAGTTCCCATGCTGTTCCGGCTTCTAAAAAGAAGTTGTATTTATCGGCTTCTTTAATCTGAATTTTGCTCTTGAATTGATCTGGGGTGATGGGTTTTGGACGCGGGACACCAAAGGTTGACATGAAGGTGAATGCATCCTGAAGAAACAGTACGCCATTATGGTGGAAGTCATCGCCGATATACCAGTCTGTTACCGGAGCTTGTGGGGAGACCGCTTTCAAGCTCGGGTGCGTTTTGACCAATCCAACGGTAGAATAGAAGCCTGGATAGGAGATCCCATAGAGTCCGGCTTTGCCATTATAGTTTTTGAGATTTTTCTGTAGCCATTCAAGCGCATCATAGGTATCTGTACTTTCATCGATGGCATTTTTGTCTTTGCTGTAGGTGGTCGGACGTACATCTTCAAATTCACCTTCGCTCATCCACTTGCCCCGCACATCTTGGTAGACGAAAATATAGCCTTCACGCATCATCGTCGGAAAGTTGCCCAGGCTTTTTTTGTATTCGTTTTGTCCATAAGGAGAAACCGTGTAGGGCGTTCTATTGAGCAAAACTGGATATTTCTTCGATTTGTCTTTTGGACTGTAGATCGCAGTAAATAATTTTTTCCCATCTCGCATGGGGATTGCTACTTCGGTCTTTTCATAATGATCTCTAACATAAGCCGAGTCGGCAGCGGTTTGAGCATGTAACTGGCTTGCGCTTAAAAGCGCCAAAGTTAGGCACGAAATTGTATTTTTCATTCAGATAATTATTTGTTCAGTACATTCTTTGGTGTAAAACTCTACTTTACACTTGGTTTCGTTCGTTGCAATGTTATGGATACTCTTATGCACCTTAGGCTATAGGGGATACCGTTAAATTTGTCATCGCGCTACCGATTGGCAGACCATTTATCCAATAACAATGCGCAGGTCAAATGCTGTTGGTTTATAAATTGAACGATAGACTCATTGCCTGTATTTAGATTTTAGGCTAAAGTTAGTGCTACTAAAACCATTTTCCAATTTTATTGTCATATTTATGGGAAATAGAAAAAGAAAAATTGACCAATTTTTAAGAAAGAAAAACTTTTTTTGGATTGAATTTGGATTAGTTTTCGAATCTTGATATATTGAGTAAAATTAAGGACAATTGTTTTTTGGGTTAACAACTTTAGCTAAAAACGTTAAATTCCAGTTAGATGGACTAGTAGAATACTAAATAATAATTCATTTTCGGATTATTTCTTAAGGTTTCGAATGGGCTTCGTATCGCTATTTGTCACGATTTTATAAATTAAGTGCGGGGTGGTATGAAATATGTTTTTTTAAGCTAATTTTAAGAATTATTTTATCATAATACATCAATTAAATAACAATTTAAGTATATAGAATTAATATGGGACAACAAGTGAAAGATGCCAATGGAAAATTGGGTATTCTTATTCCGGGATTAGGTGCTGTGGCTACAACATTAATCGCTGGTGTGGCATCTATAAACAAAGGTTTTTCAAAACCAATCGGATCTGTTTCTCAATTGAGCAGAATCCGTCTGGGTAAACGCACTGAGAACAGAAATCCATTAATTAAAGATTTCGTCCCTTTAGCAAAACTGGAAGATGTTGTTTTTGGTGGCTGGGACGTATACGAAGATAACGTATATGAGGCTGCATCAAAAGCACAGGTATTGGAGCAAGGTCAATTGGATGCTGTTAAGGCTGAATTGGAGGCTATCCAACCGATGAAAGCTGTGTTTGACCGTAATTTTGTGAAAAATTTGGACGGAACGCACATCAAATCTGAAAAAACTCGCCGTGAATTGGCAGATGCTGTACAACGTGATATTCGTGAATTCAAAGAGAAAAACGGATTAGACCGTATTGTCTTGGTATGGTGTGGATCTACAGAGCGTTATATTGAGACAAACGAAGCTTTTTCAACCTTAGCTAAATTAGAGGAAGCGTTAGATAATGATGATCAACGTATTCCACCGAGTATGATCTATTGTTATGCGGCATTGAAAGAGGGCGCTCCGTATGTCAATGGTGCACCAAATTTAACATGTGACGTTCCAGCGATTGTTGAGTTGGCGCATGAAAATGGTGTAGCAATTGCAGGTAAAGATTTTAAAACAGGTCAAACATTGATGAAAACAATTGTGGCACCTGGTCTTCAAGCGAGAGCTTTGGGTGTTGAAGGTTGGTTTTCGACGAATATCTTAGGTAACCGTGACGGATTAGTATTGGATGATCCTGAAAATTTCAAAACAAAAGAAGTGTCTAAATTATCGGTATTGGAAGAAATTCTAGATGCGAAAAAGAACCCTGAGTTATACGGTGACCTTTACCATAAAGTACGTATCAACTATTATCCTCCACACGGTGATAATAAAGAATCTTGGGACAACATCGATATTTTCGGTTGGTTGGGCTACAAAATGCAGATTAAAATCAATTTCTTATGCCGCGATTCAATTTTAGCAGCACCGGTTGCCTTGGATTTGGCTTTGTTTATTGACTTGGCGCAACGTGCAGGCATGTCGGGTATTCAAGAGTGGTTGTCATTCTACTTGAAGTCGCCTCAAACAGCTCCAGGATTGCCTCCTGAACACGATATCTTCAAACAATTGATGAAATTGCAAAATACATTGCGTCACATTATGGGTGAAGATTTAATCACACATTTAGGACTGGATTATTACCAGGAGCTAGTCGATAGTATTCAATAAGCTAACTTAATAAGAGCGGGGAAACAATTGTCTAAAAACAGTTTTTCCCCTTTTTCTTCAACATCTTTACGGTATTGAAGATTTGTGATATAACCCTCTGTAGACTTTTGCGCTTACGAACGCTGAGATAGTGACGGGGGTTTTGCTTTTTTATAAATGATTTTATTTTGCAATTAGAAGAAATGGAATTTGCAATTATAGCGGCGGGAGAAGGTTCTCGATTGCGAAAAGAGGGGTTCAATTTACCGAAACCCTTGCTACCATTACATGGAGTTCCATTAATTGAACGATTGATTCGCGTGTTTGTTAAAGAAGGAGCGCAAAGAGTTCATGTTATTATCAATAAACAATCTCCGGAGCTGAAATTGTTTTTGGAAAAAACGACGTTTGAATTACCTATCCTGCTTATAGAGGAAGATACTGCAAGTTCATTGCATAGTTTTGCCTTGCTTGTCAAAAACAACCCCGATTGGTCGTCCTGTTGTCTGACCACAACAGATACGGTTTTTAGGCCACATGAATTTCATGCCTATTTAGAAGCATTTCAGCAACATCAACAGGCCGATGCTTTTATGGCTGTAACTCCTTTTGTTGACGATGAGAGTCCGCTCTATGTGAACACCAATTCGCAGCTTCGGGTGGAAGCTTTTTTGGATACGGCAACCGCCAAAACGAAGTACGTTTCTGGGGGAATTTACTGCTTTCGTCAGGCGGCGATGGACTGTGCGTTGAGCTCCGTCGAAGCAGGTAATTCCAGAATGCGTAATTTTCAGCGTGCTCTATTGGAAAACGATTTACAAGTAGAAGCATTTGTATTTGAAAAGGTGGTCGATATTGATCATTTAAAAGATCGTGTTGTCGCAGAACAATTTTTGAGTGAGGAGGTTAGTTAGTAAAATGAGCGATATGATTTCTATTTTAGGCGTAACTCGAAAAAATCGCTTTTCACCCAACCATGTGGGGAATGATGCCGCCATATTCAATGAAGTAGTTTTAAAACTGACTGAAAAAGGTGCCTCGGTAGAGCTTTGTAACGAGGATGAATTTTTGTCTTCAGCATCCGTGAAGCAGGATAATATTCTGACTATGGGGAGAACAAAGACTTTAGTGAAAAAGTTGCAATCTCTTCAAAATAATGGGGTCAATGTTTTGAATTCTGGATTTGGAATTGAAAATTGCTTTCGGAAAAATATGACCCTTAAGCTTTTGGAAGGTGGAGTTCCTTATCCGAAAAGTATCGTGATCTCTACGGTTGCCGATATTCAATCTATTTTTGAGAAACTGAAAGGAAAGGGTGTGTGGATCAAACGTGGCGACTTTCACGCCATTCATAAAGAAGATGTTACTTTTGCCGCTAGTCTGAAAGAAGCGCAACATATCTTGAATGAATATGCGCTCCGCGGGATTAAAGAGGCGGTGATTTCTGAACATCTTGCCGGAGACCTACTAAAATTTTATGCGGTGCGGGGAACGGATTTCTTTTTTTATTTTTACCCCTATGAACACAATCATCACAAATATGATTTGTATGAACAAATTAATGATGAGGTCGTACACTTTCCTTTTGATCTCGACAAGCTAAAAGAAGTCGCTAATCGTGCGGCAGAAGTCCTGGATGTACATATCTACGGCGGCGACGTGATTATTGATGCAAATGGAGACTTCCATATTATTGACTTAAATGACTGGCCAAGTTTTGCGCCTTGTCGGGCAGAGGCTGCAGAGGCCATTGCTCAAATGGTTTACCATAAATTTACTGAAAAGAACCACAATGCAGAAAGAACAAGTTAATGTAATCGAAGAAGATAATTTGAGTGCATTCGAACAATCTTTAAAATCTAATGATACTGAGGAACGAATTGATATTTGGTTTTATCGACCTATAGGTTATCGCATTGCGCAAGTCTGTGCAAAAATTGGTATTACACCCAACGCTGTAACCATTATTAGTATTTTCTTTGGCGTTGCGGCGGGTATTTTATTCTATTACCCGGCGTTATGGATTAATGTGATCGGCATGCTTTTATTGGTTTTTGCCAATTCTCTAGATAGTGCCGATGGACAGCTGGCCAGAATGACGGACAATAAAAGTCGCTTTGGTCGTATCTTGGATGGTTTTGCTGGCGATTTTTGGTTTGCTTCTATTCATATTGCGATCTGTTTACGCAGTATTAACGAGGGGTGGCCACAATGGCTATGGGTATTTTGTGTGCTTGCAGGTGTATCGCATATGCTTCAGTCAGCAATGGCTGATTATTATCGTAACGTGCATTTGTATTTTATAAAAGGTAAAGCTGGAAGTGAGCTGGACAATACACGTGATTTGAAAGTTGACTACGATGCCTTGTCCTGGAGCAAGAATTTTTTCAGCAAATTTGTGTTAAATGGCTATATGGGCTATACACGAAACCAGGAAAAGCTTTCGCCAAAACTGCAAAAGCTACTGCGCCTAGTGAAAAGTCGCTATAAAGACGAATTGCCAAAACAATTAATGGTCGACTTTAGAACTCAAAATAAACCATTGATGAAGTATACAAATATTGTACAGTTCAATACAAGGGTGATTTTCCTATTTGTTTGGTTGTTTATCGGCCAACCTTGGATTTACTTTTTCTTTGACATGTTTGTCCTAAATCCGATATTGATCTATATGTGTAACCGACAAGAAAAGGTAAGTGGCTATTTTGTTGATAAATTAACAAATGATCCAACCTATGGGTAGCAAAATCTATAAAGTGCTCTTTATGCTGATCGGTATAGGTACACTGGCCTATATGATTCATGCAATGGGAATTGATGAGATTTGGAACAACCTTGAAAATATTGGCTGGTGGTTTCTGCCTGTACTTGGTAGCTGGGCAGTACTCTACTGGATGAATGCTATGGCATTTAAGGCAATTATTCAGGAACCGGAATTGCCACAGACAAACGTCCCTTTTTGGAAGGTCTTACAATTGACAATATCGGGGTATGCCATCAATTATATAACACCATTTGTTGCGTTAGGAGGGGAGCCTTATCGTATTATGGAGCTTAAAAACTATGTCGGTGGTTCGAAGGCAGGTTCATCTGTGCTGTTATACGGTGTCATGCACATCCTATCGCATATTTTATTTTGGGTCGCTTCTGTTTTTCTAATTCTTTGGTTTGTGCCTGCTAGCACGATGGTCAATGTGGCCTGTGCTGCGATTTTTGTAATGGCTATCATCTGTACTTGGCTATTTACAAAATTTTATAAGAAGGGAATTACCGTTTCACTATTGAAAGCCTTGTCTAAACTGCCTTTGGTAGGCAAGAAAGTGGGTGATGTACTGGATACGAAATATGAAACTTTGAATGACGTCGATCAACAGGTGAAAAACCTCTTTCAAAATCGTCGTGATCGTTTCTATACGGCGCTTTTTTGGGAATTTGTAGCACGCGTTGTAGGCTGTTTTGAGATTTATTTTATTGGTTTGGCTTTAGATATCAATATTGATTTTATTGATGCTATGATCATTAGCTCAGGATCTTCCCTATTTGCCAATCTTGTTTTTTTCTTTCCAATGCAGTTGGGAACCCGGGAAGGTGGATTGGCAATGGCCGTAATGAGTATAGGATTGCCTGCGAAAGTCGGTATTTTTATGGGTGTTGTGACACGAATTAGGGAAATTGTGTGGATTATGATCGGTTTGGGGTGGATGAGTTTAGTAAAAAAGAAATAACATGGATAAGTTTAATATTAAAGGAATTATTTTTGATTATGGTGGAACCTTAGACACCAATGGCGGCCACTGGGGAGCTGTTATCTGGTCGGGTTATGAAAAATATCAGGTTCCCGTAAATTTGAACGCTTTTCAGGAGGCCTATACCTACGCGGAACGTCAGATGGCTTTACAACCTATTATTAAACCGCAGTTTAATTTTTTGGAAGTGCTTGAAGCAAAGCTCAATGTGCAATTTGATTATCTTATTGCTGCAGGGTACGACTTAGACCGATCATTAGCGCATAGAATAGCCTTTGACGGTTATTCATTGGCGAAGAATACGGTTGAAGAGGTAAAACCACTGTTAAATTCACTCCATGAAAAATATCCGATTGTCATGGTTTCCAATTTTTATGGTAATTTAAAATCGGTCCTTGATGATTTTGGGATTCTGTCTTATTTTCAGGAAGTTGTGGAGTCGGCTGTCGTCGGTGTGCGCAAACCTGATCCTGCCATTTATGCCTTAGGTGTAACTAAAATAGGACTTCCTGCACAAGAGGTATTGGTGGTGGGTGATTCCTATAGTAAAGATATGGTACCTGCCAAAGCGGTTGGCTGCCAAACCTTATGGTTGAAAGGGCAGACTTGGGGCGAGGATAAATTGCAGGATACTGGAGCTGCAGACCAGCAATTTACAAGCATCTTCGATTTAATCGACTTTGTTTAAGTAGAGATTCTGACGAAATTCTTTAGGCGAGATTCCAACATTTCGCTTAAAGAATTTACCAAAAAAAGATTGATCCGAGAAATGTAATTTCACTGCAATTTCTCCGATAGGAAGCCCCTGGCAAAGTAATGATTTTGCTTCCTCCACTAAAACGTTCTGAATAAGTTCTATTGCTGATTTTCCAGTTAGTTCCTTGGTAATCACCGATAGGTGTTTCGCTGTGATGCCAAGTTCCATCGCATAAAATTGCACCATGTGTTCTTTATGAAACGACTTTTTTAATAGCAAATGGAAATTGGCCAGAATCTCTCTTTTCCGGGAGGGAATAGCGGGTGTATTTCGCATATTTTGGCTTCCTAGACGGGCTATTTCACAAAATAATATTTCTGTTAATGACTTAATAATCTGATGTTGGAAAAGGTAGCTAGAGTCTTGTCGGTCGTAATGAATAAACTGTTTAAATAAGTTAGATAAGTTGATCGAATCTTGGTTCGATAGCGACCAGATGTAACTGTCACTTAAGGCAAGAGATTTTTTGGTGACCTCGAAGAAATCTTCTTGAAAATCCAGTTTGAAGCTAAAATCCAGCGTAAAGAAAATCAAATATACCTCACAATCCCAAGATTTGACGACCGAAGAGCCATTCACTCGGGAGGATGGATTGGTTAACAATAGGTGATTTTGAGCAACTTGTACCCGTTCATTATTAATCATGAAGGAAGTCTCACCTTTTTTTATTAAACAGAGCGAATAGAGGTCACCTTTTGTTAAAATCTGCTGCTGCTCGGAACTAAAGACAGGTTTCGATTTGTTGCCCTTAAAATGAAAGACATAAAAACCCTTGTTTTTGATGGGAGTTTCCTTTACAGACATGTTTATTTTACGATAAAATCAAAATAGGTTTTACGATAAGGTTCATCTTGCAAAGTGTAATGCCACCATTCCTTATCATAAGCTTTGAAGCCAAATTTAGCCATCGCTTCTTTTAAAATCTTCCGGTTTTCTTTCTGTTGGACGGTCAGATGCGCATAGTGATGATGGGAGACTGCGCCGAAAAAATCAAAAGGTCCACCCATATCAATCTCCTTATGATCTTTTAAGCTAATGAGCGTTAGATCGACTGTACTGCCACGGCTGTGGCCTGATTTGGAGGCAATAAAGCCTAGATTGAACAAGTTCTTCTTATTGATAAGCGGGTAGAATTCCCTTTTTGCGATGGTATCTTTGGTGTTTAAGGACCATGTTTTAAAGTTGTCAACAGCACGTTGCGGACGGTAGGCATCGAATATTTTCAGGCCAAGACCTTTTTTATTTAAATGGTTCTCGACCTGCTGCAGTGCTAGCGCTGCGCGCTTCGTTAAAATAGCGACTGGTTTTTCATAACCTTGAATTGGCCTTCCGGTGAAGTTGTGGCTACCAAAATAACGCATTTCTAAACTTATTGTTGGAATAATGTCCTTGACGTATACAAAATCTGAAGGCATGGTCTTTTCCTGCGCACTGAGAGAAAGCGTGGAAAGGCTTAAGGCAAATATAAGACACAAGTTAAATTTCATGGAATGAAGATACAACTTGTGTCTTAATTAATATAATATAAAACGTTATTCTCGTTCGTAATGACAAGAATGATCTTGAATTCAGCTTATTGACCAATTTGTGCTCGTATTGATCAACAGCCCACTAATGATCCGCTAATTTTTTTCTCAGATAATTGTATATTTCAATCTGCGAACGGCATGGCGCCTTTTTATTCTCAACGTAATGATTGCTCAGTGAATTGTTGAGTATACGGGCCTTGACATTATCATTGAGCTGGATCTGAAGCATTTCTTTTAAATCTTCCTTGATTTTTTTACTTGTTATTTTGACCGCTGCTTCGATGCGATGATCCAAGTTTCTTGTCATCCAATCTGCCGAGGAAATAAATAGCTGCTCTCGGCCAGCGTTGTAGAAATACATCACACGTGCATGTTCCAAATACTCATCGACGATTGAAATGGCATTCATTTGCAATTTAAAGGTTTTTTGATTTGTTGCACAGTAGATTCCCCGGATGATAAGGTCTATTTTGACACCAGCTGTTGCGGCATCATAGAGCTTTTTAATCATTTCTTTATCGCTCAGTGAGTTTACCTTGACAATAATATATGCTTTTCGACCAGCCTTGGCTTCGGTAATCTCCTGATCGATGTAGTGTAGAAGTTCCCTGCGCATATCCGTTGGGCATATCAACAGACTTTTGCAATTTTTGATAATTTCAGCCGGATTTGACTTAGGACGTCTCAGGTAATTGAAAACCTTATTTATATCGGCAATAACATCCCTATTACTCGTTAATAGGCAGTAATCTCCGTATAATTTAGCCGTTTTTTCATTGATATTTCCTGTGCTGACAAAACCATACTGGATCGTTTTCATTCCAATACGTTTTTTGATGACGCATAGTTTTGCATGGACCTTTTTATTTGGGATACCGGTCAATACCTTGATGCCTTCCAGTTCAAGTTTCTCTTTCCAGTCCAAATTGTTTTCTTCATCAAATCTTGCCCGAAGTTCAAGCATCACGGTGACTTCCTTTCCATTGCGGGCCGCGTTAATCAGGGCATTTGCAATTTTTGAATTCGAGGCTAAGCGGTATGCCGTAATCTGGATGGTTTTCACATCTGGATCCATCGCTGCTTCACGAAGTAGATCAATGATCGGTCTAAACTCATGATAGGGGAAGGAGAGCAGCACATCTTTTTTCAATACAGTATCCGTTACACGTTCGTAGTTCTTGAAATAGGGGTGTGGAAAGGACGTCCGTTCCAAGGGCTGATTATAGGATTTAAACACATTGGGAAAATCCATGAAGTGTTTGAAGTTGTGTATTTTTTGTCCTGGAATGATGCTGTCTTTTTTTGAAAGGTTAAGTTTCTTGATCAGGAATTCTACCAATTTATGGTCCATCTCTTGATCAAAAATAAATCGGGTAGGTTTACCTTTTCTTCTGTTTTTTACCCCTTTGCTTATCTTTTCGACCAGCGTCGTGTTGATGTCATTGTCAATGTCAAATTCGGCGTCTTTTGTGACTTTAAATACATGTGCATTGAATACATCAAAACCGAAATAGGAGAATATCAGAGGAAGATTAAACTTGATAACATCCTCCAAAAGTATGATGTGTTTTTCATCTTTTGGCGATGGCAACTGGACGAAGCGTCCATTTTGACTGGTCGGGATTTCGATGAGTGCAAATTTGGTTTCGTACTGCCATTCCTGTTTTCCCATCGCAATGCCCAAATAAAGGCTCTTATCCCGAATATAAGGCATAGGCCGCACATCGTCCAATATCAGCGGAATGACGTTCGATTCTACGTCATCCTGATAATAGTCACTCACAAACTTCTGTTGTTCGGGGTTGAGTTCCTCACTGGTCTTAATATAGACATTTTGTTTGGCCATATCTTTTTGGATACGATTCCAGGTACTGTCAAATTTCTTTTGCTGCTTGATGACCCGGATATTGAGCTCTTCTAGGATAAGCTGAGGATCTTCATAGAAGGATTGATTGGCACTTTTATCTTTGAGGTCTATAGCCCGTTTTAGACCTGCAACACGCACGCGGAAAAATTCATCGAGGTTATTGGAAAATATACCTAAAAATTTGATTCTTAAGGGTAAAGGGACAGTCTCATCCGCAGCTTCCTGAAGTACTCTGCCATTAAAGCTCAACCAACTAACGTCTCTAGGAATAAATTTTTTCGCCATAGCTAAATATACGTAAATTTAAAAAGCAAAACTATAGCTCTGCAGGGGATAATCGAACTTTTTTGTGTTAAAGAATTATTAAGTTATTTTTTGTTGATGTATTTCGAGCGTCGTTTTAAGGTGCATTTTTGCCATCATTCTTCTTCCCTAGAAATAACCGCTACAAGGTCGTGCACTGCATGGAAAAAAAATCCCCCAAAGTCTTGCAGACTTTGAGGGACATGTCATTATGTTTGATTTCGTCTATTTCTTCTTTCCGTACTTTTTGGAAATTTGAATAGCTTTGTATTTTGTCGTGTCAAAATGGGGTGTGTCAATTGATAAGCTTGTCGGATAAGGAGCGCTTCGATCAAAGAAATACACCGTTGTTGTGCTTCCGTAATCATTGACAGGCATCAAGTCAAGACAGCCTGTATAATCTGCGTTCAACAGGTCACCTACTGTAACGGCATAGATGCGTATGATACCGCCTTTATTTTGTTCATTTCTGACGAAAGCGACTTCCTTAAAACCTCCCGGTAAATCTTCAATACTTTTCTGATTGAAGCTATCTTTTAAAATAAAACCCAGCAGCACTAAAATCGGTATGACCAAAAGCCATAACCTTTTATTCTTCTTCATTAAAAAACACTTAAATTGTAATAGTAATACCTAATAACTTATAAAACTCTTTTAAAATTGCCTGATGTCCTGGCCAAGCAGGAGAGGTGACCAAATTTCCGTCTACGACCGCTTGATCGGCAGGGATATTTTTCCATGTGCCGCCCGCTAGTTCGATGTCTGGACCTACAGCAACATAGGCTGTCAATGTACGACCTGCGAGTACTTTTGCAGCTGTTAACACCTGGATACCATGACATATTGCCGCCACAGGTTTGTTGTGCTCAAAGAAGTGTTTCGTAATCTCCAAAACACGTTTGTTGAGTCGAATATATTCTGCCGATCGTCCGCCAGCAATATATAGACCGTCATAGTCTTCAACATTTACCTGGTCGAAATCTTTATTGATTGCGAAATTATGCCCGCGCAATTCTTTGTAGGTCTGATCACCAGTGAAATCATGTACTGCTGTGGGAACTACATCCCCGCTTTTGCGGTCTGGAGCAATTGCATCTACCGTTATCCCTATAGAACCCATTGCTTGAAATGGAACCATTGCTTCGTAGTCTTCTACAAAGTCTCCTACAAGTAGTAATATTTTTTTTGCCATATCAAAAAACCTCTTTTAATAGGTTTTCAATTTACATATTAAAAGAGGTTTTTACAATGATTATTTGTTAATCTTTTGTTAACCCTGAACGGATAATTTTTCGGCAAGTGCACGTTTTGTTTTACGTACTTTAGCTTCTAATTGACTTCTTAAAGTCGGGTCGATAATACCTTTACCTTCTTCAAAGTTTTTGTGGAATTCGGGAAGAGAAAAGGAATCTAATATATCGGCACCGTCCCAAGTGATTCGATTGACAGCAGTGTTCAAAACTGTGGCACCTCCCATTGGACCAGGGGCAGTTGCCAATAAGAAAACAGGTTTGCCGTTGAATAATTTACGGTTAGGAATCCGTGAAACCCAGTCAACGATATTTTTGTAAGCTGTGGTATAGGATCCATTATGTTCGGCCAAAGAAATCAACAGGAAATCTGCGGCATCCATTTTAGCTGCAAAGTCATGCGCTAATTGAGGAATGCCCAACTCGACTTCTTTGTCGTAAGAATAGATCGGCATTTCAAAATGGTTTAAGTCTAGCAATTCGATGGTATCGTCGGCTTCCTTGTAGTATTTTGAAGTACTTGTGACAAATGTTTTGTTGATTGAGTTTTTGTTGCTTGTGCCTGCAAATGCTAATATTTTCATCTTTATATCATTAATTTATGAGGTGCTGCATAGGGTTAAAAATACCCCATACTGGCCTCGCTGTTACCTTTGGAAAATCATGGTTTTCGCATGTTTTCGATTTGATTTATTTTTAAATCGGGTCAAACTTACAATATAATTGCTGAATAAATGTCAATCAAATGTCTCTGTGGGGTGTTCTGCTTTATTTATTGATGTAGATCAAGAAAATTAAAACGTTCGTACATGCCAAGTAGGCCTGTAAGTCCGCCGGTATGTATTACGAGTACCTGATCGGCGGGGGTAAAGTAGTCCTTTTTGATCAGGTCATCCACGGCATAGAGCAATTTGCCGGTATAAGTAGGTTCAATCATTATTCCTGTGGATGCTATAAAATGTTGAACGAAGACGAGCAAGTCGGCGTTGGATTTGGCATAACCACCAAAATGATAATCAAGGTGTAAAATAGGCGGGGGGATGTTGGGGTAAAGTTGATCGACTTCCGTTTGAATAAAGCCACCATTTTTTAAAACAGGAACGCCATGTACATGGGTAAATAGATCTCGTTTTTCGACAGCATTGCCTATTCCCGCTAATGTTGTTCCTGTACCACAGGCTGTAAAAATATGCTGATATTCATGTTGGAGTTCGTCAACGATTTCGGCGCAACCTTTCGCTCCGAGCATACCGTAACCGCCTTCATGTATATAGAATGTCGTCGGATCCTGACCAAAATAACGCTCGTATAAATTTTCTTTATTTCGGTAAGATTCGCGGTCGACGTAAATAAGCTGCATCCCAAAAAGACGACACATCGTTAAAACAGGGTTGTTAACCCCTTCTTCACCTCTAACAAAAGCAGTTGTTTTAAACTTGAAGGTAGCGCCGGCGCAAGCAGTAGCCAAAAGATGGTTGCTCCATGCCCCGCCAAATGTAACCAGATGGCTTTTCCCTAGCTGCACTGCTTCTTCCAGATTATATTTTAATTTTCGCCATTTATTGCCCGAAATAAACGGATGTATGAGGTCATCCCGCTTAAGCGTTACTTTAATATGCTTCTTCTCCCAGGCCGGAAGGCACAATTCAGTTTCGGGACTATGGATTTTGAACGGCAACATAACATTAAATGAAAACAAATTTAACGAAAATTGTTTCATTTGGTTTATTTTTGTAGCATGACAGAACAAATTGGATCGCAAGATCAGGAAGAACAGGAATTATTTGAGCATCTACGTATTGAGGTGGATAAGGGGCAAGCATTACTCCGCATTGATAAATATCTGATGAACAGGGTGGAAAATGCTACGCGGAGCAAAATTCAGCATGCTATTGAAGCTGGTTCTGTCATGGTTAACGGTAAGGAGATCAAGGCGAGCTATAAGGTTAGACCTGATGATGTGATTACATTAGTGCTACCTGATCCGCCACGGGATAACGAAGTTTATCCTGAAAACATTCCATTAGATATCAAATACGAGGATGACGATGTGTTGATCGTGAATAAGGAGGCGGGAATGGTCGTGCATCCAGGATATAATAATTATACAGGAACCTTGGTCAATGCATTAACGTATCATATACAGCAGCTGCCACAGCTACCTGGAAACTCCGATCGCCCGGGTTTAGTGCATCGAATCGATAAAGACACCTCCGGATTATTGGTCATTGCTAAAAATGAAAAATCAATGGCCTTTTTGGCAAAGCAGTTTTTCGATCACAGCATTACCCGTAAATATATTGCATTAGTTTGGGGAGATTTAAAAGAGGACGGAACAATCACAGGTTATATTGGACGTCATCTAAAAGACAGACGTATCATGGCGATGTATGATAGTGAAGACAAGGGGCGTTGGTCAGTGACACATTACCGAGTTTTGGAGCGACTGGGCTATGTTACCCTAATAGAATGTCAATTAGAAACGGGACGTACACATCAAATTCGTACGCATATGCAATCTATTGGTCATCCGCTATTTAATGATGCCATGTATGGCGGCGATAAGATTTTAAAAGGTACCGTGTTTTCAAAGTACAAGCAGTTTGTGGATAACTGTTTTTCATTGCTGCCGCGACAAGCACTTCATGCGCAAGTATTGGGATTTATTCATCCTTCTACAAAAGAAAATATGTATTTTGAGGTACCATATCCGGAAGATTTTCGTTTAGCTTTAGAAAAGTGGCGCGGATATGCGGCAAATTCAATGGCTATAGAACATGATTAAAATTTAGAACAAAATTAAGATGCCAACAAACTATATCAATTTCAATGGCAATGTAGTGCCGGAAGATCAGGAAATATTTAGCATTGAGAATAGAGGTTTTCGTTATGGGGACGGACTGTTCGAAACGATGTTGTATAAGGATGGTGATATCCGCTTTCTAAATTTTCATGTCGAGCGTTTACAAAAAGGAATGGAGTTGATTCATTTGGATGATGCAAACCTTTTCGATGCATTTTTTATTCGTTCGAGATCCGAAGAATTAATCCGTAAAAACAATATGTTGGGACAGCAGGTTCGTATCCGGTTGATCGTATTTAGATCTGGTGGCGGATTGTATAGTCCGACGAGTAATAAACCTGGTTTTGTTTTGCAGGTGCAGCGCATAGAACCTAATCTTCGCGATAAGAAGGTCGGTTTGATTGTAGGGCTGTACAATGAATTCAAAAAACCTTATAGCGATCTTTCAAAGATTAAATCTTTAAATGCGCAGATTTATGTGTTAGCTGGCATCTATAAAAAGAAAATGGCTTTTGATGATGTGTTAATTCTAAATCAGGAAGGTTACCTATGTGAATCCTTAATTTCAAATATCTTTGTCTATTATGAAAAGGTGCTTTATACACCAGCATTATCCGAAGGATGTATTGAAGGGGTGATGCGTCGGGTAGTCATGGACATGGCACAGGATGAAGGTATAGAAGTGGTGGAAGCACAGATAAGCCCCGAAATCATGAAACGGGCAGATGAGATTTTCTGTACCAATGCTGTACAGGGGGTACAATGGGTAATGGGCTATAAGCAAAAGCGCTATTTCAATAAGATATCGCGGATCTTACAGGAAAAATTACAGCATTGGAACTATGACCTCAGTGATGAACAAGACTAGTTTAATTTGATCATTCATACAAAAGGGCAGAACTTAATTCTGCCTTTTTGTATGAATGATTCGCTCAGCCCATTGCTCAAATGCTGTTTTAAAGCTGCGGAGAAAATCTTTGGTTTTTGCTAATTCCACTGTTCCACTTGGACCGATACAGCTGCCGATATCGCCCAGATAAGCTTCAGGTTGCTGCATCGTTGGGATATTGACGAAGACAAGTAATTGACGCAAATGATGGTTGGCCCCAAAGCCCCCATAAACTCCCGTTGATGAGGAAATTATTGCGCCAGGTTTACCATCCCATTTATTTTTTCCATAGGGTCTCGAACCCACGTCAATCGCATTCTTTAATACCGCCGGAATCGAACGGTTATACTCTGCGGTAACAAAAAGCACAGCATCCAAGGACGCGACCTCTTGACGGAAACGGGTATAGCTAGCCGGTGGGTTACCAGCATCGTCAAAATCCTGATTATATAAGGGGAGATCGCCGATATCAATCATGCGATAGCTAAATTTCGATTCCTCCTGGTCGAGGATAAACTGTGCGATCTTTTTATTGAAAGATTCCTTTCTCAAGCTGCCGACAAATATGCCTACGTTATATATACTCATGGTAATTATTCATTAAAGTCCTATCAATCTGAACAACGGATCCTTCAAAAAGGTTTGGGGTATTTTGTGAATTACACTATTTTCAACCTGTTCAAAATGAGGTTTTTATTGTTGCGTTAACAAAAATTAACATTTGAACATTAATCTTTTGCATACTGTTTGTTGTCGTATTGTAAAGAAGAAATTACAAACTAAGGGAGGAGCTACTTATGAAAAAATTGTTTTATGCGGCGGCGATCATTGCAGGCCTTTTTACGGCGGGAGCTGCACAGGCGCAAGTGAGTATCAGTGTCAATATTGGAAGTCAGCCTAGTTGGGGACCAGCGGGTTATGATTACGCGCGTTATTATTATATGCCAGAATACAATATGTATTACGATGTACCCGCGAGATGTTACGTTTATTATGATAACGGCGGCTGGATAAGAAGAGCAAGTTTACCGAGACGATATAGACATTACGATTTTTATCGGGTGCATAAAGTAGTAATCAACGATCGCACACCTTGGCATCATCACGATCGCTACAGAAGCCGTTATGGCGGTTATCGGGGAAGGCAGGTCGCCATTCGAGACAGTCATCATGGTGGTGGATATTCATTTGCAAGCGAGCGTCGGGTAAGCCGCGAACATTCATGGGGTGAGCGTCGGGGATACGATAGAGGAAACGACCGCGGTTATGGACGAGGTCGCGAAGGTGGTCACGGGCGTGGCAATGATCAGGGACATGGACACGGGCGAGGTAACGGTCATGGCGGAAGACATCGGGATTAATTGAGTAGCTGAATAACAGAATAAAAAAGGAATCTATATCAACATAGGTTCCTTTTTTTTGGCCGGAAATAACAGCTGGTCTGCTTTCGTAGCGCTGGAGGCATGCGAAATCATGACGCTTTGAGTGCCATGCACAATAAATTAAATAACATAACAGCTTTATTAATGAAAAATATATTAATTTTGCGCAACACGGGACTGAAATCAGCTTATTTTAGATGATTTTGAGTATTTGTGAAATAATTGTGATGGTAAGTTAATTTTTGTAATGAGAAAAGTAGTTAATTCGGGTGTTGTATGGGTAGGGTTAAGTATATCTATTTTGGGATTTTACTCCTGCAATCAAAGTGGGACAAATAAGGTTCAAAATGTGGGGGCTGTTGACTCTATGCCACCAAAAAAGGATAGTTTACTTGCCGTGCAGGATTCAATAAGTAAAGTAGATTCGCTACGGAAAGACACCATTACAAAAATGGAAGAAGATGTGGACTACAAAGGAGCTAAAGATACAACGGTATTGTTGACTGATACTGTTTCTCCACGTTACATTTATCTCACTTTTGACGATGGACCCTTAAATGGAAGTCAGCACCTTGATTCCATTGCGACAGCAAAAGGCATTAAAATCAATGCTTTTCTGATTGGCAATCATGACAAGATGAGTAAGAAGTTACACGGCTTTACAGAACGTTATAAAAATAATCCATTAGTAGATTGTTACAACCACAGTTACTGGCATGCACATAATAAGTACAGTACGTTCTATTCGAATGCGCAGACGGCCTTTGAAGATTTTGAACTTGCTGAGCAATCGCTGGGCTTAACACATAAGATAGTGCGGCTGCCGGGGCGAAATATCTGGTATATCGGAGACCGCAAAAAGGTTGATTTGAAAAGCGGGGCTTCGACGGCCGAGCTACTACACCAGAATGGTTATAAAGTAATTGGTTGGGATTGTGAGTGGAAGATTAATGGTGTTACGGGGAAACCGGACCTATCGGTGAATCAATTGTATACCCAAATGAAGAATTTACTCCGCAAAGGTACGTCTTATACAAAGAACAATGTTGTGCTATTGACTCATGACAATATGTACCAAACGAAAAAAGGGCAGCGGCTATTATCGGACTTGATCGATAGTCTCAAACAACATCCAAACTATCGTTTCGAATTTGTGCGGAATTATCCGCAATAGTGGCAACTAGTATCTATTTAAATAATTAAGGCTTAAACGGGAGTTCTCCAGTTTAAGCCTTAATTATTTAGACGAAAAGTCTATTTTAATTTTGTTTACGGAGATATTTGGTCAGTATCACGATGGTTTGGCCCTCAATCTTTCCCTCAATTTGCTCGATATTGTCTGCTACCAGTCTAATATTCTTAACCACGGTACCTAAAGTCGCTTTTAAAGAGGAACCTTTCACATCAAGCGTTTTTGTCAGAACAACAGTGTCGCCCTCCAATAGTCGTTGCCCGATGCTATCTTCATGAAATGAAACATAGCCGTCATTTTCATGGTCTCCAGTTTTCTTAGCTTCAGCTAGTGTCTCATCGTCTAAATATAGAATATCCAATGCTTCAGACGCCCAACCTTCATTTTTTAGTCGGTTTAACATACGCCAGCATACAATTTGTACCGATGGGTTCTCGGACCACATTGCATTTGGAAGGAATTTCCAATCGTCCGGATTTAATTGCTCCGTTTTGTTGAGCTGATTGACCAATGTTTCTGAAATCAGTAAAGTATTGTCCAAATTTGATGTTATTTCCGGTGGTAATGTATAAGCAATTAAAGTGGCATCTTCGCCTGTCAGCTCACATTTTCCGCCAGCTCTCGCTTGTAATTGTTCTTCTAATTTCATGTCAGTTTTTTTGAAAGCCCAAACTTAGCCAAATTTGTTTTGATGTACAATGACGAATATCACGACTTAGAGAAATAACTCCTGTTTTTGTCCCTTTAAAGCATTGTTTTTGCTAATGACTATCTTTTCTTACCGGTAAATTTATGATATGAGCGAGCTATGATGTAAATTGTAGCATGAGTTTTTTCTTCAAATAAATCTACTTCATGTAGAACATTGGTACCGAATTTGTGTTTATCCAACATTAGAAAAGATTATTAACTGTAATATAGAAATACTATGAAATGGCAAGGAGGTAAACAAAGTGGTAATTTTGAAGACCGCAGAGGAATGTCGGGGGGAGGAAAAATTGCTTTAGGAGGAATTGGTGGAATTATTGTTTTGGTCATTGGATTTTTGATGGGTGGAGATCCGAGTCAACTCTTACAGCAGGCTCAAAATATGGGGGCGCAAACCGAACAGTCCGGGCAGCCACGTGAGTTAAATCCTGAAGAAAAAAGGCTAACCGAATTCTCCTTGACTGTACTCCAAAGTACAGAGGATGTTTGGGCAAAGCTGTTTAAAGAGCAGATGCAGAAGAGTTATACGCCTACTACCCTTGTTTTTTATGATGGTGGTACACAAACGGATGGTTGTGGCATGGGACAGGCCTCTTACGGACCTTTTTATTGTCCTGGCGATCAAAAGATTTACCTGGATCTGAGCTTTAGTAAAGAACTGTCGGATAAATTCGGGGCGAAGGGAGAGTTCGCCATGGCGTATGTAATTGCCCATGAGGTTGGACACCATATCCAACAGTTGGTGGGTTTATTACCAAAGACCAATCAGGCCCGTGGGCAAATGAGTGAACGCGAAAATAACCGGATCTCTGTGATGACCGAACTGCAAGCTGATTTTTATGCTGGAGTATGGGCGCATTATCTCAATGAATATACCGATATAAAAATCGATTATAATGATATTATGGACGGTATGAAAGCTGCCGAAGCAGTGGGAGATGATAAATTACAGACAGAAGCACAGGGCTATGCTGTTCCTGAATCATTTACGCATGGTACGTCCGCTCAACGTATGGAATGGTTTAAAAAGGGATATGATTCGGGGGATATGCGATCGGGCAACACCTTTGAAGATCCGAGTCTGAAATAAAGATCATATTTCGAATGAAAAACCACCTGTTCACACATCATGAACAGGTGGTTTAATTAAATTGCCCTATGTGTTTCACCACCTACGCTTTCATTTATTTGGGAATATAAAGGGTCATCACAAAACCCGTGCTGAATCATGTTGGATCATTATTGAACCAACAAATTACATCCCCTGATATCACTTTGGTCAAAACGTCCTAATATTTCAAAAGATCCATCTGGATATACTTTACCCAAATCCTGCGTGGCTATAAATGAACACGAGTAACGATTCGCAAGGTCGATGACGTTGATACCACCAGTTTTATTCATGGGAATTAGGCTCAATGGATCATTGGTGTCGCGAATCAAGATTTTCATCCATTTGGGAAGATGGAAAATTCCCTGACCTGAAGAATAACCTTGTGAGAGTAATTCTGTCATGCCATATTCCGAATGGATTCCATGGACGGAAAAGGCTTCTTCCAGGAGTTTATGGATTTCCTGTTTGACCATTTCCTTGCGTTTACCTTTCATTCCGCCAGTTTCCATAATAATCAGTTCAGGAAATTCAAAGGCGTATTGTTCAATGAAGTCGAGTAGGGCGTACGTTACGCCGAAAAGGATTGTTTTTGTGCCTTTATTTTTGAGCGCCACAAGTGTATCGTAAAGCTCTTGGTGGTTATAGAGAAAATAATTGCTTTCAGGCTGCTCACTTTGCTTCATGAGATCATCAATCATGTAGATTAAAGATGAACCGCTTCTTTCAAGGTATGAGGGTAGAAGGGCCAGTACGGCGATATGGCTTAGTGGACCATAGAAGTCTTCAAAAATCCGACGGAAAGTGCGTTCGTAAATACGGAGGTCAGCGACTAAATGTTTTGAGGTGACCATACCCGTTGTACCCGAACTCGAGAATACGATTTCAGCCTCCATTCCTTCAGCAATAACCTGTTGCGTCTTAAAAAATTCAATAGGCATAAAAGGAATATCCGTATAGTGCTGAATAAGGTCTTTTTCTCTGCCGAGGAGGCTGATATAGTCACGATAAACCTTACAATGCTGGCTCTGGAATTGGTAGGTATCTAAACAATGCTGATTAAAATCATCCTCGGTTTTAATTTCAAAAAAATCCTTCCAGTTCGCCATAGCATTTAAATTTGATCGACAAAATTAACGAAAATTTGTAAATATTGGAGGCGATCTATAGATTCCTTCTTATCAGAAGCCTATTGAAGATGTTTGGTATTATTAACAATACAGGTATGCGGAGACAGAAAATTCTGTAAATAGAAGGAGAAGTATAGTGTCTTTGTCCGGTATATCCAGGTTAGAGGGGTAGATAGATCGGGATCGTCGTAAAACATAACTAGAGAACAGGCTTAGGTCAAGGTAAGAAAACTTGACCTAAGCCTGTTATTTTTTATAACATACCACCATCAACAGGAAGAACCTGTCCGGTTACGTATGCCGATAAGTCAGATGCTAAATAAAGACATGCATTGGCAACATCTTCTGGTTGGCCAGCACGTTTCAATGGAATTCCAGCTTCCCATCCTGCCACGACTTTAGGATCCAATACATCTGTCATTTCGGTACGTATAAAGCCTGGAGCAACTACGTTTGCACGGATATTACGAGAACCTAATTCTTTAGCGACCGATTTTGTGAACCCAATGATACCAGCTTTTGATGCAGCATAATTTGCCTGACCAGCATTTCCTTGAACGCCAACAACGGATGACATATTGATAAATGAACCTTTACGGTTTTTCATCATAATTTTTGAAGCAGCTTTTGTAACGTTAAAGACAGATTTTAAGTTCACATTTAATACATCATCCCAATTCTCTTCGGTCATACGCATTAACAGGCCGTCTTTTGTGATACCAGCATTATTGACAACAATATCTAATCCGCCAAAATCAGCGACGATCGCATTGATCAATTGTTCTGCTTCTTCAAATTTTGAAGCGTCAGAGCGATAACCAATCACTTTGGTGCCAAAAGCCTGAAGCTCCTGCTCCAACGCCTGTCCTTTTTCGACAGAAGAAAGATACGTAAAAGCGACGTTAGCACCATGTTGTGCAAAGACTTCTGCAATTTTCCTTCCGATTCCTTTTGATGCTCCTGTTACTAAAGCAATTTTTCCTTCAAGTATTTTCATCTGTATAAGTTATTTGTTCTTCAATTAATTACACTATGGCATTTATGACCATTTTCCTCGTGCTTTCTTTCGCTCACGGCCCGTCTGATCTTGGAATTCAACACGATACATGAACTCGCTTCCATTAGGTTTATCTTGGTTATGCCACAGTCTTTGTGTTTTTCTCGATGCTATAATATGAGCGAATAAATGATCTTATTTTTTAGCCATCGTGTACACTATTGCCTATCGACGTTCTGCAAAAATGTTAAAACTATATTATAACACAAAATCTTTCGATAAATAACGGTTTAAAATAGAAAAACATTGTGTGCTGACCCGGTGTTTATCTTGGAGTGGGGGAGTGTTTTAAGGTAACATTTTTAGAATTTTACGGTAAGCGATTGCTCACTTAGGATTATTTTAATAAATCAATGGTATTTTTGAATAAGTGGTTCTAAAAAGTACAGTTTTTTGACAAAAGACTTGGACGTTTACCAAAAACTATATTAAATTTGCATCAATCACAAAAACATGAGCAAAAAATCAAATAAAGAAGTTGACGTTGTTCTGATCGGCGCCGGTATTATGAGTGCTACTTTGGGTACTCTAATCAATGAATTAAGCCCAGACGTTAATATTGAAATTCTTGAGCGTTTGGATGTTGTGGCTGCTGAAAGTTCTGACGCATGGAATAATGCTGGCACGGGTCACTCTGCTTTATGCGAGTTAAATTATACCCCCGAACAGAAAGATGGTTCTGTCAAGATTGATAAAGCAGTGAAAATTGCCGAGCAATTTGAAGTCTCTAAGCAATTTTGGTCCTACCTCGTTGATAAAGGCATTATTGCCCAACCTGAAAATTTTATCCGTAGTATTCCACACATGAGTGCGGTTTTTGGTGAAAAAGACGCTAAATTTCTAAAGACAAGATGGGAAACACTAACGACCCAAAACTTGTTCAAAGGGATGGAATATACCGAAGATACAGCATTGTTGAAATCGTGGATTCCATTGATGATGGAAGGACGTGCGGCAGACGAAAAAATCGCTGCGACAAAAATGGATCTGGGTACTGATGTAAATTTTGGGTCGTTGACACGTGATTTGATCGCTAATCTTGAAAATAAAGAAAATATTTCGATTTCCTTAAACCACGAAGTAATTGACATCGAACGTGAAGATGACGGTCGCTGGGAAGTGGAAGTCAAAGATTTAAAGACAGGAACAAAGCGAGAAATCAAGGCAAAATTTGTATTTATTGGAGCCGGTGGGCACTCGTTGTTATTGTTGGAAAAATCTGGAATACCCGAAGCGAAAGGCTATGGCGGATTCCCGGTGGGAGGCCAATGGCTGCGTTGTGTGAATGAAGAGATCATTAATACACACCATGCGAAGGTGTATGGTAAAGCTTCTGTCGGTGCGCCTCCAATGTCTGTACCGCACTTAGATACACGTTATATTGATGGCAAGCAAGCGTTATTGTTTGGACCATATGCAGGTTTCTCAACTAAATTCTTAAAACAGGGGTCTTACTTCGATTTACCGGCTTCTATCAAATTGTCCAATATCCGTCCGATGTTATCAGCCGGACTTGACAACTTACCGTTGACGAAGTATCTTATTACTGAAGTCATGAAGTCACCAAAAGATAAACTGGAGTCTTTAAAACAATTTATGCCTACAGCTAAATTGGAGGATTGGGTTATCGAGAAAGCAGGACAACGTGTTCAGGTCATCAAGAAAGATGAAAAGAAAGGTGGAATTTTAGAATTTGGTACAGAGGTCGTTTCGAGTGCCGATGGTTCTATTGCTGCGCTATTAGGAGCTTCTCCTGGAGCTTCGACGTCAGTAGCTATTATGATCAGCTTGTTGAAGAGATGTTTCCCTGAACGTGCCAAATCAGATGAATACCGTAAAAAACTACGTGAAATGATCCCTTCACACGGGAAATCATTGAACGATGATGCGCAACTTTGTAAAGAAACGCGTACGCGTACGCACAAAGCGTTGAAATTGATTGATATAGAATAATCAATTCGACCGAAAATATACTTATGGGGTGCTTGGAATGACCATGGTCATTCTCGGCTGAGATTATACCCAATAAAAGCGATTGTACCTCCTTGTACAATCGCTTTTATATACCTGATCCAGGTAATGCTGGCGTAGGGATTTAATTTCAATAAAAAATAGCCGTTTCTCTCCCATAGGTTTATTATGAATGACACGATATAATAAACAAGGCGATGACTTCTGAAACAATTTTCGAAGCTTTTGTAAAACAGATTCAACAGGCCACCATTGCGGAATGGTTAGGGGTATCCTTTGGTGTTTTACAAGTTTGGTTTTCCCGGCAAAATAAATCGATCAATTACATTTTTGGGATTATTGGTATCTTAATTTCTGTTTACGTATTATTCCATGCGAAACTATATGCCGAAATATTGCTACATCTCTATTATTTGATCATGAGCATCTATGGCTGGATCTATTGGAAATATAGTCGTGATGTAGCTACGCCCATAACACACTTTGAGCCGAAAGAATGGTGGATAGTAGGTGGCATATGTGCTGTCGGTTTTCTGTTGTTTTATTTCGGATTGGTACACTTAACAGATTCTGATGTACCGCTTTGGGATTCTGCAGTTTCCTGTACAGCTTGGGCAGGGATGTGGTTATTGGCAAAGCGGAAGATAGAAAACTGGATATTGTTGAATATCAGTAATCTGATGGCAATTCCTTTACTGATCCATAAAGGGCTGTTTCTTTATTCGGGCTTGACGTTATTTTTATTTGTTATGGCATTTAGTGGGTATTTTAATTGGAGGAGAATAATACGTGAAGAAAGATATGCAATTCAATAGCGAAGATATCGCTATACTGAAAGATAATCAGGCAAAAGGAATTCAGCAGAAAACGTTGCCAGATGGACAATTGCAGCTGATTTACCGTCGGAAGTGGTTTAAGATTTGGGTTCCCCGTGCATTAGGTGGATTGGGGTTAAGTGTACCTGAAGGACTCAGTTTATTGGCTGATCTGGCTTATTGGGATGGGGGATTAGCCTGGACAGTAACCTTATGTTCAGGAGCAAATCTGTTTGTCGGTTTTATTGATCCCCTTATAGGAAATCAAATTTTCGAAACGGATCGGGTTTGTTTCGGAGGTAGTGGACAGGCATCTGGTACTGCTACGCGTGAAGGGGACCACTATCGACTCCGTGGTTTCTGGAGATATGCTACCGGAGCGCCACATTTAACGCACTTCACATTAAATGCCGCAATTCAGGAGGCGGGAAAACCCGTTTTGGACGAAAAAGGTGAACCGCTGATAAAATCATTTTTTGTCGATCGGGATCATGTACTGATTCACTATGACTGGGATACATTTGGATTGGAAGCTACAGCTTCGCATTCTTTTTCGCTGGAAGACGTTCTCGTTGATAGCAGGCAGTCTTTTGAGATTGATGCGGCAAAAAGTACACGTCGCGAGCTGTTGTATCAATATCCCTTTATGCCTTTTGCGGAATTGACTTTACTGGCCAACTTTACGGGAATGTATAAGCGCTTTTTGGATTTAATCGAAAAACTATTTGTGTTAAAAAGCAATCAATCCAAATGGGAGAAGACTGAAAGTAAAGAAGCGTTTAGGGTACTCGATGAATTTCAGCAAGATTATGTTAATCGGAGGGAAGCAATCATGAATTTGGCCGCTCTTTCTTGGGAAAATCTTCACGATGGAAATGATAATGCAGCGATTTATGAACAGATAGGGATACAAAGTAGAGATTTTGTGGAATCTATCTTAACAAATACGATAAGACTCTATCCACACACCGGAATTTCGGGGGCCGCCATTGACCATGAAATCAATATCATCTTCCGGAATATTTTTACGGCTTCGCAACACAAGTTATTGCAAAAGAGCTTCTAAACAACAAAGACTATCCTAGGATAGTCTTTGTTGTTAAATAGGATGTGTTCCCGGCGGGGGTCGAACCCACATCGTCAGAACCGGAATCTGAAATTCTATCCATTGAACTACGGGAACGTCTGGCAAAGATATACTATTTTCTAGATCTTACAAACAATCTTTGTGATAAAATTATATCTTTTAGCAATCAATTTTTAAGGCATCTTATCGTCAGTATTTTAGCGTTTAGCTTTTGTCAATTCTCTATTTTTTTACGTCAATGCTATAATAGTTTCCATATATGCTTAGCATCGGGCGGGCAATGTGGAATGAGAGGAGGCTAGCACGATTGCCCCTGAATAAAGCAGTATAGTTCATTTGGATGACCGAGCTGGCAAAAGGTGATCGGACATTCATCACGACCGTGGATGATATTGCGTAATAACGGAATGAAGGTAGTCCCTATCGATGTGTGTGTATATTTCGGTCGTGGTAATGCTTTCATGACCGAGCATATCTTGTACAGCTCTTAGATCTGCCCCGCCTTCCACTAAATGTGATGCAAAACTATGCCTAAAGGTATGTGGGCTGATGGTTTTTTGTAAACCGATTTTTAAGGCAAGTTCTTTGATGATCAGGAATATCATTACCCGAGATAATGCGGCGCCTCTTCTGTTGAGGAATACAATATCTTCATTTCCGGCCTTAATCTTGATATGAGGTCTGATCGTTTCTAAGTAGATACGGAGGTGTTTAATGGCGTGTTGACCAATTGGAATGAGGCGTTCTTTGCTTCCCTTGCCCTCAACTTTGATAAATTCAACATCTAAAAAAAGGTTCGATATCTTGAGTGTGACAAGTTCGGAAACACGGAGACCGCATCCGTATAAGATTTCGATGATCGTTTTATTGCGCTCACCCTCGGGTGAAGAAAGATCGATTGCCGCGATCAATTGATCGATCTCATGTATGCTCAAAACGCTGGGCAGCTTGCGTGCCAAGCGTGGCGCCTGAAGAAGATCTGTCGGATTGTGGACGAATTCATGCTCGATCATCAAAAAGCTAAAGAAAGTCTTCAGGCCAGAGATCAGCCTGGATTGTGTGAAGGGTGAAATATTAAACTCCTGCAACCAAGCCAAAAACTCCTGTATATTTTTTCTCGTTACAGTATTTAAAACCAAATGATTGTCTTCGCAGTAGATCTGAAATTTGGATACGTCATTTAAGTAAGCATCAATTGAATTAACGCTTAAGCCTCTTTCGAACTTTAAGAATTGTTCGAATTCTTTTTTTATATCAGTCCAGTTTTCAAAATCCATTTGCAACAAAATTACAATTAACTGTTGTTCTTTTCGAAAGTTATTCTGTATTTTTAAGTGGAATTTTTACAGATTATAAGTAATACAAAGAGACGTTCCCTTATAGCGGGTCCCGATTCCTCCTTGGATAATGAAAAAAGTATTAATCTGTATTTTACGATTTATCGGGACAATTGATCTCCTGTTCCGTTTACCCTAATATAAAACAATTAGCAAAAATAACTGAAAAAAGACATTTTTTTGTATGAAATTCATTAAACCACTCGCATTAGCTTTTCTATTACCGGCTACGTTCTATATAGCAGAAGCAAAAATGCCAACCACGTTAACTGCGGAAGCGCGCGCGATTCTATCCCAAGATAGTTTGGCCCTGAATCAAAAATTACCCTTCGATAATGAAGTCATCACAGGGAAACTGAAAAATGGATTTACATACTTTATTCGTAAAAATAGCGAGCCTAAAGGTCGTGTTACCATGTATTTGGGCATGAAGGCCGGCTCTATTCTAGAAAATGAAAAACAGCTTGGTTTGGCCCATTTTTTAGAACATATGAACTTCAATGGCCTGAAGCACTTTCCAAAGAATGAATTGGTTAACTACCTGCAGAAAGCGGGGGTTCGATTTGGATCGGACCTCAATGCCTATACCAGCTTTGATCAGACCGTTTATCAGCTGCCCATTCCTTCTGACGATCCTGAACTTTTAAAAAATGGTTTGCAGGTAATGCGCGATTGGGCTCAGGACGCTTTGTTGGATGGCGAAGAAATTGATAAAGAACGGGGTGTTATTCTCGAAGAAAAACGAGGTGGAAGAGGAGTACAGCAGCGTTTACAGGATCAATACTTTCCGATGTTGCTCAATGGTTCCCTTTACTCCAAGCGTTTGCCGATCGGAACTGAACAGATACTGAAAACATTTCCCTACACAGAAATACGCAAATTCCATGAAGACTGGTATCGCCCGGATTTACAGGCCCTGATCATCGTTGGAGATATTGATCCCAAGGAGATGGAAGAAAGGGTGAAAGTATTGTTTTCCGATATGAAAATGCCCAAAAAAGCATTGGAGCGTAAAAAATATCGGGTCGATCTGTTAAACAAGAACCAGTTCTTGGCTATTTCAGATCCGGAACTGCCCTACACTGTTGCACAGATTTTGATCAAAAGCGAAAAAGAAAAGGTTTCCACGGTAGGAGATTACAGAAACGAGCTGTTGAAGAATGTGTTCAATCAGATGATCGCGGGGCGTTTTTCTGAATTGATGCAACAACCGAACCCTCCTTTTATGCAGGCAGGTGGAAGTATCAGCGATTTTGTTGCTAACCTTAATACTTTTTCATTGTTGGTAGTGCCTAAACCAGGCGAGTTGGAATCCGGATTTAAAGCGATGTTAACCGAATTTGAGCGCATTCAAAAATACGGTTTTACACAGACGGAGTTGGATCGTGCCATCGCCGATATGAAAAAGGGTAACGAGATGTCATTTATCGAGCGTGATAAAAAGAAGTCGGATAGCTATGTAAACCGTTATCTCAATTATTTTATTGATGATGAACCTGCTTTAAGTAATGAAAACGCTTATCGTTTGACAAAACAGCTGTTACCAACCTTGAAACTGTCGGAAGTGAATGGTTTGGTGAAAAAATATTATACCGATCTGAATCGCGATGTTTTAGTTATGGGGCCAGAAAAGGATAAGGCCAATTTACCCGCTGAGTCTACCGTGATGGGCTGGGTAAAGGCAGTGGAAGAGAGTCCCGTGACAGCATATGAAGATAAAGTTTCCAATCTTCCCTTGCTTTCAAAAGAGCCCGTAAAAGGCACTGTTGTATCGTCAAAAAGTATTGACGCCGTTCAAGCGAAAGAATTGATCTTAAGCAATGGTGTGAAAGTAATCTTAAAGCCTACGGACTTTAAAAATGATGAGATACAGATTATGGCGTATAGTCCGGGTGGAACATCAGGCTATAGTGATGCAGACTACTTCTCAGCCTCCAATGCGTCTTCTTTAATTGATGCAAGCGGCGTTGGACAAATGAACAACGTTGAGCTTACGAAGTATCTTTCAGGAAAAGATGTCTCCATCTCTCCGTATATCTCCGAACGTTACGAAGGTATTTCAGGTAGTACAGATAAAGAAGGCTTGAAGAATGCTTTTGAATTGATTTATGGTTATTTTACCGAGCCTCGATTGGATCAGGATATTTTCCAGAGTACCATGACCCGGGCAAAAGGATCTTTGGAAAATAGGTTGAGCAATCCAAATAATGTATTCTCGGATAAAGTGAAAGAAGTGCTTTATGGCAACAATGTCCGCCGGCAAAACCCAACGGTAGAAACGATCAATAAAATTGATCGGGAACGTGCTTTGGCAATTTACAAAGAACGATTTGCTGATGCTTCGGATTTTGTGTTTACAATTGTGGGGTCATTTGACGAGAATCAGATCAAGCCTTATTTAGAAACCTACCTGGCTTCATTGCCGGCCCTTAAAAGAGGAGAAAGCTACAAGGATTTAAATATTCTGGAGCCGAGCAAGGGCGAGCGCGTAGTTGTTCATAAAGGCAAAGAGGAGAAGGCAAGTACGCAATTGGCCTACTATGGGGACTATACCTATAATGAAATTGAAAATGTGAATATGGAAGCCTTGGAGAGTGTGTTGACGATCAAATTGTTGGAAAGACTCCGTGAAAAAGAAGGTGGAGTTTACGGCGTGGGCGCTCGGGCGAGTTTCAGTAAGCTGCCAAAAGCACGTTATGCTTTTTCCATTGGTTTTGGTTCGGCAGTAGATAAGGCTGATGCTTTAATCACTTCGGCCTTGGATGAAGTAAAAAAGATTCAGGAAAAAGGCCCTGAAAATGGAGATATCGAAAAGTTCCTAGCAGAACAGCAGCGACAAAATGAGTTAAATCTTCGTGAAAATGGTTATTGGCTGAATTATATATCAAGTTCTTATCAGAATGATCTTGATCTTGCACGATATACACGTAGAATAGACAATTTGAAGAAGGTAACTTCGAAGTCGGTGCAGGATGTTGCCGGAAAATATTTGAAAAGAGATCGACTTTTTGAATTTATTTTGATGCCGGATTCTAAATAACAGGAGTCCTGGAAAATAGAAGGGTTGCCTGCGTAGTAGGCAACCCTTTTTTATTGGCCAAAAATTAGGAACAAAAAATCCCAACCATTTCTGATTGGGATTGCCAAAATGTCTAATAAGTATCTCTTGTTAACCCAAATAGGATTTTAAGATTTTGCTTCTTGAAGTGTGTCTCAAACGTTGAAGAGCTTTATCTTTGATCTGACGAACGCGCTCACGTGTTAAATTGAATTTTTCTCCGATTTCCTCTAACGACAATTGGTGATTGGAACCTAAGCCAAAGAAAAGCACGATAATTTCACGTTCTCTTTCTGTTAATGTTGCCAATGATCGTTTGATTTCTTCTGACAGAGATTCATCAATCAAAGAACTGTCTGTGTCTGGATCATGGTTCTCCAAAACGTCCAAAAGTGTGTTTTCTTCACCTTGAACAAAGGGAGCGTCCATAGATACGTGACGGCCAGAGTTGCTTAGCGTATCCGAAACCTTGTCTACTGTGGTTTCAAGGATATCCGCCAATTCTTCTGGAGATGGTTCCCGTTCGTATTCTTGTTCTAGTTTTGAGAAAGCCTTACTGATTTTGCTCAATGAACCAACTTGATTCAATGGCAGACGTACGATACGCGATTGTTCAGCAATTGCTTGAAGAATAGATTGGCGAATCCACCAAACGGCATAAGAAATGAATTTAAACCCCTTTGTTTCGTCAAAACGTTTAGCTGCTTTAATTAAGCCCAGGTTACCTTCATTGATTAAATCACCTAAGGTTAAACCTTGATTTTGATATTGTTTTGCTACTGATACTACGAAACGAAGGTTGGTTTTAGTCAATTTTTCCAAGGCAACTTGATCGCCTTCGCGGATACGCTGTGCTAATTCTACTTCTTCTTCTGCTGTAATTAAGTCTACTTTACCAATTTCGTGTAAGTATTTGTCCAAAGACTGTGACTCACGATTGGTGATAGATTGTGTAATTTTGAGCTGTCTCATTAATTTTTATTAATTCTCCTCTCTAAGAAATGTTTGCGAAAATACGAAAAATTTTTGAATTATTAATGGAAAATTGATTATCTAGCCACTCATATTTAATGAGTTAGGCTTTTTTGAGTTTCAATTTTTAATCATCAAAAACTATTCCATTTTAATATTTTTTTTCCTCTTATCTGTTGCTGTAATATTCAACTGTTTGATATTTAAAGAGCTAAAAGGTTTAATTTTTTTTATTGTTCTAAACAATTTAACTCGTCGGCAGCTGATTTATTATGCACCATGCATTCCTCAAATTTATTTTAAAATGATAATTTTATGATAAAACAAAAAGATGGATCTTTTGTTTTATTAGTGACATTAAATAAATTTAAAAGAATAAAAATTATATTATGCCAATCTTAATTCACTTGGATAAAATAATGAAAGAGAAAAAGATGTCGCTTAACCAATTGAGTGACAACGTCGGAATTACCCTTTCCAATCTTTCAATCATCAAGAATCAAAAGGCGAAGGCATTGCGATTAGATACTCTTGAAGCGATATGCAAAGCGCTAGACTGCCAGCCTGGTGATCTGCTGCAATATTATGATGGTGGTGATGAAAAAGGTTAAAATCGATAGCCTTTTAAAAAATCGACTACATTCATTCTTTTTTTGCCTTCGAGTTGAAGGTCAGAAATGACAATATAGCCGTCTTGTGTCGCAATTTTTAAGAAACTTTTCTTGTCAGTTTCTACGGTTCCCGGTATTGTAGCTGTATGGGCAAGCTCTTTTTCTGTGCGATAGATTTTTAGTACCTTATCATTTAAGAGGGTAAATGCCGCTGGATAAGGGCTTAAACCGCGAATGAAGTTATAAACCTGCGCAGTGGGCTGATCCCAGTTTATTTTACAGTCTTCTTTGAAAATTTTTGGTGCATGTTTGAGCGGCTCCGTGGTGAGAAGGACGTCTTGAGGTTTAGGCTGCAAGGTTCCGGCCTTCAATTGCTGGATGGTTTGAAGGAGCGTTTCTGCTCCAGCCACCATGAGGTTATCGTGAAGATCACCGGCGTTATCTGTTTCTTTGATGGCAACTTTCTTCGACAATAAGATGTTTCCCGTATCGATTTCGTGCTGTAGTAAAAATGTCGTTACGCCCGATTCTTTCTCTCCATTGATGATGGCATGATTTATCGGTGCTGCACCCCGGTATTGTGGAAGGAGTGAGGCATGGACGTTGATCGTTCCAAATTTAGGCATATTCCAGACGATCTCAGGTAGCATACGAAATGCCACCACAACCTGTAGGTCCGCCTGAAAACTTTTGAGGTCATTCAGAAATGCTTCATCGCGAAGTTTCACGGGTTGAAGAACTGGGATGTTATGTTGTTTAGCAAATATTTTCACCGCAGATTCATGTATTTTTTGTCCGCGTCCTGCAGGTTTATCCGGTACAGTAACCACAGCGACAACTTGTTCGCCAGACTGAATCAGTGCTTCAAGTGAAGCTACAGCAAAATCGGGAGTACCCATGAAAATAATACGCATAATACTTGAAAATTTTTATAAAACTCTTTAAACCAGTGCAGGGGCCTCCTCGTTGAATAGCCTACTGAAAAACGCCTAATAATTTGTCATTTCAGTTTTGTAAATAACAAATTTTTATAACTTTGCGAAGTTACATAAATATATTGAAAGCTTGAATTTTCCTTATTTTTTAGCAAATCGGATCGCATTTTCTGGAAAAAGAACGTTCTCAAAATTGATCGTTCGGGTGACTATTGGTGCCATTGCTCTTGCTATTGCAGCGATTATTATATCTATTGCGGTATTGCGCGGATTTAAGGGAGAGATTATCAGTAAGCAACGGAGTTTTTTTGCCGATGTATTGGTTTTACGTTACGACCTGAATAAGTCTTACGAAAATTCGCCCATATCACTTGCACCGGAGGTCCGCAAGTCCATATTGGCGATTCCTCAAGTCAATTCCATCAGTTCCTTTGCAACCAAGGCCGGAATCATCAATGTCAACAATGAAGTGGAAGGCGTGGTTCTCAAGGGTATCGATTCATTGTACAATCAGCAGCCGTTTCAACGTATGCTGGTGGAAGGGAATATGATAGACTTTAAATCGGATAATGCCGATAATCAAATTTTAGTCTCTAAGTATCTCGCAGATCGATTGCTCTTAAAAGTCGGTGACGATTTTATTATGTATTTCGTGCAGGATCCTATACGCAAACGTAAATTTGTCATTAAGGGCATTTTTAATACAGGCTCTGAAGAATTAGATAAGGTCTATGTAATCGGGTCTCTCAATGTCATCCGCAAACTGAGCAACCTCGATGATCATGAGGTAGGAGGCTATGAGATTCGGATCAAAGATTTTAGTCAGCTCGAACGGACAACAAACAAGGTTGAAGATCTGTTGCCTATCGATATGCAGGCAATTAATATCAAGGATCAGGTTCCCGATATTTTTCAATGGCTGGAACTGCTGGATATGAACACCAAAATCATTTTTATACTGATGACGGTCGTGGCTATTATCAATATGATTTCCGCCTTGCTGATCACCATTCTTGAGCGTACTTCAATGATCGGTATTTTAAAGGCGTTGGGGTATCACAATGCCGGAATTCGCCGCGTCTTCATGTACAGTGCCTTGTACCTGATCGGCCTCGGATTGTTAATCGGTAATCTTATTGGCCTCGGTTTTTACTTTTTTCAGGATTTTACCCATTTCTTTAAATTGGATGAGAAGACCTACTATATCTCCTATGTGGCCGTTCAACTTCAATGGTCTGATGTGATTCTTGTCAATTTGGCTGTTGTGTTTATCGGAATGATCTCTTTATTTATTCCGTCAATGCTAATTACCAAAATTAGTCCGATTAAAGCCATTTCTTTTAAGTAACACTCTTTTTAGGCTTCGCTTTCTTTAAAAAATCGTATTTTTAATGCTGTTAACTATTTTTCGAGCTGTATAGAAAAATAAGTATTTATATTTTACGGCTAGTATACAAGCACATATGAATAAAACTTTTGAGCATATTTCCCACGCCTTTGAAGCACCTTTACAAAATCCTGTACTTATATTTTCACTGGTACTTTTTATTATCCTGTTATCACCGATTGTACTGCGACCGATTAAGGTTCCGGGGATTATAGGATTAATTATATCCGGCGTTATTATTGGGCCGCATGGACTAAATTGGCTGGAAAAAAACTCGGCCATAACGCTTTTTTCAACAATAGGCCTGCTCTATATCATGTTTATTGCCGGGCTCGAGTTGGACATGAATGAATTTAAAAAGACAAAAAATAAGAGCTTGCTCTTTGGCTTCTTGACATTCATCGTGCCGATCAGTATTGGCTATCCCGTTTGTCACTTTTTATTGGGTTACGATGTTTTGCCGAGTTTATTGATATCAAGCATGTTTGCTACCCATACGCTGGTTTCTTATCCCATCGTCAATAGCTATGGTATTTCAAAAATGGAGGCCGTTGCGATTACGATCGGTGGAACAATCCTGACCGATACGGCCGTGCTGATTATTCTTGCTGTAATTACCGGCGTTTCTCAGGGAAATATAGGTAATGAATTTTGGATTACCCTGGCGATTTCCTTTGCTATCTTTCTGTTTATCATGTTTGGTGTTATTCCGAGGATCGCGAAATGGTTTTTTGAGCGCTTGGGGAGTGAGAAGACGTCCAATTATATCTTCGTTCTCTCGGTTGTGTTTTTTGCGGCATTTTTGGCAGAAATTGCCGGCCTTGAGCCGATTATTGGGGCTTTCGTGGCCGGTCTGGCCCTCAATAAACTGATTCCACATTCTTCGGCTTTGATGAATCGGATCGAGTTTATCGGTAATGCGATTTTTATTCCTTTCTTCTTGATATCTGTGGGCATGATTGTCGATGTCAGCGTGATCTTGAAAGGGCCGCAGGCCCTTATTATTGCCGGAACACTGACCGTTGTGGCTATCGTCGGAAAATATGTGGCCGCCTGGCTGACACAGATCGTTTTTAAATACAGCCGTGGTCAACGTAACCTAATATTTGGTTTAAGTAGTGCACATGCTGCGGCAACACTGGCCGTTATTATGGTTGGACATAAGAACGGCATTATCGATGAGAATGTGCTTAATGGTACGATTCTGCTGATTTTGGTGACCTGCATTGTCGCCACGGTGGTGACGGGAAATGCCTCACGTAAAGTGGTTCTGGATGGCGAACAGGACGAAGAACATACTGATGTGGTAAAGGAAAAAGATGAAAACATCTTGATTTCTATCGCTAATATGGATAATATGGAGCCGATTTTGGATTTTTCAACCTATATTAAAAGCAAGAAATGTTCCTATCCTGTCAATATTGTGTCCGTTGTGAAAGATAATGAACAGGCACAATTAAACATGTCCAAAGCACGGAAGAACCTGGACAATATGGTCAGGTATGCTTCGGGTAGTGAAACAAATGTGAATATAAGTGCTACTATAGATTTAAACATTGCCAGCGGGGTTGCACGTTCGGCAAAAGAGGTTTCTGCCAATTGTATTGTTTTAGGCTGGCCAAGTGCGGCCAATTTTATGGATAAGTTTGTCGGGGAGAAAACGGAAAGTATTTTAAATAGAACCTCGGCTAATGTGATGTTATGTCATTTTAAAAAACCTTTTATTTCGAATAAGTCGATTGTCGTTTTTGCACCACCGATGTGCGAGGCGGAATTTGGTTTCGAATACTGGCTGGAAAAGGTAGTTAAGTTTGCCCAGGAATTATCCCTGTCCATCACTTTTGTGGTTGATACACGTTCTGCCGCTGCCATTGAAGAACATCTCGTCGAATTGAAAAATTCTGTTCCTGTCACATTCAAACATTACGACAACTGGGACAATTTACAGGGCCTTAAAGCGTTTAAGGAGGAGGATGCGATGTTTATTTTTGTGTCGGCTAGAAATGGAGAAGTTTCCTATCGGGATTCGCTGGATGGAGTAGCAAAGAAATTAGATCGTATTTATGCAAACGAAAATCTTGTTTTAGTGTTTCCTAGTAGAGTGGAAAATGCGCACATCGACGAATATGAAGATGTTGAAGCTGCACCAATCTTTAGAAAAATTAGCAAAGAAATCGGAAATATGTTTAATAAGGGATAGTTATTGTCCGTTAAAATTGAAGGTTATGTCAAATAAGATTACAATGTCAAGTGAAGGAACTTTACAGGTTCCAGATTTTCCAACAATTCCTTTTATTATCGGCGACGGCATTGGTCCTGACCTCTGGCATGCGGCAGTGCGTGTTTTTGATCAGGCGGTGGAGAAAGCGTACGGCGGACAACGGAAAATTACATGGAAGGAGGTGTTGGCAGGTGAGAAAGCTTTCAACGAAACAGGCGAATGGCTACCAAAAGATACGTTGAATGTATTAAAAGAGTACCTGGTTGGAATCAAAGGGCCGCTCACCACGCCAGTAGGCGGGGGAATCCGTTCGTTGAATGTTGCGTTGCGTAAGGATTTGGATCTCTATGTATGTCAACGCCCGACAAAATGGTTTGAGGGTGTACCTTCGCCAGTCAAACATCCCGAGTATGTGGATATGGTGATTTTTCGCGAAAATACCGAAGATATTTATGCTGGAATAGAGTTTCAGGCAGGAACAGCTGAAGCCAACAGATTCCAGGATTTCTTGCATGATGAGCTTGATATTGATTACAATTTCTCGGCCACGACAGGCGTCGGTGTCAAGCTGGTTTCTGAAGAGGGCTCCAAAAGATTAGTCCGTGCAGCGATAGAACATGCTATTGATCACAATTTGCCTTCCGTGACGATTGTCCACAAAGGAAATATCATGAAATTTACGGAGGGGGCTTTTAAGATGTGGGCTTATGAGGTTGCTGAAACGGAATTTGCCGACAAAACCTATACGTGGGGACAGTGGGAGCGAACGAAAGAGGAAAAGGGTGCTGAGGTTGCTAACCAAGAGCAAAAAGCGGCCTTGGATTCCGGTAAAATCTTGATTAAAGATATGATTGCCGACAATTTTTTACAGCAGATCCTGCTGAATCCACGGGATTTTTCTGTTGTAGCAACGTTGAATCTGAACGGTGATTATATTTCTGATGCGCTGGCAGCAATGGTTGGCGGTATAGGGATCGCACCGGGTGCTAATATCAATTTTAAAACCGGGCACGCTGTCTTTGAAGCCACCCATGGTACTGCACCTCGCTTTGCAAATACCAATACCATGAATCCTTCATCGGTTATTTTAAGCGGTGTTATGCTATTCGAATACCTCGGCTGGACCGAAGCTGCAGCGGCAATTGTTAAGGCCTTAGGAGAAACGATACTGGCTAAGACGGTGACGGTGGATTTTTACAATTTGATGGATGATGCGACCTTGGTCAAAACAAGCGAATTTGCAGATCGAATTATTGAAAAAATATAAGAATTTTATTTTCTGAGATATTAAGCAGAAATTTGAATAAAATTTCTGCTTTTTTATGGATTACAATCAGCTGCCACTTTTTATAAAGGAATCGACCGTTTTTACGGAGAACGAAAAAATGAAGTTGGCTCAGATCGACCGTTTACCCACGCCACAGGAGGTAGACGATATAACGAGTCTCCCTGAAATTTACGAATTGCTAAATGCCTTTATTGGTGATCAATCTTCTCGTAATACCCATCTTCAGCTCAAGGCTAAGGAGTATTTGCAAGATAATCAGGTAGATATGGCATGGAAAGTGTTGCTTATTTGATGTTTTTTGCATTGAATTAGCTGTTTGTTGTGCGATCTTTTTATTGAAATCATTTAGAATTTTATAAATTTTCAATAAAAAAACAGATTAGTTGAAAAATATATAATTTTATTTTACCTTTGGTTTTTAAACAACGGATTGCTTAGCTAGGGTTAAAAAATAGCAATCAAACAAACTATAACATCAATGAAACATAATTTTGGAGCAGGTCCATGTATTCTGCCAAAGGAAGTATTTCAACAAGCCTCAGAAGCTGTAATTGATTTTAACAACACCGGTTTATCAATTTTAGAGATCTCTCACCGTTCCAAAGAGTTTGAAGCAGTGATAGATGAAGCCACACAATTAGTACGCGAGTTATTGGCAGTCCCTCAGGGATATTCGATTCTTTTCCTTCAAGGAGGGGCAAGTTTGCAATTTGCAATGGCGCCGTTGAATCTTTTACCTGAAGGCGGTAAGGCTGCTTATTTGGATACGGGTGTATGGGCTACAAAAGCATTAAAAGAAGCTAAAAAATTCGGTACAGTAGATGTTGTAGCTTCGTCGATTGATAAAAATTATTCCTATATCCCTAAGGGATATGCCATCCCAACAGATGCGGCATATTTTCATTATACAGCCAACAATACCATTTACGGTACGGAGGTTTTTGATAAACCCGAAACTGCATTGCCAGTGGTTGTTGACATGTCTTCTGATATTTTTTCACGTGAGATCAACGTTGCTGACTATGATTTGATTTATGCTGGTGCTCAAAAAAATATGGGACCTGCAGGTGTTACACTCGTGATTGTTAAAGATGATATCTTAGGTAAATCAGGACGTATTCTTCCATCGATGTTGGATTATCAATTGCATATCAACGGTGGTTCAATGTACAATACACCACCTGTATATTCGATTTTTGTTTCGATGTTAAACCTTCGTTGGTTAAAAGCAAAAGGCGGTGTTTCGGTATTGGAACAAGAGAATATCATCAAAGCACGTGCTTTATACGATGAAATCGATCGCAACCCATTATTCAAAGGTACTGCTGCTGTAGAAGACCGTTCACGCATGAATGTTACTTTTGTGATGGATACACCAGAGTTGGAAGCTGAATTTTTGGCTTTGGCGAAAGAACGTAATTTGATTGGCATCAAAGGTCACCGTTCTGTCGGTGGATTTAGAGCTTCAATCTACAATGCTTTACCATTAAGCAGCGTAAATGCGTTGATTGATGCCATGAAAGAATTTGAGGACACGCATACGGCCTAATGTCGTATGAATGTTGCTGGAATTTAACAGTTGACGAACAAATAATTAGTTAGATTACGAATTATAAAGGTCGTATCGTATTCACGGGATTGGATCTTCCGATAAGTTGAATGGTACTGATACCTTTAAAAACGAATTATAAAGATGAAAATATTAGCGAATGACGGTATCGATCCACTAGGAAAAAAAATGCTGGAAGATGCCGGTCATAGTGTAGATACAACGCATATTCCACAAGAAGAGCTTCCAGAAAAGCTTCTTGCTTATGACGCAATCACGGTACGTAGCGCAACTAAAGTGCGTCAGGCCCTGATTGATGGCTGTCCTAATTTGAAAGTTATCGGCCGTGGTGGAGTAGGCATGGATAATATTGACGTAGAATATGCCCGTTCAAAAGGCATTGCTGTTGTCAATACCCCGGCGGCATCTTCGCTATCCGTCGCTGAGCTGGTGTTTGCTCACCTATTGAATGGTGTCCGTTTCTTATACGATGCCAACAGAAAAATGCCTGTTGAGGGCAACACAAAATTTGGCGCCCTTAAAAAAGCTTATGGTGCCGGTACGGAGCTTCGTGGTAAGACGATCGGTATCGTTGGATTTGGCCGTATCGGTCGCGAAGTTGCCAAAATCGCCATTGGTCTAGGAATGGATGTGGTTTATACGGATTTGTTCGAAGGACCAAAAGCGTTGACCATAACACTTTCAGGTGGTATCCAGGTTGACGTGCCTATTCAACAAGTGGAGATGGACAACTTATTGAAAGTTTCAGATTTTATCTCTTTACACGTTCCATTTTTGGATAAACCAGCGATTGGAGCTGCAGAGTTCCCATTATTGAAAGATGGTGTAGGCTTAGTCAATGCTTCTAGAGGTGGCGTTATTGATGAGTTGGAATTGGTGAAAGCATTGGATTCGGGCAAGGTAGCATTTGCTGGTTTAGATGTATTCGACAACGAACCTACTCCACGTGAGGAGATTTTAAAACATCCGAAAATTTCATTGACGCCACATATTGGAGCGGCAACTAATGAAGCTCAAGAAAGAATCGGCGAAGAATTGGCCGGTCTACTGATCGAAAACTTGAAGAAGTAATTCTTCCGCATAACATAAAGGTATGCGGCACAAAACTTTCATGATTTTGTGCCGCATTTTTTTTAATATAAATTCATGAATTGCCTATATTGGCACACAGAAATTTAATAATTGTAACTTCAGTATGAAAGTTTTAAAATTTGGTGGTACTTCCGTGGGGAGTGCAGCACGTATCAAAGGGTTGTTGGATATTGTAAACCCTTCTGAACGTCAGATCGTCGTGTTGTCCGCAGTTGCTGGAACGACAAATGCTTTGGTTGAAATCGGTCAAGCTTACACAGCAGGTAAGAAGGACGAAGCTAAAGAGTTGGTCAAGAAGCATAAGGATAAGTACGAAGACCTTATTAAAGAACTTTTCAGTACTGAACAGGGATATAAAAATGGTAAAGAATTGATCGATTACCATTTTAATCTGATTTCTACCTTGGCCAACGAATTGTTTACACCCATCGAGGAGAAAGTTATTTTAGCACAGGGCGAATTGATGTCTACCGCTTTATGGCATTTTTACCTGAATGAAATTGGCGTAAAATCCGTGCTGTTGCCAGCCCTGGACTTTATGAAAATTGATGAAGACAATGAGCCTATGGTTGATTACATTGGCGAAAAGCTAAGCCATATTTTGGCCCAGAGTCCAGAAAATACCCTATTTATCACGCAAGGTTTTATTTGCCGTAATTCTTTTGGTGAAATTGATAATTTGCGCCGTGGAGGTTCAGATTATACGGCTTCCTTGATCGGGGCAGCAATCCGTGCCGAGGAAGTTCAGATCTGGACTGACATCGACGGGATGCACAACAATGATCCCCGTGTTGTCAAAGGAACCACACCGATTGCACATCTAAGCTTTGATGAAGCTGCGGAGCTAGCTTATTTTGGTGCTAAAATCTTACATCCACAATCGGTGTTCCCAGCGCAAAAATATAACGTTCCAGTTCGGTTGTTGAATACGATGGAACCCAATGCAAAAGGGACATTGATCAGTAAAGACGGTGCGCAGAAAGGTTGTATTCGTGCTATAGCAGCGAAAGACGGTATCACAGCAATTCATATCCATTCGTCGAGAATGCTACTTGCCTACGGTTTCCTGCGCCGTGTCTTTGAAATATTCGAGCGTTATAAAACACCAATCGATATGATCACAACTTCGGAAGTGGCGGTGTCTTTGACGATTGATGATACCACAAATTTGGCGGATATTATCAAAGAAGTGGAAGATTTTGGTTCAGTAACAGTTGATGGTGATCAGACCATTGTATGCGTTGTAGGGGATTTTGGTTTGAATAGCCATGGCTATGCCGCTCGCGTACTTGATGCTGTAAAACACCTTCCAGTTCGTATGATTTCGTATGGTGGTTCAGACTTTAACGTGTCAATTCTATTGAATTCAGATCATAAAACTGAAGCATTACGTTCATTGCACAATCGTTTATTTTAAGAATTAGGTTTTTATATGATAAATACAGGTATCGCGGCGAAGTTTGCAGAGAAAGAAACGCCGTTTTATTATTATGATCTGCATGTGTTAAACAAGACCCTGGAGGCTGCGCATGCTGCTTCGCACAAACGGGGATTTCATGTTCATTATGCATTAAAGGCCAATTTTAATGACGAGTTATTGAAGGCGATTCAAGCGGTCGGCTTTGGTGCGGATTGTGTGAGCGGCAATGAGGTGAAGAAAGCCATTGAATGTGGCTTTGATTCCAAAAAAGTTACTTTTGCAGGAGTTGGTAAATCCGATAAGGAAATCAATTACGCGCTCAATCAAAATATCTTCGCGTTTAATGTTGAATCTATTCAGGAGCTTGAAGTCATCAATGAGCTTGCCGCAAAGAAAGGTGTAAAAGCAAATGTGGCTTTACGGATCAATCCAAATGTGGATGCACATACCCACCATTATATTACAACAGGGCTTGACGAAAACAAATTTGGTGTGCCCAATGCCGATTTGGAAAAGTGTGCAGCCGTGCTTAAAAAATGTGAGTCTATTGAATTGGTAGGCCTTCATTTTCACGTCGGTTCACAGATTACGGATATGACCGTATTCAAAAGCCTTTGCGTAAAGGTCAATGAATGGAAAAACTGGTTTGAAGAACGCGGTACACAAATCCGTGTATTGAATGTCGGTGGCGGATTGGGGATTGATTATAAAAATCCGGATGGAAATACAATTCCTGATTTTGAAGCCTATTTTGATATTTTCGACCGCTTCCTGGAGCGTACAGCACAGCAAGAAGTGCACTTTGAATTGGGACGGGCTTTGGTCGCGCAATGCGGAAGCTTGGTAAGCCGCGTGTTGTATGTCAAAAATGGTGTCAAAAAAAATTTCTTGGTATTGGATGCCGGAATGACTGAATTAATGCGCCCAGCCTTGTATCAGGCCTACCATAAAATTGAGAATATCAGTGCGACAGACAGCGCCGAATCCATTAACTACGATGTGGTTGGGCCAATCTGTGAATCTTCGGATTGCTTTGGAAAAGAAGTGCCACTTCCGGTTTCAAAACGCGGCGACTTAATTGCCATTCGTTCTGCAGGTGCTTATGGCGAAGTGATGGCCTCGCGTTATAACCTCCGTGAAGAAATACGCTTTGTATACAACAATCAGCTATAATTGCTGTCGCAAAATAATTATTTCTAAGCCAGTCCATTTCTTGGGCTGGCTTTTTCGTTTTAACTGTTATACCGTGTGCTCTGCAACTTTTGTTTATGACTTTCTAGATCGTCTTTCGTATACTTGTTTATGCTTATGACGATTGAATTTCCGGTTACGATAGCGTTGTTTGGAAAAACATTTCTATTACATCCTTTTATGGAAGGCTTGGGGATGTTTATAGGTATGCGGTATTATCAACTGCTCAAATGGAAGGATGAGGAAAGTTTAGGGCATAGCAATTCACTGCTTATTGTGATCGCAGCAGGTCTAGGCGCTTTAATCGGCTCGCATCTTATCGGTTCCCTCGAGCGTCCGGCTGAATTGCTCAATGCGACACATAAATGGGCCTACATCTGGGTAAATAATACAATAATCGGTGGTTTGGCCGGAGGTTTGGTTGCCGTAGAAGGGATGAAGAAGATCATGGGCAAAAAAGAGAGTACCGGGGATAGGATGGTCTTTCCTTTAATTACCGCAATTGCCATTGGTCGGATAGGATGTTTTTACACGGGGGTGTTCGAACAGACTTATGGTTTGCCCACAAGCTCTCCCTTGGGAATGTACCTCGGTGATGCCTATAAACGGCATCCGGTAGCGCTGTATGAAATCGCATTTTTACTGCTCTTATTTGTAGGACTCCAACTTTTTAAACGACGATACAATTATCGAAATGGTGTGTTGTTTCAACTTTTTATGCTTAGTTATTTTAGTTTTCGTTTCCTGCTGGACTTTATCAAGCCCCGGGCAATTATACTTTTGGAGCTAAGTACCATACAAATTACCTGCATCGTGGTGATAATTTATTATATTTATTTATTAAAAAATGAACGTTTAATCAAAAAATAGAAATTATGTATTTGCTTGAAGGGTCATTTGGTTCGGAAAGTACCGCGATGTTGGGACTTTTTCTACTTACTTTAGGTGCTATTGTAATTGGGATTGCACTTTTGGTTATTATCATCGGCTCGATTATTAAAGCGGGCAATAAAGATTCAAAATTCAATGTCAATCCCTGGCTTAAAGTATTGTTGGGTGGAATTGGAGCAATGCTAGCAGGAGGGCTTGCCTGTGGACTTACCTTTATGAACTAGAAATCAGAACGATGCCAGTTAGAAACTATACCTACTACGATTATACCATTAGCCTATGTCCAACATGCCTTTCGCGTGTTGGTGCCAAGATTATTATTGAGGATGAACAGGTATTTATGACCAAAAACTGTCCTGATCATGGCTTTTTCAAAACATTGATTGCTACGGATGTTGACTATTATAAGAACATTCGGAATTATAATAAGGCCTCCGAAACACCTTTGAAATTTGACAATGAAGTACATTATGGCTGTCCATACGATTGCGGTTTATGCGTCGATCACGAGCAGCATAGCTGCCTGTCAATTGTTGAGGTGACCGACCGCTGTAATTTGACCTGTCCAACCTGTTATGCCATGTCGTCACCCCACTACGGGCGACATCGCTCGCTGGAAGAGATTGAACAGATGTTTGACAAAATTGTAGCCAGTGAAGGCGAACCAGATGTGGTTCAGATCAGCGGTGGAGAGCCAACCATACATCCTGATTTTTTTAAGATTTTAGACATTGCGAAGACAAAGCCTATTAAGCATCTCATGCTCAATACGAATGGTATCCGAATTGCCAACGATCCTGGTTTTGCTGAGCAACTCGCCACCTATGCGCCTGAATTTGAAATCTATCTCCAGTTTGATTCTTTTCGCCCTTCTGTGCTTGAAAAGTTTCGGGGAAAAGATCTCACGGATGTCCGAAAAAAGGCCATTGACAAATTAAATGCGCTCAATCTGAGTACAACATTGGTGGTGGTCCTGGAAAAGGGAACCAATGATGATGAAATTGGTGAAATCTTAGATTATGCTTTACAACAGCGATGTGTACGCGGGGTAACCTTTCAACCGGTGGAAATTGCCGGGCGAAATGCGACCGATGCACAGCAACATAAAATGACACTGACCGAGGTGCGTCAGGAAATCCTGAATCAATATTCCCTATTGGATCCACATGATATTATTCCTGTTCCTTGTAATCCTGATGCGTTGGCGATGGGTTATATCCTGAAGATAGGCGATGAGCGGATACCCTTGACCCGGCATATTGATCCGGCTATTTTATTAAATAACCAATCGCGCAATACCATTGTCTATGAACAGGACAAAGGTGTTCAGATGCAATTGCTGGATATATTTAGTACCGGAATTTCGGTGGATAAGGTAAAGCCAAAAGTAAACCAGTTACTTTGCTGTTTGCCAGAAGTGTGCGCACCTGATCTTGATTACGACAATCTTTTCCGCATTATCATTATGAATTTTATGGATGCCTACGATTTTGATGTTCGTGCTGTTAAGAAATCTTGTGTCCACATCGTCAATAAAGACTTGAAGTTGATTCCTTTTGAGACGATGAATTTATTTTATCGTGATGATAAAATAAAACGGCTGGAAGAACTAAAACTCTCCGATGCTATTCGATTTTAACAGGAGATAAGTTATTTTTGTCGGAGAAAAACCTTTGGTCCTTTCTTTGCAATTTGTAGTTTCCATGGCATTTGACTACCTGTTGCCAGGAAAGAAAGTCAACAAAATTAGAAGTATGAAATTGGGCATTGTTAAGCGTTTTATTTTTGTCTTAAGTCTCTTGACTTTTCAGCTGCACGGATTTGCACAGGACTCCGTTCAGGTTCGGAAGAATCAGATAGGCGATCGCACGGCGAGCCATAGCAGCCTAAGTAGACGGTCGAATGTGGATTCGACGCGGGTTGGAAATGACTCACTGCGGAATGAGCTACGAAATGATCTGCGCAAAGTAAATCTAAACTTTTTATCCAATATTCGTACGGCTTCCATGGCCGAGCTTATCGCGCAGCTGAATGAAAAATCCAATGGCTACTTGACAACGAATGCTGGATCGGCTAAAGATAGTATTGCTTTAATAAAAAATAGTATCCATGAAGAAATCAGCCAGTTGAAGTCAATTAAAGGCAGTATCAGCAATTATTCCAATAGCCTCAATGTGACAGCAGATCAGATCAAGACGCTGATCAACCGCTATGATATCAGTGCCAATAATCACAGTAGAGCGTATCAATATCTCGACAATGCGCAGCTTAAACTAGCTGCAAAACAAGATTCGCTGGAAGCGATCAATCGGACGATTGATGAACTTATAGCTAAAAATCAACGTCATCTGATTCGGATCGAAACCGTTCACGAAATGAAAAGCGGAAACAAAAAAGCCGATTCCGTGACCGCTAAAAGTTCGATATGGAAAGCCAATACGGCAGTCATCTCTAAAGATGTGATCTTAAATAATATCCGGAGTAATTACAGTAACAATAAGTCGATAGACAAATATGTGAATCGGACAGATTGGGCGAGCCGTATCCTGTTGATTGTACTGGGATTGGGGTATTGCTACTGGATTGTACGGGTGTCTTATATCCTTCGGCAAAATGATCCTGAACATAAACTTGCGATTGATGCGATCGTTGGGAAAACCATTATTTTTCTCCTGACACTGTTGCCTTTTGTAAACTTCTTTACACCAAGTTTCATTTTGCAGGCTTCCCAATTGGTCATCATGTTAATCTTCATGTTTTTGCTCAGGCATCGCATGAGTGGATTGCAGCGTAAAATTGCCATTATCCTTGTTGTATTCTATATCCTGGATGTATTTGTCAATATGATCGTAAGCGATGACCTGTTTTTACGTATCGTTTGTATTGCCTTCAATTTGATTGCTTTAGGATTGGTCAGTTATACGAAACGGCGTATAAAGAATGCGGATAGTCCGGGTTATATCAGTAATTTTATTTATGTGATTTTTGCTATACTCAACGTGACCGCAATTACACTGAATATTATCGGGCATGTGGAGCATTCACGTAGTTTTAGTATTGCCTGTGCTGTGGGGCTGGTACAGTCTTTTACACTGCAGTATTTTTCGGATATGATTAAGGCGGATGTCCGCAATCAGTTTAAAAAAGATCGGCTGACTTCCGGTTTTTGGATGCGTTTCAACGAGCAGCGCACCTTGGCTATCATCACCGAAATTCTGCGTATTGTCTGTGTGCTTTTGGCGATCATTGTCCTGGCAAATAACTTACAGTTTATTGAAAGTTTATTGGCATTGAGCGAAACATTCTTCGGAAAAGTACGCAGCATCGGCAGCATCTCTTTTACCTTAGGAAATCTTGGTGTAGCGGTTTTACTGCTGTTGGTGGCCAATTGGTTTCAGAAAAATATTAGTTTGATCGTTCTTGGTGGTGAAGACGGTCAGCTCAGCCAGGTCTATAATCAGAAGATGACCTTATTTCCGCTCTTTCGCTTGGCCATTATTCTGATCGGTTTCTTTATGGCCATCTCGGCCCTGGGTATGAGTTTGGACAAACTTACGGTCGTGATTGGCGCATTGAGTGTTGGTATCGGACTCGGCATGCAGAATATCATCAATAATTTTGTCTCGGGCATAATTTTGGTTTTTGATAAGCCGTTTCGCGTTGGTGATCAAATTGAGCTTGCGGACAAAAAAGGGCGCGTCAAGGAAATCGGTATACGCGCCAGTGTTTTAAAAACAGGTGATGGTGCAGATGTCATTATTCCAAATGGTGATTTGCTGTCGGGAAGGGTTGTCAATTGGACCTTATCCCAAGAATACAGCAAGACAAGTTTTGTTCTCCATATCGATCGGAAAGCAGATTTGGACCAAGCCAAACAATGGATCAAAGACGCTATGGAAAGTAGTGACCATTTTATCAAGGATAGAGATAGCGGAATCAGTATACAGGACATCAGTGCTGAGATGATTTACCTGAGTGTTTCCGGCTGGGTAAATTTTGCTGCCAATGCTTCTGCCTTTAAAAATGATGTCTTACTTGTATTGTATAAGAAGTTTGAAGCTGAGGGCTTGAAGTTTTATAGCGTCATTCCACCCAAGATTTAGCCCATTCAATTGCAATTTTTCCGCGTATACAGGGTGTATTATCTGGAAAGCCTACTATTTAGTCCGCTGAGTTCGATAATGTAAAGGACTAAATCCCCTGGCGCGTTTGTAGAAATGGGAAAGATGGCTCTCGTCGGTAAATCCGAGTTCTGCAGCAATTTGTTTCAAGGTATAATCTTTGGATTTAAGTCTGTTCTCGATGAGTTCGATCCGGTAGGTATTGATATACGCTCTTAAACTGCTGCCGAAGTTCTTCTTAAAGTAGGTCCCAAAATAGGATGGGGCAATATTGAATTTCTGAGCCAGTAGGCTGACCTGAAGTTGTTCGGGCGAAAAAATATGCTGATGAATGTAAGCCGAAATCGATCGGTCAACATATAGTTCTTGCTGCTGGGGTAAACGTTGCGTCTCTGCTATTTCTTTGAAGAGCCCAAAGATCGCGACGAGTTGGTCAAATAGCCAGTCCGAATGCTCGCTGACTGTGGTATGACTATACAGTCGGACCGCTTCCAGGATATGAGTGTAAATCAGGCGATAATGCTCGTCCATATCCAATTTGCGTTCCTTTAATCCCCTGTCGTTCATCAGCTCCATAATCCAGGCATAGCGCTTTTGATTGCGTTTATTCTGCAGGAAGTAGGTATCTGTAAATAAAATAAACAGAAAATGTGTCTTTTCTTCAATGTTAAAATAATGCTTGTCTGCCGGACTAATTAAGAATACATCACCAAGTTCATAGTTCAGTTCAAATCTGTTGATCACATGGGTTCCTTTGCCTGAACGAATATAAACAAGCTCATAATAATTCTGCTCATGTGGAGGTAAATGAAAGCTATCCTCAATAAATTCACTGATCCGCAAAGGCTCAAACTGTTTTTTGCGCATTATTCTCCTGATTATATATCCGTAAATGTACATAAAAATAATGTATTTGTACATGTTATTGCCTGCCGTACTATTGCACCTTTGTGTCGTATAAAATGGTAATAAAACATGGTCAATTTTATAATGATTGCATTTTGCATCGCGGCAGGGATGCTGTTAAAGCGAACAAATTTAATTCATTCCGAAGCACATAAAGGGATCAATACCTGGATTCTTTATTTTGCCCTTCCAGCGGTGTCTTTCAAATATATTCCGAAGATTGTATGGTCATCGCAATTACTGTTTCCGGTGTTTTCGGCAATCCTCGTTTGGGCAGGTAGTTGGTTATTTATGGAAATGTACTGTAGGCGTAAAAACTATAAACAGCGTTCGCGCAGTAGTTTGGAATTGGCCGCTGGTTATAGCAATACGTCCTTTATTGGCTTTCCATTGATCATCGCCTATTTTGGCGAAGCCCAGTTGCCGATTGCGATTATTTGCGACCAAACCACATTTATTCTACTTTCTACAGCTGGACTTATCAATGCACTGCGAGCGAATGCCCAAGATGGCGAGGCGATCGATGTCAAATTTATGCTTCGAAAGTTAGTCAGCTTTCCACCCCTGATCGGTTGTATAACAGCCTTAATGCTGTCGCAATTGGTTGATCTTTCAGTTGCCGAGCCTTTTTTCGATAAGCTGGTGGCGACCGTTGGACCCTTGGCCTTATTTTCTATTGGTTTACAGTTGAAGTTTGATGGCTGGCGACAACAGATTTCGCAGATCAGTACAGCGATGAGTTATAAATTGATTCTTGCCCCAGCATTGGTATTACTATTTGCTTTACTACTTGGTGTAAAGGGCGCTGTTGCGCGGATTAGTATATTCGAAGCGGCTATGCCAACCTTGGTAACCTCAGGGATCATTGCCGAGCAATACCATCTGAATACCAAATTGGTCAATCTGGTGATCGGTTTTAGTATCGTTGTGGGGCTGCTGACAACCGCGTTTTGGGATTTTGTTATTCGATTTTTTTTCTCCTAATTTATGGTTGCATTGATTGATTGATTGATTGATTGATTGATTGATTGATTGATTGATTGATTGATTGATTGATTTTGGAAACAGTGTGGGGCCTCATTTGCCAACGATTGGTTTGAGCAGAAGTGTTGCGTAGGAGTGGGCTGTCTTCACTTCGTAACATTTTGATAGTGAATCATCTCATACAAACAACTTTTTTACTGTTCAATTGTTATTAGGCTATAACCATCTATAAAAAGGAGGTATGTTATGAACCTGATACACAAAATTGAGCATTGGGGCGATGCACATCACCCACAATGGGTCGATTACCTAAGAATAGCCTTAGGGATCGTTATTTTTGCCAAAGGTGTAAGTTTCGTAAATGATAGGGACGTTGTTCAACACATGATTGAGCAAAGTAGTTTCCACTTATCATCGTGGGGTGCGGTTCACTATGTGGTTTTTACCCATTTGGTAGGCGGGCTGTTCCTTATCTTAGGTTTTCAAACCCGTTTAGCCTCATTAACTATTATTTCCGGTACTGTTAGGGGCTGTATTTTTTGTTAATATCACCCACGGGTTTAGTTATTTGAATTCCGAATTGTGGCTTTCTATAGTCGTATTCTTTTTGCTGATCTTTTTTATGGTCATGGGCTCTGGAAAATACTCCCTAGATCAAATGATGAACAAACCAGGATACAAAAGGGATATCTAAAAAAAAACTCCTTCATACATGAAGGAGTTTTTCTTTTTTTATTTGCCTTGCTCGTCAATCCATTGACGTGCATTAACGAATGCTTCAATCCAAGGTGAAACTTCGTCCTGACGACCTTTTGGATAATTTGCCCAATGCCATTGGAACACCGAACGCTCAATATGTGGCATCGTAGCCAAGTGGCGTCCAGTCTTATCGCAGACCATTGCTGTATTATAGTCCGAACCATTTGGGTTATGCGGATATTGCTCATAAGCATATTTTGCCACGATATTGTATTGCTCTTCCCCATACGGAAGGTTGAATTTTCCTTCCCCGTGTGAAATCCAAACCCCTAAGGTACTTCCCGCTAGTGTCGATAACATGACCGAATTGTTTTCCTGAACTTTTACAGACACAAAGTTTGACTCGTGTTTCCCTGAAGTATTGTGTAGCATTTTTCCATGGATTTCATGCTCAGGATTGATCATTTCAAGTTCCATAAATAACTGACATCCATTACAGATACCAACCGAAAGTGTATCCGGACGAGCAAAGAAGTCGGTTAAGGCTTTTTTCGCTTTTTCATTGTAAAGGAAAGCACCGGCCCAACCTTTTGCCGAACCCAATACATCTGAGTTCGAGAAGCCTCCGACGGCACCGATAAATTGGATGTCTTCCAATGTCTCACGACCAGTGATCAAATCGGTCATGTGAACATCTTTCACATCAAAGCCTGCCAGGAACATGGCATTTGCCATTTCGCGTTCGGAGTTGGAACCTTTCTCACGAAGGATTGCCGCTTTCGGACGTGCTTTAGTTCCGTCGATTTTTGGTTTCTTACCATCAAATTGACTTGGGAAAGTAAAGGCTAGGGGTTGGTGTTTATAATTATCAAAACGTTGTTGTGCAGTTCCATTTTTAGATTGCTTGGAATCCAAAAGGAAGGATGTCGTAAACCATACATCACGTGTTGCTGCTACATCAAAGCTGAATACCGCTTCTTGATTTTTAATCGTCACTGTATTACCTTCGATCACCTGACCAATTTTAACCGCGTTTACACCGGCATCTTTCACGATCGCTTCAAATGCAGCGTCGTCTTTTGCTTGAAGGACAAGTGCAATATTCTCATTAAAGAAGGCTTTTACGCTATCCGATTCATGTAATGCCGAAAGGTCATAATTGGCACCAAGATTAACATCGGCAAAGGTCATTTCCAATAAGGTGGTAATCAAGCCACCCGATCCGACGTCGTGCCCAGCTTCGATCTGTCCTTCGTGAATTAATTGCTGTACGGTATTGAATGCTGTTTTAAAGTAAGCAGCATCTTGAATGGTCGGTACTTCAGTACCTAATTTATTGATGATTTGTGCAAATGACGAACCGCCTAATTTGAACTGATCTTTTGATAAGTTGATGTAATAGATTGATCCGGCTGTTTTGTTTAGCACAGGTTCAACCACTTTGGTGATATCAGTACAGTTTCCTGCGGCAGAAATGATCAATGTGCCAGGGGCAATGACGTTTTCGCCGTTTGGATATTTTTGCTTCATCGACAAAGAATCTTTTCCCGTGGGGATATTGATTCCCAATGCAATGGCAAAATCCGAGCATGCTTTAACAGCTTGGTATAAGCGGGCATCTTCACCCTCATTATTGGCTGCCCACATCCAGTTGGCCGATAGGGAGATTCCTGCAAGACCGTTTTTGATTGGGGCAAATACGATGTTGGAAAGCGATTCCGCAATAGCCGTTCTGCTTGCCGCAGCCGGATCCACTAAGGCAGCCACAGGGGAGTGACCTATTGTTGTCGCAATACCTTCTTTACCTTTATAATCCAATGCCATGACACCGACGTTATTCAACGGCAATTGCAATGGACCCGCACATTGTTGTTTGGCAACACGGCCACCAACACAACGGTCTACTTTATTGGTTAACCAATCTTTGGAAGCAACCGCTTCCAGTTGTAATACTTGGTTTAAGTAGCTTGGAATATTAGCTGCATCATAAGCAAGATCAGCGTAGTTGCGAACTACGGTTTTATCGCGCATGAAAGTTTTTGGCGATGAGCCAAAGAAATCTTCAAGGGCATAATCCATTGGTTTTTCACCCGTACTTTTTGATTCAAAAGTAAAGCGGTGGTCGCCAGTGACATCACCTACGGTGTACATTGGTGCACGTTCGCGATCGGCAACACGTTTTAAGGTGTCAATATCATCTTCGGCGATCACAAGTCCCATACGTTCTTGCGATTCATTACCGATAATTTCTTTTGCGGATAGTGTAGGATCGCCTACAGGAAGTGCATCCAGGTCAATCAAGCCGCCGGTCTCTTCAACAAGTTCAGATAAACAGTTTAAGTGGCCACCTGCACCATGATCGTGGATAGAGACAATAGGGTTATGATCAGACTCTACTAAGCCACGAACAGCATTCGCTGCACGTTTTTGCATTTCGGGATTGGAACGTTGAATGGCATTAAGCTCAATTCCAGAACCAAATGCCCCTGTATCTGCAGAAGATACAGCAGCGCCACCCATTCCGATGCGGTAATTTTCTCCACCTAGGATAACAACTTTATCGCCAGTTTTCGGCGTATGTTTTTTCGCTTGATCCAGTTTTCCATAACCAACACCACCCGCTTGCATAATGACTTTGTCGTAACCAAGTTTACGGCCATCCTCTTCATGTTCGAAGGTCAATACAGAACCTGTAATTAAGGGCTGACCAAACTTATTACCGAAGTCAGAAGCACCATTGGAAGCTTTAATCAGGATGTCAACCGGGGTCTGGTACAACCATTGACGCTCTTGCATCGCATTTTCCCATGGCCGCGTTTTGTTGAGTTCCTTTGCCGGTTCAGTAACTGTTCCTGCCTGAAGGTCCAATTTATTTTGTTCCAATCGCGAATAAGCAGTCATGTATACGGCAGTACCCGCCAATGGAATCGCTCCTTGGCCACCGGCCATACGGTCGCGGATTTCACCACCTGACCCAGTTGCAGCACCCGAAAATGGTTCTACAGTAGTCGGGAAATTGTGTGTTTCAGCTTTTACGGATAAAACCGAATCAAATGCTTTCTCTTCGTAAAAGTCAGGTTTGTCGGCCGATTTAGGTGCAAATTGTGTGACACGTGGACCTTTGACAAAGGCAACGTTATCTTTATAAGCAGAAACAATCTCGTTCGGATTGGTTTCAGAAGTCTTTTTAATTAATTTAAAGAGGGAAGTGGGTTGCTCTTCGCCATCAATGATAAAGGTACCATTGAAAATCTTGTGTCTACAGTGTTCAGAGTTTGCTTGTGAAAAAGCGAATACTTCCGAGTCTGTAAGCAGACGACCCAATTTGGTCGAAAGGTTATTGAGGTAATCTACTTCTTCTGGATTTAGCGCTAGGCCCTCAGATTTGTTGTAGGCCTCGATGTCTTCAATTTCCAATATCGGCTCAGGTGTAATGTTGACGGTATACATGTCCTGTGTCAACATACTGAACTTTTGTGAAATCATTGGATCGAAGTCATTGAAATCCGCTGGTACCGGTTGAAATTCTTCTATACGAACAATTCCTGCAATTCCCATATTTTGCGTGATTTCTACTGCATTGGTACTCCAGGGAGTAACCATCGCGGCGCGGGGTCCTACAAAGTAATGGTTAAGGTTTTGGTCGTCTAGTTTTTTGGCGTTGCCGAATAGCCAGTTGAGTTTAGTAATGTCTTCTTGTGATAAAGAGTTTACGCTTTGAACACCATATACAGTGTTCGATGGGTTCTCAAAGAAATGAATCATTATAAATGTTTGTTTTGAACGTTCTTCAAATTAAAGCACAAAGTTACATATTATTTTTATGGAAATGACGGGATTTTTGATTAAAAAATAGGTCTTTAAGATTGGACATAAAAAGGATAAAAATCGGTACAATCTGATAAGGCTTTTTTTATGAAATTGTGTTGGGGCTTGCTTATTCAAGAGCGGAGTGTATATGCCTAAAGTCCGTTTAATTCCCTTTAAATCCGCTCAAGTCCGTTCAAATCCGTACGCTATTCGGCAACGGATCAGGATTGCTTCGGGAACGGCTCGGGACAGCTTCGGGACAGCTTCGAGACAGCTTCGGCTGGGCTTCGACTGGGCTTCGGGAAAGATTCGGGTCCGCTTCGGCAAGGAGCCGAACAACGGCCGAACAGCAGGCGAAGCAATCCCGACCATGTTCAGGCCATGTCCCGAAGCTGCCCCGAACCAAGGCCAACGATGTGCCGACCAAAGCCCAAAGCACCTTGTCCATGCGGAAAACCTGAAAAAGCATAAGCAATAGCGCAAGAAAAACGCCCTGTGGCAAGTCGGTTTGTTCGCCGAAGCCCAACAACCCCTTAGATCATATGGTAATTTGTCATACAGCAGGTGAGGATAGGGGCTGCCAGCTATCTTCAAATTCAGGACTTCCGGCGATGATCGGCAAATTGACGTTGGATATAAACTCAAATTTATCTAAGTTTGTGCATCAAATCAGATTCGAGATGAATATTTCATATAATTGGTTAAAACAACACGTTAATATAGATTCGACACCGGAGGAACTATCGCTGATCTTAACAAATACAGGATTGGAAGTAGAAGCTTTGGACGTCGTGCAGAGTATCCCAGGTGGATTGGATGGTTTGGTTGTTGGTGAAGTGAAAACTTGTGAACAGCATCCTAATGCCGATAAATTAAGAGTAACCACTGTTGATGTCGGTGGACCGGAGTTATTGCACATTGTATGTGGTGCACCAAACTGTCGTACAGGATTGAAAGTTATTGTTGCTACAGTAGGTACTACTTGCCATCCGCTTACCGGAGAGCCTTTTAAAATTACCAAATCTAAAATTCGTGGTGAAGTTTCCGAAGGTATGTTATGTGGAGAAGATGAAATCGGTTTGGGTACATCTCATGCCGGTATCGTTGAATTACCAGCTGACGTTGCTGTGGGGACCTTAGTGAAAGATCATTTCAATATCCAGGATGATTACCGTTATGAAATTGGCTTAACACCAAACCGTGCAGATGCTGCTTCGCATTTAGGCGTTGCAAGAGATATTGCGGCACATTTTCGTACACACGTGTTAAAGGCAGATGTTTCTGCATTTAAGGCTGCTGAGGCGGAGGGAACGACAGTGGTCGTTGCAGACGCACAGGCAAGCCCACGTTATAGTGGTATCAATATTACCGGTGTTCGCGTTGGCGAATCTCCCGATTGGTTAAAAGAGAAATTAAATGTTATCGGTGTTCGTCCGATCAATAATATTGTCGATGTTACCAATTATATACTACACGATTTAGGTCAACCACTGCATGCTTTTGATGCTGATAAAATTGCGGGAAATAAAGTCATTGTTCGTTTGGCGACTGAGGGTGAAAAATTTGTTACGCTGGATGGTGTGGAGCGTACCTTGTCTGCAGAGGACTTGGTGATTGCAGATGCTGAAAAACCAATGTGTATTGCGGGTGTTTTCGGTGGAGCACATTCGGGTGTATCAGCCGAAACGACCAATGTATTTTTGGAGTCGGCCTATTTCAATGCTGTTTCTGTACGGAAGACCTCCAAAAGACATGGCTTAAAAACAGATGCCTCTTTCCGTTTCGAACGTGGTACCGATCCGAATATTACGGTTGAAGCCTTGAAGCGCGCAGCTTTATTGATTCAGGAAATTGCGGGTGGAACGATTTCATCGACGCTAAAAGATGAGTATCCCGTGGTGATTAACCCGTTTTCATTTCACGTGAGCTATGCGAATGTGGTTCGTTTGATCGGTCAGGCGATCCCAAATGAAGAAATTAAATCCATTATTGTCGCTCTTGGCATTGAAGTCGCTTCAGAAACTGAAACAGGACTTGATGTGTTGGTGCCTGCATACCGCGTTGATGTCACACGCGAGGTAGACGTTGTGGAAGAAGTGTTGCGGATTTATGGTTATAACAATATCGAGTTGAAGTCACAAATTAAGGCCTCTTTAAATACGGTTGAGAAGCCGGATAAGGAAGTTGTCTTAAATCAATTGGCTGATCTGCTCATCGCCAATGGGTTTCGTGAAATTCTGTCCAACTCCCTAACGAAGCTGGATTATGCGGATGATAGCGAAACGGCGGTCAAATTGTATAATCCATTGAGCTCGGATTTGGATACAATGCGTCAAAATATGGTTTTTTCTGTTTTGAGTGCGATTGAATATAACCAAAAACGAAGAAACTTTGACCTGAAGTTCTTCGAATTCGGTAAAACTTATGCGCTGGATGGTGAAGGCTATAAAGAAACGCAGCATCTGGCTTTTGCCATGGCAGGTAAAAATGAAGCTGAGCAATGGAACAGCAAAAAAGACGCGGTTAATTTCTATAACCTTAAAGCGGCTGTAGATACGCTTATCAAACGCTTGAAAATTGAAGGAATTCAGATACAAGATGCTACAAGTACACATTTCGCCTATGGTTTGAACTATATGAAAAGGCAGAAATGTTTAGTTTCTTTTGGTGCAATCGCGAACGCAGATTTGAAAAAAGCAGATGTTGAAGGTCAGGTTTTCTTTGCTGATTTTGACTGGGATGTTTTGATGAAAATTATTCGTAAGAATAGCATTCAATACAAAGAAGTTTCCAAATTCCCGGCTGTGCGCAGAGATTTGTCGCTCTTGATCGATGAAAATGTGAGCTTCGATAAGCTACAATTTGTTGCTCAAAAGACCGAACGCAAGCTTTTGAAGGAGGTAAATGTGTTTGATGTGTATAAAGGTGATAAAATTCCGGAAGGGAAAAAGTCTTATGCTCTGAGCTTTATCTTGCAGGATGAAGAAAAAACACTTACGGATAAGCAAATTGATGCGATAGTTCAAAAATTAATTGTTAATTTTGAGAAGGAACTAGGCGCGGAAGTGCGTGGTTAACGAGAGATACAACATTAATTGGTAATATTCAATTTATACTATGGCAACATTGTCTTCACAAATGAATCTGATCGTTGAGAAAACGAAAAATTTAATTCAATTGTGCGAAGTCTTGCAAGAAGAAAATGATTTGCTTAAATTAGAGGTACAATCCTTAAAAGTGGCTTTCGATGCGAGCAACGATAAGAGCAAGCAGTTGGAAGAGAAGGTCAAAGCGTTGGCAGTTGCCCGCACGTTAGATTCTGAAACGGATAAGGAAGCAATTAATGAAAAAATACTTGACACAAAACAAAAAATTAACGATTTTGTGCGGGAAATAGACAAATGTATTAGTTTGTTGAAATAGTTGGGAGAAGTGTTATCGGATTCAAACTAATACAACGTTAAAAAGCTCAAAGAAATGGGAGAGATTTCCATAAAAATAAATATCGCAGATCGTGTTTATCCCCTTCGGGTGGAGAGCGCGGAAGAAGAAGTAATTCGACATGCTGCGAAATTGATAAATGAAAAAGTAAAGGAATTGCAGGAAAACTATACTGTGAGAGATAAGCAGGATTTGTTGTCCATGTGTGTATTGCAATTTGCGACGCGTATGCTTAATGCAGAGCGGCAGTCCCAAAACCACGAAGTGGGCTTGGAAAATTCAGTACAGGAACTTGATCAGTTGTTGACGGATTTCTTTAAAAAATAAATTTACGTTCTTTATATTTAGAGCTTAAACGACGAATTTGCCGCAATTAAATTCGGGTTGTCACTATTTTAAACTTAACGCTTCAATATTACAGGCGCAAAAAGATATAGGCCATTTTGCGAAAGCCATCTGGGTCATAATCTAAGCCTAATTATGTAATCACGAAGTTTAATAATACATGAGACCTGTTTAAATTTAATTGCGGTTTTTTTTTGTCATGAAGTCTTATGAGCTTATCAGGCTCGCCACATTGGTGCATACCAAAGAAGGGGAATAGGACGATTCATGATTTTACTGGAATTTGAATATAATTAATAAAAACAAACATAATAATACAATTATACATACATGGACATCGCAATTTATAGCATAATTTCTCTGATTGTTGGTGTTGTTATAGGTCGTTATCTATTGGTTTTGTTGTTTAAAAAGCAAGAACAGGAAGCCAAGGATAAGGTAAATAGCATACTGAAAGATGCAGAGCAGGAAGGGGAACACATTAAAAAGAAACGCCTGTTAGAGGCCAAAGAAAAGTTCCTTCAATTAAAATCTGAACATGAAAAGGAGGTCAATCAACGTAACAATGCCATCAACCAGAAGGAAAATACGTTAAGACAAAAAGAGCAGTCAATTAACCAAAAATTGGAAAACATCAACCGCGACAAGCAGGAGGTGGATACCAAGAAAAAGCAATTGGATAAATTGGTTGAACTGAATGAAAAGAAATCCGAGGAAGTAGAAGCGTTAAAATTGCAACAGATTAAGCAATTGGAAAGCATCGCTGGCGTAACTGCCGACGAAGCAAAAAATCAATTGGTGGATTCGTTGCGTGAAGAAGCCCGCTCACAAGCCATGATTCAAATCAAAGATATTGTGGATGAGGCAAAATTGACAGCGACTAAAGAGGCGAAAAAGGTTGTTATACAGACGATTCAACGCACCGCTACGGAATCTGCAATCGAAAATACCGTTTCAATTTTCAATATTGAAAATGATGAAATTAAGGGCCGTATTATTGGTCGTGAAGGTCGTAATATTCGTGCATTGGAAGCTGCAACGGGCGTAGAGATCATCGTAGATGATACACCTGAAGCAATTATCCTATCCGGTTTCGATCCTGTACGTCGGGAAATCGCACGTTTAGCTTTACACCGTTTGGTAACCGATGGACGTATCCACCCGGCACGTATTGAGGAAGTTGTTGCAAAAACACGGACGCAAATTGAGGATGAAATTGTTGAAATCGGTGAACGTACAGCGATCGATTTGGGGATCCATGGTTTGCACCCCGAATTGATTCGTATGGTAGGGCGTATGCGTTACCGTTCATCTTACGGACAGAATCTTTTACAGCACTCGCGTGAGGTTGCTAATTTTGCAGCGACAATGGCTGCAGAACTGGGCCTGAATGTTAAACATGCGAAACGTGCTGGATTACTACACGATATTGGTAAAGTGCCTGATGACAATCCAGAGTTGCCACACGCTATTTTAGGTATGCAACTTGCAGAGAAATACAAGGAACACCCTGATGTATGTAACGCAATTGGTGCTCACCATGATGAGATCGAAATGACGGCTTTAATATCTCCGGTTGTTCAAGCCTGTGATGCGATTTCTGGTGCACGCCCGGGCGCACGCCGTGAGGTTGTAGAAAGTTATATCAAGCGCTTAAAAGAGCTGGAAGACTTGGCTTTATCGTATCCTGGGGTTGAGAAGACCTTCGCGATACAAGCTGGTCGTGAACTACGTGTCATCGTGGAGAGTGAGAAGGTCTCTGATGCGCAGTCGGAAATACTCGCTGCTGATATCTCTAACCGTATCCAAACGGAAATGACGTATCCAGGGCAAATTAAAGTAACTGTTATCCGTGAGACAAGATCGGTGTCTTACGCAAAATAGATCCAAGGATCCATCTTAAAAAAAGCTCCAATTAAAATGATTGGAGCTTTTTTTATGGAATTCTACAGCTTTCCCTCAACAGGATGATTTCAGTTATTCAAGGTGTTTGGGTATTGACTTGAACTGTTCTCAATAAACTTGGCCTGAGTAGAATTAGCCTGAATTGACTTGTGTCTTGCCTGGCGAATGGACTTGAATTGGTGTCAATAGACTGTATTGGAATTGATCTGAATAGACCAGACTTGAATAGACTGAACTTGAATAGACTAGACTTGAATCAAGTTGACCTAAATGGACTCAACCTAAATTGTCTTTAATTTAGGATCCCTATTTTTTAATTGAAAAATTCGATCAGGTCAGGCACTGTCTGGATGAGATAGGTCGGTGACTCCTGCTCGAGTTCGGCTTGGCTACCATAGCCATACAGTACGCCAACAGCATCCATGGCAGTTTCCCTTGCGCCAATCAGATCATGTTTACGATCGCCGATCATGAGGCATTCCTGTGGATTTGTTAGTTTGGCCTTTTCCATGACATATTGGATGACGCTGGTTTTGGTCGGTCTGGAATCGTCCAAAGCGCTTCCACCAGCAAAATCAAAATAGGTATTTATTTCAAAGTGTTGTAATATTTTGTGGGCGAATATTTCGGGTTTGGAGGTCGCCAGATAGATGCTGTACCCTTTTGTTTTCAGGAGCGTTAAAAGCTCGGGTATGCGATCAAACAGGATGTTCTCGTACAGTCCTATGGCTGAAAAGCGCTCCCGATATTTTTCTACACAGGCAATTGCTTCGCTTTCCCCAAATCCAAAGGTATGTATGAAAGAATCTTTAAGGGGCGGACCGATCAAGGGTTTGAGGCTATTCAGATCGGCTGTATGGATGCCTTTGGACTCCAAGGCATAGGCAATACATTTTGTAATCCCTTCTGCAGGGTCGGTCAGGGTTCCGTCCAGATCGAATAAGATATGTTTGTAAGACTTCATGCTGCAATATTACGGAATAGAATAGGAGTAAGCGAGTTTGTTTGCCCTGAAAGCAGATAATGACCTACGGCAGACCAAAAAATAGGGAATATTATCATTTTTAAGACCTAAGGCATGCTCAATATTTGTTAAATTTGCCGAATGAAACAAAAGAAGAAAGTTCAAGAAGTCGAACCTTTACGTCCCGTAGATAAGTATTTTGCGGAGCTGGATGCTAATTTTCAGGATCCGACCAACCGCCTGATTCAGGCCATCTTTTTACCATTATTATTTTTTGGTATCATGGGCTGCATCTGGATGATTCCATTTCCACAGTTCGAATTCTTGGTCAAACTCAATTGGCATACCTTTTTGAATTGGGGCTCTTTCTTCATCGCTATTGTCATTTATTATTATTTAAAGCTGTCTGCAACCTTGTCCTATGCGATATTATTCTCGATCGGGGGTATGAGTTTCTTTATCGTGCAACTGGAATACGTACAGAAGAACGGTGGCCCGGCTGTCATCTGGGTGTGTTTGGGAATCGCATTGCTATCTATTGTCGCGCTGTTTATCGGTAAGGGAAAGGAAAAGAAGAAAATCACAGGACAACAGTTTCTGCAGTTTTTACTTGTCGGACCGATATGGCTGTGGCATTTTGTCTTTAAAAAATTGAAATTAAGATATTAATTGAGCTGTCCTTAGGAGCTGATCGCATTGCATCTGATCGCATCCTAATCGGGGGCTTAAAAGAACGGGGCCAAATTGCTTGCAATTTGGCCCCGTTCTTTTAGTTGAGCGCTGACATAGATCGGGGATATCCGACAGCCATGCGTAATTAGTTCAGTACATAACTAACTTTTGTAATTGAACCATTTGATGATTTCTTTGAGATTTGCCTTTTTTCCATAGATCAAAATGCCGACGCGGTAGATACGTGCAGCGACCCAGGTTACCAATAAGAAGGTCAGTATGAGCAAGGTCAACGAGGTCAGGATCTGCCATAGGGGTACACCAAAAGGTATGCGAACGAGCATGGCGATCGGTGAGGTGAATGGAATAAAGCTCAACCATGTTGCAATCGGTCCATTGGGATCATTGATAATGACGCCGAAAGAAAGAATATAGGTCAATAGCAAGGGCATGGTAATGGGCATGGAAAACTGATTGGCCTCTGTTTCGTTGTCGACAGCTGAGCCTGCAGCAGCGAAAATAGCACTATACAATAGGTATCCGGCAATAAAAAACAGAAAGAAGAAAATGATGACCTCCGTGAAATTAAAGCTTTGGATCGACGTAAGGATCGAAGCGGAATCATTCTGGGCCATAGCTTTTGATACGGTACTCATATTACCCGCTCCAGGTTGGCTTGCGGCGACTTCCTGCATGTCCTGCGGATTGACAAAGAGTAGCGTTGCTGTGATAAATAGGCCTCCTGTAAGTACAAGCCACATGACAAACTGTGTCAGTCCAACCATACCGATTCCAACAATTTTACCCATCATGAGCTGAAAGGGCTTGACCGAGGAAATAATAACTTCGATGATACGATTGCTCTTTTCTTCGATAATACCACGCATTACCTGGGCACCATAAAGAAACAGGGATAGATAGACTAAGATAGCCAAAGCGACACCAAGGCCCATTGCAATGGCCGTGTTGCTGTTCTTTTCTTCGCCGTCGGCAGTTATTTCTTTTGCATCGATGCTGACTTTCGGCTTAATGGACTGGATAATCTGCAGGTCAATTCCCTTGGCTTTATATTCCTTTTCACGGATGATCTCTTCCAGCTGTCCACTAATGATCTCCTGTATGACAAAGCTGGTCTTGCCTCCGGTAATCAGTTCGGCTCTTTGGCTTGTTAAAATATCTTTTGGGATATAAAGGATCGACTGTTTTCCTTCACTTTGGGTCAGCTGCGCTTTTTGTGCCTGGAGATCCAGTTTACTGATTGTATAACTTACATTTTTATTGCTTTGCAGTTTTCCCGCAAAGTCGCCTTGTTCATCTAAAATAAAGACTTCGGTGTGTGAATCTTTAAAGCTCTTTTTTGTCAGATAAAACATGCCTGCATACAATGCAAAAAAGAACAATGGCACGGCAAAAGTCATGACAATAAAAGATTTTTTCTTGACACGGGATAGGTATTCCCGTTGAATGATAAGTAGTATTTTATGCATGATCTTGAGATAGGGGTGAGACTTGAGTAACTTTTTGAATGAAAATATCCGCCATAGAGGGAACGATTTCGATCAACTGGTTGAGCTGTATTTGGGGTAAGAAACGCATTAAGACATTATTGATATGAATATTGTTATTTAGCTGAATTGTAGTGTTGTATGTTTTGTCGTGCTTTGTGGACGTGATGACCTTAAATAGGCTGTCTTCGGATAGAAGAAAATTATCTTCATTGGCTGTATATTCTAATCGATAGGTTTGATTTCGGTATTCTTTTTTAATCGCCTGTACGGAACCATCGAGTATTTTCTTGGATCGGTTGATGAGGGCGATATTATCGCAAAGCTCTTCCACAGTCTCCATACGGTGTGTGGAGAATATAATGGTCGCCCCCTCTTGATTCAATCGGAGAATCTGTTCTTTTATGATATTGGCATTGACGGGATCAAATCCCGAAAAGGGTTCATCCAAGATAATCAATTGTGGTTGGTGGATGACCGTGGCGACAAATTGTACTTTTTGCTGCATACCTTTACTGAGATCTTCAATTTTTTTGTCCAACCAGGATGTGATGTCCAGGCGCTGGCACCAATCTTGGATGCGTGCTAGGGCTTCTCGCTTGGAAAGTCCTTTAAGTTGCGCCAAATACAACATTTGATCGCCGATTTTCATTTTTTTGTACAGCCCCCGCTCTTCGGGTAAATAGCCGATTTGTGCAATATGCTGTGGACCCAGCGCTTCGCCATTAAACAAAATCTCACCGGAATCGGGCGCGGTAATTTGGTTAATAATACGGATCAGGGACGTTTTTCCAGCCCCGTTTGGCCCCAATAGTCCGAAAATTTTACCCTTTGGGATTTTAATGGATACGTCGTCCAATGCACGGTGATTGGCGTAATCTTTGGTGACATGATTGATTTCGAGTAACATCTATTTTAAGGTTTAATTAATTCGTTCTTTGAGTTTGTTAGAAATATTCCTTTTTTCCCAAAGACTGACGTTTATTTATGTGATTAGTATCTTGAGCAGCTGAATTGTTACAGCAGCTCCGAAAAATTTCTTGTTTGGTGATGTTTCCATTTTACCTACTGGACTTCTTATTACAAGATTTATTTTTTTTATGGCATGCAGGACTTCTTTTATTTGGCTAATAAGACGTATACCCAACCGCATAGTGCATCTTCGGGATGCGCTCAGTTGTTTGATGAATCGTTTGAAGTGAAAGTTAAAAATAATTGGGGACATTTTAGTCCCTGGCCAATTAAATAGGAGACGGAGCTTTTTTATGGAATAGAAGCGGTACACATCTTGTCAAAGGGATTCATTTAACGTACCTTTGTTCCATGGAAGTGAAAAAAGCCGAATTCGTGTGCAGTAACACGAGAGTTGACAAATTACCTGCACCCAATTTGCCGGAGTATGCGTTTATCGGACGTTCAAATGTCGGTAAATCATCGTTGATCAATGCAATGACCAACAAGAAAGGACTTGCCAAGACCTCCCAAAAGCCTGGTAAGACTCAGTTGATCAATCATTTTATCATCGACGATACCTGGTATCTGGTGGATTTGCCCGGTTATGGTTTTGCCAAAGCCTCTAAAACAAGTCGCACGGAATGGGAAAAGTTCATCCGCAGGTATCTTACCCATCGGGACAATTTGCAATGTGTTTTTGTATTGGTAGATAGCCGTCATGAACCACAGAAGATAGACTTGGATTTTTGCTATTGGTTGGGCGAATGTGGTTTACCCTTTATGTTGGTTTTTACCAAGGCAGACAAGCAATCGACTGTCAAATCCGATGTGAATATTGCGAAATTTAAAAAATCATTGCTTCAATGGTTTGAAGAGGTGCCGCCGATTTTCCTAACTTCAGCGGAAAAGAAAATGGGCCATGAACCTATTTTAGAGGCTATCGATGAAGTTAACGGCCGATTTGTTCGCCCTGAACCCGAAGGAAACGAACAATTTTAGCTAGATCTTAAGTTCAGATGAAAAAATACTTGTCCTTAGTTTTATTTGCCCATAGTGTATTTGCATTGCCATTTGCCTTCATCGGTTTCTTTTTGGCTTTGCACACAACGGACTACACCTTTTCGTGGAAATTATTGGTTTTGATGCTCGTGTGTATGGTAACGGCCCGTAATGCCGCTATGGCATTCAATCGTTATTTGGATCGCGATATTGATGCCATTAATCCGCGAACGGCCATGCGTGATATTCCTGCCGGAAAAATTTCTGCTAAAAATGCATTGATTTTTACGTTAGTAAATTGCCTTATTTTTATGGCAGCGACGTATTTTATCAATTCTCTTTGCTTTATGTTGTCGCCCATTGCACTTTTTGTTGTGCTTTTTTACTCCTATACGAAGCGCATAACACCCTTATGCCATCTTGTGTTGGGAGCAGGGCTAGGATTGGCTCCAATAGGTGCATATATGGTTATTACAGGACAGTTTGCGACTGTTCCGGTACTTTATGGCTTCGCAGTGTTGACCTGGGTGAGCGGCTTCGATATTATTTACGCGTTGCAGGATGAAGCGTTTGATCGGGCCAATCAGCTGAATTCTATACCCGTTTGGTTGGGAACGAAGGGAGCCATGCGCGTTTCGGAAGTTCTGCACGTGTTTTCTTTTATATTTATTTTAATACCAGCATTTTTGATGCCTGTCGGTTGGATTTATTATTTAGGGGTGGCCTTTTACGGTGCATTGCTGATTTACCAGCATACCCTGTTTTCATCGACTAATTTAAGTCGGGTCAATCGTGACTTTATGACAACCAATGGTTATGCCTCGGTGATTTTTGCGGTATTCTACCTCTTGGATATCTGGTTGATCAAATAAACGTTTTAGCATAAAATAAGAAAGGCTTTAGGAATTCCTAAAGCCTTTCTTATTTTTGCATCTAAACCAATACACATGCTATGAAGAAAAGTATTCTTTTTACCTCTATTTTATGTTTGTCATTGTCGTCGCAGGCGCAAAAGCTGTCGAGTTATGTCATTCAATATAACCAAAGTTTCAATGGGAATACAGCTGCCAATCAAAATGCCATCCTCGTCTATGCCAATGAAAAGGAGACTTTTGTCAGTTCAGCGAAGGAAATGCAGGGACAGTTGGCGCCGCCATACGAACGGGTTGTGGTGGAGCGTTCCGGAGGCAATGCCTTACTTAAAATTGCTAAACTCAAAGATGGATCAATCATTCTAACCAAAGATTCGCTCGCACTTTCGAAGCAAAAATTTAACACGACAAACGAGACTAAAACAATCTTGGGCTATCCCTGCAAAAAAGTGGAGACCAGCATCAATTCCAATAAAATAGAAGTTTGGTATACCGATAAATTAGGGGTAAAAGGTGCACCCACGGAACTTGGTCAGGACCTTGGTTTGGTACTTGAGGTAATCCGCAATGGGAATACACGGACTTTTGCCACCAAAGTAGAAAAGGTCAAGACGATACCGGAGCAACTGCGATTAAAAGGAAATGAAAAATTGTACGATGAACTCTCGTATAAAGATCTGATCTGGAAAAATCGTTTTATCCAAATACCTGTTTTTCGGAAGGAGCGCATACGTTTTGCGGATGATGTAAAGTCGGATTCTGTTTTGCGTTTTGCCAATGGTACAGTTTTGGTAAAAAAGGTGAAAATCCCAAAAATAAAGACTAGCGATAATGTATTTGTGCAGTTGGTCGAACAATCGAAAGGTGATGCCTATGACCGTACGGGGTCAGTTTTTATCATCCCGACCAACAAGGCGCAAAGCTTTTTGGATGGCATGAAAAATGGTATGGGTACCCTGCCTACGTATGAAAATGGAAATGGTAAAGCTTATCAAGGCGTTGTAAAAACAGCATCTTTTGAGCCTATTGTTGAATTGATTCGTTTCTTTACACCCTTTGGTGTTAAGCAGTTTAACTATCTTCAGTTAAAGGATAAGGTTTGGCAAGACTCGGTACTGTACCGTCAGGACGTAACGGAACTGGCTGGTCTGTTGAGCGAGCAGGAAATCTATGTAGGCGCCTTCATTGGCAATTATGATAAAAATGGACATGAGGTGAGTGTGGAGCTGACGGTGCATCCGGGGTTCGATGCCGAGTCAAAAGGCAGTCTGAAAAAGACGATGTCTTTATTCACCACAACCAACGTTATGGAAATGGGCGGCCAGGAGTATGGATCTATGTTTGATAAGGAGAAAGGTCTTACTGTTTCGTTTCATTTGGACCAGGACGCTAAAAACGTGCAATTACGCTACATTACCACAGGGCATGGAGGCTGGGGCAATGGTGATGAGTTTGTGCCGAAGGAAAACCGCATTTTCCTAGACAATTCATTACGCTTTAAATACACACCGTGGCGTAATGATTGTGGCTCGTACCGTTTGTCAAACCCAGCTTCAGGCAATTTTGCCACAGGTCTGTCTTCATCCGATCTAAGCCGCTCCAATTGGTGCCCGGGTACAGTAACACCACCAATCTACATTGATCTGGGGGATTTAAAAGCTGGCGACCATACAATGCAGGTGCAGATTTCACAGGGAGCTCCTGAAGGAACAAGTTTTAGTAGCTGGAATGTGACAGGAACCTTGTTGTTCGATTAATTAGTTTTTCATTGCTGTCATATGCAATAATGCTATTGCATATGACAGCAATATTCCTTGGGTTTTTAAGACAAAGATTAAAGGGGGTAGGCCGTCTCGCTTTTTGTCTCCGATAATACAAAGTAGGTCTGTACGGTATTTACTTGCGGTAGTACGGCCAGTCGATGCCGCAGAAAAATATGATAAGCATCCATATCTTTGGTTGCGATACGTAACATAAAGTCGTAAGAACCCGCCATTTGGTAGCATTCCATCACCTCGGGAAATTTAGCTACCTCTTTTTCGAATTCATTCAACACTTCAAAAGTATGCGCCTTGAGAAAGACCTGAGAAAAGGAAATTAACCCAATGCCTATCTTGTGGCGGTCCAAAATTGCCACCGTTTTTTTGATGTAGCCCAACCGCTTTAGCTTTCTAACGCGTTCGTGAACAGCAGCGATAGATTTGTTAAGTTCAAAGGATAGCGCTTTATTGCTCATGGAGGCATCTTGTTGTAGGAGGCGTAATAATTTTACATCTATTTCATCCAATTCCATAATCTGAATATTTTCGGTACGGTTGTAAAAATACGCTATTGTTCTGAATTATTTATTGGTTTTTATGTCTTTTAATTTAATTTTTATTGAAATTATAGTGATGTGTTGAATATTATCTTGTCAATGGTCAATTTTGCAACAGAATAATCATTTATAAGAAATGGCTGAACAAGAATTATTAAGTGCGTGTTTGTCACCTGCATTGGACAAGAGATTCAAACATCTGTGGAGATTGGTCGGAAATACACCGATGTTGGAACTACAGTATACTTACAAAGGTAAACCCGGACGAATTTTCGTGAAATGTGAGAACTACAATCTGACTGGTAGCATTAAGGATCGGATGGCGCTTTATATTTTATACAAAGCGTATATGAATTGTCAGATCCGGCCGAGTGATGTTGTCATTGAAGCCACAAGTGGCAACACAGGGATTGCCTTTTCAGCAATCGGTAAAGCACTTGGTCATCAGGTAAAGATTATTATGCCTAATTGGCTGAGTAAGGAACGTACCGATATTATTCGCAGTATGGGTGCCGATATACAGCTGATAAGCAAAGAAGAAGGAGGTTTTTTAGGAAGTATTCGTTTAAGTGAAGAGCTTGCTGCAAAAGGTGGCGTTTTTCTTCCACGACAATTCGAGAATCAATATAATGCCGAAGCGCATGAGAAAACCACCGGTTATGAAATTGTCAAGCAACTGGAAGAACAGGGCTTAGTTGCTGATGCTTTTGTTGCTGGTGTGGGAACTGGTGGTACGGTCATGGGTGTGGGTAGAAGCTTAAGAAAGGTAAACCCAAATGTCCGCGTCCATCCGCTAGAACCGGCAGAAAGTCCAACCTTAACTACAGGGCATAAGGTAGGTTCACACCGTATTCAGGGAATATCTGATGAGTTTATTCCTGCCATTGTGGATTTGGATGAACTCGATACGGTCGTATGTGCCAACGATGGCGACTCCATTATCATGGCGCAGAAGCTATCGCGCCAATTGGGATTGGCTGTTGGAATCTCTTCGGGAGCAAATGTAATCGGAGCGATTAAATTACAGCAGCAGCTGGGCGATGAAGCTGTGGTGGTGACCTTACTTTGTGATGATAACAAAAAATACCTAAGTACCGATTTGGTGAAAGAGGAGCCGGTAAAAGAAGGGTATCTTTCTACGGACGTTGATTTCTCGGGTTTTCAACCGATCTGCAGATTGGCAAATCCGGTATTTGGTGCTTAAAAAGATTTAGTTTCATATGTTTATAGTTAACTCGGGGAGTCTCTAGCTCCTCGGGTTTCATTTATTCAAAAACCAATTTATACCTAAGAATAACACAACATGAAAGTCAATTTTAAATTATTAATCCTTTTGTTGTTGTTGGTTGCGCCTGTGGCAATGTTTGCCCAAGCGGATACAACAAACACGTTGGAGGGGCTTGAGTTTACGGATGGTACGATAAGTCCCGATTCACTGTCCTTTGAGGAGTATCCAGATACCGCTACCGTAAAAGCCGATTCCGCCCAGATGAAATCGGTAGCTGGGACAATCGTAGACAAAGCTGGGGCAGAAGGCAAAAAATCGCTGTGGAGTATCTTTATTGCGGGCCTTTTAGGCGGTTTTGCCGCTTTATTGATGCCTTGTATTTTTCCGATGTTACCGCTGACGGTGAGTTATTTTACCAAACAGGCGGGGAGTCGTGCCAGTGGTATTAGTAAAGCCCTGTTATATGGATTATTTATTATTGTGATTTATGTGGCTCTGGGGATGATTATCACGATCGCATTCGGATCTGATGCACTCAATGCACTTTCCACCAACGGTATCTTCAACTTCATTTTCTTTTTGTTGTTGGTGGGCTTTGCGGCATCTTTTTTTGGTGCTTTTGAAATTACCTTGCCAAGCTCCTTTGTCAATAAAATGGATGCCAAATCGGATAAAGGTGGATTAGTGGGGTTGTTCTTTATGGCCTTCAGTTTGTCCTTGGTTTCATTTTCTTGTACGGGGCCGATTATAGGGACACTGTTGGTTGAGGCAGCTTCGAAAGGCGAGCGATTGGGTCCAGCAGTTGGGATGCTGGGATTCTCCATTGCCCTGGCCATTCCTTTTGGTTTGTTCGCGATGTTTCCTTCGATGCTTAAATCCTTGCCGAAATCTGGCGGTTGGCTGAATAGTGTAAAAGTCGTTTTAGGCTTTTTGGAACTCGCTTTAGCGTTGAAATTTTTATCCAATGTCGACCTAGCTTACCACTGGAACTTGTTGGATAGAGAGGTGTTCCTGTCGCTATGGATTGCTATTTTTGCGTTGATGGGGCTATACCTGATTGGCAAGATCAAGTTCTCCCATGATAGTGAGCTGAAATTCCTGTCTGTTCCTCGAACTATTTTGGCCATTGTTGTTTTTTCTTTTGTGGTCTATATGGTGCCAGGTTTATGGGGAGCGCCTTTAAAATCAATTTCCGCTTTTTTACCACCATCGGCAACACAAGATTTTGATCTTTCTTCGGGCGTAAGTGCCGGAGCTGTTGCGCATTCAGATGGAAAGGTGAAAAAATATGCTGAAATTTTTCATGACAGAGGCACGCCTAAGGGATTTGATCCTTATTATGATTACGACCAGGCCTTAGCTACGGCTAAAGAATTAAACAAGCCTGTTTTAATTGATTTTACGGGCTGGAATTGTGTCAATTGTCGTAAAATGGAAGCGAATGTCTGGACGGACAAAGCTGTGGCAAAATTATTAAAAGAAGAATTTGTGATGGCCGAACTTTTTGTGGATGATAAAACCGAGCTGGCTGCAAACGAACAATTTGTTTCAAAGTATAGTGGCAAAAAGATCAATACCATCGGCAAGAAAAACAGCGATTTTCAAGCGGCTACATTCGATAGCAATTCGCAGCCGCTGTACGTTATTGTCGATCCGACGGGCAAAAAACTGGTGCCCCAGAGTGGTGCCAACTACAATGTAGAAGAGTACAAGGCATTCCTACAAAGTGGCGTGGATGCATTTAAACATAAAAACTAACCATCGTCATATGCTAATTTTATCCTCCTTGTACTATGCAAGGGGGATTTTTTTGTTCATAAGCCATCGGTTTTTGTGTCTGCAGGCCTGATGCAGTGGGGCTTTCCTCGTATCGTGTTCGTACCTGCTTCGTACCAGCTTCGGAAGGCGACAATCTTGCAATAAATATTGACCAGCCCCTGACCAGGTAATTCCTGGTCAGGGGCTGGTCGGAATCTGATCAACATCTGTACAACATCTGTTGTATCTCCGAATAAGGTACGAAGCAGGTACGAAGCTTTCCCCGCTATTTCGTCCAGAAATCGTTGGCGGGGGAGCCGATGTTGCGGAAGCCTAGGGCAAAAAAAGAAGCCCCGTCATTTATATGAACAGGGCTTCAAATTATACTATAAATTTATGGAAACTATTAGAAGTCAAATCTGACCCGCGCACGAATACCCCAAGCTGGTGCATCGACGTGATCAAGATAATTTAGACGTTTTACGTAGTCCACGCGTAATATTTTAAAAATGTTGGATAGACCGATACTGGCTTCCATATAAGGTTCTGAACCGAAGGTATAAGAACTCTGTACACCTTCTGCATTGTGCTGCCAAGTGAATACCTTTGAGCCATAGTTAGGATCGTCAGGATTGTTTTCCTTGCGCAGTCCGCCATATACACCTTTGAAGCTAAATACTTCACGTAATTTAAGCTTTTTGATCAAAGGAATTTTATTCAACAGAAAACCGTTCATGTAATACTGCACGTTCAATGAGGCATTGTGGTCACTAACAAACTCCAGGAAGTTCATTAAGTTATACGAGTTCAATTGATAAGCATAGGTCTGATTGGCACGATGGATTGTCAAGAAAGGGAATGGGATCTCTTTACCTGCAATATAGTTGCCTTCAGCTGTTACGTCAGCAAATCCAAATTGACTAAAATAAAAGCGTTTGAATGCACCAACATTAAAGTTGTGATAATTGTATTCACCTTTAGCCAATCCTTTGATTCCAGCAGTATAATTGAACGTGAAGATCGGATATTGATTGAATATAGGTGTCCGGTAAATCTTGCCTTGATAGAACTCTTCATGTGGAGCATATCTGAAATTTACGGATACTTCTGTCGAGTTCAATTCATTAAACAGTCTACTTTCATTGTTGGCATCTACCATCTGGTAGGTAAGGCTTCCAGCAGGTGTTTGTCTGTTGATATTGAATGCCGCGCCAATAGCCAAGTGGTTTAAAAATTCTTTTTTATACTCTAAGCCGTAATTTGTCTCATAGATGTAACGGTCATTATCACCGCGTTTGAAAGACAGCAAGAAGTTGTCTTCCTGAATAAATTCCAGTTTTTGTCCTGGAATCTTCGTATCCTTTTTATAAGAGGCCCTGATGTAGTGCATTGGGAAGGAGTAGACCGATTTGTTGTTAAATGCGTAGGTACCGCTGAAAAAGTATTTCCATTTCTGATCTTTAAAACCATAGGCCGCATACGATTCAGCATAGAAACGCTTGCTTAGCGCTTCTGTTGTACGTCCGCCGACACGTAAACGGAAACCTTCTACGGGATTAAAGCTATAGAATGTATTGACTGGACCGATCTCAACTGGGCCGGCCTGTTTGTATCCTGACAGCAATAAGGCAGCGATATCCATGAACGAACGGAATGAAGGGATCTTTTGTAAGGTATCAATATTATGATAAATATTCAGTTCGTTTTGCGCAAGGACAAGCGGACGTTGTGTTTCAAACAATGTTTTAATCGCTTTCTTATTTTCTACATTATAGGCAATGACCGTAGATGGACCATCATAGGTACTATCAGGACGCTGAATGCCGACTTTGTAATTGTTGTAATCAACTGTACGACTTCCGCGGATCCCCATGCCTTTTTCCGTTAAAGAAAAATCGATACCCAGGGTACTTGTTTTTAGGTAGAAGCGACTTTTGCTGTCTTTCTCAAATTTAAGCTGTATCTGAAGGTCACGTACAAAGTTTAGATTGATATCATCGGCCACAGTCATATTGGCGCCCTGCACTGCATAATTGCCGTCTAGCGTCACATACAGTTGACCTTTAAATAACATGTCGGCCTTGTTGCGTGGAAAGAAGCTTAATTCGACCAACCAGGGTTGAACAGTCTTAATGGTATCCGTTATAAAAAACTTATAAAAAGTAGGAGCGGAATTAGCAATTGGACTTAAAAACTGATTGGTAACTAATGAAATGTTGTTGTCGTAAATATCAACTTGTTCGTACAGTTTATTGAAGTAGGCTGTCAGACCATCATTATCAATAAATCTAGGGTCAAATTGTGCCCGTTGGTCACCAAGGATATACTGTTTGGTTTTGCTTGGATCTTTACGGTAATATACCTTGGACATTTTTTCTTCAATAAAGGCAGGCAAAACATATTTGTTGGCTGTTTTAGCGGAGTCGTCCGTTTCAAAAAGAAATTGATAGTTTTTGAATATTTTTTTATTGACGAATTTCTCCGAAAGATTGCTCAGTCCTAAAGACATCTTCTCATACTGGTCAAATTCAGCATATTGTTGTCCTGAAAGTCTATTTTTCTCCTTATTCTCGATGACTTTTCGGATCAGTGCGACAGCAGGATTATCTTTGTTGCTGTATTTTTTCTTTGTGGCCTTGACAACAACTTCTTCCAGCATGTTGTCCTGTTGATCCATCAGAATTTCTTTTGTTTGCGTTGCATCATTCGTAACAAAAGCGTCTTTGCTGTCATACCCAATGTAACTTGCTCTGATTTTTACATACGATGTTGGAAAGACAAGTTTAAATTCACCATTTGCATTGGTCGACGTCATGGTTCCAGCAGAAGCCGGAGCGCCAACGACGGCTACGGTAGCATAGGGTATAGGATTCTTGGTCTTTGCATCTTTAACTGTACCGGTTACGGTCTTGTTTTGGGCAAAAGCCATGGACACCGTTAGTACGAGCGTTATCGAAAAAAAGAGTTTAGTTATGAAGGTTGTTGCGTCTATTTTAGCTCTCATTATATTGCTATAATCTTGAAAATTCAAAATTGTTTTCCTGTTTCTACTTTATTTTTGACTTTATAGGTATTAAAATCAAAAAATCAGTGAACAAAGGAAACAAAAAATTAAGAATAATTAAAATTTTATTGTAATGTAATAAAGGAAAGTAGTTGAATTACATTTGTTTGTAAGTCTTTGTTTGTGAGTTGTTTATGTTAAATTATTGATTTGGGTCAATAATTTTCACATTACATTTTGACTTGGCGATGATTTTCCGCTACTTTATTTACTGACTTTTGTAACGATATAGTCAGCGCTATTAAAAATCTGGCTCGATTTCGAAGGTCATTTCTTTTTTGAAACGAGGGTGTATAAAGGTAATTGAAGCGGCATGAAGGTGTAATCTATTAGCTTTTTTGCCATAGAGATCGTCACCAACAATAGGTGTATTTAGCCCATTGGGGTGCACCGCATGCATGCGGAGCTGGTGGGTTCGGCCAGTCAAGGGATAAAACCTGACCCTCGTTTGATTATTCTCTATCGCAATTTTTTCCCATTTTGTCTGCGCTGGCTTGCCATAGGTGTAGCAGACCATTTGTCGGGGTCTATCATCCAGATCGACGCGAAGAGGGAGGTCGATCAAGCCGGATGGAGCTTCGATAATACCATCAAGTAAGGCAATGTATGTTTTTTTGATGGTATGCTGAATAAATTGATCCTGAATAAATTTATGCGCTTCTTTGTTTTTGGCAACAACCAATAGGCCGGATGTCGACATATCCAGGCGGTGGATAATAATCGGGCCTGCTTTTGGATAACGTTGAAGAATACGGTTGTAGACCGAATCCTTGACATATATTCCTGGTACAGAAAGAAATTCTGCTGGTTTGTTGATGATGATAATATCTTCATCCTCATAAATTTGAGGAAGTGCGATATCCAAGGTCGTTTCCTGCTGCATGGGATTCGGATCTACGACCAAGCCTTGGAGCATATACCCTAAAATCGGTTCACATTTTTTGCGGCATGCCGGATAGTAGTTTTTGTGCCTGCGTATTTCAGATGCAGGGGAGCAGCCCCACCAAAATTCGGCCAAAGCTAGGGGTGTTAACTGGTTTTCATATGCATATTGCAGCAGTTTTGGCGCAGCGCATTCCCCCGATCCCGCAGGCGGAGTTATCGTGTCAAATTCATGGAATATGTCGACGACATTCTTGCGTTGCCCTTTTGCATTGCGAAAATTATATTGTTCGAAAAGCTGTTTTTGCAGATTGCCTGAGCGTGTTTTGCGTTCCTCTTTTAGCGCGGTAATCGTAGATAGCAATTGTTGTAAATGGTTACTCTCTGTTTCCAGAGCCAAATGCATGTCATATTGAAAGCGCTGAAGCTGTTGTTTGTCTTTTAAACTCTGGCTCCGCATGTCTTCCATCAATAATTCATATTCCGCATCGGATAAACTGACCTTCAGTTTTGTACGGGTTTCTTTTCGTTCCTTCTTTTGGATTCTTAATTTCGATTTTAGCTCATCGAGCGACTTATCCCATTCATTTTTTAACCGGTCAAGATTACGCTGCGTGTCTGCTAGCTCTTCACTATTTTCAAGCCTTTCTATTTTGCGGTTCAGTGCATTGAGATGCACCTCTTCGTTTAGAAAAAAACTGTTTTCTTCCAACATATCGAATATTGGCGGTACAAAATAGCGGTGTTTGTTGCTTCCGGCCAGTTTTCCCGAAACAGCGGCAAGGTAGCCAAGCTCATTGTGTTGGTTTCTGACAACCAGCACACCGAACATTTTTCCAATAGCGAGGCCCTCCATGGCGCTGTCCAGGCCAAAATTGTGGGTCCAGTCCTCTTGTGTTTCGATGTAATATTGAAGTTCTTTTGCGGCGGTTACGGCAAGGGGGTGCGGTTCATAGCAAAATGGGAAGGTAAATCGTGTTGGAAGTTCAATCGCTGAAATATCCTGTTTGAATTTGTGAAAATAGGTATTGTTGTCCATGTTGTCCGCAGCTTTCCCTCAAAATAAAGATGTCTGCAAAAATACAACATTATGTGCTTTAAATAATAGCTTGATCGATTTTTGTTTAAAATGTTTCGTTCATAAGGTACAATCTAGTTCTTATCTGTTTCTACAAAGAACACTGTCGGTGCAGCCTTCGCTTTTCATTTTTCAGTCTAGCAAACGCTTTGCAGTAATACGAAATGTAAGTCTGGTTTGGTATAGTAGGGTGAGGTAATTGTTGTGAATTTGACTGGCTTTTATTTGGTTTTTACCGCATTTTTGGGTAAATTTAACTAAGCATTTAAAACATATAGTTAACAAAAGATTATAATATGAAAACTTCAATTGGAATTAAAGATGCGGACTTGAAAAAAGTTGCAAAGTTGTTAAATGTGCTGTTGGCAGATGAACACATTGTCTACATGAAGACGCGTAATGCGCATTGGAATGTGGAAGGTGCGGATTTTCATGCTGCTCACTTATTTTTGGAATCACAATACGATGAACTAGCTGAAGTGATCGATGAAGTAGCAGAACGTGTACGTACTTTAGGGCATTATGCGGTAGGTACCTTTGATAAATATTTGAAATTGACTCGTTTAACGGAGTCTACTTCAGAAAAAACCGACAGTCAGTCCTATTACAAAGAATTGTTGGCTGACCATGAAGCTATAGCGATGTCAATTCGTGCCGACATTTCTGTGGTTGAAGGCACTTCAGATAATGGTACGGAGGACTTTTTGGTTGGACTATTGGAAAAGCATGAAAAGATGGCTTGGATGCTTCGTGCGCATTTTGTTAAGTAAGCTGTAGAAGTTTATCCACAGGTATTGAAAAAAATCCCGTCTATCCCAATAGGCGGGATTTTTTTTTGTGTTTTGTTGTCAGCGCAGGATTAATTTTCTATCTTAAAGAGGAATTAAGCCTTCAGAAACTTTTTAACATATTACAATTATGCTTGAAGACGACAACCTAAATCAAACCACACTACATGAGGAGGAAAATGATGGTACTTTGGAGAGTATGCATCATGTGAATAATCCGGTATTGGATTTACCGAAAATTGAAAAGAAATACCTTGAAACGATAGTAGCCCACAATCAAAACGATAAGTCTTATTATTTTTCTGACGGCAAAGCCAAGGTAGAAATTAAGATCGTCACGGATGAGATCGTGCGAGTACGGCTGGCTCCACAAGGGACTTTTTTGGAGGATTTTTCGTATGCCTTGGCCAAGAAAGATCACCGCGTCAGTATACATCAATGCAAGGAAGAGGCAGATCATTATCTGGTGCATACGAATACTATTTCCTGTAAGATCAATAAGAATGACTTTTTGATTTCTTTTGCTGATCGTTCAGGTAAACTGTTCAATGCAGATTTGGCGCCGATGCACTGGGAGGAAAACCCTGATTTTGGAGGCTATTATGTATATAGCACAAAAGTGGCCTTTGAAAACGAAGCTTTTTATGGACTGGGGGATAAGGCCACTAAATTGAACCTGAGAGGTAAAAGACTTAAAAATTGGAATTCAGATACTTATGCTTTTGCTTACGATCAGGATCCACTTTATAAAACTATTCCGTTTTATATTGGTTTAAAAGATGGTGAAGCCTACGGTATATTCTTTGACAATACCTTTAAAACGTATTTTGATTTCGCCGCGGAAGATCCGGGAAAAACAAGCTTTTGGTCCGAAGGAGGGGAACTGCAGTACTACTACATCCATGGTCCACATATTATCGACGTTATCCGTCGCTATCATACGCTGACAGGTACGCATTACCTGCCACCGCTGTGGGCAATTGGTTACCATCAGTGTCGCTGGAGTTATTATCCCGAAGCGAATGTCCGGAAGGTTGCTGAGGAGTTTCGGAAGCGACAGATCCCCTGTGATGCGATTTATCTTGATATCGATTACATGGAAGGATACCGCTGTTTTACCTGGAACAAGCAGTATTTTCCCAATCCTAAGAATATGATCAGCGATTTGGCCAATGATGGCTTTAAAACGGTGGTGATGATCGACCCGGGCATCAAGGTTGATGAGAACTACTGGGTGTTCAGGGAAGGAAAGGAAAATAGGTATTTCTGTCGCCGCGGGGATGATTATTTTATGGAAGGATTTGTGTGGCCGGGACGTTGTCAATTTCCTGATTTTACCAATCCGGAGGTTCGTCAATGGTGGGGCACCTTATATCAGGGCCTTGTGGAAGATGGCGTGGCTGGCTTCTGGAACGATATGAATGAACCGGCCGTATTTGGCCGCGGAACATTCCCCGACGATGTACGTCACCAATATGACGGGCATCGGGGTTCGCATCGTAAGGCACATAATATCTACGGCATGCAGATGGTCCGGGCAACCTATGATGGTTTAAAGAAATTGTATAAAAATAAACGGCCATTTACCATCACCCGAGCGGCTTATGCGGGAACACAACGCTATTCTTCGGTCTGGACCGGCGATAATTTGGCGAGTTGGGAACATCTCAAGTTGGGAACCTTGCAGTTACAGCGTTTGTCGACTTCGGGCATGTCCTTTTGTGGAACGGATATCGGTGGGTTTACGGGTGAACCCGACGGTGAGTTATTTACGCGATGGATGCAATTTGGCGTTTTCTCGCCTTTTATGCGTGTGCATTCCGCTGGCGATACCCGCGACCGGGAGCCCTGGAGTTTTGGGGAGGATTGGGAAAAGATCAATCGGAAATTTATCGAACTCCGTTATAAGTTGTTGCCGTATATCTATACCTGTTTTTGGGAGCAAACGAAGTATGGTTTTCCCATATTACGTCCGATTTCCATGGTCGAACAGCATATACCGACCAATTGGCAACGTGAGGAGGAATTCTGTTTTGGGGATAAAATATTGGTATCCCCAGTTTTGCAGCCGGGACAAAAAAGCAAGATTGTCTATCTGCCTGAAGGTACTTGGTTTTATTATTTCAATAATGAAACCTACGTGGGCGGTAAAGAACATACTGTTCCTACGCCGATTGATGAGATGCCGATTTTCATTCGTGGGGGATCTGTTATCCCCGAATATCCAGTGATGCAATATACTGGTGAAAAGAAAATTGAGGAGCTGCAGCTCAATGTTTACTTCGCTGAAGGTGTAACCCGTTCGTATGTGTATTCGGATCATGGTGACACCTTTGCCTATGAGCAGGATATTTATCTTGAAAAATGCTTTACCGTATCGGGGCTCAAAGATTCCCTGTCGATTAAACAGACGCAAGATGGGCTTTTTACGGAGCGGTATGAGGAATATAAATTACAGTTAATCGGCTTGCCTTTTCAGGTTAAGAAGGTGAAGACTGATGGTATTGAGACAAAAGTACAAGTAGATGATAAGGGGCGGTATTGGATTAATGTCGCACGAGAATTTGATAACATATTGATAGAAGGTTAAAACATGACCAATGAAGTAATTCCGCATAGTCTATTTTCTGAATTTGATGTCGCCTTATTCCAGTCGGGTAAGCACTTCAAATTATACGAAAAGTTCGGTTCACACGAGCTGGAAGTCAATGGTGAAAAAGGCGTTTATTTTGCGGTTTGGGCTCCAAATGCAAAATCGGTCTTTGTAACCGGCAACTTCAATTTTTGGGATAAAGCGCGTCACGCGCTCTATGTGCGCTGGGATGGTAGCGGAATCTGGGAGGGATTTATTCCGGGGCTTGGCAATGGGGAGGCGTATAAGTATGTTATTGAGACTTATACTGGCGAACAACTTGAAAAAGGAGACCCCTTTGCTTTTCAGTGGGAGATCGCGCCAAAGACTGCTTCCATTGTTCATTCGACCTGGTTCGAGTGGCAGGATAAGCAATGGATGCAGGAAAGGGCTGTTAAAAACAGGCTGGATCAACCATGGTCTGTCTATGAAGTGCATTTAGGATCTTGGTCGCGGGATCCCGAAAGTCCGGATACTTTGCTCAACTACCGCGAAATCGCTGTGGCGCTCGTATCCTATGTGAAGGAAATGAATTTTACCCATGTAGAATTTATGCCCCTGATGGAACATCCCTATTACCCTTCTTGGGGATACCAGATAACGGGCTATTTTGCTGCGAGTTCACGCTACGGATCGGCACAAGATCTCATGTATCTGATTGAGGAGCTGCATGCCGCCAGGATAGGCGTATTGTTGGATTGGGTTCCGTCGCATTTTCCAGGTGACGCACATGGTCTTTATCGTTTTGATGGCACGAGCTTATACGAGCATGAAGATCCCCGGAAAGGGTTTCATCCCGATTGGCAATCCTATATTTTCAACTACGGACGTAATGAAGTGCGTTCTTTTTTGATCAGTAATGCATTTTATTGGTTGGATCGTTTTCATATCGATGGACTTCGGGTCGATGCGGTTGCTTCTATGCTCTATTTGGATTATAGTCGAAACGCAGGCGAGTGGATTGCCAATGAGTTTGGTGGAAATGAGAATCTTGAAGCGGTACAATTTTTAAAAGAACTGAATGAGGCCGTCTACGGACATTTCCCACATGTGCAGACCATCGCGGAAGAATCGACTTCCTGGCCAGGTGTCAGTCGCCCAACCTATGCTGGTGGATTGGGGTTTGGAATGAAATGGATGATGGGCTGGATGCATGACACATTGGATTATTTTAAAGAGGATCCGATTAATCGCAGCTATCATCATGATCGACTGACCTTTGCGACAGTATATGCTTTCCATGAAAATTTTATGCTACCGCTGTCACATGATGAGGTTGTCTACGGAAAGCATTCATTAATTTATAAGATGCCGGGCGATGAATGGCAAAAGTTTGCCAACCTGCGGGCATTGTATCTCTTTATGTATACTTTTTCGGGAACAAAATTGCTGTTTATGGGCGGAGAATTTGGGCAGACTTCGGAGTGGAATGTAAACCAATCGCTTGATTGGCATCTTTTGGAATTTGCGCCACACCAGGGTATGAAGCAATTTGTAGCCGACCTGAATACGGTTTATAGGAGCCAACCAAGTCTTTACCAGAAGGCTTTTGACGCTTCGGGCTTTGAATGGATAGATGCTGGTGATCGTGAAAATTCGGTTGTGGTCTATTGGCGAAAGGGATTTGACGCCTGGGATGATACGGTTGTTGTACTTAACTTAACGCCTGTTGTTCGGGAACATTTCCGTATTGGTTTACCTTACGCTGGTGAATGGGAAGTGCTGCTGAATTCGGATGATTTGACCTATTTCGGTTCTGGAATACATCAGCTGCTTATTCATAGTGAACACCTGCATTGGATGAACCAGGTACAGTCTGCTCAAGTTCATTTACCTCCGCTTGGCGGATATATTTTGAAAAGGAAGAGAGCGGTAAAGGAAGTCAATCCCATTAAACAAGGCGAGCGTATCCCTGTATAAAATCTTGTTATTAAATCTCATGCTGTAAAAGAAGAATGAACGTATTTCACTTGAGTGTAGAATGTTATCCCGTGGCCAAAGTAGGTGGTCTCGCGGATGTCGTGGGCGCGCTGCCCAAATACCAAACCAAACTGGGATGGGAGGCGGCGGTTGTCATGCCTTGGTATGATCGTCCTTTTGTTAGGGATCATGCTTTTAGCCTAGTTCATGAAGGTACTTTTTACCAAGGATCTGAATTGCTGCGCTACAGTGTTTATAAGGAAGATCATCAGGTACTTGGATTTGAGCTCTACCTGATTAAGATTCCAGGTAAACTCGATCGGCAGGAGGTATATTGTTATCCGGATGAAGGCGAGCAGTTTATCGCCTTTCAACATGCTGTTTTGGCGTGGTTTAAGGATAAAAATATAGTACCTGATATTGTGCATTGCCATGATCATCATGTCGGCTTAATGCCTTTTTTGATGAGGTATAGCAATGACTATAACTTTCTTGCCGACGTTAAAACGGTGGCCACCGTCCACAATGGGCAGTATCAGGGCTGGACGCATTGGAGTAAAGCTATTCTGTTGCCCGCTTTCGATAGTTGGAAATGGGGATTATTGGACTGGGATGGTTTAATTAATCCGCTTGCAGCCCTCATTAAATGTTGCGATGCGTACACAACGGTCTCCGAAGGTTACCTGGAAGAGCTTTATGTGGAAGCAAATGGTTTGCAGCAGCTGTTTTATGATGAGCGAAATAAATCTGTCGGTATTGTCAATGGAATTGACTGGGAAATCTGGGATCCTAAAATTGATTATACCTTGCTAGAAAACTACGATGCTGTACAAGCTTTTTCCGGAAAGTTGAAAAATAAGGAGGCTTTGGCGAAGCAGTATAAAATCAATCCAGATCGACCGTTGCTTGTTTTTATCGGCCGATTTGCAACAGAAAAAGGAGCGGATTTACTTCCGGAGATAATTTTGGATTTGACGGAGAAATATCACGATAGATTAAGTATATTTATACTGGGTGCCGGAGACCCAGCGATCCAGTCACGTGTGAAATCACTCGTCGATGATGGAATTGATAATTTTGATGTGTTCTTTGGTTATGATGAAAATCTGGCCCATTGGCTTTATGCCAGTGCGGATTTTCTTTTAATGCCTTCCCGTGTTGAGCCCTGTGGACTTAATCAGCTCTATGCTATGAAGTACGGTACATTGCCGATCGTGCATCAGGTGGGGGGATTAAAAGATACGGTAATCGATCTGAAAAATGATGGCTACGGTATAGGTTTTGATAGTCTGACAATCACTGAAATTAGTGCAGCGATTGTTCGGGCTATAAATTTTTACGATAGTAAAAAGCAGTTTGAGGAGAATCAACGTAAAATGATGCAGTTGGATTTTTCTTGGGATAAATCTGCAGCGAAGTATATAAGTCTATATAACCAATTAATGTAATTTGATATGTCACGTCATAATGTAGTAGCTATCGTCTTGGGCGGAGGAAGGGGCTCACGTCTGTATCCATTGACCGATCAACGGTCTAAGCCAGCAGTTCCCATTGCCGGGAAATATCGCTTGGTGGACATTCCCATCTCGAATTGTCTTAATTCGGGTTTTAACAAGATTTTTGTGTTGACACAATTCAATTCTTCGTCGCTCAACTCCCACATTAAGAATACCTACAACTTTAGTATTTTTAGCAAGGGCTTTGTCGATATTCTGGCTGCTGAACAGACCAACGATGGCGACAAATGGTTCGAGGGTACGGCCGATGCCGTGCGACGATCGTTTCGGAAGCTGGCGAGTATTGATTATGACTATGTACTGATTTTATCAGGGGATCAGCTATATCAAATGGATTTTGATGCACTGGTTGACTTCCACGTCGAAAACGAAGGCGACCTGACCATTGCGACTATACCAGTAAACGCCAAAGATGCCACCGGTTTTGGTATACTGAAATCGGATGAAAAGAATCATATTACCTCTTTTATCGAGAAACCGAATAGCGAGCAGCTGGTAGACTGGAGTTCAGAAGTGAGCGATCATTTAAAGGGTGAGGGCAGAGAATTCCTGGCCTCTATGGGTATTTATGTTTTTTCAAAAGGCGTCCTGAAACGTATGCTTGAAGAGAATCGCGGAATGGATTTTGGTAAAGAAATTATTCCCGATGCCATTGATACAAGTCGGGTGCTTAGCTATCAATTTGAGGGCTATTGGACAGACATCGGTACCATAGGGTCTTTCTATGAAGCCAACATTGGTTTGACCGATAATATTCCGGCCTTCAATCTGTTTGATAAAAATACGGTTTTCACCCGTCCAAGGATGTTGCCGCCTTCTAAGATTTCGGGTACAACATTAATCAATTCGGTCATTTCGGATGGCTGTATTATCCAAGCTGATAAAATAGACCGTTCCGTCGTGGGCGTTCGTTCACGGATTGGTACAGGATCTGTTGTGCGCGGTACTTATATGATGGGATCAGATTATTATGAGGATCTCGTCGATATGGAGGAAGCAAAGCGTAAAAATATACCTGTGGTCGGTGTTGGAGAACGTTGTTATATTGAGAATGCTATTTTGGATAAAAATTGTCGTATCGGCAACGATGTCCGGATCAATGGTGGACCTCATTTGCTGAACGCCAATCACCCCACCTATACCATTTGTGACGGCATTGTTGTCATCAAAAAAAATGCTGTAATTCCAAATGGAACAACAATAGGATTGACAAGCTTATAAAATTTATAGAACAAGGGAGATAATATATTGTTATCATTTCATGTTATTCATATAAAAGTATCTTGAAAAGTAATTACCTGAAGTCAAAATTTGCCTAATACCGGCAAATTAACGTCAGATGGTATTGTCTTTGCTAGCAAAGAATAGATATTATAATGAGTAGTATGCGATTGAGACAGATTATCTCCCTTTGTTTTGTGTTGTTTGTTCTTTTGGGCTGCCAAACGTCATTGATGGTTCAAGGTACAGGTGTCTTGCGTGATGCCTCACGAAAATTCGAGCTTCGCCATGGCGATCGATCAGTCGTTTATATTCCAATGCGGCATCTGGGTACGCGGGTGTACTATGATCAAATTCAGCGCGCTGTAGATTCCCTCCAACGTTCGGGCTATGTTGTTTTTTATGAAAGTATCGCCTATCAGGTGGATAGTGCGGCACAACGTGATCTGTATGACCGCAAATTTAGAAAACTTACAGGCAATCGGCTCGGGCTGCAGCAATGTATTGAAATACCGGGCGATACCTCCCGGGTTCTTCGGGCGCCCATGTACCGTAAACTGGGGCAACGAATCATCAGTCAGCCCGATTATTCCTTTTTCCTGGTGAATTATGAAACGGCGGTGAATGCGGATATTCCCAAAAATAAATTGCTTGACGAGTTTGAATACCTGTATGGTACGATCAAACTGGATGATTGTGATTACAAAACACCGCTCCAAGAACCTTATTCCTGTAAACCGATCAAAGCAGCCTTAAAGAACAAATTTGATAAAGAATTTGTCATGAAAAAAAGGGAAGAAAACCTGGCATCATTAGTTGCTGACGCCCCACAGCAAAAGATTTTAATCTTATTCGGAACCTCACATTTTAAAGGCTTTTTGCGTAATTTGCAGGCTCGGGATCCCAAATGGATACAGATCAACTAATATGTTAGGAAAACTATTTATTATACTGCTTATACCAGTAACCATTTATGTTGTTTATTACCTGTTAAATCGTACGGCCAAAAACAGCAAAGCCATTAAACGTGTATTAAGCGACGAAGGAAAGGAAATTCTGGAAAAAGAAGTTGCCTATTACCGCAATCTGTCCGATGCGGATAAAATGGAATTTGAAACCCGCTGTTTAAAATTTTTGGATACGGTCAAAATTGAAGGTGTGGGCGTAGCGGTTGAGCTGAAAGATTATATGATGATTGCCGCCAGTGCAATTATCCCAATATTTGCCTTTAAGAAATGGACTTATCCCAATTTGACCAATATTATGGTTTATCCTTCCCAGTTCAATACAGCGTATGAATTTGAAGGCCATGCTGACCGAAATATAATGGGAATGGTAGGTGAGGGAGCCATGAACGGACAAATGATATTGTCCAAATCGGCATTGGAGTATGGTTTTAGGAACCCAAAAGATGGACAGAATACAGCGATACATGAATTTGTACACTTGATCGATAAAACCGATGGTACTGTGGATGGCATTCCAACACGTCTGATGGATAAAGCTTCAGTCATTCCTTTTATGAATCTGATACGGGAAGAGATTGCCAAAATAAAGGCGAATAAATCTGATATTGATGTCTATGGCATGACCAATCCAGCCGAGTTTTTTGCAGTTGCTTCTGAATATTTCTTTGAGGACCCAGCGAAATTCAAGACCCATCATCCTGAACTGTATAAAGCACTTTCTGAAATTTTTGAACAAAGTTAGTTATAGATAAATAAAATTTTACTATTTTTAAGGCAAACAGAAGTTGTTTGCCTTTTTTCTGCGAGCACCCTGCTCCTGGGCTGGAAAGAAGATCATCGCTTCGCTAAAGTTTTGTTAATTATAACTGTTATGCCTAAAACTACAATTTATTCTTCTATTGCCCTGGCTTGTATGCTATTTTGCGGCAGTAATCCGGGATTTTCCCAGCAGCGTTTTGCTACAGGGACAACATTTACTGAAATGGCCGATCCGACAAAGGATACGTTATCCAACTGGTCGAATGTTAAAGCCGGCCTACATGCTTCGTTTGTATCGATAGACAAACGTTATCCCAAATCCGTCAATCCAAATCTGACAACACAACGTACGGCGACTGTAGATGCCTGGAAAGGTGAACAAGTATCGGCGCAGGTATTGTTATGGACCAGTGTTGCCACAGCGCATGTCGCTGTATCAGCAAGTGAATTAAAATCTACAACAGGCAAGGTGATCGGCAGCGATGCGGTACAAGCGCGTTTTGTTCGTTATGTCATGACTGATGAATTTGCAAGTGGCTGTGGCCATCGTAAGCCAGAAGATTTTAAAGCTTCTCTTTCGGCAGATATGTTGGATGATCTCAAAAGCTATGACCTTGAAGCGAAGAAAGTCCGTCCTGTATGGATTACCGTAAAGGTTCCCAAGGAAGCTGCCGCAGGACAATATAAAACGACAATTTCGGTTCAGCAAAATGGTAAGGTGAAAGAGCAATTACAGCTTATCGTCAATGTTCAAAATCATGTGCTGCCGCCATCGTCGCAGTGGACTTATCATTTGGACCAATGGCAGCATCCTTCTGCTGTAGCTCGTGTCAATAATGTGAAGATGTGGAGCGATGAACATTTTGAAGCGTTGAAGCCGACCATGAAACAGCTTGCAGCTGCTGGGCAAAAAGTGATTACTGCGACTTTAAATAAGGATGCGTGGAACGTACAGACCTATGATCCCTATGCGGATATGATCACCTGGAAGAAGGCAAAAGACGGTTCCTGGGCTTATGATTATTCTGTTTTTGATCGATGGGTAAACTTTATGATGGATCTAGGGGTCAACAAACAGATCAATTGCTATTCGCTTTTACCATGGAACAACGAGGTACATTATTTCGATGAGAGCAAAAATGAACTGGTCAATGTGATTGCAAAACCCGGTACAGCAATATTTGAGGAGCTATGGACGCCTTTCTTAAAGGATTTTAGTAAGCACATTACCGCAAAGGGCTGGTTAAAGATTACCAATATTGCGATGGATGAAAGAGGCCGGGAAGAAATGGATCCAGCGATCGCCTTGTTGGAAAAAGTAGCGCCCGAATTTGGTGTTGCATTTGCTGATAATCACAAAAGCTACCAACGCTATCATAAGAGTACAGATATCAGCGTCGCCGCTGGCGATCCTTTTGATCAGAACGATCTTATTGAGCGACGTAAAAAAGGATATATCACGACATTTTATGTGTGCTGTTCGGACGAATTTCCAAATCAATTTACGTTCTCGGATCCAGCAGAATCCACCTATATGGCTTGGTATGCGCTGGCGGCAGGTTTCGATGGGGCACTGCGTTGGGCATTCAACTCCTGGGTGAAGGATCCACTGCATGATTCAAGGTTCCGTACGTGGCCGGCAGGAGACACCTATATTGTTTATCCGCAAGGAAGAAGCTCTATCCGTTACGAGCGTATGTTGGAAGGTATTCAGGATTATACCAAAGTCGGCATTCTGAAAGCCAAGTTGGAGAAGTCAAAAGATCAAGCCAACCTAGCGAAGCTAAATGCAAAAATTGCAAAATTAAATACCGCTAAACGCTATGCGGACTGGAACAAAGATCTCAATGATGCAAAGCGTTTTGTCGATGAGTTGTCGCGACAAATCAACTAAGGATTTATCCAAGCTATCATTTTAAAAAAGCTGTTTCAATGAATTTGAAACAGCTTTTTTTGTTGATTACAATCTCTTTTTATTTCAAGTGTAGCGAGTTGTTGTCTTAAATTTGGGCCCAGTATATACCTGCTCCCAATTGAGGCTGTTATTGCACATTCGACCAGATTATACGCTTGGGAAACGACAGACCTGTTCAGCTAATGTCCCAAACCATTACGCTACATTATTGTTGTTATTAAATAGCGGCAATATAATTTGCACGATGCCGCTATCACAAAATCTTAAATTATAGTATAAGTATGAAAAATGTAGCACACCAGATTGTGGGTCTTTTAAAGGATGCGGGAATTCAGCGTATTTATGCCGTAACGGGCGATAGTTTAAATTTTTTCAACGAAGCTGTTCATGCAGATGGAACGATGCAATGGATACATGTCAGGCATGAGGAAGTGGGGGCGTTTGCTGCAACGGCAGAAGCTGATTTGCACGGGATCGCTTGTTGTGCGGGAAGCAGTGGGCCTGGGCATGTGCATCTGATCAATGGTGTTTATGAAGCACACAAGACTCGTGTACCCATGCTTGTGATCGCATCAACATGTGCTACCTACGAATTTGGAACCGATTATTTTCAAGAAACCAATCCAATCAAACTGTTTGATGATTGTTCTTGCTACAACCAAATGATCACTCGGCCGGAGCAGGTGCAACGTATGGTGCAAAATGCATTACAACAGGCTATCTCTAAACGGGATGTTGCAGTTATCGGCCTACCTGGTGATGTATCAGAAATGGAAGCGGTTCAAATGAATACTTCAACGAAGGTGTTTTTTACCGAGCCGCAAATTAGACCTTCGGAGATGGAAATTGGGCGATTGGCACAATATATCAATCAAGCAGAAAAGATAACCTTGTTCTGTGGTGTGGGGGCCAAGAAAGCACAGCAGCAAATTGTAGCATTATCACAAAAGATCCATGCGCCAGTAGGTTATTCATTTAAAGCAAAGTTGGATATCCAACGCGACAATCCCAATGAAATCGGGATGACAGGACTTCTAGGAATGGCTTCAGCATTTCAAAGTATGCATCATTCCGATCTTATTTTACTTTTAGGGACTGATTTTCCTTACAAGGATTTTATACCGACCAACAAAACCATTATCCAGATTGATATTGAAGGTGAAAAGCTAGGGCGTAGATCCATCGTAGACTATGGGCTTGTTGGCGATATTGAGCATACCTTAAAAGCGGTATTGCCCTTTGTAGAAGCGCGTTCGGATACGAAATTTCTGGAGAAGCAGCTTGCTTCTTATGAAAAGGTCAAGGAAGATCTCATGACGTATGTGGAGGATTCAGGCAGCGAATGCGCAATACAGCCAGAATTTGTCGCTCATACCATTGATCAGAAAGCCAGTGATGATGCTATTTTCTTGCTTGATACCGGGATGTGCTGTGTTTGGGGAGCACGTTATATTAATCAGCGAAAGGATCGAATCATGCTGGGGTCTTTCAATCATGGTTCTATGGCTAATGCCATGCCAATGGCTATTGGAGCTGCATTGACACATCCTGAGCGCCAGGTTATTGCTTTTTGTGGCGATGGAGGCCTATCCATGTTGTTGGGGGATCTTGCAACAATAAAACAATATAACTTACCGATCAAAATCATCGTCTTCAACAATCGTGCACTTGGTATGGTTAAATTGGAGATGCAGGTATCAGGTCTTAAAGATCAGGAAACTAATATGGTCAATCCAGATTTTGCGATGATCGCCCAGGCGATGGGCATACGTGCATTTACGGTGACTCAACCCCAGGAGGTGGATGGTGTTATCCATGAGGCTTTTGGGATTGTCGATGAGCCTGTCCTAATTGATCTATATACCAATCCCAATGCATTGGCTATGCCACCCAAGATATCCTTCAGTCAAATGAAAGGGATGACAGAAAGTATGGCAAAATTAATGTTGTCGGGTAATTTCGAAGAGGTGTGGGATACCATTAAGTCTAATTATAAACATTTGAAATCGCTTTGATCCCTCGTCATCGAATATATTAAAAGCCCCAAAAAGCATAAAGCAGAGGGGCTTATTTTGTGTTAAAAGTGACTTGAATGTGTGGCGGTCAGACCATAAGAGGCTGATCGGCGGATAGTCGAAATTTGAAGGAAAATGTTATCTCAACATTGACGTTGAACAAACCAAAGGCTTTTAAGTAACTCTTCTTTACAGCGTCTGAGTTTTTCAATTTTGGATTCGGAAGGAATCGTAACTTGCTCTTTAACAATAATAGCCAAGTCTGTTTCAATGGACAATTTTGTGAGTGATGTACATCCACTATCAAATTTCTTAAAGCTTACATCTTTCATACTAATATTGGTTAAGAATTCCTGAATTTTATAATGTACAATTTACTAATAAAAATTAGCTTTACAATAAGCCTACGATAATTTTATTGTTACTAAATTGTTTATTTTTAATAGCTTATATCGTGCTAAAATAGTAGACTGCTATCTAACTTATAAACAATATTCGCTTGCTTTTTGTTTTTTGAATTTGAAAATTTTAAATGGTAGTTATTTAAAACAAAAATTCTTTTGAATTGCTATCTATACGATCAAACAAAAAATAGACGATGAGAATAATCAATTTCGGATTTATAGCGTTGCTGTGTTGTGCTGGCTGCCATCAGGAACAAAAAAAACAAGTTACTTCAACGAAACGCAATGATACTGTTCAAACTACTCAACCGTTGGATACCGCGGGTTTTTTTAGTGGAAAGAGTACATATCAGTACCTTAAAAATGGCGATACCATTTCACTGTCAATCACTGTTGATGGAGAAAAGGTACAGGGTGATCTTAGCTATGCCTGGAAGGAAAAAGATCGTAATAGCGGACATATTGATGGTGTCTTGAAGGGGGACATTTTAACGGCCGATTATACTTTTTCTTCTGAGGGACAGGAATCGGTCCGCCAGGTGATATTTAAATTATCTAAGGCTCGTGCAATGGAAGGTTATGGTGCGATGGAGGAGAAAGCTGGAAAAATGTCTTTTGTTGATCCGAAGAAGATTGCATTTGATGAGAAATTCGCGTTAGAAAATGTAACGAAGGGCCAATGAGATCAGCTTGGGGGTAAAAATTAATAGGCCGATCAATAGCGCGGTGATGCTGCTTATCATCACTGCCGCTGCGGCGACATCTTTCATCTTTTTGATGTTTGGGTTATGTTCTGGACAGATAAAGTCAGCCATATTTTCCAATGCAGTATTTAACAACTCACAGACGAATACAAAACCAATGGCAAAGAGTACAGCAATCCATTCGTGGGTACTGATGTGAAGCACAACGGATAGCAGTATGGCCATAATGGCCGCTATACAATGCACCCTGAAATTATGTTCTTCATGCCAGGCTGTTTTCAACCCACTGAAAGCATAGTGAAAACTCTTTAATCTGGCACGGAATGAAAAGTTGTTTTTGGCCATAGTTGTTATGCTATTTTCTGTAAAGATAGCGCTTTCTGCTTATCCAGGTATACTGGATTTTTTTATTGCATGTTGTCTATTATGTCCGCGAGTTTTGTTATGTATATTAGCCTTCACTAGGTAATTTATCGTGCGATCTGAACCCCCTTTTACTTTATCATATTTTTTTTGCAAATGCCTCCTAATTTTAATTAAATTGCTGTATGATCTATAATTTTGACAAAACGATTGTTCGTCGTGGTACCGATTCGGTCAAATGGAATCAACACGATTATGCCGATTTGATTCCACTCTGGGTTGCGGATATGGACTTTCCAGCAGCACAACCAGTCGTGGATGCACTTGCGCAACGGGTTCAACATGCGGTATATGGTTATGCTACGATTCCAACTGCTTTTTACAGCGCAGTGATGAGCTGGTCCTCACAGCGGCATAAATTTGTACTTCAACCGGAATGGATACTTCCTGTTATCGGTGTCGTACCGGCGCTTTCGGCTTTGGTAAGCGCATTGACATCACCCGGAGATAAGGTTTTGGTGCAAGAACCTGTATATCATTGTTTTTTTTCTTCCATAGAACGCAATCAAGCCCAGGTGGTTTCCAATGACCTGATTTATCGTAATGGCGAGTATACGATCGATTTTGAGGATTTTGAGCATAAAGCAAGTGATCCGAAAGTCAAGTTATTTATTTTATGTAGCCCACATAACCCGGCTGGGCGAGTTTGGACCCGAGCTGAGCTTGAACGTCTTGGTGAAATCTGTTTGCGACACCAAGTTTTAGTCATTTCGGATGAAATTCACTGCGATCTGGTATTTGAAGGCTATACACATATTCCTTTTGGAAGTATCAGTGCAGCCTTTTTGGCGAATTCGATTACCTGTGTAGCACCGAGTAAAACCTTTAATTTGGCGGGATTGCAGGTCGCTACAGTTCTCGTGGCCGATCCTGAACTCAAGAGGAAGGTGCAACAGGCTTTCTTAGCTAATGAGATCAGTAGCATAAGTCCCTTTGCCATTACGGGCTTGATCGCTGCGTACGAGTGGGGCGGGGAATGGTTGGATCAGGCTTTAAGCTACATCCATGCAAATTATCTGTATTTGAAAGGCTTTATGAACGAACATCTGCCTGCTTTGCATGTGTTTCCTTTGGAGGGTACTTATCTGGTGTGGGTAGATTGCGCCGCTTTGGGGATTTCAAGTCGAAAATTGGGAAAGCTCTTATTGGACGAAGCGCATGTGCAGGTGAATGTAGGTGCGATGTACGGGAAGGGGAGTGATGACTTTATTCGCCTCAACATTGCTTGTTCGAGGGAGGTATTGACAACAGGCTTGTTGCGTTTGAAGACTGTTTTCTCTTCTTTGCTCCAAGGGGCAAAATAGTATGCGAAGCTATTCTGAGTTAGATGAATAGGTTCTGATTTACGGTGATTCTTCGTTCGTAGTGGCATGCCGCCGGGCGAATCGGAAATAGCGTGGTGAACAAAAAAAGCCGCTGCATCTCTCGATGCAGCGGCTTTCTTGCGCCTTGTTTTAGACCAGATTAGATACCCATTTCTTTCAGGATAAAATGCGCGTTGTCAATTTTATCGGCAACCCAGAGGACATAACGAATGTCGACTCCGATGGATCTGCTGTAACTCTCGTTCCAAGCGAAATCATTAATTGTTGCGTCGTAAGCACGGTCAAAATTTACACCGATTAATTCACCATTGGCATTCATTATTGGAGATCCTGAATTTCCACCTGTAGTATCCATATCATATAAGATATTAACCGGCACGGACCCCAGGTCTTTTTGAACATAGGGACCAAAATTTTTGTTGAGGTAAGCTGTCTTGATTTCTTGTGGATAGTCAAATTCTGCTAAACCAAGATTTCCTTTTTGAATAATCCCTTCGATTGTTGTAAACGGTTTCATATAGGTTGCGTCAGCAGGCGAGTAGCCTTTGATGTGCCCGTAAGTCAGACGTAAGGTTGAATTTGCATCAGGAATAAAGTTCTTGGCCTGGAAAATTTCCTTAACGGCGACATAATCGCCCATTAATTTGTTCAGTACCCCTTCACGTCTTTTTTGTTCAGCAGCGAACTGGACAATATCATTGTTCAATTTGCCCTGGAAATCCAATAATTTGTCGTCAAATTTCTGAAGTGCATCGGCATTGGCCAAGACGGTATTTAGTATGTAATTTTGATCGCCAAGTTTACTGTTCTGAATAATCTCTGTTGCAAATTCTTGTGCAGTAGCCGTATTAAATTGCAATTTCTGAATGGAGGCCAATTGATTTTTACCTTGGAATGCAATGGCATCTTCCAACATTCGGGAGAAAATACGCTGATCAGCTTGCTTATTGTAGCTTTCGTAAGTTTCTTTAAGTGCTGTTTTTAACTTTTCAATATTTAAATCGAAAAGCTGTTTGGCCGCCTGGGATGATTTTTCCTTGGCTAAGTTGGTTTTCAGAACGTTTAGGTCGCGAGCTACTTTCAATAAGCTTGTGCTGTTGTAAATATTGTTGATCCAAAGTTCTTTCAGGGCATCTTGATCACTGAGCTGATAATAGGCATCAATATCAGCGAGTAGACTTCCATATTTGTTTTTCAATTCGGGTTTACTTAAGATAAACGCTGCCAGTGCTTCGTCTTCTTGTTTTTTTGTCGATAGCAAGTCGATTCCTCGTAAGCCCTTGAGTTTACCACGATAGTTTTTCAATACATTCGCATTACGTTTTATGCGTGTTGCCAAGGATAGGGCGATATCGGTATTGTCTTTTCCTGCTTCCTCCATCTGTTTATTTTGGAAATCATACAGGTTGGATACGTAGGGCAAAAGATATTCCTGTTGATATTGAATATATTGTGCTGGTCTGTGTCGGAATGTTTTTCCGGGATAACCAAGGATAAAGGTGAAATCATTTTCCCGTACCCCATTTGGATTGACTTTAAGGTGTTTTTTGGGCTGGTAAGGAACGTTATCTTTAGAATAAGGTGCAGATTTTCCGTTTTTGCCGACATAAGCTCTCAGAAAAGAATAATCTCCCGTGTGGCGTGGCCATACCCAGTTATCGGTCTCTCCACCAAATTCTCCGATGTTTTGACGTGGAATATAAACTAAACGAACGTCTTCAATTGTTTTATAACGGAATAGGACATAACTTTTGCCGATAAACATTTCCGATACTTCAGCTTTAATCGTCGGATCTTCCTTTTCAGCTTGTTTAACCAGTTCTTGTTGTTTACGTTTGATCGTATTGATACGCTCCACTGGATCGCTGATGTTAGCGACAGCATTTAATATTTTAGCGGAAACATCCTCATAAGAATCGGTAATTCTTATTTTTAATCCTTTTGCCTCAATTTCCTGCTCTTGATTTTGTGCGACAAAACCGTTTTTTAGGTAATTGTTGATTGCTGTACTCGCAAGTTGAACGGCAGAAAAAGCACAATGATGATTGGTAATAATCAGACCACGGTTTGAGACAAACGATCCAGTACATCCACTGACTTGAACCAGGGCATCTACCAGTCCGACCTGGCCAGGATTGTAGATGTCTCTCTCACTGATCTTTAATCCGGCTTTCTTCAATCCAGCTCTATTTAATTCGCTCAATGGAAACATTCCCTCATCAGGATTTGCCTTGCTATAAGGACTGTTTGCCATGGTTAAGAATAAAGCTAGTGCAATTGTCGTACGATTTATAAACTTCATAGGATTTTAACTATCAACTGTTGTAAATCTCCAAATTTAAGAAAAGCATTTCGATGAAATCGATTTTTTATGTGAACTAATGTAACAATAGTGGATATACAGGATCTTTTTGGCAAGGTATTTATTGTATAATCAGCAGGCCCAATACCCCTGTTGACTTTAATTGTAAAGGATTTGACATTGGTTTACGACAGGAATCGTAATTTTGTGCTTTAAAGATAGTAAGATGACCTTAATCCAATTGGAATATATTATAGCTGTTGATACCTACCGAAGTTTTGTTGCAGCTGCAGAAAAATGTTTTGTCACGCAACCTACGTTGAGCATGCAAATACAAAAACTTGAAGAGTCTTTAGGGGCAAAAATCTTTGACCGGAGCCGTCAGCCTGTTGTTCCTACAGAAATCGGCGAGAAAATTATTCTTCAAGCTCGAATGGTATTGACGGAAAGCCGAAAAATCAATGAGATTGTACAGGATAAAAAAGGGGAAATTGAGGGTACACTAAGGGTCGGTGTTATCCCGACAATCGCACCATATTTACTTCCGAATGTGCTGACCACATTTATGGAAAAATATCCGAAGCTACAATTGCAGATATGGGAATATACCACAGAACGGATTGTGCATGAATTGAAGGTCGGACTTTTGGACTGTGGTGTGCTATCTACTCCTTTAAATGACCCTGGGATTTTGGAGTCGCCTTTATTTTACGAAAATTTTGTCGCCTATATCTCAGTCAATAGCCCCCTGTTTCCGAAAAAAATACTGAGTGGCGATGATATTGCCGATGATAAACTTTGGTTGCTCAATGAGGGGCATTGTATGCGTGGGCAGGTACTTAATATTTGTCACCACAAACACAATCAAGATCTTACAGGAAGATTTGAATATAACACCGGTAGCGTAGAGACCTTAAAACGTATGGTCGATATCAACGATGGCATCACCATATTGCCTGAATTGTCGATTTGGGATTATTCCGACGAACAATTGGATCGTATCCGTTATTTCAAATCACCAGAACCGGTACGTGAGATATCATTGGTGACCACACAGAACTATGTGAAGAGACAGGCCATCCAGGCGCTGGAAAGAGAAATATTGGCCGTAGTACCCGATAAATTCAAAACAAAAAAGAAGAAGGAAGTGTTGAGCTTTCAATAGAACGATATGGGAAACCTCAAAAGACGTTTTTTTAAAAAAATAGACCAGATCAATCAATGGCGGATGAAGAAAGTTTCGAATCGGAACTTTATCATTATACTCGCATTTTTGGTTGGAATTGTCGGTGGTATTATGGCATCTGTATTGAAAAGATTAACCCATTTTATTGCAACGACAATACAAGATGATATCGACTGGAAAGTAAAATACTCAGTTTACTTAATTTTTCCATTGATCGGAATATTGCTCAGCGTGTTTTTTGTTCGCAAATTTCTAAAAGGGAAGAAGATGGAACATGGGATTACACCCATTATCTATGCCATCAGTCGGAAAGGCAGCCGATTGGATCCCAGTAATATTTATTCTCAGGTAGTGACCTCAGCTATAACCGTTGGCTTTGGCGGTTCCTGTGGTTTGGAAGCACCAGTTGCTTTGGGCGGGTCTTCTATCGGTTCTAATATCGCCCGTTTTTTTGGACTGCAGTATAAGGAAGTTACCATGTTATTGGCTTGCGGTGCAGCAGCAGGAATTTCAGGTGCATTCAACAGCCCTTTGGCCGGAATGATCTTTGCCATCGAGATTTTGCTTCCAGAATTTTCAATTCCCGTGTTCATTCCTTTGCTGATCTCATCAGCATTGGCTTCTGTTGTCTCTCGTGTGCTTTATAATGAACCCTTATTCAGTACATTTAATTCCGACTGGCAGGTTTCGGCCTTAATATTTTACCTCTTGTTGGCCGTGTTGATTGGGCTTTATACGATTTACTTTGCACGTGTTTCCAGAAGTGTGGGTAAATGGTTTTCTAAGATTAAGAATCCCTATAATAAAGTCTGGGTCAGTGGAATTGCTTTAGGTCTGATGATTTTTGTATTCCCGGCACTGTATGGCGAGGGCTATATTACCATTCAGCAGATTCTGAATGGTCAGTTTAACTCGATTGTTAAGAACAGTTTGTTTTCAGACTATAAAGATATGGGATTAGTCGTCCTGGGTTATACGATATTAACTTTATTTGGAAAGTCCCTTGCCGCATTATTTACTTTAAATGGCGGTGGAAATGGTGGTGTATTTGGACCAAGTTTAGTCATGGGCGGATTATTAGGATTTGCATTTTCGTATGGTGTAAACTTAACCGGAATAGCCGAGTTAAATGTGCCAAATTTTGTGGTTGCGGGGATGGCCGGTGCGTTGAGCGGCATTATGCATGCGCCGTTGACAGGCATATTTTTGATTGCTGAAGTGACCGGAGGTTATACGTTAATGGTTCCATTGATGTTGGTTTGTTCCATTTCTTATTTGATTAATCGAGCCGTGCTAAAGCATTCCATTTACACCAAGGTATTGGCCGAGTCCGGCGATCTGATTTCTTATGAAGATAAGGATCGATCCGTGTTAAGTATGATGCGGATTAAATATGTATTGGAAACTAATTTTGTGATCTTACGCCCTGACGAAACACCAAAAGGTCGACAAACAGACATCATCCATAGTAAACGCAATATCTTTCCCGTGGTTGATTATGAGGGCAAATTTATGGGACTTCTTTATAGTGAGTTTCTATTTTCAGTCTTATTGGGCGAAGTGGATGGGGGAGATACCACCTTTGAGAAATTAGCGCAGAAGCCAAATGATACCGTTGGGATCAACGAAAACATGGAAATCGTGATGGCTAAAATGAATAAGGACGATACGTGGATACTTCCGGTTTTAGGGGACGAAAATAAATATATGGGCTTTGTTTCCAAATCGAGTGTATTCAATAAATATCGCGCATTACTGATCCGTCAGGGGCACTATTTGGAATAAATCAAGTAGACAGTTAGGACCCGAAATAAAGCGTGTAAGGATGAACTTCCTTGGATTACCTTTAAACCCAAGGAAGAACAGTGAATTTTTTAAGCGCGCAAAGCCATTATCTTCGTGACATATTTCCCGATGATATCAAACTCCAAGTTGACTGTGCTCCCGACTTCAACCTGCTGCAAGTTGGTATGCTCTAACGTATATGGAATGATGGCAACGGAGAACTGATCGTCTTTAGAATCGACTACTGTCAAGCTGATACCATTTACGGTAATGGATCCTTTTTCTACGGTGATATTTTGTTGGGAAACATCATATTGAAAGGTGAAAATAAAACTACCATTTTCATCTTTCTTTTGGATACAACGCGCAGTCTGATCTACATGTCCCTGAACGATATGTCCATCAAATCTTCCGCCTGCCAAAGTACAGCGTTCCAGATTGATCAGATCGCCCACCTTTAACTGAGCCAGATTTGTCTTCTGTAGGGTTTCGTCAATTGCTGTCACTTTATGGAGATCATTGTTTAATCCTACTACAGTAAGACAAACGCCATTATGACTAACGCTTTGGTCTATTTTAAGTTCATTTGAAATAGCAGAACTGACGTAAAAATGGATATTACTTTTCTCCTGTTCGATATTTTCTATTTTTCCTAAGGTTTCTATGATTCCAGTAAACATGTTATTTTATTTTTGATTGTTTCCAAAGTTACTAAATAAAAAAATGAAATATGATTGTTAAGGTCGCACAAATACTGTCGCGATAAGTCAGGCGTATGCTAGTTGAAACTGGACTTAATGCTCAAACTAGCAGGATCGTTATAGCGATTGTTAAAAGGATCTTTAAAAAGGGCAATCCATCATTTCGGACCCTGTTTATGCATCCAATTGAACCTGTAAAAAATAAGAGTGCTTGATAAAACGAAGCAAAGGAGTGCTCCCTTATTACATAGTAAATTTAAATAATGCACGAGTTAAATACTGTGGTTGGGAGGCGCTGAGCGAAGCTACCAAAAAAAAAGCTTGTTGAAAAATGCAAAAAGACTGTAGTGTACATTGTACACTTACTATTCCTTTTGTGATTGCTATGCTAAAACAAATTTATGGGAGTTGAAAAAAAATATAACAAAATTTTTGTTTATATCATTTGAAGCACTATCTTTGTCCTAGGTTTAGGTTGATTGCCTCTTACAAAGAGGTATTTATAAAAGCTTAGCAGGTCGCCCGACCGAATGCTAAGCTTTTTTTTGTTTCTAGTTTTTTAAAATTATTGCTTTCTTAGTTTACTGATAAACAGTTGTTTGTATTTTTTAAACCGTTCCAACGTTGGAGGGCAAGTATTGCCTGAAGGTGGTTAACCTTAGAGGGTATGCTGTGTGAATAGCCTATTGGTCTATCTAGGGGTCGGATGCGGGAAATTGAAGGGAGTTAATTATCCTTTGAAGGCATACCATACAGATAGCATAAGAACACTGAGGTATTCAAATTTTTTAGATTTGAACCTTTCTTTTAATGCGTATAATGCCTTAGACCTTGCATAATAGACGGTCGATGCGGTTGTGTTTAATGTTTCACAAATTTCTTCGGTATTCAAGCCGGCCAAAAAGCTGAGCTTGAAGATCTGAGCCTGCTGTCTGGGGAGCAAATTTATTTCAGCAAGCAGCAATTCGGTGAGTTCTGTCCGGAATATTTTCTTGAGTACATCGTCTTCCGGAACCGACATATGCTGAAGAATATCGAGCTCCTCTTTCCGTACTTTGAATTGCGTCGTTCTTTGCATATCGATACAGGCATTTTTAGTAGCGATAAAAAGAAAGGCTTTCAGGCTTTCATAATTCTCTACCTTTTGTCGATTATTCCATAACTTAACAAAAACATCGGAGACAATTTCTTCGGCGTCGGTTTTGTTGCGGAGGTAGGAAAAGGCAAAATAGCGTAACGAATGACCAAAATGATCCATAAAAAAGCATAAAGCCATTTCATCACCTTCTTTTAGTGTATTGATGTATGATTCTATTTGCCGCATACTTGGTTATTGATCCTTTTACGTTGGCCTTCGGAATATGTTGTACTCCTCTATGGTCGATACGTCATTCAATAGGTACATTCACATTAGACTCCAGCTGTGGATTGCTGTGCTAAATTACATAAAAAACTTGGGTTGTCATGATTCAATCCGGACAACCCAAGTTTTTTAAGATAAAAAAATGAAGAAAGAAATCGATTTATTTTTTAATCATCTTATTCGCTACAATTTCCCATTCCTGAATATGGGCAGGTCGGTGTTCATGCTGAACAATTTCATCAAAATGTCGCAGCATTTGTGGGTATTGTGCAGCTAAATCATTTTCTTCCCAAGGGTCTGTCGTTAAATCAAACAATTGCCATTTTGCTTTGGGGTTTTTCTTCAGATCGAGTTTGACGGCCTTCCAACGTCCTTCGCGTATGGCGAGCTGGCCGCCCTTTTCTGGATATTCGAAATAGAGGTATTGATGTTTCTGTTGATCCTTCTGACCCAGCCAGGTTGGAAGGAGGGAGAGCCCATTGCTGTGTCCGGGGCTTTGTTGAACCAGCTGTGCGAAGGTTGCCATGAGGTCATATTGGGCCGAGATAAGGTCCGTTTCAGCATTGGCTTTGATATGGTTTGGCCACCTGACAATTAACGGAACTTTGATACCACCTTCAAAAACATCCATTTTTAATCCCCTAAGCGAATCGACACTGCGGAAAAAGCGATAATCTATGCCCCCATTAAAACCAGTTCCGTTGTCACTGGAAAACAGAATAATGGTATTGTCATCTATTCCCAATGATTTGATATGTTTCATAATCGTACCGACTTGGTCATCCAGATAGGTGATCATACCCGCATAGGTCGCTCTTGGATAGGGGGTAGCGGTATAGCCGTCCTGTCCGTAATACGGTTTGTCCTGGAAGAGGTCCTTATATTTATCCACATATTCCTGGGGAACTTGTAGTGATAAGTGCGGCAAAGTATAAGGAAGGTATAAGAAAAAAGGTTTACTTCGGTTTTTGTCGATAAAAGCCAGCGCTTTCGCTGTCATTAGTTCAGGTGCATATTCCTTACCGTCAAACTGCTTGAAGTCCTCTGCCGTGGCCTTACTGGAATCTAAAGGAGTATGTACAAATTTTTCCTTGTTTTGAAGGGGATATTTTGTTTCATTTTCCCAAAGATGAGTTGGGTAGTAATTGTGGGCCTGTTTTTGGTCCAGGTAGCCAAAAAAATAATCAAATCCCTGTTTGTTGGGGCTTCCGGTGGAATTATTCATCCCAAGTCCCCACTTTCCAATGGCTGCGGTCTGATAGCCGGCTTTTTTAAATAGGTGAGCCATGGTATACGTTCCTTCAGGAAGTGGCATCTGGCCAGCTTCGAGACTATCTGCAAAACCGCCCAATTCATAATTTCCGCGAATATAGGATTGGCCACCATGCTTGCCCGTCAACAACATGCAGCGGGCGGGGGCACAGACAGGCGTACTTGTATAGTGGTTTATAAAACGTAGACCTTCACGTGCCAGCTGTTGGATATGTGGTGTTTTGATCAATCGCTGTCCATAGGGCTCCGTTTCGGCATAACCTAAATCGTCCGCATAAAAAAATATAATATTGGGCAATTTTTGTTGCTTTTTCTTTTGTTGTGCAAAAAGAGTCCCCCATCCGAGGAGGATGAGGGCGAGTCCAGCTTTTATTTTCATTTTTTACGTTCTCCTTCCAATAACTGCTTGAGTTCAGCGACCTTTTCTGGATATTTTGAAGCCACATTATTCTTTTCGCCGATATCATTTTTGAGATCGTATAACTGATCTTCCGGAAGACTTCCTGTTTCAGTATCGGTTAGTTTCATGTAGGGGGCACCTTTGCTGGGTGCAATATATTTCCATTCGTCCTTTACGATAGCCAGTGTCTGCGCATGCTGTACCATACTGCTACGTCCCTTATTATCTTGACCGGTTAAGGTTTTCAAGAGTGGGGCGCTGTCTTTTGCTTCATCTGCTTTTAGTGGAACATCCAATAATTGGGCACTTGTTGCCAACAGATCTATTTGGCTGATCAAAGCATTGGAAACTTTCCCCTGTGCAACACCTTTGCCGCTCACGATAAAGGGCACGCGCGTTCCGCCTTCGAAGATGCTATATTTGCCACCGCGTAGTGGGCCTGCGGGTAGATGGCCATTTTGTTGGGCCACAGCTCCATCCATATAGCCGTCGTCGAGAACGGGCCCGTTGTCGCTACTGAAAATTATAATCGTGTTTTTGTCAAGTCCCAAGAGCTGCAACTGCTGTTGAATTTGTCCGACGGTCCAATCCAATTGCAGAATAGCATCGCCGCGGTAGCCGAGTTTGCTTTTCCCTTTAAATTGTGTTGCGGGCATACGTGGGACATGTGGTTCTGTCAAGCAGAAATAGAGAAAGAACGGTTTGTTTTGATGTTGGGAAATAAAGTCCTGGGCTTTGTGGAGAAATGTTGTGGAAACTTCTTCATCCACCCACCTGGCACGTGTTCCGCCGCTCATGTAGCCGATTCTTCCGATACCGTTGACGATAGTCTGATTGTGGCCCTGACCCGGTGAAGAATGCATTTTGAGCAGTTCGGGGTGTTCTTTGCCCGTAGGGTCGTTCCCAATTTTCTTTTCATAGTCCACCAGAATTGGATCATTGGCTTCAGCGGCCACAACTTGATCATTTTCAAGAAACACTGTTGGGACGCGATCTGCTGTTGCAGGAAAAATGAATGAATAGTCAAAACCTACATCATTAGGCCCGGGTTTAATGGGGGCATTCCAGTCTTTTTGGACCTGATTTCCGAGTCCCATATGCCATTTGCCAACAATGGCAGTAGCATAGCCGGCATGTTTAAATACTTTGGGTAATGTAATTTTATCCGTAGGAACGATTAGCTTGGCATCGCCTGGCAGAATGCCTGTCCCTTCCTGGCGCCATGGATACGTCCCGGTCATCAATGCAAAACGGGAAGGGGTGCAAGTTGCCGATGTACTATGTGCATTGGTAAATCGGACGCCGTTCCGGGCGAGCTTATCCAGGTTGGGTGTCTCGATTTGTTTGGCACCATAGCTACTTAAATCACCGAAACCAAGATCATCCGCATAAATATAGATGACATTCGGTTTACTTGCCTTTTGGGCAAAACTAACGGTGGGTAGCGTAACAAAAAGGCTCGCGGAGAGTAATAACGCTAGAGATAGTGGCTTCTTCATATACGTTGAATTTTGTTTAAAGGGTATCGTTTGACAATTGACGATACCCAAGGTACTATTTTAAATTTGGATTGATATTAATTTCATTCTGTGGAATTGGCCAATGTTCATCTTGGCCAGCTCGGAAGGCCTTACTGGTTACGTACCATCGGCTATAAGGATCTTTGTTTCCACCTGCTTTTATGCGGAGATTTTTCGCACCTGGGAATGGTGCCCCATAGAAATCGCCCTTTAGTACATCTTTTGCGATACCCCAACGTAATAAATCCCAATAACGGAGTCCTTCCAGTGCAAGTTCGACACGTCTTTCGTTACGTAAGGTCGAACGCAGTGCGCTACTGCTTTGGACGGTGATGGCTGGCATATTAACGCTGCTTCTTTTTCTGACAGCGTTGATAGTTTTGTCCAGTAGGTCGCTGGTAATAGGATCACCATTTTCGAGTTTGGCTTCAAGGTAACTCAGGAGGACTTCGGCGTAGCGTATAATAGGAACATCGGCTCCAGAGTTTTGTAAGTTTCCACTAAAGCCTTCGTCGTTGAACTTGCGCAATCCGTAGCCCGTGCGTGTTGCCTGTTTTGTTGTTGTCAATTGATCAATAGACAATGTGGAATCTGGATGTGAGGTGTATTTTAAATTTTTAAAGCGGTCTCCATTTGTTATCACCGTGAAGGCTAAACGCGGATCCCGGTTTTTGCTGATGTCTTGCGCATTATATCGCGCATCATCGTACGAAAATGCCGTTCCATCGGTGAAACCATAGCTCTCTACAAGGCTACCAAGCGGGCAATGGAGATGCCAACCCCCGGCGACTGCGGGAAAATTGTGTTGGAACATACCGTTTCCAGCGAGATCAACAAGATACTGCGTGGCAAAAATAATCTCTTTGCTCGTTTCGTTGGTTCCATTAAATAAGCCTGAATAGTTGGGATCAATGCTGTTTTCATTGGCATTGATGATCTGCTCATAACTTTTGATCGCGTCGGCGTAGGCTTTTTCGGCCAGTTGGATGCGTCCCAGGAAAGCGAGGGCTGCCTGTTTGCTTGCGCGGCCCCGTTCTGCGGCAGTCAATTTGCCATAACTCGGTAAGTCGTTTGCCGCTTCCTGTAATTCACGTTCAACAAAAGTAACCAATTCCTGTTTTTTTGCTTTGGATACCTGGTTTGCCTCATTGGGTGTTAAGGTTTTGGTCACCAAGGGAGCGTCACCCCAGTATTGAGAGAGGTAGAAATATTGACAGGCACGTATAAAGCGCGCTTCTGCCTTGAAACGAGCGAGTAGTTCAGCTGAAATCGGCGTCTTATCAATATTTTCAAGGAAATAATTTGCACGGGCGATTTTCTTATAGGTATACTGCCAATAATTGTCTAAGTTGCCGTTATTGCTCGTTAATGTTCCATCGGATAGCTTGTTGAAAACCGAATTATCACCACGTCTATCGTAGGCATTGTCCGAAGCAAACTCCAGATAAAGTAGCCCGTTATAGGACCACCAGTCTGTGGGGCTGAATTCGGCGAGGGAGTTCATTTGGATTTCTGCTTTGTATAATCCTGTCAGCGCTGATTGCGCATTCGTTTCACTGGTCCAAAAAGTCTCGTTTGCAAATTTATCAAGCGGATTGGTTTCCAGCTGTTTTTTGCAGCTGATGCTCAGGCTTGATGCAAGAAGAATGCATAGGGCCAATTTTATATGTCTGTGTGTGCTATGTATCATGGTTTTTTATCGATCGGTTAAAAACTAAGGTTAACCCCAAATGTAAAATTGCGCATAATAGGGTAGTAGGCGCCGCTTGAATTGATTTCCGGATCCCAGCCTTTTCTATAATTGCTTTTGGTAAATAGGTTTTCGGCGTTTGCATAGATCCGCAGGCCTGACAATTTCCATTTTGCAAGGGTGTTCTTGGGAATGGTATAGCCTAATTGCATATTTTTGAGGCGTAAGTAGCTCGCATCCAAAAGCCAGTAGTCTGACAGCAGTGTATTGGGAGTACCTGTGCTTGGCAATTGTTCAATTCTTGGGTAAACCGCATTGCGGTCGGGATTTGCTGCTGTCCATCTGCCATCAGCTTGCCAGCGTTGGATATTGCCGTTTTGTGTCAACGCAAATCCAGCATAATTGTCCAATAAGCCTTTAACACCACTTACACCTTGAAGAAGTATTCCTAAGTCAAAACCTTTATAGCTCATCCCGATATTCATCCCGTAGGTGTATTTGGGGATACGTGATCCGATAACAGTTCGGTCATATGTGGCATCTACTTTTCCATCAGGTATGCCGTCGGGGCCACTAATGTCTTTGTATCGGATATCGCCTGGCTGTGGCTTTGGGTTGATGCTGGTTTGATTGGCCCAGCTTGCAATATCAGCAGCATCGATAAATAGGCCATCGGCTTGGTAGCCATAGTAAGCCTGTATGGGGTAACCGATAAATAGGGTTGAACCATTTCCAACTAAGCCATTTGGCTGGTTGATATTGCCGACACCCAAATCGACGACTCTATTTTTGACGGTAGAGAAGTTTAGATTCACATTATACGAAAATTCGTTCAACTTCTTTTGATGTCCCAAGGTGAATTCCCAGCCACTATTTCGAAGTTTTCCAGAATTCTGTACGCCTACTTCAAACCCCAAAACTTTGGAAACACTAGAACCTGGGCTCACCAAAATATCGTAAGTATATCGGTTATAATATGTACTACTGAATGTCAATAAATTTTTAAATAAAGCCACTTCCATGCCCGCATCTGCCGTTCGGGTTGATTCCCAGCGTAGCGTAGGGTCAACAATTGTTGTTCTGGCGACCCCTGGAGAAATGGTATTTCCAAAAGGGTAATTATAACCCGGATTTAAAACATCCTGGTATGGGTAGTTAGAGACAACGCGCTGTTGTATATTACCGACAATATTTTGGTTTCCAAGTACCCCATAAGATCCTTTGATTTTCAATTCGTCGATCCAACTATAATGGTCCTTTATAAACGATTCTTCACTCAGCAACCAACCTACTGCAATCGAAGGGAAGGTCGCATATTTTTTATCGGTTGGAAAACGGGATGACCCATCGTATCGAACAACACCCTCGACAAGGTATTTCTTGGCATAATTATATTGTACGCGTGCAAATAATGATTCTAATGCCCACTCTGAGGCTGTCCCAGCGTTCTGTTGCCCATCTGGTGAACCTACATTTAACTCGGTAAGATCATTGCTGGGAAAATTCTGGCGGTAAGCGCTTAAACCTTCGCTGTAGCCTTTTTCGAAAGAATAACCACCTAATATTTTCAGGTTATGCGACCCGAAAGTCTTCGTGTAGTCTGCTAAAGCTTGAAAAGTTTTGTAAGTGTCGTAGGGCGCACTTTGGTTCAGATTTGAGGGGCCCAGAATTATGGAATTGTTGATCCGTTGCGAAGCTCTGAAAAGTTTTGTACGGCCATTCGTCTGCGTATACCCGCCAATAGCGGATAAGGTCAGATCTGAAATCGGTTTCCAATCGAGCTTTGCGTTTCCCGAGATATTGGATACTTTTTCTTTGTAGAAGGATTCGCTCTCCAGGAAAGATACGGGTGTCCCTTTCAGGTTATTTCCTGCGCCCCAGTCACCGTTGCTCAACCGAATAGGGTATATGGCGGGATAGCGAATCACCTGAGAAATGATATCCGTCATGCGGGAGAAGTCGAGCGTTGCCGGTGCTGCCGGTTCGTCTGTTTCGGTCTGAATTGCTGCTACCCGCGTCGTTAATTTGAGCTTGTCATTGAGGTTTGATATGAGATTGAGGCGGACATTGTATTTGTCAAAATTGTTTTTGATGACAATACCTTTTTGATTCAAAAAACCAGCAGATAAGGTGTATTGTATTTTATCTGTGGTATTGGATATATTTAAATTGTGGCCTGTTTGTGTTGCTTGCGACTTAAATGAGCTTGCCATATAATTGGCATTGGGATAATTTTCAGGATCTGAGCCATCCTTAAATTTTTGGATTTCTTCGGCCGTATAACCACCGCCACCACTTGTGGTTTCGTTGAGTAAGGAAGCGTACTCCCAAGAGTTGACAAATTCGGGGAATGCTGTTGGCTTTTGGATCCCATAATAACCATTGTAATTGACCGTTAATTTTCCGCCAGCTGCGCCTGTTTTTGTTGTTACCAGAATAACGCCGTTTGCGGCTCTAGCTCCATATATGGCTGCTGAGGAGGCGTCTTTCAATACCGATATCGAGGCAACATCATTTGGATCAATATCATTAAAGGAATTGGTGGGGATACCATCAACTAAAATAAGTGCGTCGGTACTGGCGCCGAATGATCCCACACCACGAATCTGTATCGTATTGTTTGCTGCCCCGGGTTGGCCAGATCGCTGTATGACGGTCACGCCCGGCATTTGACCAGTGAGGGCCTGAGCAAGCTGGGGAACGGAGCGTTTGGCGAGTTGTTTCCCATCAACTTGGGAAACCGAACCGATTAGTTCTTTCTTTTTTGTCGTACCGTAGCCTACGACGACGACTTCCTCCAATGCGTCGATATGCTGGCTAAGTTCAATATTGAGGTAGGGCTGGTTGGCCAACGGGATTTCCTTGGTTTGGTAGCCGATCATTTTAATGACAAGTACGGCGTTATTATTTGCTTCAATCTGAAAGTTACCACTTGCATCTGTAGTAGTTGCTTTTGTCGAACCTTTTATCATAATTGTTGCACCTTGGAGCGCGGTTCCTTTGCTATCGTGAACATTTCCCTTGATGGTGCGGTTTTGTTGCACTAAGACGTAATTGCTTGGAAGGTCATACGTTAGGTGGTTTGTTTTTAACTTCGTTACGACAAGCATATTATCCTGAAAACTCCAATCCACAGGTTGGCCTTTTAAGAGGATCGGTACAGCTTTTTCTAAAGGCATATTGCGAACCTGCGCCTCAATTTTTAGTTCAGCAAGTTCTTTACCATTCAATAGAAAGGGGACGCCACTCTGTTTTTGGATGGTACGTAGTACCTGCACCAATGACATTTTTTTGGCGTTAATCGTGATTGATTGTGCGTAGCTGGCTGCAGACAGCTTAACAACACATGCAAGAGTAAAAAATGCGCTCAGCTTCATTTTGGTCTTCCATTGCTTGGGGATGTTCACAGCAATTCGATTTCTATGAACAAGAAATTTAAAATTCATAAATTTGTTGAATTAGGGATATAATCTATTGTTAAACTGATTGGGTAAATCGGTCAAAAATGGAGATCGCTATTATGGCCGATTAATGTTCGTAGCATTGGTCGGCTTTTTTTAGTATCTCGTTTTGTCTCCTTAGGTTGGTTTTCTCATAATTGTTGTTTTTGGGTTATTTCATGGATAATTGGTTAGTTTGAAACAAAGAGTTTACGGATGCCATTTTCTTGGATCAATTCAAATTTAATATGGCTGCGTTCCAAAATTTTTAGGACTGCCGATAGACTTTTCGTACGTTGAATTTCGCCATATAATAGTGTTTCTTTTATCGGTTGCGTGTAGATGATTTGCAGGTCATACCATTGACCGATCAATTGTAGGGCAGTATGAAGGTCCGTTTCATTAAAATAGAATTTATTGTCGAGCCATGCGATGTAGTTAGCGGGATCGACCACTTTTTTGGATAGTTGACCCGAAGCTAAGAGCGCTTGTTGGTTGGGTCTGAGCTGTAACGTTTGCCCTTGCGCCGATAGATTGATGCTTCCCTCCACAAGCGTGGTACTACTTTGGGATTTCGAATAGGTGTTTACGTTGAATTCGGTACCGGTGACTTCGATGAGCTGTCCATTGGAAACGACCTGAAATGGAACCTTTTTATTTTTTGCAATTTTGAAATAGGCTTCACCGTCAACTTCAACAACACGTTTGTTTTTTGCAAAATGAAGCGGGTATTTGAGTGTTGTTTTCGCATTGAGTGTAATTTCCGAGCCATCTTCCAATTGGAGTTTCAGCATTGTGCCGGCGGGGGTATTAACTGTGGCCATCAGATCTTCTCTTAAAGATTCGTTTTGTAGAACAGTACCGTCTTCGTAGGTCAATTTATCTCCTGAAACAAGGGCTCCTTTCTGACTCGATACCTGGAGTACTTTGCCATTCGAAAGTCGTATTTCAGCGTTGTTGTTCTGTGCTTCTACATCATTTAAGACCATTCGATCGCTGATCGGTGTAGCCTGTTTTTTTACCACTATGAAATACATCAGACCACCTAAAATTAGGCTTATTAAAGCTGCAGCGTAGGGTAGCAAACGCTTTAGGTTTCTTATAGGAGATGGTTTAATGGCGGAGGTTCGAATGGTCTCTAGGGTCTTTGTCTTTAACCTTTCGTTCCAATCCATCGTATCTGAGGCCTGGAGTAGGCTCCATTGATTTAAATCGTTGATAAAATCATCGCGATCTAAAAGGTCTTCAAAAAAAATACGGTGTTCTGCTGATTCGTCCAACCATAGCTTTAAATCGGTCTTTTCATCCGACGTTAAGTTGTCGCCGATGTACTTTATGATTAGTTGTTTGATATCATCAGTCAATCTCATGGTGTATAATTTTAGATAGATACGTAACAGGAAGGATAAACCTTAGTAAAAAAATGAAAAAATATTCAGGTGTAGCATGCCGACAAATATTAAGGTCCATCCGTCAAATATCGTCAGGACCACGTCCAATAGTGCTTTGGCATTTATCTTTCAAGGATTAATTTGCATCTTTAAAAAGATTCTTGTCGTTTAAAGGTTACGCGGGTTTAGCAGTTATGCTATGTGAGAAGTCAGCCTTGAATTCGGTTTTGAAATTGAGGCGCTCGGAAGGGGCCTGGTCGAAATTTATTAAGGGAAAATAGGAGGGGACCAGAAGTTCAGGCCTATTCGCGGTTTTGTTTATTTTAAAATATTGTGCCGATGAAAAGAAAGCTAAGTTTTATTTTTCTGCGAATTATAGGGTTTAGTGTGTCGACGACCTTTGTCCTTACAGCCATACTTCAGGCAAATAATGAGGCGGCAAAAAGAGCACGTTGCTACATGCCCTTTTTTACAGAATTGTTGCTTTCATTCGTGACACTCTGTATTGCGATTGGTACGATATCTATTTTTCTAAATTTAAATAAGCAATTCAGAAGCAGTAGGCTTGCACGGGCACTATCCTTTGTTTTATTGCCCGCTGCTATTAGTCTATTGTTTTCATCCTTTCTGATCCAAACTGGTGGAGCCTCTAATATATTTGAAATGCTCCACATGGCTGCAACCATAGTTCCGGTTTGGGGGCTGATCTTATGGCAATATAATAGATTTAGTCATTGGCTGGCTACTACGACTTACCAACATTAATTATGATGACAGCCATTAAAATCAGGAGTATGCCCAACCATTGGAATCCTGAAACAACTTCCTGCAGAACCAACATGGCAGATAAGGTTGAAACGGGGATTTCCAGACTTGAAATAATATTTCCCATCGCTATTCCAGTTTTCGGGATTCCCTTTGTAAACAATAAAGGCGGTAGGATCGTTCCAAAAATGGCAATCAGTAATCCCCAGGGGATTGCATTAACTTGCATATACCGAATAATATCCATGTTCCAAAATGCGACGATGAGCAGCAGTCCGCCTAAAACCAAGAATTGGCTTCGTACCGAACTCGGCAGCTCTTTCTCCACTGTGCTTGAAGCATAAATTGCCAGCGCATAACTTATTCCCGCTCCGAAACCCAGTATTATTCCTCTGTAATCAAGGTTATTATTGTTTTGGAATAGATTGGTTGCTAAGGTCGTTCCGAGCAAAACGATAATAACTCCTGTTATCTTGCCTTTTGAAGGAAACTTTTTCAACAGCACTGCTTCTGCAACCAAACTTATCCAAATGGATTGCATCAGTAAAATAATTCCAACAGATACCGAGATATATTGGATGGAGAGATAGTAAAGTGTAGTTGTTAGGCCCAATGAAATGCCCCATACCATCAGTTTTATTTTTGATGAAAATTTGATAACGTTATGTTCTTTTGCACTACGCTTTGAAAACAGATTAAAGGCCAGCAAAAAGAGAAAACCAAACATAAACTGCAGAAAGGTCAACAGACTTGTGTGTATCCCTAAATGGTTTGCATATTTCACGATCGTTGCGAGGAGTCCATAGCTGCAAGCGCCTGCAGCAACATAGAGTGTCGATTTATAGTCCTTCATGTTGAAAGTAGTTTTGAAATAAAGCCAACTGTTGTGATAGTGATTTGCTCCAATAAGCAGTATCGTGTCCGCCTTTTGATTCGATGTAAAGATGCTCGATGTTTTTGTTGGTCAGATGCTTGTGGAATGTCCGGTTCATTTCCAGCATTTGCAGGTCTTCCGTTCCACAATCGAGGATATAGCGTTGTTTATTGTGCTTCATTTTATCTTCGTTGCTGTAGATGCGGTCTACATCGTTCAGATTTTTGAAATCGCCCAATACCTTGTCTACCTGATATTGCTGGTAGGCTTGTCCAAAGCGGTCGAAATCAAGTGCGCCGCATGAACTTCCGACGATCGAAAATGTTTGTGGGTAGGCTATGCCGATGTGCAATGCTCCGTAGCCACCCATACTCCAGCCCAGTATTCCGCGCGCATTTCGGTTTTGTTGCGTCGGGTAGTGATGATCGATGTAATTGACTAGCTCATTTCCGATAAAGGTGCTGTACTGTGAATGTGGATCGATGGGGCTATCTACGTACCAAGAATTGAAGTTGCCATTTGGGAGCACATAAATAGTCTGAAATGTTTTTGCTTTTTGGATTAAGTCGGGAATATCTTCTTGCACTGTGCGGGTGGGGTTGCCGCTATAACCGTGGAGTATATAAACTGTTTTATAATTGATCCCGTCTTGCATGTCGGGTGTAATTATAATGGTTTCAATGTTTTTGTCCATTTTGGCACTATGGATTTTTGTCTTAACGACTTTTTGTGCCGCCAGTGGTAGGCTAAGGGCAGAAAATAGGAGGGTGTATACTGTTTTCATAGCTTAAAATTTTATCTTTATAAGGCAAAATTCAAGAGTATAATCTTTAAAAACGTATACAGATGTTGATGGAATTATTCTTTTAATTCCTTACGGATGCGGCTTAATTGCGTGGGAGTTACACCAAGATAGGAGGCGATATGATGCTGTTTGAGGCGTTTGAAAAGCACTTGATTCTGATGAAGTTCAAGGTAACGTTCCTTCGCAGATTCCCATTTCAAATCGATTTCAAGTGGTTCTTTTTTGACCACCCAATTCTTTTCCAGGTAGGCTATCTGAAAGAGTGCTAAATCATGCTTTGTCCGGACAAGCTCACGGAAAGCCTTGGCAGAATACTGAATCAACTCAACATCTTCGAGTGCAACGATGTTGAACGCGCTCGGTGTTTCTGTGATGATGGCGGCGGTGGAAGCACAAAAGCTATTTTCTTCAAAAAACATTTTATAGATGGTATTACCATCAGCGTCTAATTTATAATAGCCTAATAATCCTTTGCAGATAAAATAATAGTACTTGGCATATTCTCCAGCACGTAGAATATGTTCATTTTTTTTGAACTGCTTCACCTGAAAGATAGTTTTCAAAATGTCTGTTGTTTCTGCACTGAGCGCAGCATAAGTATTCATTTCGAAGAGTAGTTTTTCTATCATCTGGGGCAATTGTTTTTGTACATGCTGGTCTGTCTTATTAACAAAGTTAGTGAAATGACAGCTGCAATAGTGTCTTTACGGACTGTAACTTGGAAATTAATGATTTTTACACTAGTCTTTGATGTAATACTCTGTTCCATTTAAGCCGACATAGATTTCCCTATCGAGGTCACCGCGATAGCCAATAAATAGCGGATACTGCTGTTCACGTAGTGGATTATTATAAAGTTCCTCGATATTCGCATACTTTGCTTTAACAACGATCTGATTGGTTTCGCTATTTTTTATTCCCTTCAGTAAAGTGTGTTCACTGGTAAAATCTATGTAGTGTATTTCTTTTCGTTTGGGCTGAAAAACCAATTTAACACCTTCTTCAATCAACTCCTTGTTTTTTGTTCGAAATTCCTGAATGGATTGCTCGTCCGGAAATAGTTGTTTTCCGTTCCGGTTGTCTCTGATGTGTTGAAAGAGTGTGTTTTGATCTATGTTGTCGCTATAATAAACAGTTGAATTTTTATACAGATAAATGGTTGTTTCACCTGTTTTAAAATCGGTTGGATTGTATTTATATACTCGTGTACCCTTTTTATCGATGCGGTATCGCTCACCATTGAATAGAACCCAGGCATAGTCTGCTGTTCCATATTTAATGATCTCGGCATTATTCACATGGAAAAGTTGGAAATTGTAATCAGCCTCGAATAATTCTGCCTTTTCAAAAAGCGCTTTTATCTTAATGTTTAGCGATTTGTCAGAGTAGCCATATAAGCTGTTCTGCATGAGTGTCGGAATTAAATCAGGATACGCCAAATCTGTTGAGGCTAATTTATCTTGGGCATGAGCAGGAATACATAAAAAGGTTAAAAGAAGTAAAATAAAATTTTTCATCCGTTTTGCTATTTAATGTGCCTAACAAAGCTATTAAATTAGCTCTGTAAAAAAATCAATGGAAATAGTGATTTTTAATATTGCTGAGCCTCGAAAGGATTGAATCCGGCCGACCTTTCTTTCGAATCCTAATAGCTTTAAAACAAAAAAAGCTAATCTTGCGATTAGCTTTTCTTTTGTGATCCCGCTGGGATTCGAACCCAGGACCCATACATTAAAAGTGTATTGCTCTACCAGCTGAGCTACGGAATCTTACTTCTTTGTTTTTGAACTACCGTTCCTTGTTTGAAGTGATGCAAAGATAGGATTAATCCCTATTCCACGCAAGTATTTGTGCCATAAAAATGCGCTACAGCTGTTTAGGGCTTCATTTTTAGTGGTTTATTTTTTCTTTTAGGAGAGGAATTCTCGATCTTCATCCGATAATTGAGGTTTTTTGTGATCGTTTTCTTCTTCCGATTCGTCTATTTCCTCCTGTTCGTGTACCTGCTGTTTCTTTTTTCCGGTTTTTAGCAGCGATACAAACACAATTCCGGCAATAAAAAAGGCCAATAGTAGCTTCCATAGTGCCACTTGTGATTCCCCGAGAAAATTGAGCTGCACCGATTGCGGATTCTTGACACAGACAACTGTGATGATAACCGTAATTAAGATTAAAAAGATATTACGCATGTTACTGTAAGCTATATGTCGTTATTGTAGCAGCGAATATAGGGAATATCTGTTTTTAATCGATATCGATCTTTGCACGATTTAAGCGCAAAGAATTCAAAATAACCGAAACGGAACTAAAACTCATTGCGGCAGCTGCTATCATGGGTGACAAGAGAATTCCGAAAGATGGATATAGCAGGCCGGCTGCCAAAGGAATTCCGAGTATATTATAGACGAAAGCAAAACCCAGGTTTTCCTTAATGTTACGAAGCAATTTATGACTCAGTACTTTTGCTTTGGCAATTCCGGTCAGGTCTCCTTTCAACAAAGTCAAAGAAGCACTTTGTATGGCAACGTCAGTACCCGTACCCATGGCAATGCCGATATCGGCTTGAGCAAGGGCAGGGGCATCATTGATACCATCACCGGCCATCGCGACCACATGACCTTGTTGCTGTAATGTATGAATCTCTTGCAACTTATCTTTGGGCAAGGCATTGGCTTTGAAATGCTTAATGCCGACTTGATCCGCCACAGCCTTTGCCGTATGGACATTATCTCCAGTCAGCATGACTACATCGACTTGATGTTTTTGGAGGTATTGAATTGCCTGCTTCGATGAAGCCTTGATTTGATCTGAAATACTAAAATAGCCCAATAAGGTTTGATCTTTTGCGAGGAAAGACACCGTTTTTCCATTGGACTGAGCGGTTTCAGCCATCTGCTTCATATCGTGTGGAACTGCTATACCGATAGACTCCATCAACAATTGATTGCCAAGTGCTATACTGTTTCCGTTTATGTTTCCTTTGATTCCTTGTCCCGCTACGTTTTCGAAATCGGAAACTTTATTTTCTGTTTTACTGTTTTCTTTTTTTGCTCTTTCAATAATAGCATGACCTAAAGGATGTGTGCTATTGGCATTTAAAGCGGCAGCCAAAGACAATATTTCGTCTTTGCTACTGGAGGAGTTTGGTTGAATATCATCGACGGTGGGTTTTCCTTCGGTGATGGTACCTGTTTTGTCTGTTAGTACCACATCGACCTGGTTCATTTTTTCCAGTGCACTTGCATCTTTGATCAGGATGCCATGTTTGGCTCCTTTGCCGACACCAACCATGACGGACATCGGTGTCGCGAGCCCCAAGGCACAGGGGCAGGCAACAATTAGTACGGCAAGTGCATTGGCAAAGCCGAACGCTAAGGAAGCAGAAGGAACCCAGAGCCACCAGGTAAGAAATGTCAAAATTGCAATGATAATGACAATCGGAACAAATACCTCGGATACTTTATCTGTTAACCGTTGAATGGGTGCCTTGCTTCTGCTGGCATCATTAACAAGTTGAATAATCTGAGCCAAGAGTGTGTCCGAACCAATACGCTCTGCTTTCATGAGGAAACTGCGGTCGCCATTGATGGTTCCTGAACTGACATGATCGCCTTCCTGCTTTTCTACCGGAATAGGTTCACCCGTCAGCATGGATTCATCGATGCTGCTGTTGCCATCCGTAATTTGTCCGTCGACTGGAATTTTATCACCGGGTTTTACTTTGAGTATATCACCAAGTTGAATTTGATCTATGCCTATTTTTTTATCGATTCCATTTTCCACGCGCGTAGCTTCGGAAGGACTCAGCTTGATCAGTTCTTTGATCGCTGAATTGGTTTTGGAATGTGCTTTAGCCTCCATCACCTGGCCTAACAATACCAGTGTTAGAATGACGGTAACGGACTCGAAGTAAAGCGCAATGTAGCCATGGTGATTTTTTAATTCATCAGGAAAGATCTGCGGAAAAAATAGACCTACCAAACTATAGACAAACGCAGCTCCAGCACCAAGTGCAATCAGGCTAAACATATTAAGGCGCCAGGTTTTGAAAGATACCCAGCCACGTTGAAAAAAAGACCAACAGGTGTAAAAAACAACCGGTAAAGATAAAACCAATTGTATCCATCCCGACCAGCTGGGCGGAATGATTTTACCGATCGGGTTGCCCGGAAGCATTTCACCCATGGAAAGTATAAATATGGGCACAGTAAATAGGATGGAGACCCATAATTTCATACGAAGATTACGATAGGTATGATCGTCGTCCGCACTATTACCATTGGCTATAGGCACAAGGTCCATACCACATATGGGGCAATTTCCGGGATGGTCTTGTACAATCTCAGGATGCATTGGGCAAGTATATTGAAGGTCTGTCTTTAACATGGGGACTTTTTCCAGGTTCATGCCGCATACGGGGCAGTTTCCTGGTGAGTCATAAAGCTTTTCGCCTTCGCAATGCATGGGACAATAGTATTTATCTGCAGACGTACTATGATGTGCTTTGTCGGGTGTAGCTAATGTTTGTGACTGATGCATTGTCGCATTTGACTGAGCGGAATGATTGTGTTGCTGTTTGCTATGGATAGGCGGAACTTCCATGGATTGATCGGAGGGAACCTCGGAAGTATGCTGATGTGCTTCGCCGATTTGATATGGCCCCAATTTGGATATTATTTCCTGTAATTGCTGTAACGGAATGTGTTTCTGGGATGTTATTGTGATGCTTGGCGGGTTTAAAGTCACCTCGGCATGAACCCCAGGTAACTCGTTCAATGCATGTTCGATTGTTGTTTTACATCCATCACAGGACATTCCTGAAAGTGTATAGCGGTGTTGCATAGCGTTGTCTTTGTTGCCTAAAGTTAAAAGTTATATCGAGTTGATTTTTACACTTTTACCGGGTTTTTTTGTAAAATTTCCCGTTGATAATATGCTTTCAATTTGCCCCATTTTCTAGGTCGAGCCAGCTTTATAGTCTTCGGGAGACGGAATGTGATGTGAAAAACATCGAAATCACGCTATGATAAACACAATCGAGCGATGTTTTGTTTGCTTTGGGGATAGCTATGGGGGTTGGAATATCTCGTTGATTAAGCTAATAGCATCACTTGGGGATGTTTGATCAATGTATTGATGCTGACCTGCTCTTTCAGCAATGCTTCATGAAAAGGCGCCGGGATCATTAATTTAAATGTTTTTTTTGTGGTCTTGACCATGAATAGGGCGCCGTGAACGACCTGTTTATCATCTATGATCAACGTGTGCTGTTTTACCAATTGGCTTCCCAATTTTTCCTTTTCGATGAGCTGTATAAGTTGTTGCATTGTATCAGAATATTTAGCCAAAATTACCAAATACTTAGCATTTATTGTTTTTTTTTCTAATCGTCGCTCTTTGAAATTTATCCACTGCTTTCCACCTTTTATTATCTTTTTAATAGCTAATAATCGTTTTAGCAAAGAAGAGTTTTCAAAACTTAGCGCAATCGATTGCGTATTTGGTCTGCTAAAATGCTAAATATGAGCAGCATGTGTTTGCTAAAGTTTGTTTAACTTTTTTAGCTTTGTGCAACAAATATCCAATAAAACAATATTATGAGTGGTATAACTACACTAGGTCAATTTATCATTGAAAAACAGGCCGATTTTCCATATGCTAAAGGGGAGCTTTCTAGACTCTTGCGCGATATTGGAATTGCGGCAAAAATTGTAAATAGAGAGGTAAATAAAGCGGGATTGGTTGATATTTTAGGCGATGCAGGCCAGGTCAATGTGCAGGGCGAGGGACAAAAGAAACTGGATGTTTACGCTGATGAACAGTTTATCAAAGCACTTCAAAGTGGGGGCGAATGCTGTGTAGTTGCCTCAGAGGAGCATGAAAATCCAGTTTACATCCAATCAGGGGTTTCCAAAAATGCCAAATATATTGTGTGTATTGACCCGCTGGATGGCTCAAGTAATATTGATGTCAACGTATCTGTGGGGACTATTTTTTCCATTTATCGACGAATTTCTGATACGGGTGTTTCTTGTAATAGCAATGATATTTTACAACATGGAACGAAACAGGTCGCTGCAGGTTATGTGATCTATGGTAGTTCAACCATGTTGGTGTATACAACCGGAAAGGGCGTAAACGGATTCACATTGGATCCATCGATCGGCGAGTTTTGTTTATCCCATCCCGATATGAAAATTCCGGCGTCGGGCCAAATTTATTCAATTAACGAGGGAAATTATTCCAAATTTCCAAACGGCGTCAAGCAATATATCAAATATTGCCAAATGGAAGACAGTGCAACGAAACGCCCCTATGCGTCACGGTATATCGGCTCAATGGTCGCCGATATTCACCGTAATCTCCTCAAAGGGGGCATCTTTCTTTATCCAACGACTTCTGCACACCCTAATGGGAAACTGAGATTGATGTATGAGTGCAATCCAATCGCTTTTATTATCGAGCAGGCCGGAGGTAAAGCTTCGAATGGATCTCAGCGTATACTAGCTATTGAGCCAAAAACTTTGCACCAACGATCAGCAGCTTTTTTGGGCAATACCGATATGGTGGAATTGCTGGAAGATTTTCTGAAAAAATACAGTGATTGATTCTGTAGTGATTCAATGACAGGTAAGATTCTTTAGACCATAAGAATTATTTATCTTTGTCCCCAGAAAATGGCTTCATTATTGCGAAGCCATTTCTTTTTCACGATTTGTAATATGTTACGATTTTTAGTTTTTATTTCATTTATTTCAGTAGTATTTTTTTCTTGTAAAGATAACCCTCCAACTTATGGCGATGTGCTGGCGAAGGAGTTTGAAAATAAGTCCTATAAGGATTTTGACACAGCTGCTTACGTAAAAGTCTTCCGTGACGTGTATGCTAAGGAAAAATCCCAATTGGTTAATCCGAGCTGGATGAAGGAATTATCGGATTCTACTGAAGGGATGACTTTAATTGCCGAACATCTCTTTGATGGTAGTATCGATACTATGATTACTTACTTCGAGCGAAGCGAAGAGCATGGTATTCGGACCAGTTATTTCCATACGGCTGCGATTAAGGAAACGTTGTTTTCGCTTCGAAAACTGAAGGGCAAAGATGTTGCCGAAGTTTATCCTTTATTGGCGAAGCTTGACTTATTGAGCACTGATGGACTCGTGGCTTATATCAGCAGTATCAAATATGGTGTGGTTAATCCCAAACGCCTTTATGGAAGGTATTTCGTTCCTCAAAAACGTATGAGCTATGGCAAAGTTGTCAACTTGTTGGACAGCGTGAAAATCGGAAACGTCTTGGCCGATATACAGCCTAAAAATCAATATTATACTAGATTTCAAGATTTGTTGGAAAATGGGAATCTAAACAGTGCACAACGAAGCCAGGTGTTAATGGTATTGGAAAAATTGCGCTGGATGGGGGATGCTTTTCCGGAGAAATATGTATTTGTGAACATACCTGAACAGCGTTTACATATCATGGAAGATGGGAAGACAAGCCAACTGATGAATGTGTGTGTGGGTGAAACAGACAATCCGGCATATACGCGGAAAGGTGAGAACCATGAGACGCCTGTGATGCAGGGGATGTTGGATGCCATGCAAGTTAATCCGGTATGGAATATTCCAAGCAGTATTGTTAAGAAAGAATTATTGGCAAGTGTTCGGAATAATCCAAACTATTTGGCGTCGCGCAATATGGTGGCTTATTACAAAGGTAAACAAGTGGATCCTACAACTGTCAATTGGAATTCGGATTCTGTGGAGAATTTTCGTTTCAAACAGAATCCCGGTTCGGATAATTCATTGGGGAATGTAAAGTTCCTGTTCGAGAATCCCTATTCTATTTATCTACATGATACGCCGGCAAAACAAATGTTTGGGCAAAGCAACCGGGCGGTCAGCCATGGTTGTGTGCGTGTAGAAAAACCTGTGGATTTGGCTTCTTATCTTGTCAATAATGAAAAACAGGCCGAAAAAATTGCGAAAGAAATTACGACAGATTCCATTTCAAAGTCTCGCTGGGTAACACTAAAACGGCAGATGCCAGTTTATATCACGTATTATACAACTTGGTTGGATGACGAAGGTAAAATTGTTACTTATCCGGATATATACGGGTACGACCCGCGTTTAAAGGAAGCGTTAAAGAAGTATTGGACAAATTGATGAGAAAGGCTTAACCAAATGCGTTAAGCCTTTTTTTTATAGCTAATATTCAGAGTTGTAGGCTAGGGCTATCCGGACAAAAGGATAGTCTTTGTTGACGTTGTTATGGTCTTGATAACGACCTTCCAATCTAAAGTAACCAGAGTAAAGGTTGACGCCAAAGTTCTTCCAGATACGCATTGAAGCACTCGTGGATGCCGTATGAAGAAAATGGTGGGATTTGTTACCACTGATTGTGACAAAATATCCACCACGATAATCTACACCAAATTTAAAGCGGTTTAATGTGCTCAATGTAGCCGAAGCCCTAACATCAGCTCCGGGTCCGTAATCGTATGTGCGGCTTTCACCAAAATGGAGGTAGGGATCGGGTACAGCGGCCAATACCACCGGACCACCACCAAGAATGGTTGTCAGCTTGGTACGGCTACCAATATTGAAGTTTGAAAAGACATTGTAATTGATGCTCTGGGATCCGTAATAAAAAGCTTCATTGCGCAGAAAGTCAAAATGTGCAGACACGATACCACGGTGGCGTCCTGTTAAATTAGAGAGAATACGGTTTCCATATAGCGAAGCATAGACATTGACCGCATTGACAATGGAACTATCATCTGATCCGAGTTCCAAATTGAGGAAGAAGTCATCAAAGGGTTTCTTTTTGTCTATATCATTGTTGGTGTAAATCAGTTTGATACGTGCATATACGTCATTCTTTCCTTTATTTAAGATGTCATGTTCTTTGGCATCAAACCGTCTTAGCCCCAATTCAACTTCGGTGTGCACTAAAGAACTGTCGATAACAGCTCCCTTGACCTTATCTCCCCAGCGCCCATCAAGCAGTCGGTTGAGTCCGTTTATCGGATTGATCAGCATGGCCAGTAGTTCTTTTTTATTACGTTGTCCTTTAGTTAGGCTTGGGCGTGAAAGAATATGATGCGATAGTCTATGGGTCATTTCACCTAAAATAGTACCCCCAAAGCTTGTGTTGATGATATCATTGATGGATGGGGGTTCGGTTTCACCTGCAGTTTCCCAGATATAGCTACCAGCTACGGTTGCAGCTGTTGATTGTAGAAAACTATAGTTGTTGGATCGGAACGAATTGAAATAAAACTGACCGTGATAAGGGTGCGCCATTTGATTTGTTGCAAAAAGATTGTCGTCCCAGGTCCAGGCAGACAGTTTTAAATGGCTAAAGAAGTTTTTAAAGGAAATATGGGAAACAGGATCTTTTCGAATGAAGTAATTAACCGAGGCAGGAATAGCCTGGATGGAGAACCACTCAATTCCCGCCCTTAAGAAGTTCTTTTTTTGGTAATCAAATAGACTGTCTGTTTGTTTTACATTGATACGATGATTGTTCCATGGTTTTGGCTGCTCGCGGTGGAACAAGTGATTTTTTTCGACTGATGTCGCTCGAAATAGGCTGTCTGAATTCATTAAAGAGTCTCTTGCTGGAAGGAGTGCTGCCTTACTTGGTCCTATATTCCCGAGCTGGACAAGCACCCAAAAGATAAATATAAAGAGACTATAGTGACGTTGGTTAATGCGTTGTTTGATCGAAATGAACATACTGTTTTGCGATAAAATTTGTAAAGAATAACAAATATAGGATAAAAGTGTTTGTGCGATTAGTACCTTTGCATCAATTATCCTGTTCAAGTAATTTAGAAATGAACAATACCTTTGAAATATTCAATATAAAATCGATCAATCTTAAGAATGAGTTGTTTGCAGGATTAACGGTCGCGATGACGATGATTCCGGAATCACTTTCGTTTGCTATTTTAGCTGGATTACCGCCTTTAACGGGACTTTACGCAGCATTTTTAATGGGTTTGATTACTTCCGTTTTGGGAGGCAGGCCAGGGATGGTCTCTGGAGGTGCTGGTGCAACAGTGGTTGTTTTAATGGCCCTGGCGGCAAGTCACGGTATTGATTATCTTTTTGCCGCTGTCGTCTTGGCGGGGCTTCTACAATTTTTGGTCGGACTTTTTAAATGGGGGAAATTTGTACGCTTAATTCCGCAGCCTGTGATGTACGGTTTTTTAAACGGACTGGCCATCATTATTTTTATGGCGCAAGTGGTCCAATTTAAAGAGAATACAGGATCGGGGGTGGAGTGGATGTCGGGAAGTACCTTATACATCATGGGCGGACTGACTCTACTGACGATGTTGATCGTGATTGGATTTCCTCGAATCACAAAGGCAGTCCCGGCCTCTTTAGTCGCTATTCTCGTTGTGTTTGGCTTGGTTTCTCTTTTAGGAATTGATACCAAAAAAGTAGTAGATATAGCCTCTGTCAGTGGGACATTACCCCATTTACATTTACCCAATGTACCCCTGAGCTGGGAAACATTGCAACTGATTTTTCCGTATTCGTTGGTGATGGCCGGAGTAGGGTTGGTGGAATCGCTTTTGACACTAAATATGGTGGACGAAATAACCGCGAGCAAAGGAAATGCAAACCGCGAATCCATGGCACAAGGGGTAGCCAATGCAATCAATGGATTTTTTGGAGGAATGGGTGGATGTGCTATGGTTGCTCAAACACTGGTCAATTTAAATGCTGGTGCACGCACGAGGCTCTCTTCTTTTATTGGAGCCATGACCATCTTAGTGATTATTTTGGTAGGTGCTCCTTTCATTGAACAGATACCAATGGCAGCGCTGGTCGGTGTGATGATGATGGTGGCAATAGGTACCTTCCAATGGGTGAGCTTGCGTATTGTCAATAAATTTCCCAAATCAGATATTTTCGTTGGTATTCTTGTCGCAGCGATTACGGTGGTTTTACATAATTTAGCACTGGCGGTGCTTATTGGTGTCGTGGTATCCGCACTTGTATTTGCCTGGGACAATGCAAAGCGCATTCGGGCAAGAAAATATTTGGATGCCGAGGGCATCAAGCATTATGAAATTTATGGACCGCTTTTCTTTGGTTCGACAGCTAATTTTTTGGATAAATTTGATGTTTTGGAAGATCCTGACCGTGTGATTTTAGATTTTAAGGAGAGTCGTGTGGTGGATATGTCCGCTGTGGATGCGCTTAACAAAATTACCGAACGCTATGCCGCACAAGGGAAAAAGATCGAATTGTGGCATCTCAGTGAGGATTGTCGCTCACTGCTAAAAGATGCAGCAGACATTGTGAAGGTCAATATCGTCGAAGATCCCACTTATCGGGTCATGCCGGACAAGTAGACAATTTTTTGCGCAGCTCAAAAAACAGTTCATTTCCCTGTCTTTGGGGAATACTATTGGTGGAATCTGCCAGGTGTAAAATGTCAAATTTAGATTTGAATAATTGTTGGTATTCTGTTTGATCTCCACCGAAAGGTGGGCCTTGCTGCGCAAATTCCCGTTTGAACAATAAACCCATCAGTATACCCTGAGGCTTGAGCAAAGTATGCATTTGTTGTACATAGCTGGGGCGTAATGAAGGATCCAGTGCACAAAAAAAGGTTTGCTCAATTATATAGTCGTACTGGCCCTGGTGCTGGAAGAAATCTTGACATAGAATTTGGATGTTAGGGTTATTTTCGAATTCCCTTTTTACCTTTGCAACGAGTGTTGGGGCGATATCAAGTAAGGTAATTTGACTAAACCCCATGGCAAGGAGAGCCTTCGCCTCGTAAGCATTTCCACAACCGGGAATTAAAATTGCCGCATCTTTAGCAATAGACCCCGCTGCATAGTTGATGATTGCAGGGGATGCGTAGCCAATATCCCAGCCTTTCGATTGGGTCTTATAACGTTCATCCCAATAGTTTTCATCCAATAGTGAAGAATCCATAGCTATTTTGTTCTATATACTTTAGCAATTTACATAAATATTAGGTCAATAGCGTGCTTCTCTCCAATGAAAATTGCGTTTAGCTATCCTCTCGGAAGTTGATCATCTAATTTCAATTTTGGGAGCTATCGAAAAGGAGCAAAGTGTTGTAATTCACTTGCGTTCCATACGATATTAAAATTTATAGCGTTCAATTACTCTAGTAGGGCAAGTAGCCTGTGTTTTTAGATGAATTATATTAAAGTAGTCTTATTTATTGTTTTATTTCTAATTGTTGGTCTTGCATATGCTAACCAAGATTGGAATGGTTTGGAGAGCGCGCATCACTATATCGGTTATGTGCTGTTAACTGTCTATATATCAGGATCAATTATGTTTGTGTACAAACCTCTTAAAGGAGATAGAAAATTGAGACGACATTTTTTTATCCGGTTTTCTGTGGTTTGTATCGCCTTCCTGCTACTTCTTGTCCCATATTTGATTCTTAAGCAACAAAATGATGGTTTGGGGGCAGGATATTTACTCTATTTTATGACAGTCAGTCTTGCGGCACCCTTGTCTGTTTATGCCTTTATTGAGATCCTATGGTTATTTACGCAAAAGAAATATCCGCAAATAGGTATTAATCTATTGCTTGTTGGTTATATCTACTGCCTTTTTTTATTCAGTGGTCTATTTGGATATTAAATCTACGGGAGACACGGACTTGTAATCATCGTCTTTTAATCGGTTAAAATTAAGAATGGTTCTGTTCGTTTTTCGGGGATTACCTTTATTGTAAAAAGAATCAATGATCAAAATTGCTGTTTGCTTCTTATCCGAAAAATTGCTAATTTAATAAGGATTCTTAAACCTGAATTTAAAGGATCTCGAGTGTAAACCTGATCAGGTCCCTATTCTTGAAGATAATAGTTTTATAACCAATTAATGGATTGAGGTATGATACACAAAGTAGTTTCCCTTGTATTGGGAGGAGGTCGAGGGTCGCGCCTTTTCCCATTGACGCAACAGCGTTCGAAACCAGCGGTTCCAATAGCTGGAAAATACCGTTTGGTCGATATTCCGATTTCGAACTGTTTGAATTCAGGCTATAATAAGATCTTCGTACTGACGCAGTTCAATTCAGCCTCTTTGAACACACACATCAAAAATTCTTACAATTTCAGCATTTTCAGTAAGGGCTTTGTCGACATCTTGGCTGCAGAGCAGACCAATGAGGGCGATCGTTGGTTTGAGGGTACCGCTGATGCGGTCAGGCGCACGCAGAAGCATCTCCTTAATGTCGATTACGACTACATTCTTGTATTGTCTGGTGATCAGTTGTACCAAATGGATTATTCAAAGCTGATTGATTTCCATGTTGAAAATGGAGGCGATGTTACCATCGCTACGATACCAGTCAATGGTAAAGATGCTACGGGATTTGGTATTTTAAAAGCGAACGAAGCGAATGAGATTACTGCTTTTGTCGAAAAGCCCGATAAGGATGAAGTATTAAATTGGACCTCAGAGGTTTCAGCGGTTTTGCATAAACAGGGAAGGCATTATTTGGCATCTATGGGGATTTATGTTTTCTCAAAAAACATATTGCGCAACCTTTTGATCGCCAACCCGGGGATGGATTTTGGTAAAGAAATTATACCTGATGCTATCGAAGCACTTCGGGTATTGAGCTATCAATTTGATGGGTATTGGACCGATATCGGGACCATCAAATCATTTTTTGATGCCAATATTGGATTGACAGATGATATTCCGGATTTCAATTTGTTTAATGAAACCGTGTATACACGTGCGCGGATGCTCCCGCCTTCGAAAATTTCGGGTACAACGTTAAATAATACGGTAATTGCCGATGGATGTATTTTAAATGGCGATAAACTGGAGAGGTCTGTTATTGGGATACGTTCCCGTATTGGTGAAGGAACGGTTATTAAATCGACCTACATGATGGGAACTGATTACTATGAGCAGTTGGAAGAAGTATTGGAGTTGGGAAATACACAAAAGCCACCACCGGTAGGTGTAGGTAAACGTTGTTATATCGAAAACGCAATCTTGGATAAGAACTGCCGAATTGGAGATGACGTTCGTATCATTGGTGGACCGGGTTTGAATGATGGCGATTTTGATACGCATATGATCTGTGATGGGATTGTTGTTGTGAAAAAAGATGCGGTCATTGCCAATGGTGTGACGATAGGACTTTGATCATACATAAATTTTAAATCTAAAGCCCGCTGTTCACATCAATTCATGAAACAGCGGACTTTTGTTTACGCTTTTTGAGCAGACACATCTTCATGTGCCGATTACGCTTTCGCCCTACGGCTATTCAACCTATAAGGGAAGCTGACCCTCTGACGAAGGTGGATGCAAGATGCTTAGTTTCCGAGTTGACAATGCCCGTTGTCTTTTTTTACTGGATATTTTAATATTATCTTTGCGCACGATAAAATAAATACGGATAAAATGAGCACTTACAAAAGATACTTTGTTTTTTATTGTATCCTGGTTTCACTTTTTGTAGTACCGGCTACCTCAATTGCCCAAATTCTGTCGGAACAACCGTCGGATTCGAGCCGCGGATCTCATTTTTTTAAGAAAGTTCCTTACAAGGAACTGGCTGTTCCTGTAGGACTGATCACCTATGGTGTCGTTGCCAAAGGAAATCCTTTTTTAAAGGGGATAGATGAAGACATTAGAGACGGCGTATCGAGAGGAACTAGCCGAAAAATTAAGTTGGACGATTTCACCCGCTTTGCTGGAACTGCCGGAGTATTTGTTTTGGACGCGGTAGGGGTGCCTGCCAAACATAACCTTAAACAACGCCTGTTTACGACAGCGGTTTCTAATATTATCATGACTTCAACCGTGAAAATTATGAAATCCACCATTCCCGTATGGCGGCCTGATAGTTCAGCGAATAATTCCTTTCCTTCGGGGCATGCTGCTACTGCGTTCGTTGGTGCCGAACTGTTTTGGCAGGAATATAGACAGGAGTCAATTTGGTACGGTATTGCAGGATATGCTGTTGCAGCAGGTACCGGTTATCTGCGGATGTACAACGACAAGCATTGGTTCTCGGATATCGCTATGGGAGCTGGGGTCGGTATCTTAAGTACTAAAATCGCCTATTGGTTGCTCCCTTTGGTAGACAGTCGATTACAGAATTCGAAAAAGAGCTATGTTGTGCTTCCAACATATAACGGGAGACAATTTTGTTTAAACGCTAGCTTACAGTTTTAGGCTCATTTTTTTAAGCCCCATTCGGGGTCTCTACATTGATCGTATTCGGCTTGCCTCAAAACAAAATTTCCTAGATAGTATTCGTACAGGGGTATAAATCCACTTTAAACCCCTGTATTCACTACAGTTTTTAGGTGTTCTACCTGAAGATCGGCACTGCTGTGTCAGCCATTTCCATTCCCTATTTCAGCATGTAACGTTTATGTGAACTTCGGATTAAAAAATCATGTTAATTTCGTAAATAAGAATTTGTTTTTTAAATTTAGTAGACAATCTAATCCACTTTTGCTGTTTTTTACAAAAAGAAAAGCAGGCTAAGTAAATAAACCAAAGTTGAGCCTAAGGGTTCTTTATTATTTTAAACCAATTTGTAATTATGATGAGAAATTTTTTTCTTCATGGAAAGGCGAGACCCATTAGCCTTTTGGGGCTCTGCCTGCTGTTTAGTCAGCCTGATTCTTACGCACTGAATCTGGATCCGATCAATGCTATTGTCGATCAAGATCAGGTTACAGGGATCGTCAAAGATGAGAAAGGTCAGGCATTAGCCGGCGCTACCATCACCGTCAAAGGAACATCCGTTCAAGCATCCTCCAATCAACAAGGTATTTTTTCTATTCGGGCCAAGCGTGGTGATGTTTTGGTCGTGAACTACCAAGGCTTTACAAAACAGGAGGTAGCCGTTTCCGCAGGCAACATCAGTGTTGTTATGGTTTCGAGTGATCAGGCGCTTGAAGAGGTCGTGATCATTGGCTATGGTAAGCAGCGGAAAGGGAATATCACCGGTTCCGTCGCTACCGTCAATGCAGAACAGCTAAAGAATATCCCCAGTTCAAATCTTTCCAATTCACTTGCCGGTAGAGCAGCGGGGGTCAATGTCACCAATACTTCGGGGATGGCTGGAGCATCGTCGAGCCTGCGTATCCGGGGGAGTTTTGCCGAGCCACTTTATGTAATTGATGGTGTGGTCCGCGATAAAGCTGCATTTGATGTGCTTGAAGCGAACGAGGTCGACCAAATGACCTTCTTAAAAGATGCAGCGACTGCCGCAGTGTACGGCACCCGGGCGGGTAATGGCGTTGTCGTTGTGACGACGAAAAAAGGAACAGCGCAAGCACCAGTTTTTAATGTACAAAGTAATTATACTTTTAATACGCCAACACAGGAACTTCTTGCGAATTTAACGACTGCACAAGATGAACTCACCTATCAAAATAGGGTCGCCGAATTTCGCGGTCTTTCCATCCCAAATGGACAAAAAGAGTTTGATTATTTCAAGGATAAAAATTACAATGCAAATGATGTGATCTGGCGCAATCCATTTACCCATCGCCAATCCATATCGGTCAATGGTGGTGGCGACAAAATTACTTATTATAGCTTGCTGAGCTACCGCAAAGAAAATGGATCCTATAAATCTTTGGACCATGAGAAGTTCAATTTGCGCAGCAATATCTCCGCGCAGATTACCGAAGATTTTAGCATGGATTTTAATATTTCAGCTAACCAGACCAACTCGAAGCGCTTTTTTTGGCCTTTTAGCACATCTTCCAATGATGATGATTTTGATGTATCCGATTTCTACCGTGTTACCTTCAACTGGCCAAAGATGTATCCGTTTTACTTGAATGCAGACGGAACACCGAGCAATACGCCAACGGCTTATCCCGTACAGACACCTATGGGAAGCTGGCAGGCATGGAATGTGATCGATCAGGTCATCGGGGATCGTTATATCGACCGCAAAGTGCGGCAGGTTAATCCTATTATGACCCTAAATTTGAAGCTGGATAAATTGGTACAAGGTCTATCGACAAAACTTGTGGGGAGTTATCTTGCCAGTGACTATATGCGCAAGCGCTATATGAGCTTTCAAAAAAACTACACCTTTACTTCACTGAATCCAAATGACAACCGCTTTATACCGGCCCCACCTTCGGAAGCGAATATCAATATCTTTACTTTTAGTCAGAGTCAGCCTTTCATGGATTACAGCCCACAACGATTGTGGGAATATCAGGTAAACTGGTTTTTAAACTATAACCGCAAATTTGGTAAACATTCCGTCGATGGGACATTGGTTTATGAGCAGTCCAAAAAAGGAGGGACGTACGTTACTTCACGGGCAGAGAATCCGATTACAGCCCTGGATCAGATGTTTATTTATCCTACAGATCGGAACTTTAGGTCGACAACTGCCAATGAAACAATTGATTCAAGACGCGGCGTGATTGGGCGTGCTAATTATAATTATGCAGATAAGTATATTGCGGAGTTTTCTTTCCGCTACGATGGATCACCTTTGTTTCCTAGCGATAAACGGTGGGGCTTTTTTCCTTCAGTCTCGGCAGCCTGGCGTGTATCGGACGAGAACTTCTTTACGGATATAAAGAATACGATATCAGACTTGAAGTTCAGAGCTTCTTACGGTACAACGGGTAATGATTTGGATGTAAATGCTAATCGAATCGGTCAGTTTGGCTATCTGGAAAAATATTACAGCTCTGGTGGCTATATGTTCGGAGATCGCTATTACAATGGTATTGCGTATGGTGCAACACCGACGCAGAACCTCACTTGGACGACTTCTAAAAGCGTCAATCTCGGTTTGGATTTTGGATTTATTAAGAATAAGCTGACCGGTAGCCTAGATCTGTTTTCACGTAAGGAAACGAACATCCTAGGACCAAGATCACTGAAAGTTCCGGATAACTATGGTCGCGCACTTGCTCCTGAAAACTATGCCGCAAGAAGTTACAAAGGCGGGGAGATTTCGTTGAACTGGAATGATAAGGTGGGCGAGGTGACCTATGGGCTCAATGGGAATCTGGGTTATGCAAAAGACCGCTGGGATATCATTGACGAGGAACCGGCGTATGCTGCCGGCCAACCGCAGAACTTTCGTTCCAGAATTGGGCGGCCAGAAAATAGAATTATCGGCTTAGAGGCACTGGGTTTAGTAAGGACACAGGCTGAAGCCGACGCACTGAAAGCAAAAGGATTTAAGACCTACGGAAGGGATCCTTTTCCTGGGATGATCTTATATAAAGATATTCAAGGGGCGAACTACTCAGGAGGTCCGGATGGGAAAATTGATGATAACGATTTGCAGTTATTGTCAGACAATAATTCTCCGCGCATCAATTACGGGTTTGGCTTCAATGCGAGCTGGAAAGGCTTCTATGTCTCGACATTATTTCAGGGGGTTCTTGCTTATGATCGGATGATCAGCAATCAAGAAGGTGGTGGAATGCGTCAGCATGGCGATACTTTCCGTCCATATTACCCGATTTGGGCTTCCGATGTCTGGACGCCGGATAATACCAATGCGAAATACCCTCGTCCAACAGGCTATTCTGGTTGGGCTGAGTCTGGTGCAGCTCCTTCGTCGTTCTGGATAAGAAATGGAGCCTATCTGCGTTTACGCGATGTTAACGTGTCTTACCGATTGCCGAAAAGCATGACCGAGAAGATCCGTGTAAAAGATGTCAACCTGTTTTTCAATGGAACCAATTTGTTTGTTTTTTCGCCGATGAAAGAATTCCATGATCCGGAACAAAAGCTGTATGATTCTTATCCAGTCATGAAAACCTTTACGTTTGGACTTGATGTTAAATTTTAAATGAAAAAAAGATGAAAAAAATATATTATCCTTTAATAGCGTTGGCTCTGTGTATGTCTTCCTGTAAAAATGTGCTGGACATTGAAGATCTCAATTCGCTGGATGAAGCTAAAGTATGGGCCGATCCAAATCTAGTCAACGGCTATCTTGCCAATCTATATCCACTATTTGGCAACTGGAACGCTGGTGCGGATGGAAATTCGGAACAACTAATTGGCATCGCTTTCCCTTTGGATGCGGTCACCGTCAACAATGGTTCTTACAAATCCTGGGATTATACAACCATCCGAAAAATTAATACGGCGATCCAGAAAGTTGGTGAAAGTACTGTGCTAAAAGCGGACTTCAAAAATGCGGTGATTGGGCAGTCTTTGTTTCTCCGTGCCTATATGTATTTTAATATGGTCAGGATTCATGGTGGGGTCCCTTATATTACGGTACCTCAAGATTTAAAAAATGATGATCTTAATGTACCCCGCAATTCTACAAAAGAGTGTTTTGATCTGATGATCAAAGATTTGGATCAGGCTATTTCCTTACTGCCAAAAACGATTGCCAAGGGTACGGCAGATTATGGAAAGGTTGACGGTGATTTTGCGGCAGCTTTTAAAGCGAAAGTATTGTTATATAAAGCTTCACCCCAGTTTAATCCTTCCAATCCTTATGGAAATGCCTATTGGCAGGAAGCCAACACTGCGAATAAATTGGCTTATGAGCAACTTAAAGCGGATGGCTATAGTTTGACTCCAGATTATTCCAATATTGCGCTGGTTGAAAAAGGACCAGAGGTTGTTTTTGCTGTGATTAATACTTATCCAAATAAAGTCGCTAATTGGGATAATGGCGTACGACCCGGCTCCGAAAGTAGAGGGCCAGCGGGTTCCGTTCCATCCTGGGAATTTGTAAAAGCTTTTCCAATGAAAGATGGAAAGCTTTATTCCGATCAAACGGGCAAATACTATAAGACAGAAGATCAATTTTTGCAATCCTATTGGGAAAACCGCGATCCGCGTTTTGATAAATCCATTGTGTGGAATGCCAAGATTTATGAGGTTTCAGGAAAGACCGGCAAACGACAATACACTTCTGTAGGTATTGCTCCGGCTTTAGATGACTTTGGTATAAACCCTAACGCAAAAACACCTTCTTCCAATTTGGATCGATATAGTGGATTTTTTATCTTAAAAAACTCTAAATTATCATTAAAACAGACCGAAGTGGAAACCCAGTATGATGTGGATTTTGTCTTGATGCGCTATGCCGAAGTCCTGTTGAATTATGCTGAAACAGCAAATGAAATCGGAGACTTTGCGACAGCCTTAGATTTGGTGACACAGATCAGAAAAAGAGCGGGTATAGAACCTGGTGCGGATAATAAATATGGTATTGCAGCGACTACGAAAGAGCAAATGCGTGAAGCCATTTTAGCAGAGCGTAATATTGAGTTCTGCTTTGAAGGACATCGTTTTTGGGATTTACGACGGTTACGTAAGTTAAATATACTAAACAATACGACAAAGCATGGAGTTGAAGCTATTGCGATCAATGCTAATGGAACTGAAATGAAACTGGAAGATGCAAATGTATTGGCCAAAACATACACGTTGAAAGAGAATCAGTTTAAATATAGTGTCTTGCAGGTGCCTAGTACAGGAAACAAAGTGAACCTGGTACCAGATACCTATTATTTCTTTCCAATAGCACAATCAGTCATTGATAAAAATCCGAATATCAAGCAGAATAAAGATTGGGGCGGAACATTTAATCCAACCCTAGAATAGTGTATTCACTAAACCCATTCAATAAAAAACACCCTCAACGGCTTTCGCTGTTGGGGGTGTTTTATTTAAATTTCATTTATGGCGAGTTTTTTAATCGCCCGATTGAGCCTTATTTGGATGATAATTTAAAAACTCTTGAACTGAGTCTACCCTGGCCTTTGATTTTGATTTCTTCCGGATAAAGCTCCAAAAGACCATAGGCATTGCTTGTGGGTGTTTCTATCATACCTTCCATGGTCACAAAAGGAATATTGTTTACCATCACATAATTGCCTTTATGATTATGACCGGAAAGTACCAGTTTAACTTCTGGGAATTTGTAGAGTATATCAAGAACTGGCCTATTATTGAGTGTTTCATAACCATTTTCTGGCAATAAGGGATGATGTGTCAATACGATCACATGCTCCTTATTTTTCCGCGCTCGGGCAAGTTCGTTTTGCAACCATAGGAGTTGTTTATGATCAACTCCGCCATTCCAGGGTTGCGTATTTTTCCTTCCGTCTGCCTGTAGGCTACCCACCAAGATTTTCCATTCACGTTGGTCTGCTGAATTGGGCGTTGTGGCATATTCACTGAGCGCATTCGTATTTAAGAAAACAAATCGCCATTTCCCTTTTGTAAATGCGTAGTATTTAGCTGGCATCCCAAAAGTGGTGTGCAGAAGATCTGGTTTAGATACGCTGACATAGTCATGGTTGCCAAGTAGACAATACATCGGTTTTTTTAAAGGGTAGAGATGTTTTAACAATACAGGTAGATCTTTTGGACCTTCGTCGACAAGATCGCCAAGAACCAATGAAAAATCGACTTTATTGCGATTAAAGAAGTCTACAGCGGTATCGACTTTCATTAAAGAATTGTGGTAGAACCGGCTACCGTGGTCTGTTTTGTCTGCGTATTGCATATCGGCCATGATACCGATACGGAGAACCGGCGTGTTGGATTGTGCCATGCTGAATAAGCCGGGTAAAGAGCAGATGACGAATATGGAAAGAAACTTCCATTCCTGTTTGATTTTTAAGCCAATCTGTTTCATTTTTTTAGCGTTTTAAAATATGTTGCTATAAGAATATATTAGTCCGTATTCCGGTAATGTTGCTTTGCTGTCTGTTTAGTCTATTTTTTGAACCACTGTTCTGGGTAATTGATTATAATGTTATCACGAGTATACTGAGAATAAATTAGAGATTCAAGTAAATTGAATACACAAACGTTTGTGTAAATTGATGGATCACTAACGAATTATAAATGATTGCCAACACATATAAACTATCGATTTTTTAGCTATTGTAAAACTGTAAATTGGCGATTGTGGTGTTTAACGAATAAAAGGTTTAGGTATATAGATCATATGAAATTGATTCGTGCAATAACAATTATTCTGCTTACTTGTTATGGTATTTTGTTACCAATTTATCTCGGAATTATACTTCCCGAATATTGGGCTTGTCGGAAATGTATTTATGAGGGGGCTATGGGCACTGATATATGGGGAAACTCAGTACAGTGTTTTGGCGACAGTAAAGCGTTTGGTGAAGCTATTTTCCAGTTTTCGTCTTTTCTGGTCTCGGGATTAACAGCTGTGTTGATTGTAATTTTTTTAAGGGCTTATTATTTGAAACGAAATGCAAAAATAAATACGTATGATAAAGAAAATCCTGATTAGCTTGACTTCAATTACCATTATTGGCTGTTGCTGGTTTTTTTTTACGCTATTCGACGCTATCGACTTGGCACCTACAAAAAATAATCATTTGGCAAGCGAGGAAAAATGGAAAATAGAGCAGCAGGCTGATATTGATAGCTGTGAAAAGCATGTGCTGAAAAATCAGATCGATTTACGGCGCAGAAACGCAAAACGAGTCTCTGAACTTGCTTTTCGAACTCAGACTATTTTGTTTTTTGTAATCTGCATACAGATTGTTCTACTCTTAATACTTCTATTAGTTCCCAAAAGATATATTCTTAAAATTTAAGAATGAAAATGCTGCTGACTAATTTGAGTTTGTCAATAGGACAAGCTGGTCGTTGTTGTTCTGCAAAACATGGATGACTAGTATTCAAAAAAAACGTATTTTCACAATAGACAAATTTTATCCATACCAGTAAGGACTAAAAAACTATATCAATGATCAAACAGAATTCGGCGGAGAGAGTCACTATTTACCTGAATACAAAAGAAGAATGGCGATTTTGGCTCGAAAACAATCATCATATAGCACAATCAATTTGGGTGATCTGTAATACTAAAAAATCAAATTTACCGGTGGTCAACTGGACTGAACTTGTGGATGAAGCATTGTGTTTTGGTTGGATTGATAGCACACGGAGGCCGATTGATGCCTATTCATTCATGCAGTTATTTAGCCGAAGAAAACCCAATAGTACCTGGTCTAAAATTAACAAAGAAAAAGTTAAAAAACTAATCGATGCGAATCTAATGACTCCAGCGGGGCATGAGGTTATAAAAATAGCACAAGAAAATGGCTCTTGGTCAATTTTGGACAGTGTGGAAGAATTAATTATTCCCGAGGATCTGGATGAAGCATTTCAACATTATGCTGGTTCAAAAGATTATTTTCTTGGATTGAGTAAATCCGTCAAAAAAATGATGTTGCAATGGATTGTTCTCGCCAAAAGACCAGATACCCGCAAAAAACGCATTGATGAGATTGCCGCAAGAGCAGCAGAAAAAGACAGGCCTAAGCAATTTCAGTAAAGTATTCAATTGTCGAAATGAATCAGGTCTATGGTATTAACTTTTGTCTTTTATGACTAATATTGCACGTTCTATGTAGCGTTGTTTCGCTTTTTTTACGCTGTCCATCTCTTCCTTATAAGTCAATTTCTTTCTTGGATTTTAACGATTGTTTAGAGTGGTTAAACGTATCAATTAATTTATACGAGTTCAACCAGTAGGAGGGGTTTAACTGGGGGGTAACAGGGGGTTAACAGGGGTATAACAGGGGTAAACCCTTGTTAACCCCCTGCTATATCCCTATAAAAATGGTGTTATTTAGGTTTAACTCACGAACTTGATCTCAATGTGGTAACCTAGTTTATAGGATAAAAAATATGGGGCTCATGCTAAAGCTTATATTAATAGCAACTTGATTTGCTGTATTTACTCAATTTTTGTATCATTGGGGAGATGATAACCAATGCAGCAGCTTAAGTCTTTTTTATTCGCTTATCTCCAACTCTTTCTTCTCCTTTTCTTAGGGCAATCGTCAGCTTGGAGCCAGGTCAATACCTATGCGTTTAAAACCTTAACCTCTGACCAGGGCCTGGTCCATAATCATGTCAATTGTGCACTCAGGGATAAGTACAATTACCTCTGGTTTGGTACCGAATCTGGTCTGAGCCGATTTGATGGGACGCAATTCACAAATTTTCGCTATTCCGCCAATAAACGTACCGGCCTGAGTGGAAATGCAATTTCCGCAATCTTTGAGGGACCAGAAGGCAATGTATGGATTCGCACCAGCAATCGGATGAATGTGTATGATCAGCACTCAGGCATTATCGTCCAGCAGCTTGATTCCATACTGACCCACTTAAAGCTGCCCGTCAAAGACGTACACACGATAAGGCCGCTGGAAGGGCAGACCTTCGCATTATTGTATAGCGATCGTTCGCTGATCTTGTACGATAGCCTAAAGAAAATCTATCGTACTGTACCGTCGTTGACAAAAAACAACCGAATCGCTGATGTGATAGCTGGTCAAGGGCACACGATCTGGGTAATCTACGAAAATGGCCTGTTGGGCCACATCGATACCAAATCATTGCGCAGTACCAAAACCAGCCTATTGCCGATCAGCAGTAAGCTGGTAAATTATAATCTATTTGCCGACCGGGAAGGGGCGATATGGATTTTCTCAAAAGACATTCCAATTGGTGTATACTGGCTTGACCCGAAAGATGGATCAATTCAACACCTCCAAAAAGAACTGTCCAATCCTTTTGTAGGCAATATCGTGCAAGATGATCAAGGGCATCTTTGGCTAGGAACTGATCATGGTGGGATCAATGTTTATGATAAAAAAACAAAAAGTGTACAGATCCTCGCTAACGATAAATATGATTTACGGAGCCTACCTTACAATAGCATAACGGCTTTATATCGGGATAAGTCAGGTATCATATGGGCGGGAACCTATAAAGGTGGCATCAGTTATTATCATCCCAAGCTGTTGTTATTCTCTTTAATCAGGAACTATCCAGGGCTTCCTAAATCGCTTCCCTTTGACGATGTCAATAAGTTTGTACAGGATCGAAAGGGTAATCTATGGATCGGGACAAACGGTGGGGGATTGCTCTATTATAATAGCAGTCAGAAAACATTCACGCAATACCTGCATGATCCTCAGGATCCCAACAGTTTGAGCTCCAACGTGATTGTTTCCTTATTGCTGGATACGGAAGATAAGCTGTGGATCGGAACTTATCGAGGTGGTATGTGTCGATTCGACGGCAAAAGTTTTAAGGTTTTCCACCGTGATTCGGCACCTGGAAAGTTGAACGACGATAGTGTATGGGAGATCTACGAGGATAGTCAACATCGATTTTGGATAGGAACCTTAAGTGCTGGCTTGTACCTGTTTGATAAAAAGACAGAACAGTTTTCGAGAGCGTATACTCGGCAGGGACAAACCATTAACAGCAATTATATCTCTGTCTTGTTTGAAGATTCAAAAAAACGGCTCTGGATCGGCACAGCGACAGGTTTGGCATTGTTGGCTCCCGACGACAAGATTAGCTATATGAATACATCCAGTTCGCCCATGAAACTTATGAATGATCTGATTTATGATATTAAAGAGGACAAAACTGGTCGTATTTGGGTAGCAACACAAGAGGGCTTGCATGTAATCGACGGTACAAAAGTAAGCTATCTCACACAGCAGGATGGACTCAGCGACGATGCGATCCTGGCGCTCTTGGTCGATAATCAGGGGGGAATCTGGGCTTCAACAAACAAAGGACTGTCGGCGATTGTCGGCAAAGGGCAGGCCGAGAAGTTCATCATCCGCAATTTTACAAGGGAATCAGGCCTTCAGGGGAATGTATTCAATGAAAACGCCGCTTTAAAAATGCGGGACGGAAGACTTGTCTTTGGTGGGCCAAAGGGATTCAATTTTATCGACCCTAAGAAAATTAGCAGCGAAAGTGAACTGGTCTTACCGCTTTTGTCCAATCTTTATTTATTTAACAAGCGGATAGCCGTAGGTGAGGAATTTTCGGGCCGGGTCATTTACGATCAAGCCCTGAATAATCTTAAAGAACTGAGTCTTCCTTACAACCTCAATGCCATTTCGCTGGAGTTCTCTACCTTTGACTACCTGCAACAGCATAATGGACTCTACCAATATCAGCTTGCTGGTCTAAGTGATGAATGGTTTGATTTTGAACCGGCAACCATGCGCGCCAATTTCACCAATCTAGACACCCGAAGCTACAATTTGTATATTCGGCACGCCATCGATTCGAATAGCTGGTCTGAGGGCGTGCTGCTCCTAACAATCGATATACAGCCACCTTTTTGGCGTTCGGCTTGGGCCTTTCTTTTCTATGCCAGCCTGGTACTGATCGTCCTATGGGCTTATTTTTATTTGACAAAACTACGTGTCAAGACGCGCAATCAACTCTACCTCGCCCAGGAACAGGCTGCACAGGCAAAGGAACTGGATGCGTTGAAAACACGTTTCTTTACCAATATAAGTCATGAATTCAGAACTCCGATCAGTTTGATTCTAACTCCAGCGCAGCAGCTGCTGGATGAAGAGCAGCATCCAGAAAAAAAAGCCGACCTAAACTTAATCAAGAAGAATGCAGACCGTCTGCTTAAATTGGTCAATCAGCTGCTGGACTTTAGAAAATTGGAGAAAAGTGAGCTTGAGCTGAACGAAGCTTATGGGGACCTCATGGGATTTATCCGCGAAATGCTTGATGCCTTTGCCGGGATAGCGCAAAGCAATCAGATCTCGCTGCAGGTCAATATCGCTCCAGACACCTATCTGTCCTGGTTTGACAAAAACAAATTGGAAAGCATTATTTTCAATCTGATGTCAAATGCGATCAAGTTTAGCCCGGTATCCGGCATTGTGGCATTCAATGCCGAAGTCACTGAACACGAAACAGGAAAGATGCTGCGTATTGAAGTTCAAAATCAGGGTACAGCGATTCCCGAAAACCTACAAGCCCGCGTATTTGAACGTTACATGCAACTGGATGTGCCCAATGGAAAACTGAATCAGGGTACGGGAATCGGGCTTTCTATTGTTAAAGACTATGTCGAATTCTTGGGCGGAACTATCGCGCTGAGCAGCAATGTGCACTGGACGATTTTTAAAGTTCAGCTACCCATACATAAGGCCGAAGCGAGTGTCGATCCTGTCGAAAGCGATAAGCAGGATAAACCCGCTATTTTATTGGTCGAAGATGATATCGACTTCCTCCATTACCTGGAGCGGAGCCTGAGTTCAGCCTACCTAATCCACGCTGTGCAAAGCATCAATGATGCAAAATTGATCCTAAGCAAGCAAGAGGTCAATCTGATCATCACCGATCTCAGCCTCCCTGGAGAGAGCGGACTGGAATTTTGCCGGTTTATAAAGGCCCAGGCCAAGCTGGTCCATATCCCTGTGCTGATTGTAACAGCCGTAGTCAATCAGAAAATTGAACTGGAAGCCTTGGAGTCGGGTGCTACAGATTATATCAACAAGCCTTTTAATATTAACCTGCTGCGTTCAAAATTAGCGCAGATACTCCATCAACAACAGACAATGGTAAAACGGTATAAAAAACAGATTAATGTTAATCTGACGCAGCCCGATATCGCATCTGCTGATGAACAATTTATCCGTGCGCTGGTAATGGAAATTGAACAGGATCTCAGTGACTCTTCGCTTTCTGTCGAACTGCTTGCCAAAAGAATGAACATCACGCGCGTAGGGCTTTATAAAAAGGTGCTTGCCATCACAGGCTATTCACCGATGGAATACATCCGACATATTCGGCTCAAACGTGCCATGCATCTGGTTCAGAACTCGAAATTATCGATGGCTGAAATTGCTTATGAAGTAGGATTCGGAAATCCGAAACAATTCAGCAAATATTTTAAATCTGCATTTGGTAACCTGCCGTCTTTTTATCGAAAAAGCTTGTAAATAAGTGAATTGTCGATAGTGTTTTTCGCCAGTATCCCCGCATAAGTTAACAAAATAACCCCTAAAAGTTAACAAAATATACCCCTTATACAACCGGTTGCATTCTATATTTGATCTGTTCTTTCAATAGGAAAGGACGCGTAATAACCAAGGGAATATAATAACCAATAAATCTTATTTAAATGCGCAACTTAACGTACGCTTTAAGTGGTTTGATGCTCTTCGCAATCGTGCAGCAGGGATTTAGCCAAGCCAATAAAGCTCATTATGAAAAAATGCCTTCCGGTATTAAGGTCAGCTTCAAAAATTCGGAGACCTCCATTGATCAGGATATTTATTTGGATGTCGTAACTGACAAGATTGTGCGTGTCACAGCTGTTCCAGCTGGTGCAATCTTACCGGGACAAACGAGCTTAGTGATCGTCGATTCACTGCGCCGGCAAGTAAAATCACTTGCGGTAAGCTCGACCGACTCTACGGTAAATGTACAAACGGCCAATATGCAGGCAGTGGTTTCCTTGATGAACGGCAAAGTGGAATTTTTTGACCTTAAGGGGCAATCCATCTTGAAAGAAGCAAAGCGGAATTCAAGTTCTTTTTTAGCTAATAGTTATCAAGGTGATGCATTTTATCACATTAACCAAGACTTTATTGTCAATGCGGAAGAAGGGATCTATGGACTCGGCCAACATCAGAATGCGGTGATGAATTATAACCGTGGCAAACAGGTTTCGCTGCTGCAGTACAATACAGAAATCGGAATACCCTTTTTACTGTCCACTAACAACTATGGCATTTTATGGCACAATTACTCCATTACAAAAGCGGGCGACGTGAGGCCGTTATTGCCTTTAAATGCTTTTAAGTTGCAGTCAAAAGAGGGAGAGCCGGGTTGGCTCACGGCAACCTATGTAAATCGGAACAAGGGCGAAGAAGTGTATCTATCCCGACCGGAATCGATTATCGACTATGGCTACTTAACAGATCAGCACAAATTTCCAAAGAGCGTAAAGCTGGCCGAAAGCAAAGTCATCTATGCCGGAAGTTTCTCTTCGCCCTATACTGGCAAACATGTGCTGCATTTTAAATATTCGGGTTATATGAAAGTCTGGATTGATGGGGAGCTGGTCGCCGACCGCTGGCGTCAATCCTGGAATGCAGGTACCTTTGAGATTGAGAGAGACCTCCAGAAAGATAAGCCCCACCAGATCCGCATGGAATGGATACCAGATGGAGGGGAATCTTATTTTACCTTAAACTGGCAGAGCCCCATTCCAGAAGCGCGTAAAAACGTATTTTCCTTTAATTCAGAAGCTGGAGATGCCATTGATTATTACTTTGTACAGGGCGCATCAATGGATGAGGTCATTGCAGGTTATCGCCACTTGTCCGGCAAGGCACCGATTATGCCGATTTGGAGCTTTGGATTTTGGCAGAGCAGAGAACGTTACAAGACACAAGCGGAAATTGAGGAGGTCGCGGCTGAATTTCGCAAACGTAAGATTCCGATCGACAATATTGTGCAGGATTGGTCTTACTGGGCTGAAAACGACTGGGGGAGCCAAAAATTTGATGTAAAGCGTTTTCCAGACCCTCTGGCCATGGTGAAGAAGCTGCATGATCAGCACTTTAAGATCATGATTTCGGCCTGGCCTAAAATCAATGAAGAGTCTTCCGTATACCAAGAATTTAAAGCCAACAAATGGATCTATCCGAGAAATATTTATGACGGCCGTAAAGATTGGATCGGAAAGGGCTATACCTCGACATTTTATGATCCTTTCAACAAAGCGGCACGCGATGGGTTCTGGAAATTGTTGGACAACAATCTTTTCAAAATTGGGATCGATGCCTGGTGGATGGATGCGAGTGAGCCAGATATTCACTCCAATATTGATCTGGACGAGCGTAAATCGGTCTTTCAGCCAGCTATAGGATCATCTGTTCGCTACTATAATGCGTTCCCTTTGCAAAATGCCAAGGGTATCTACGAGGGCCAGCGTGAAACAGATCCTAACAAACGGGTGTTTATTCTGACGCGATCCTTTTTTGCAGGGCAGCAGCGCTATGCGGCGGCTGCCTGGAGCGGCGATATTGCTTCGAGATGGCATGACATGAAAGATCAGATTGCCGGGGGCATCAATTTCTCGATGTCCGGTACACCTTATTGGACAATGGATGCGGGAGGCTTTTTGGTTGAAAATAGGTTTCACAAACCTAATACGGCGGACTTGGAAGAGTGGCGCGAGCTGAATAGCCGCTGGTACCAATACGGGGCATTTTTGCCTTTGTTCAGGGCGCATGGACAATATCCCTACCGCGAGCCGTATAATATCGCTCCTGTGGATCATCCGGCCTATAAAAGCATGACCTACGCGATTAATCTACGGTATAAATTACTGGCCTATAATTATAGTCTTGCCGCGAAGACTTTTTTTGAAGACTATTCGATGATACGTGGACTTGCGATGGATTTCCCGCAGGACAAAGATGGATTCGACAGCAACGACCAATACCTTTGGGGACCATCCTTGCTTATCAGTCCAGTTACTGAAAAAGGGGCTACCTCACGTAAGATACACTTTCCAAAAGGAGCCAGCTGGTATGATCTATACAATGGCAAGATGGTAGCAGGGGGGCAGGATCTGCTTATTGCAGCACCATACGAACGTATCCCTGTTTATGTCAGAGCCGGAGCAATATTGCCCATTGGACCGGTCATGCAATATACAGCCGAGAAAAAGCCGGAAGTATTGGATCTTTATATCTATGCCGGAGCAGACGGTCAGTTTTCACTTTATGAAGACGAAGGCAGCAATTATAATTATGAAAAAGGGAAATATAGCCGCATTGATTTCAGCTATGACAATTCTGCACAAACACTGTCTTTGGCCAGCCGTCAGGGGGATTTCGACGGCATGCTGACCAAAAGAAAGTTCAATATCATTTTTGTCAGCGACAGCAACGCTGTTGGACTGGATGTATCACCAGCAAAACCAATAGAGGTAACCTATTCAGGTAAAGCTTTGCAGATCAAATTAAAATAATAAAAAACCAATTTATAAATCAAGACATATGATAAGCAAACAATTGTTGAGCAGGGGCATGGCCGTCGTGGTCATGACCAGTGTGACCTCTTTGGTCTGGGCACAATCCTTCACGGGATCGGTTGTTTCGGCTGATTCAGGATTGCCGATCGGGGGAGCGAGTATCAGCGTAAAGAATCAGAAGATTTCAACGAGTAGCGATGAGTCGGGCAAGTTTTCTCTTGGGGCCAGCACAGGGACTATATTGACCATTACTTACGTAGGGTACAAAACGGAGGAAGTTAAAATTACTGGTCCCAATATGGTGATCCGCCTACAGCCGCAAGCTTCCGATCTCGAAGAGGTGGTGGTTATCGGCTACGGTGTACAAAAGAAAAAATTGAATACGGGAGCCAATTTGAAGGTGGAGGGTGAAGAACTGCAGAAACGCAATCAATTGAACCCGCTGCAGTCGCTTCAGGGCCAAGCACCGGGTGTATCCATTACATCAACTTCCGGTCAGCCGGGAGCAGATATGAAGGTCGTCGTCCGCGGACTGGGAACAATTGGCAATTCGGGCCCTTTATACGTCATCGATGGCGTTCCGGGAGGGGATATTTCGGTCTTAAATGCGGCCGATATCCAATCTATCGACGTATTGAAAGACGCGGCTTCGGCCGCCATCTATGGTTCGCAGGCTGCCAATGGGGTTATTCTGGTCACCACTAAAATGGGCGCTGCGGGAAAAAATGTGCTGTCGTTTGATGGCTATACAGGCATTCAGAACGTTTCGCGTAAAGCAAAATTGCTGGATGCAGATCAGTACAAGCTGATCATGAATGAGCAATCGCTGAATTCGGGGGCCGCGGTGATTGATTTTAACAGCATGGATGGTCTGGCCAATACCAATTGGATGGATTACATGTTTAAGGATAATGCAAAAATGGACAATTACAATGTTGCTCTGACCGGGGGCAATGAAAAATCCACCTACGCCTTATCGATGAATTATATTGGTCAGGAGGGGATTGTAGGTGGTAAAGACGTTTCCAACTATCAGCGTTATGGTTTCCGTACGAACTCGGAACATAAACTCTTCGATAACTTTGTGAAAATAGGTCAGCACCTTAACTTTAACTACATCAAAAATCGGGGCATCGGTGTAGGCAACCAGTACAATAATACCTTACGCGGTGCTTTTGCGACTTCGCCCTTGTCACCGGTGTACTCGGACAATGGCTTGTACGGAAGTCCTTTCAATGATACCTCCAATTCACCTTGGTACAATGGGGACAGCAATCCATATGGGGTGATGATGACCAATTCGAATAACGCCAATGATGGCCAAAAATTACTGGCGGATGTATTTGCGGAGATTGAGCCTATCAAAGGCTTGAAGGTCCGGTCATTGCTGGGATTCAACTATTATGCTTCAGAATACAGAAGTTTTACGCCCTTATACCGCTTCTCCATCTACACCTACAACCAAGATCATACAACAACCTCACAGAACATGAGCAAAGGTCATACGCTGACCTGGACAAATACTGCTTCCTATGACTTTGATATCCATACGGATCATCTTTTTTCAGCCATGGTCGGTATGGAATCGCTACGTTACCAGGGAACTTACCTTTCGGGGTCCAACTGGAATCTGCTTTCGCAGTTCAATGATTTTGCACATGCTTATTTGGACAATACCACAGGCCAGGCGCACCTGGATGAAAAAGGGAACGTCGTCGAAACGCGTACGGTGTCTGGAAAGCCAGAGAACATCACCCGTAGGGTCTCGTACTTTGGACGGCTGGGCTATAATTATAAGGAAAAGTACCTGTTGAATGCTACATTGCGTGCAGATGGATCCTCTAAATTTTCGCGCAGCAATCGCTGGGGATATTTTCCTTCGGTATCGGCAGGTTGGGTCATTTCTTCCGAAGAGTTTTTTAAAGAACATTTAGCGGCTGTAAACTTCTTTAAACTCCGTGCTTCATGGGGGCAAGTGGGTAATCAGGATATCGCTGATTTTCAATATGCGGCACCCATCAGTACCTCAACAGGAATTACATCGTCCAACCCCGGAGCACATTATGTCTTTGGAACGAGTAACAATAATATCGCCGGGGCTTATCCGAGCCGTTTATCCAATCCGAATCTGACCTGGGAAACTTCCGAACAGACTAATATTGGATTTGATGCCAAATTTGCGAACAGCCGCCTGGATGTTGTTGCCGATTTTTATGTCAAAAAGACCAAGAACTGGCTGGTTACAGCGCCTGTTTTGGCGACAACCGGAACGTTGCCCCCTTTTATCAATGGCGGTGACGTGAAGAATACAGGGGTGGAATTGGGCCTAAATTGGGCGGATAAGATCAATGAAGTCAAGTATCGTCTTGGGGTAAATGGTGCCTATAACAAAAATAAGGTGGGACAGATTCCGACTGAAGATGGCATTATCCATGGACAGACAGCCATGTTATACGATAATTCGGAAGAATTTTATCGTGCTGCAAATGGTCTACCCATTGGCTACTTCTGGGGGTATAAGACAGACGGCCTATTCCAGAACCAAGCCGAGATCGACGCCTGGAAAACAGCCGGGAAAGGTATCCTTCAAGCGGATGTGAAACCGGGCGATGTGAAATATGTAGACCAGAATAGTGATGGTATTATTAATGCCTCGGATAAGACAAATCTGGGTGTGGGCATGCCTAATTTTACTTATGGATTTAATATTGGACTGGATTATAAAGGATTTGATTTCTCGGTGAATGCCTACGGTTCCCTGGGAAACAAAATTGTACAATCTTACCGCAATCATGCCAATAAACAAGCAAACTATACCACGCGAATATTAGACCGATGGACCGGAGAGGGGACTTCCAGTACAATTCCCCGTGTTACGGAAACGAATGTCAATTGGCAGTTTTCAGACCTTTATATTCAGGATGGAGACTTTCTTCGGATCAGCAATGTGACCTTAGGTTATGATCTATCGAAGCTGATCAAATGGAAGTATGCTAATCAGATCCGCTTCTACGTTCAAGGACAAAACCTGTTCACGTTCACCAAATATGATGGGATGGATCCCGAGATCGGTTATGGAACCGATGGTTGGGTGTCGGGTATCGACCTTGGTTACTATCCAAGACCAAGGACTGTATTATTTGGCCTAAATGTTAAATTCTAAACACAAGAAATCATGAAAAAAACGAGCTATATCTATCATTCCATGTTATTTGGGTCCTTAATCTTAGGATCATGTTCATCCAGTTTTTTGGATGTCGAACCGATGACAAGCGTTTTGGAAAGCAATTTTTATAAAACCATAGCCGATGCTGACATGGCTTTGGTCGGCTGTTATGATGGTTATCAACGCACAACCTCCAATGGGAGCCAATCTTTCTATCTGACAGCAGAGGTGGCCGCCGACAATTGTTTTGGCGGAACAGGTACAACAGACGGTCGATCATTTCAGGCAATAGACCGTTTTGATATTGCGCAGTCCCAATCGGACAATAATATCTTTGATGGTACCTGGTCTGATTACTATGCGGGAATTTTTCGCTGCAATACACTCTTGGGAAAATTGGATGGCACTGATTTTTCAGGCAACACAACAGCGCGGGCACGTATTGAAGGGGAAACGAAGTTCCTACGGGCGACCATGTACTTTGATCTCGTCCGTCTATTCGAAAACATACCTTTGCTAACGAGCCCGACCAATGAGAATATTCCACAGTCGGATCCCAAAGCGATTTATCAACTGATTGTTTCAGACCTTAAATTTGCGGCTTCCAATATCCCAGCCACAGCTTACCCCAAGTCAGCTGCGGCAACCAATGATGGCCGGGCTACTCCATTTGCAGCAAAAGCGCTATTAGCCCGTGTTTATCTATTTTATTCAGGTTATTATGGTGGCGAGGATATCGGTGTCTCCAAAGCCGAAGCCCTGGCGGGACTGGAAGAGGTTATCGGTAGCGGCCAGTTTGCGTTGGTGGCTGATTTCAAAAATCTGTGGCCAGCAGCGAGTTATATCCCCAATGCAAGCAATAATACACTAGATATCTCCAAATATGCCGGCAAGGGAAATGCAGAGGTTGTATTTGCACAGAAATTCAACAATACATCGAACTACAACGGTTATGTTGATGGCAACCGCTGGGTCGTCTTTCTGGGCTTGCGCGGAAAAAATTGGTCGCCCTATGGCCAAGGATGGGGGGCATGTACGGTAAGCAAAAAGTTTTTCAATGAGTTTGACAACATGGATACGCGCAAAACCGCCTCAATTATTGATATCGATGGCGAGAACATCACTGGATTTGACCTCAAAGACCAGCGTGAGTATACAGGTTACACCATAAAAAAATACGCCCCCACGGCATTGCCGGATGGGACCACCAATACAGGTGGGGATAAGGATATGCAACTGTCCCAAGACCAGGATTACTTTGTCATCCGCTATGCTGATGTCTTGCTTATGGCGGCAGAACTCGGTTCCGCAAACGCGCAGAAATACTTTGATGAGGTAAGAAAAAGAGCTTATAAGACCAATTTTGTGTCGCTAGCAGTTTCAAAAAACAATATTCTGAAAGAAAGAAAATTTGAATTTGCTTTTGAAGGTATCCGCTATTGGGATGTATTGCGGCAGGGGCTGAATAATGCCGCCGCAACACTAGAAACAACAGAGGATGTGCTAAGTGGATCTGTACCCGAGAAGGTCATCGTGACTAAAGAGCGTTTTTTGACAACGAAAGGATTTATGCAAATACCCAATAAGCAGATTACCTTATCCAATGGTGTACTGAAACAAAATGCTGGATGGAACTAAACACAAGTATACGAGGACTCACTATTAGTTGAATTATAAATAGACAAACATGAAAAAGATATTCACCTATGCCATCTGCTTTTTTGCGGCGATGGTACTCTTTGGAGCCTGTTCTCCTGAGAATTATATATTGGGAGACATCGATGTCACATCGGCACAGTTGGACAAGGGAAAGGCCTTTACTGTTGAACATGATGCCAATAATCCCAATATTGTGTATTTAACCAGCTTGATGGATTCAAAATACACCCCATTGTGGGAGCATCCACAGGGGCGGAGTCAAGAGAAAAAGGTAACCCTAAGAATGCCTTTTCCTGGTGAGTACACTGTCAAATTTGGTGTCGAGACGCGTGGTGGCATCGTCTACGGCGAGCCTGTGACATTCAATATCGATCAGATGTATGCCGAGTTTATCAGTGACGAGACTTGGACCTTATTGACAGGGGGGGCGGGAGAAGAGAAAACCTGGTACCTCGATCTGGATGCTGAGGGCATTTCTCGCTACTTTAAAGGTCCAATGTATTTTTACGGCACCGGTGACTGGTGGGGAAGCATCAATAAAACAGCCGCGCCTTTAAACAGCGATAGCTGGAGCTGGGAACCCGATTGGAAAGGCAATAGCTGGCTTATGCCTGCAGGCGATTATGGAAGTATGACTTTTGACCTGAAAGGCGGTGCAAACATCAACGTGAATCATGCCATGCTAGGTAAAGTCCAGAAGGGGACTTTTAACATTGATACCGAAAAGAAAACCATCCGTATGACTGGGGCGTCGCCTTTACATGGAAAGCCACAAGATGGAATCGTCGTCGACTGGGGCGATGTCCGTATTATGTCGCTGACCGAGAATACCATGCAATTAGCCGTATTGCGAGATCCCGTGCTTTCGAATGACGGAGCGGCCATGCTGACCTTTAATTTTATCAGCAAGACCTACAAGGAGAGTTTGGCCGAAGATGCCAAGAATAACAATAAGACCCCATAAATGTATGCTGAAGCAATTAGTTGATACTAGGTATAGCCGGATAATAGGTATACTGATCCTGTTATTTGCGACGGCGGGTTCTTTAAGTGGACAGTCCAGAAAGGTTATTGATTTTAATGGGGGCTGGTGGTTTAAACGGGACAGCAGCCAGCAATATAGCAATGGACGAAAAGGAGAGGGCTGGCGAAAGCTCGATCTACCACATGACTGGAGTATCGAAATGCCATTTAGAGAAAGCAGTCCCGCAGGTAGCGGGGCTGCTTACCTCGATGGTGGCGTAGGATGGTATCAAAAAACGTTTAAACTGGCTCGGGCTGAGCAAGGGCAACGGATATTTATTGCATTTGAAGGTGTATACGAAAACAGTGAGGTCTGGATCAATGGGCATTTCTTAGGAAAAAGACCCAATGGTTATATCGGATTTGAATATGAGCTTTCCCCTTATTTATACTGGGATGGTAGAGACAACCTGCTTTCAGTAAAAGTAAACAATAAGAATCAGCCCAACTCGCGTTTCTATTCGGGGTCGGGGATCTATCGGGATGTCAAATTAATCAGCCGGAATCCAGTCAGCATAGGAACGAACAGTACCTTCATAAGAGCTGGGCAGCTCAGTGAGAAACGTGCTGTCGTGGATCTCTCTCTGGAAATTGAGCATAACCTTGAGGAATCAAAAAAGATTACGCTACTGACAGAGGTTCTTTCAGCTCAAGGTGCTGTTCTAGCGAGTAAACGTACTACGTTGAACGCCCTCAAGGCAGGTCTGCATCCCCTCGATCAGCAGATAGTCCTCGAAAATCCCATCTTATGGGGTATCGAAAATCCCTATCAATATACAGCAAAGATTAAACTTATTGTTGATGGTCGGGTTGTAGATGAACAGCTTACGAAATTTGGCTTACGTAATTTTAGCTTCGATCAGCAACAGGGCTTTATGCTCAATGGGAGGCCGCTTAAAATCCGTGGGGTCTGTTTACATAGTGATCTCGGCGCTTTGGGCATGGCATTCAACCGATCTGCAGCATTACGTCAGCTTCGCATCATGAAAGAAATGGGGGTGAATGGAATACGGACATCACACAATCCTGCGGCGCCAGCGTTTTTGGATCTCTGCGATAGCTTGGGTTTTGTTGTGATGAGTGAAACCTTCGATGTCTGGAAAGGGCGCAAAAATCCCTATGACTATCATTTATATTGGGACGAATGGTACAAGCGGGACTTTGTTGACCATATCAAAAGGGACCGGAATCATCCGTCGTTGTTTATATGGTGCTTGGGCAATGAAGCGCAGGAGCAATGGCATTCCAAAGCTGATGGTGCAGCGATTCCGATTGCGCTGGCAGCAATCGTCGATAGTCTGGATGGCACACGTCCGACCACCATTGCCAATAATGAACTCTCCAAAGCCAATCCAGTGCTGATGAGTTCGGCGGTAGATTTGATTGGCTATAACTATAACCATAAGAAATGGGCAAGCTTCCCACAAGATCATCCTGAAAAGAAGTTTATCGTAACAGAAAGTACTTCGGCATTGGAAAGCCGCGGAACGTATGATTTGGTGCCATATGATTCTAGTCGCATGTGGCCAGAACGATGGGATATTCCCTTTTCTGGCGGGAACAAAGACAGGAACATATCGGCTTACGACAATGTATTTACACCTTGGGGATCAAATCATCAGACAAGCTTGAGGTTGATGGAAAAGTACGACCATATTGCGGGCATGTATGTATGGACAGGATTTGATTATCTAGGCGAACCAACACCCTACACCTGGCCGGCACGAAGTTCGTACTTTGGTATTGTGGATCTAGCTGGATTTCCGAAAGATGTCTACTATCTGTATCAAAGCGTCTGGACAGAAAAGCCGGTCTTACATGTATTGCCTCATTGGAATTGGAAGCAAGGTGATCGGGTAGATATCGTGGTATATTTTAATCAGGCTGACCGGGTGGAGCTTTATCTGAACGGTAAAAGGATAAGGGAGCAGTCCAAAGACCCAGATCGGTACGACCTTGTATTTAAAGCTGTTGAATTCAAACCAGGGGAGATTGAAGTAATATCGTTTCAAGGTGGCAAGAAACTGCTAAGTAAAACGATCCGTACCGCAGCGAAAGCGCATCGTATACAATTGTTTGCAGAAAATGTGACTTTCAATTCGGCAAAGAAAGAACTTTCCTTTGTACATGCTTATATCGTGGACGAGTTTGGCACGATCGTTCCTTATGCAGACGATAAAATCGAATTTGAAGTGGAGGGAGATGGTGCAAAAATTGTGGCGACAGACAATGGCAATACGACGGATCTGACGAGCTTCCAATCTGCTTCCCGCAATGCTTTTCATGGTAAAGCCTTGGCGATTGTCACGAGCAAAAACAAAGGCAAAATACAGGTAAGGGCAAAAAGCGAAGGACTAATTTCGGGTGATATTCAACTTGAAGCCAATTAGTTCTTGGCTCTGCTCTGCTCTGGATTTGTATGTTTTTTTTCACTAATAAGAGCAAGGTCCGACCATGGTCGGACCTTGCTCTTTGTTGTATAACGCGATCATTAAGGCTATGATTTACTTGCCAATGCAGAATTTCGAGAAGATATTATCCAATAAATCGTCTGTCGAAACACTTCCCGTGATTTCACCAAGATGATATAGCGCTTGGCGGATATCCATTGCTAGGAAATCAGAAGTGACCGGATTGTTAATACCATATATTACGCGTTCCAGTGAATCTGCTGTTTTTTGTAGCGCTTCCACGTGACGGATGTTGGTGACCATAACATCATCTGTATTCAAATTTCCTAATTGTACACGATTGATCAATTCGTCTTTCAATTCCTCGACGCCAATTTGCTCTTTTGCTGAAATGTAGAGCGGATTAAGGACATTGTAAACGTCTTTTTGCGCCTCAGAAAGCAAATCTGATTTATTGATAATGGTGACAAATGGAATTTGTAGTCGCTCGATTTCTGGTAATTGAGCTTGTACTTCTTCAACTTTGTCCTGTGTAGGATCGAAAAGATAAATGATCAATCGTGCCTGTTTCATCTTTTCACGGGTACGCTCAACTCCTTTTGCTTCAATAACATCTGCCGTCTCACGTATACCTGCAGTGTCAATAAATCGGAATGTGACGCCATGAATATTAATTTCATCTTCAATCGTATCACGCGTAGTCCCTGCAATATCGGAAACAATGGCACGTTCTTCATTTAAGAAAGCATTCAATAGGGTTGATTTTCCAACATTCGGTTTCCCGGCAATGACAACAGGAACACCATTTTTAAGGACGTTACCTTGTTCAAAAGATTGTATTAATTTTTGAACAATGACCTGTATTTTGTTGATTAGATTTTTTAGCTGATCCCTGTTCGCAAATTCCACATCTTCTTCCGAAAAATCAAGCTCTAATTCAATTAGTGATGCAAAGTGAATGAGATCTTCACGAAGGGATTTAAGCTGATTGGAGAAACCGCCCCGCATTTGTTGCATCGCCACTTGATGCGAAGCTGCAGAATTGGATGCAATTAAATCGGCAACTGCTTCTGCTTGCGATAAATCCATGCCGCCATTGAGAAATGCACGTAGGGTAAATTCTCCTGGACGAGCAGCACGTGCTCCTTTTTTGATCAGTAAATTTACAACGCGCTCGATAATATATTTGGAGTTGTGCGTTGATATTTCCACCGAATTTTCTCTCGTGTAGGAGTTCGGGGCTACAAATAAAGAAACAAGTACTTCATCTATAATCTCTTCGCCATCCCTTATGGTTCCAAAATGGATAGTATGCGATGCTTGTTGAAGCAGGTTCTTTCCTTTAAATATTTCGTTTGTAATTTTTATGGCATTCTGACCTGAAACGCGTATGACAGCGATAGCTCCATTTGTTCCGGAAGATGTCGCTAATGCAACAATGGTATCTTCAGTGATATATCCCGTATTTGACATGGTACAAAGATACGTTAAATTGGAATAATGGATTCTATATATTGCGGCACAAATTAAATTCATATTGACCGATTAAACCTTTGTTCAAACATTGATGTCATACCCATAGAAACGCTTGTAAAAAAGAATGAAACACAGGCGGAGTGAAATTAATTTTTAAATTTAAATTATACTGTTATGAGAAAGATGATATACTTCGCGTTGGCAATAGGAGGACTTGTCTTAATGGCTCCACAACAATCGTCCGCTCAGTATCGGGGACATGAACGTGAGTGGAAACAGGACAAAGAGCGTAGAAAATATGAAGAGAAAAGGGATAAGGAATATCGAAAATATTTAGAAAAACGCGAAAAAGAAGACCGTAAGTATCATAAAGAAGTAGCTAAGTCATACCGAAAAGGGTACCGTCATGGAGCACCGGCCTGGGCAAGTGCACATCGTTACGATAGTAGACACCATGTATACTTTAGAGATTACAAAACATTCTATGACCCTTACAGAGGAGGTTACGTGTATATGCGCAATGGCCGTTGGAATTTTTCATCAAACGTGCCTTCGTTTATGTTGAATGTCAACTTGGGAGCAGCCAATATTCGGATTGTAAAAGATGTTGCAATTAGCAGACATCCTGAAGATTTTTACAACGACTACCGTTGGGATTAGAAAGAATTTATCTTGTTGTTTGAATATAAAAGCCTCAATCTTTAGGGAGATGAGGCTTTTCTTTTTGCTAGTCTTCTTCGAAACTGACTTTATTCACTTCAAGCGACTTTATCCGCGCTAACGATTCAATTCTTAAATCGGACAATTCTCTTAATCTTTTACCACCTTCCTGGAAGGATTTTTCGATAATAAATCCCATGCCCAAAACTGAAGCCCCCGATTGTTTAACGAGATCGAGCATACCAAAAGCGGCGTTCCCATTGGCCAAAAAATCGTCTATAAAAAGAACATTGTCGCTCGGCGTAAGAAACTCTTTGCTGACACAGATGTCATAGGTTCGGTTCTTAGTAAATGAATACACCTGGCTTACATACATATCAACCATGGTGGTCGGTTTTGCTTTTTTCACAAATACAACCGGTAATTCCAAAAGGTAGCCAAGCATGATCGCTGGGGCTATTCCGCTTGCTTCAATTGTAATGATTTTATTGATCGGGAGGTCTGCAAAACGACGGACAAATTCCACCGCAATAGATTTCATCAATACGGGGTCCATCTGGTGATTGATGAAGTTGTCTACTTTAAGTATGCCTCCTGCAAGACTTTTACCGTCATGATGGATTCTATCCTTTAATAATTTCATATTTTACTCGTATAAATATAACGCGCTGTGTCAAAATTTTGATCAGTTGATCCTTAATCCATCTCCATTTGATAGAGGTTATTGAACTCTTCTTGATGATGTTCGAGAATGACCTTCCGTTTCATTTTTAAGGTTGGTGTTAACTCTCCATTTTCAATAGTAAATTCATCGGTTAAAATAATTGGTTTCTTAATCTGCTCCCAGTTACCAAAGTGTTGGTTTGCACGACGTACCTCCTGATTGACTTTTTTTACAATGGCAGGGTCAGTCAGAAAATCGTCCTTTGTCATGGTTGCAAGTTCAGGAGCATCTGTTCTGGCCCAATCCAATAAATGGGCATAGTTTGGCACAATAAAGGCAGAGGCAAATTTCATCCCGTCACCGATTACCATTGCCTGTTCTATAAACTTAGATTCAACGAGCTTGGTTTCGATAGGTTGTGGTATAACGTACTTCCCGCCTGAAATTTTGAACATCTCTTTTTTTCGGTCAATGATTTTTAAGAATTTTTCATCTTCCCACTTCCCGATATCTCCGGTGTGCAACCATCCATCAATGATGGTTTTATCCGTCTCTGCCTTATTCTTATAATAGCCCATCATGACGTTGGGACCTTTTACCAATATCTCTCCGTCTTCGGCGAGTTTTATTTCAACAAAACGTACAGGAAGTCCAACAGTGCCAATGCGAATACCTTTGATATAATGATTGACTGAAATTAGTGGGGAGGCTTCGGTCATGCCGTAACCCTCATATAATGGAATTCCTGCAGCTAAGAAGGCACGTGTTAACTTGCTGTGAAGAGAGGCTGATCCAGAGGCAACGGTAAGCAATTCGCCACCCAAAGCCTCATACCATTTGTTAAGGACAAGTTTCTTGGCAAGCTTTAGTTTGAGATTATAGGATAGACTTCTTTTCTCAGGATTTGGATCATATTCTTCTGCAACTGAAACAGCCCAATCAAATACTTTGCGTTTGAAACCAGTGAGATCGTGGCCTGTTTTCATGATTTTCTCGTAAACTTTTTCCAGAATACGTGGGACAACGGTCATGATATGAGGTTTTACTTCCTTCAGATTATCACCAATCTTGTCAAAAGATTCTGCGATATAGATCGTAAAGCCAAGATACATATAGGTATATAAAACCATACGCTCGTAGGCGTGACAAGGAGGGAGGAAGGTCAGTCCGCGGTCATAAGCTTTACAAGGGGTAATTTCTGCTGCGCCCAATACATTGGAAAAGATATTATTGTGCGACAACATGACGCCTTTTGGTTTCCCTGTGGTTCCGGAAGTGTAAATCAGGGTAGCGAGATCTTCAGGTTTGATCTGATCGCGGAGTGCTGCTAGTTTTTCTGGGGAGCAATTGGAGCCTATATCATTAAGTTCTTTCCAGCTGCGTGTTCCTTCCTGTTCGGCGATACAAAAAAGATACTTCAATGTATAGATTGAATCGGTTAGATTCATCAGGCGATCGTACAAGCTTTTGTTACTGACGATACAAACCCTGATTTCGGCATCATTAAAAATATATTGATAGTCTGTATCGGTAATATTTGGATAGATGGCCACCACGACTGCACCAATTTGCTGGATTGCAAAGTCAATCATATGCCATTCCATGCTACTGCCGGCAATGAGACCAACTTTCTCGCTGGGTTTCACGCCAAGTTCAATCAGCCCTTTGGAGAGATTGTCTACTTGTTCAAGAAAATCTGCTGTTTTGATATAATTCCACTTGCCGTCCACTTTGTGCGCAAACATATCAAGATTGGGGTATTTGCCCATCTGTTGACGTGCAAGATCAAATAATCTAAGTTTTTCTTCCATTTCAAATCGTATTCTTTTAAGCTCCGCGGGAGCACCCTTCCAGTATGAACTTTGTTTTAAGGGAAAAGTTTGCAAACATAAATAATTGTTTCAAGAATATGGAATGATTTTGTAATTAGCTTGTTTCAAAAGTGCGAAGGGGAGCGATAGGTGAAGTGCTTTTGTGCTTTTCAAAAGTAGGGTGTTTCTTGGAGACCATTTGAGCATAGTTCCTTGAGTAGATGGACTTGATGCGCGCCAATTATAAAAAAAGCTAGTCGTTATCGACTAGCTTTTCTTCTTTGTTTTTCTTTGATCAAAAGCCCGAGCTCCCGACCTGTAGCTCCTGCGACTGAAGTATTTTCCTGTGCTCTACGGAAAAGGTATGGCATCACTGCTTTCACCGGTCCGTAAGGCATGTATTTGGCAACATTGTAGCCGTGTGCAGCTAAATTGAAGCTCAGGTTATCAGACATACCCAATAATTGTGCAAAGTAAATACGGTCGATTGATCTGTCGATACCGCGTCTGTCAATTTCCTTTGCAAGTAGCATGCTACTGTCCTCATTGTGTGTACCCGCCATTAGTCCAAAGTTGTCCAGATGGTCCAAGATAAATTCAATAGCTTCATTATAATCTCTATCGGAAGCTTCTTTATTTGGCTGGATGGGATCGGAATAACCTTTTTGCGCAGCGCGAGCACGTTCGATCTCCATATAGGCACCACGAACGATCTTAGCACCCATGTGAAATCCTCTAACTTTGGCGTATTCAAAGTCAGCTTTCAAAGATGCCAACTTATCACTACGGTACAATTGATAAGTATTATATACAATTGGTTTTTCCATATTGTATTTTTCCATCATTTCACGAGCGATATCGTCAATTGCATCTTGGATCCATGAATGTTCAGCATCTACTAAAACTTTTACACCAGCTGCATGACAAGCTTTACAGATGCGATCGGTACGATCCAACATACGTTGGTATTCTGCCTGTTCACTTTCTGTCAAGGCTTCCTTTGCATTGACTTTTTCAAACAGTTCAAATCGGCCTAATCCAGTTGGTTTAAATACTGAAAATGGAATGTATTTGTTTTTACTGGCCGCGACTACGGTGCGCAATACCTCGTTGCAGCAAGCGTCAAATGCACTTTCAGTTTCTTCTCCTTCAACGGAATAATCCAATATTGTTCCTACACCATTCTCTCCCAATTCGTTAATCGCATTTTCGCAACCTTCGATGGTCTCTCCGCCACAAAAATGCTTGAAGATTGTTTTACGGATGATACCCTGGATAGGTAATCCGATGTTCAGTGCAAAGTTGGTCATGGATGGACCTACTTTTGTCAAGAAGTTATTCGCTATTATTTTGAATAACCAATACGCTCTTTCCAAATCCTTATCGCTTTTACTTTTAAAAGCAATCTCTGTATTATCAAAGGATAATGTCTTGGGCTCAGAATTCTCAATCATAATCTTTATTTGCAATAAGGCAAATGTAGCAATTTACTAAGCATTAAAACGATGATAATTCTTGTATTCCTCAGTGAAACCACTATTTTTGTGAAATGCAAGAATTTAAAATCGAGGGCGAATATATCCAGCTCATACAGTTACTTAAAGCTTTAAATTGGGTGGAACATGGTGCTATGGCTCAGTGGGTTGTAGCGGAAGGGTATGTAAAGTATAATGGGCAGGTCGATTACCGGAAAAGGCTCAAATTGCGACCAGGAGATGTTGTTGAATTTGATAGGATGCAAATAAAATTGGTGTAATATTAAACAATATTGGTAAATAGAAAACTTAAACCTTAAAGAATCGTAGAATGGAAGTCATAGAAAGTTTGGGCTATCAGGTATATTTTGATGATACGTTGGCCTCTTTGGAGGCGTTTTTAGCTGAGCGCAGTTACTCAAAGATCATCGTCTTGGTGGATACCAACACCTTGGATAATTGTTTACCCTTATTTCAGCAGGCCTTACCCAATTTGGCGAATTATGACGTGATAGAAGTAGATCCTGGCGAGGAAAATAAAAATATTGATTTCTGTATTGGCGTATGGCATAATATGCTCGATTTCGGAGCGGATAGGCATTCGTTGATGATCAACCTGGGTGGTGGGGTAGTCACCGATATGGGGGGATTTGCAGCGTCAACTTTCAAAAGAGGGATGGATTTTATTCAAATTCCGACGACTTTACTTTCCCAGGTAGATGCATCGGTAGGAGGTAAGACCGGCATTGATATGGGCAGTGTGAAAAATATTATTGGAACTTTTGCACAACCTCAAGCAGTATTTATTTCAAGCCAGTTTTTGAAAACCCTAGATCAGCGTCAATTAATCTCAGGTTTTGCTGAAGTAATTAAACATGGACTGATCTTCGATCGGGCTTACTATGAGCGAGTGAAAACATTGGAGATCGATCAAATCGACAATTCTTTGATCAAACATTCTGTTTCGATCAAAAACCGTGTTATCCTTGAGGATCCGAAAGAAAAAGGACTGCGTAAAATTTTAAACTTTGGCCATACAATTGGTCATGCTATTGAGGGATACTCTTTGTTGAACGATGCTTCACCTTTATTACATGGAGAAGCTATTGCAGCGGGAATGATTTGTGAGGGGTACCTATCGCATAAATTGAATGGTTTGCCTTTGGATGAATTAAACGATTTGATCCAAACTTTTAGAAAATATTTCAACGACTACACATTTGATTCTTCCATTGATACAGCCCTGTTGGATCTGATGCGAAACGATAAGAAAAACTTGTCCAATCAGATCGGTTTCGCATTGCTTGACCAAATTGGCAGTTGTCAATATGATATCTACGTTTCTGAGGAAGATATTATTGAAAGCCTTGATTTTTATCGTGAGCTAATCACACCATAATAAAACAGAAAAGCCGTGTATCGGGAGAATGCACGGCTCTTCTTTACAGCTATTTTTATCGCAATTTCGTTGCGGAAATTAGTAAACCTAAACTTAAATCATCATAATAACCATTTATATCATGAATAGAATCTTCATTTTTCTGTTTCTCCTGTTGGGGATATCAGCTGCTGTTCAGGCACAAAGGCAAGTATTGATCTTTAGCAAGACAAAAGGGTTTAGACACGGAAGCATCGAAAAGGGTGCAGAGGTACTTAAGCAATTGCTTGATAAAGAAAAAATAAAATCTGATCATTCGGAGGATGCAGCTCTGTTTACCGATCAGGGATTGAACAAATATGACGCCGTTATCTTTCTGAGCACAACCGGCGATATTCTCGATAATGCGCAACAAGAAGCTTTTGTGCGGTATATCCAATCAGGAAAAGGGTTTGTGGGTATCCATGCGGCGACGGACACTGAGTTTGATTGGCCCTGGTATAATGGTCTTGTAGGGGCGTATTTTGCGTCTCATCCTGTTGTACAAAAAGCCAAAATTGATGTGCTGGATAGAAAACATCCGGCCACCAAGCACCTCCATCCGATCTGGTGGCACAAGGATGAGTGGTATAACTTCAAGGATGTGAAGGACGGATTGCATGTGTTGATGAATTTGGATGAAAAAAGCTACCAAGGAGGAAAAATGGGGGATCACCATCCAATCTCCTGGACCCAGAGCTACGATGGAGGGAAAGTCTTCTATACCGGGCTTGGACATACCGATGAGTCCTATGACGAACCTGAGTTCCAAAAACATTTAATTGGAGGAATTTTATCTGTTCTTCCCAAGAAAAAGTAACTTATTTTATAGTTGGCGTTTTCTTAAATAGGGCATGGTACATGCTTCTATGTGGCAATAACACAATGAAAAGTCCCAAATGGTCATTCCATTTGGGACTTTTTTATAATTGATGGCGAAATGGGAAGAGAACCGATTTTGCCATTTAATCGGGTTTAATAGTTCAGTTTATATTTTGCGCCGATACTAAACCAACGACCGGGCATAGGAACGGCGGCAGCTTCTATATAGCTCTTGTCAAATATATTCTGAACATCCACAAAGATGTTTAAGTCTTGGAGTTGGTACGATCCTCTTACGTCAGCGATGAAATAAGATTTGTAACTGATACGCTCATTAAAGCGGTTTGCAGAAGTGAACATCCAGTTCTTGTGGTTTATGGTAAAGTTGGCAATAACTTGATGCCTTAAGCTTTCAATAGCATATTTGGATAGTATCCCGTCTGCTAATGTTATGCTTGGGTTGAGATAATTATAACTTAGCGTTGTAAAGTATCGTGTCGTTGCGCTGGGATCATTGATATTATATCGGAATGAAGCATTGAATCCATCAATTTTATTTTTTCCAATATTTATTGGTTTCCACGGAATGACCGTTCCGCTTCCTGTAGTGGCATCCTCTTTTTGCCAGTCAATGAAATCGTTTATCCTTCGATGGAAATAGCCCACTTGCGCAATAACTCGATTGGATAAGTATTTTATACCACTTTCTATCTGATAGGCATTTTCAGAGCTCAGTGTGGGGTTTCCGACGTTGGCTGTCTGATTGGTGTAAAGATCCGTAAAGGAAGGGATACGTTGGCTAGAACCTGCGTTGACTACAATCTTCCAATGTTCGGTAATATCATAGCCCAAATCTAGACCCGGGAATACCTGCCAGCCAAATTTTGAGTTATAATTGATGTAGGCACCTGAGTTGATCATCAGTTTTTCGATCGCCTCGGTTTTGAATTCCAGGTAGCCGCCGTAATTCTCCCGGTTATGGTCGCCAATACTGGTGCTATTGATACGTTCAAATCGACTTTCTAATCCTAAGCCAAATGTACCATAACTTTGCTCCAATGTAGCATTGATTTCTGCTCCAAAGACGTTGCTGTAATGTTTGGATCTACCTTTCGTTGTTTCTCGGCCCAAATACCAATATTCATCTTCGTTGTAGCGATTACTGAGGCGTGGACTGATGGAAAATGCCTGTGTTAATTGATGCTTGGACTGCAGGGAAGCGAAAACTGTCTTAACCTGTTCATACGCTTCCTTGTCACTCGGTGCAGCGTAGTAACCATTGGCTCCAAATTGATTGTTGATATAGCCAACATTGGCTTTTATCATATTGGCTGTATTCGGTTGATATGTCCCGTCATAATAGAGTTTATTATTATTAGAGGCTGTATTATAGCGTTGCCCATTGGAGTCTTCGTGGCCAAAATATAAACCGTGGCTTGTTTGCTTGGTTAAGAACTGTGAGCCAAGCTGAACGCCTTTACCATAATACTTGCCTGTACTTGTCTGCTCATTATCTTTGAATGATGAACCACTATACACCTGGGCACTAATTTGATTTGATTCAATTTTTTTTGTTACGATGTTAATAGCGCCGGTTAGCGCATTAATGCCGAAAATTCTGGATGCTGGTCCTCGAATGATTTCGATACGTTCGATGGCCTCCAGCGGAACCGGAAGGTTCATATTGTGATGGGCACTCTGTGGATCGGTGATTTTAACACCATTGAGTAGGATCGCTGTCTGTTCAAAAGAGCCTCCGTCGATACTTATATCTGCCTGCGAACCGAATGGTCCACGTTGGCGAATATCAACTCCTGGGATATTGCTAAGCAATTCGTTGATTGATCGATTTGGTAGTCTCTGTATATCTTCCTGCGTCAATATTTGGATGTTCTTGCTTTGTTTTGAAAAAGGGATCTGTAAGCGATTTTGATTAATGATGACTTCACCCAAAGCGGTTGTGTCATTAATCTGCGCAGTCGCAGCTCCAATACTCAGTACTAATGCAAGTTTTGTTAACGTAATATTCTTATTCAACATGCTTTCCTAGATTTTACGCTGCAAAAGTAGCTTAGCAGATTAAAAAACAAATAGTCCGGTGTGAATAATACTGGTAGTCCGGATGATGTTTTATAGCCTTTTTACATCCATTCTTCTCGACCGATACGCTTTTTCCCTGTTATATCGATGTGATCTTGCTTGTTGGTGCTTTTTATTTTTTCGATGTTGGTCAAGTCGGGTTGGCCAGATTCGAGCCAGGCGGAATACCAATAGGAGGCAACACGTAAGATGGTTTTTTGCATTCTCCTTTCTACCATACCGTTCATGGCTTCATGATAGGCTCTGGCATAATTATCAGAGTAGGTCCATACCAATTGATTGTTTCGTTCAATAAATGATTTTTTTTGAGATGCCTTAAATTGACGATCGAGACCAGCTTCAATCGTCAAGACAGAATCCACAAGGCGATTACTTTCGTAAACAATAACCCAGGCTTCTTGTAGAGGATCTTTGATATAGCTCGCTTTTCCGACGCGAAGGTTGTATTTTTCGGAAAACATTTCCGGTAAGCGGCTTTCCCAGAATGCATGTATGCCTAGTTGATTGGTGAGCTGTCCATTGTAATTTTTAGTCGTATGCAATGGAACATGGGCGTCTGCAATATAATGGCCCAGTTCTGCTGAGTGTTTGATGATCCGTTTATAATCTTTTGCTTGAAAGGCCTTAACAAGCTTTTGATAGGTAAGGTTGATTTGCCAGGGTACTATACCATTTTTTAACAATTGACTTTCTTGAAATCTTTCTTTGGCTTGTGACCAATGTAGGGGTATGGTGTCAATTTTACTTTCCTTAAGGTAGTCCTCCATATCGATAAAATGTCTCGGGCCTTCAGCGCTATCTGTGAAGCAACGTTTGTCTGGATCGACCGCTTTTTCGGTAATAAGGTCGATATTGGATTTATAAAATTTTGCCAACTTTGCTGGTAGGGCGAAAACGGCATAATGATTAATTTTTTTATGCGCAAAAAATCCCCACGATGTTAAAATTAGCATGGCGATTATGCAAAGCATCTGATAAAATAGAGACTTCATGGGGTATCAAACTGGCTATTAATTAATTGTTGATATTAAATATACATAAAGGAAAATTAAAAACGGATTAACTGTATTTTTTATTGATGTTAATTTATATTTTCTTAACATAACTAAACAATAAAATAATATTGATACTCGTTAAAATTGATTAATTTGCCGACACAAAATGCAGTCGTTATGAAGATATTGTATGCCGTACAAGGGACAGGAAACGGACATCTGAGCCGTGCAATGGATATTGTCCCCTGTCTGAGGGAGTTAGGGGAAGTTGATGTTTTGGTTAGTGGAATTCAAGCGGATCTATCATTACCTTTTGAAGTGAAATACCGTTATCATGGGCTGAGTTTTATCTTCGGTAAATCCGGCGGGGTAGACCTGTGGAAAACTTTTATGAGTTCGACGATCCGCAAATTTACGAATGAAATTAAGAGCTTGCCCATCGAAAACTATGATTTGGTGATCAATGATTTTGAACCGATCTCTGCTTGGGCTTGTCATTCAAAAGATCTAGAATGCATTGGGCTGAGCCATCAGATCGCTGCTTTAGACCCCTCGAGCCCCAAGCCAGAAGATAGTGACATGTTGGGCAAATTTATCATGAAAAATTATGCTCCGTCTACCCATTCCTATGGTTTCCATTTCAAGCGGTACGGCAAGAACATTTATCCACCGGTTATCCGTAATGCTGTTCGTGAATTAAATGTCACCGATCAGGGACATTACACTGTTTACCTCCCCGCATATGACGATGCGCATCTTTTAAAGCATTTGATGAAGTTTCCGGACGTGAAATGGGATGTCTTTAGTAAACACAATTCAAAGGCATTTGACATGAAAAATGTAACGATAAGGCCGATCAATAACCAATCTTTTATTGATAGTATGGCATCTTCTTCTGGAGTTTTATGTGGGGCGGGTTTTGAAACACCGGCAGAAGCGTTATATTTGAAAAAGAAACTGTTAGTTATCCCAATGAAAAACCAGTATGAGCAGCATTTGAATGCAGCGTCATTGGAAGAGATGGGAGTGCCTGTAATTTCGAGTTTAAAACAGAAGAACATGCTGGCGATAGAAGCCTGGCTCAACAGTAAATCTAGGGTTGACGTTGATTACCCTAATATCACGCAAGAAATTATAAATGAAATCGTGCAGAAGCACCGTTAAACACACATGAAGTATATCGCATTAGCCCTATTATCCTTGACGACGGTCACAGGATTTGCTCAACAAAAAAAAACGAACACGGCGGCAAAGAAGAAGGTCGTCGCAACTAAACCAAGTGCAACAAATCAACTGAAAACGAAGGCCGATTCTGTGTCTTATGCATTTGGTGCCGATATCGGAAATTCCCTAAAGTCTATTGAGATCGATTATTTGAAGTCAGATGTCATTGCAAAAGCAATTTCGGATGTTCTGAAAGGAGAGAAGTCTCTATTGGAAGAGGGGCAAGGAAGAGCTGTTATCCAACAGGCGATCATGGACGTTCGTGCTAAAAAAGAGGCTGCTAGCCGTGCTGAAGAAGATAAATTTTTTGCCGAAAATGCAAAGGTTGCTGGGATGAAATCTACAGCTGAGGGGATTCAATATCTTGTTCTAAGTCAAACCGAAGGGCCAAAACCAAAAAGTGACGATGAGGTAACAGTGCATTATAAAGGTACCTTATTGAATGGAAAGCAATTTGATAGCTCATATGACCGTAAGGAGCCATTGAAACTATCCTTGGGTCAGGTGATCAAAGGTTGGCAGATTGGAATCCCGTTAATGTCCAAGGGGGCAAAGTATAAATTTTTTATACCAAGCAGATTAGCGTATGGCGAACGGGCAACAGGTGAAATTCCGGCAAACAGCACATTGGTGTTTGAGGTAGAATTGCTTGATATTGGTGCAGATGGAACAACGTAAATTAGGTAATACAAGCTTAATCGTTTCGGAAATAGGTTTGGGCTGTATGTCGCTAAAAAGCAATCAGTCCAAACAATCGAAAGATATTATCCAAAAAGCTTACGAGAAAGGGATCACTTTCTTCGATACGGCTGATCTCTACGATAGGGGTCTAAATGAGATGATCGTTGGGGAAAGTGTGCAAAGCTTTCGCAAACATATTGTGTTGGCGTCGAAAGTTGGTAACCATTGGCGTGCAGATGGATCAGGTTGGGATTGGAAGGCTTCAAAGGACTATATTATCAAGGCTGTGGAAGGTTCCTTGTCACGTTTAAAAACGGACTACATCGACCTCTATCAGTTACATGGTGGTACGATAGAAGATCCGATAGAGGAGATTGTTGAAGCGTTTGAGTTGTTGAAGAAACAAGGGAAAATCCGTGCTTATGGTCTTTCTTCAATTCGCCCAAATGTTATTAAGGCATTTTTATCCAAATCTGATATGGCCTCAGTTATGATGCAATACAGCTTATTGGATAGAAGACCTGAAGAAGAAATCAGTGGCTTATTGGAAGAACGGGGGGTAAGTATCGTCGTACGCGGCGTATTAGCCAAAGGTGTTCTCATTAACAAACCTATTGAACCTTTCTTGCAGTATAGTTCGGGAGAGGTGGCCCATATCGTGAGAAACTTGGCAAATCTTTCCAAACGTATCGGAAAAGACAATATGATTGTCGCACTTTCTTATGTGCTTTCTAACGCAGCTGTTGCTACAGCACTCGTTGGTGTGAGTACCAAATTGCAATTGGATGAATTGATCAGAGCAAAAGAGCAGATGATCAAATTCAGTGATTCGGATAAGCAGGTTCTATTGGAAGGTGTCCGGTCGTTATACTATACCGAACACCGGTAAGCTTTACTATTTATTGAAAAATAGTCTTAATATTTTAGCGAGGTCTTCTTTTGTATCCACAGCGACAGTTTCATGCGTTGTAATTGCCGTTTGAATGGCGTAACCGTTTTCTAACCAGCGCAGCTGTTCCAATGCTTCTGCTTCTTCTAGCATAGAAATAGGAAGTTGTGTCAGGGCTTTTAATGTATCTACCTGGTAGGCATATATTCCGATATGTTTATAGAATGTTTGCTTGTGTAGCCATTGGTCTTTTTCCACAGCTCTTAAAAAAGGAATGGTCTGCCGACTGAAGTAGATGGCTTCTCCTTTGGTGTTTCGGACAACTTTGGGTATGTTTACATTAAAGAGTTCCTCTTCTGCTGTAATTTCCTTGACCAAGGTCGCAATCTGCGTAGTGGTATCTTCAAAACAACTTGCTAAAAGATCAATTTGTGCGGGGTCGATAAAGGGTTCGTCACCCTGTATATTGATGGCAACATCATAGCCTCCTATATTCGTTATGACTTCGGCGCAACGATCTGTTCCCGATTGGTGATGTGCTGCGGTCATGACGACTTCGCCACCAAAAGAGCGTACAGTCTGTGCGATGCGTTGGTCGTCAGTAGCAACAACAACCTCGTTTAATTTTGTTGATTTTTTGACCTGTTCGTAGACACGCTGGATCATCGTTTTTCCTTCGATGTCGATTAGCGGTTTTCCAGGGAATCTACTCGATGCATATCGGGCAGGAATAATACCTAAAAATTTCATTTTTTATTTTTTATCATTGGCTGAGGAAATGCGCGTTTATCAAAAAGCCTGTAAAATCAATTGACTTACAGGCTTTTTGATGTCGCAATTATTCGAACAATCCAAATAATTCGGCTTCGATCTTTTGAATGATATTTCCGAGGTCCTCTGGGTTTGTGGTAAAATCCAGATTGTCTTTGTCGAGAATCATGACCTTACCGTCTTTGTAATTATTGATCCATTTATCGTATTTATCGTTTAGCTTTGACAAATAATCCAAACGAATTGCAGACTCATAATCACGGCCCCTTTTTTGGATATTATTCACCAGGGTAGGGACAGAGGCTTTGAGGTATATCAATAAATCCGGCGGTTTGATATAGTGGATGATGCTTTGAAAAATATTACTATAGTTTTCAAAATCACGTGCGCTCATTAAGCCCATATCATACAAGTTTTCGGCAAAGATATAAGCATCTTCATAAATGGTACGGTCCTGAATCATATCAATGCCGGTTTCCTGCAATTTTACAATATGTCTAAAGCGACTGTTGAGGAAAAAAATCTGAAGATTGAAAGCCCAGCGTTTCATGTCCGAATAAAAATCTTCCAGATAAGGGTTGTTGTCTACAGCTTCAAACTGAGGTTCAAATTTAAAGTGGCTGGCCAACATTTCGGTTAATGTTGTTTTGCCGGCACCTATATTTCCAACGATAGCTATGTGCATATTATTTCTAGCTTAATAAAATCTTCTAATACCAATAATCTCACGAACTTCTTTCAGGGTCTTGCGTGCGGACTCGCTTGCTTTTTCAGCGCCCATTTTTGCAACTTTAGCAATGTATGCATCATCGTTTGATATTTCTTCAATACGGGAGCGGACATCGTTGGTGGCAAGGACCATATCTTCGGCCAATTGCTTTTTGAAATCACCATAACGAATTTCACATTTGTTATAGAGTTCATCAAAATGCTGTAATGTGTCTGCAGTAGATACGACCTTCATTAAGTCAAAAAGATTTTGGATAGCTTCAGGTTTAGGCTGGTTCATCTCCGTCGGGCCTGAATCCGATACTGCGCGCATCACCTTTTTACGAATTACGGTTTCACTATCCGATAGATAAATACAATCAGCTTCACCATTAGATTTACCCATTTTTCCCTGTCCTGCAAGTCCGGGAACTTTCACCAATTTGTCAGAATAAGAGAACGCAAATGCCTCTTTAAAATAATCTACATTATATAAGCGATTGAAGCGATTACCAAAAGTCCGCGTCATCTCCAAATGTTGTTCCTGATCTTTTCCTACCGGAACTTTTGTGCCATGGTGAATCAATATATCACAGGCCATCAAGACGGGGTAGGTCAACAAACCTGCGTTAACATTGTCGGGATTGCTTCTAACTTTATCTTTAAAAGCTGTAGCGCGTTCAAGCTCGCCGAGATAGGCGTTCATATTCATGTATAAATAGAGTTCCGCGACTTCTGGAACATCAGATTGAACGTAAATAGTCGATTTTTCAGGGTCTATTCCTGCTGCTAAATATTCAACAATAACTTGGCGAACCGTTCCCTGAAGCCCATGAGGAGTGGGGTGGGTCGTTAGTGAATGTAAATCCGCAATGAAAAAAAAGCAATTATATTCGTTTTGCATTTTCACAAAATTGCTCAATGCGCCGTAATAATTTCCTAAATGTAATTTTCCGGTACTTCTGATACCGCTAACAACTGTTTCCATATTGCTGCGAATTTACGCATAAATTTGACAAAGTCGAATTAAATTCGGTCGCTGCCCGCCTTTTATAGGAATTGCTTTATTTTTTCAATTTTTTAGCTTCATTCCAATAAACGTCCATTTCTGCTAAACTCATTTCTTGCAGTTGCTGCTTATTTTCGGCTGCTTTTTGTTCCAGATAGGTGAAGCGTGCAATGAATTTTTTGTTGGTACGTTCAAGCGCATTTTCGGGGTTTATACCCATATGGCGTGCATAATTTATCAAGGAGAATAAGAGGTCGCCAAATTCGCCTTCCGCTTTTTCCTGATCCATTGGAAGTGCTGTCTCTAGATTAAATTCAGCTTTAAATTCGGCCAGTTCTTCCTCTACTTTTTCCCATACTTGTTTCTTATCTTCCCAGTCAAAGCCGACACCGCGCACTTTATCTTGAATACGATACGCCTTCACCAATGCGGGCAAACCTTTCGGGACGCCAGAAAGAACAGATGTGTTGCCTTCTTTGAGCTTGATTGTTTCCCAATTGGATTTGACCTGATCTTCTGTATCGGCATTGGTGTTACCGTAGATGTGGGGATGCCGCGTAATCAATTTATCACAGATTGCATTAAGTACGTCTACGATATTGAACTGTCCCTCTTCTTCGGCAATGCGCGCATAGAATACAAGGTGCATCAAGACGTCACCAAGTTCTTTTTTTATTTCGGGATAATCTTTTTCCAAAATGGCATCGGTCAATTCATACATTTCCTCCATCGTCAAATGGCGAAGGGTTTCCATGGTCTGTTTCTTATCCCAAGGACATTCAATCCGTAAGGTATATAAGACATCGAGTAATCGTTGAAATGCCAATTGAGGTGTATGCTGATAAGCTGGTGCTGCTAGATTTGCCATATTTCATCGTGTTTGGTAGCACAAAAGTAGACATATGATTTTGAATAAACTATTTCAACTTGCGGAAAACAAAACCCTTTTGTCAATCGTTTTATAATAAATTATAAAAATTAGAATTTAGATCGGGTTTAGAACAATCAACTATGGAAAGAATGCATGGATACTCCTCTGCAAGTGTTGCCTTGGAAAAGTTAAACAACTTAGGTTACACAATAGACTATAATATCGAATTTGACGATTTGTTGGCTCATGCTGATGAGTATAAAATTGACTACTTATTTCGCTACGAAGGGGCGTCAGATCCTGATGATGAATCGACTGTATATGGTATCAGCAAAAATTCAGGACAGAAAGGCGTTTTTGTTGCTGGCAATTTATCTTTGATTGAAGGTAAAAAGCGCGATATTCTATTACAATTAGAGCTTAGGGAACGGGAGCGGTAGTCTTATGGGAAAAAATGAAATGGAAACCACCGAGCGGCTTGAGCAGCTTAAACTTTGGGCCCTGAAACGGGATGGTAAAGATGCGGCAGCGGAATATCATGATCTCGGGTCAGATCGTTGGTTGCAGGTGTATAGAAATGAAGCGCTCAACCTGATGAAATCTGGCGCCTACGACAAAGGGTCGAGGCTGTTTGAGTCTTATGTTGAGGTTCACTACCCACACGAACTGGAAAAATTGATTGGCAAATTGGAGCGTAGTTACGACAGCTTACAGCGTTTTAGCCCAGGATTGCTTGAAGATGGTTTTTATAATCTCGTGTTGGGTGATATTCCTTTGCTTATGGCAGGTACGATCGTCGTTTTGCTTCGAGCCAAAGAGTCTGATTTTCCAGCCGTTTATAATAATGATGCCGATGCCGACATGCGAAGTTCTCCAAATTGGCTTATACAGCAGTCAAACAGCGCTATTTGGGTGGATATGCACCAAACCGCATTAAATAATATTCACTACCCGGATAAAATTCTTTAGTCTGGCAAAATTTTTGTAGCCGATTGTATTAAAAAAAAGGAAAACTAAATAGGTTGTTCCTTTTTTGGATTTTTATTGAATTATAAACCCATTTTAAATTTTATTTTATGATGTTGTACATCGGCATTTTTGCTGTTATCGTTGTGGCTTGCGTGTTTTTTTCTCTTATGATGATGAAAAAGCAAAAGGAAACGGCCAAAAAATATGAAGGTGAATCCGGGATTGGCCTAGCTCCAGGTGTAAAGGATGAATTGTTAAATGATGAATTTAGCGAATTAAGAAAACAATTGAACGGCGTTCCAATCGACGCCTTTACGCAATGCGCGTATATTGCAACGGTTGGGGATAAAGTTGCTTCGGCTGCGGCGACAGCAGCGAAGGCTGTTGCTTGGGCGGCTGTAGGAGTAAAGGCTCGTTACAATGAACGGGATAACGCTTCTTATCTGGTGCTTAGCAACAACGAATTGCATTACGTATTTTTTTATGAGGGGGAGGTGAGAGACCATTTGGTTTTCGATCATGAAACCTTGCTCAATGCACGGACTGCGCAGATTACAAATGCTGAAAAGGTAACGCGTATGGGCTCCGTTATGGGCTTGAAACCTAAGAAAATGCATCTTGACCTCAATGGAAATGGGCTCGATATCATGTATTATGGCACTGTTCAGCGTATGCCGCATGGTATTATTTCTCCAGGTTCAGGTATGTTTGAAACGCAAGCCAAGCTCCAATTGATGGGGCGTTTGTTTTTGGATAGATTATATAAAAAATATCCGCAGCTACAGAACTAACCCGTCTAGTAATGTCATTTTAGTTTCGTTTTAAATGAAGTAAATGTCCGCTTCTGCTTTATTCCGCGTTGCTTTTAGTAAATTGTATTTATCATAAAATTTATAACATATGAAAATTTTAGCAGATAAAGTAGCTTTGGTAACAGGAGCTGGTTCGGGGATCGGCCAGGCTGTTGCACTGGCTTATGGTAAAGAAGGAGCAAAGGTCGTTGTCTCAGATATCAATGAGCAAGCGGGCCAAGAAACAGTAAAACAAATTGAATCTCTGGGAGGAGAGGCCGCGTTCTTTAAAGCAGATAGCTCATCTCCAACTGACAATGAGTCTTTGGTGACTTATGCCGTCAAGACATTTGGCCGACTCGATATTGCCTGTAATAACGCGGGTATTGGGGGAGAGGCTGCCCTAACTGGAGAGTATAGTCTAGATGGCTGGAAAAAAGTCATCGATATTAATTTCAATGGCGTATTTTATGGCTGTAAATATCAGCTGGAGGCGATGGAAAAAAATGGAGGCGGAGTTATTGTGAATATGGCTTCCATTCACGGTACTGTTGCTGCTCCAATGTCAAGTGCCTATACTGCAGCCAAACATGCTGTTGTGGGATTGACAAAGAACATTGGTGCAGAATATGGTCAAAAAAATATTCGTTGCAATGCGGTCGGACCCGGCTACATTGATACCCCGTTATTGGCGAAGTTGGAGGAAGAACAAATCAATGCATTAATTAGTAAACACCCTATTGGACGTTTGGGAAAGGCCGAGGAAGTCGCTGAACTGGTTCTTTTCCTAAGTTCGGATAAATCATCCTTTATGACTGGAGGGTACTATTTAGTTGATGGTGGATATACCGCTGTTTAACAGAGGTCGTTTAATAAAAACGGGGATCCAAAGCTGGATCCCCGTTTTTATTATAATTGAGTTGACGATGGTTGGCAGCAGGTCCATATCATCCATTTATTTAACAGTTAAGTTTTCTTGCTTGAGGACCTGCTGAAAAGCGGGTCTTGTTGCATCATCATCGCCTGCTTCGGCTTTTAGTTTAGTCAGCTTTTTCTTCAACCGGGCAATTTCTTTGACATATTTTTTGTCTAGAATGGCGTTGTGTGTTTCCATGGGGTCCTGATGTAGATCATAGAATTCCCAGGCTGGTGCTGTTGTTTTGGAGTCACTACCTGTCATTTCTAAGGGCTGTCCGTAAAAATAAATCAGTTTGTAACGTTCATCACGGACTCCCAGGTGGGCAGGGCGTATTGGTGCATGTTGCCAGTAACGGTAATATAGGGCAGAACGCCATGCTTTGGATGTATTTCCTTTGAGGTTATTCCGGAAGCTTTCGCCTTGGATGTAAGCGGGTTTTTTGATGCCGGCATAGTCTGCAAATAGCGCAGCGAAATCGATATTTAGAATCATGTCGTCTAATCGACTACCTGCTTTGATTTCTTTGGGGTAGCTGATCACAAAAGGCATGCGCAGTGATTCTTCGTACATGAGACGTTTATCCATGAAATTGTGTTCTCCCAAGAAGTAACCTTGATCGGAAGCCAGGATCACAACGGTATTTTCGTCCAAATTTGCGGTTTTAAGGTAATGCATAATTTTTCCCAGATTATCATCGATCCCAGCGACGCAACGGAGATAATCTTTGATGAACTTTTGGTAGATCTTTTTGCGGGCTTCCAAAGGGGCCATTCCTTTTGTTGAAAACGGAAGCTCAGGATAAGATGTCCAAAAGGGGCCTACCGAAGCTTGCTCATAGCGGCGGCCAAGCTCTTCCAAGGGTTGACCTTCAAAAGAGCGTCCAGTCGTGGTTGCTCCTGAGTCCAAAAATGTAGGAGGATAAGGAAACTCCACATCTTTGTAGTAATCTTTGAATCGCTCCGCAAAATCAAAGGGTTCATGGGTCGCTTTGTAATGACACATTAAGAAGAAGGGCTTGTCTGGGTTGCGTGATTTTAACCAGTCCAGACTCATTGTTGTGGTGATATCATCTACATAGCCTTCGTAAGGTGTGCCAGCCTCTTCCTTATCATTCCAATTGTCTTTAGAGAGGTAAGTCGGGTTATGATAAACACCGTGTCCAGGTAGAACTTTAAAATCGTCAAATCCACTTGGTCTCTTTTTTAGGTGCCATTTTCCAAAAACAGCAGTTTGGTAGCCTGCATGGTGCAGATCCTTAGCGATGTTTTCCTTATCGGGATCCAAAGCATCTTCAAGTGTGTAAACTTGGTTTTTATTACTGTACTGTCCTGTCAGTATGGTTGCGCGGCTAGGGGTGCAAATGGAATTTGTACAGAAGGTATTATTGAGCACCGCCCCTTGACTGGCTAATTTTTCAATATTCGGATTTTTGACAAAATCTTTTAAAATACCACCGTATACGCCCCATGCCTGGGCCGTGAAATCGTCCGTCAGGATAAAGACGATGTTGGGGCGTTGTGTTGCGTTGTTCTTTTTCTGTGCTTGTGAAAAAATGGGCAAGAGGCCGCAGAGGAGCGATACTAATTTTTTATTCATGTGAATTCAGCGATATATGAGTCGACGAATTGAGTATACCGGATTACGATAATTGCTATAATCGTTCGTCTTGGTCTAGTTCTGTCTATTTGATTGTAGACAAATCTACTCTTTATAGACTACTATATCGCGAATAAACTGTAATATGTTAGTCATCGACACCTTTTCCATCGAGAATATGCTGGTAGTATTTTTCGATTCTTGCCTCGCGAGTTTTCACTTGTTTTGCCTGGTTAAAGTAGAATAGATACCCTTTTTGCCGACCAGGCGTAAGTGATTGAAAGGCTTTTTGGAGCAAAGGGTCTTCCAGTAAGGCGCGCTTAAATTCTTCTGGTACAGGGTAATCAGTAGCTTTTCGCATGTCCACTTTCTTACCTGATTTTTCAATTTCGATGGCTTCCTGAATATATGCCGATATCACCTCTCGTAATGATTCAATCTGTTCAACAGTGGTGAATCTAAGCTGTCTGGCCGATTGAACATTTTCGGTTTGCTGGATCAATATATTTTTGGGATCTTTTAATAATGCACCTTTGTGGAATAGCAGTGCACAGTATTCTTTAAACCCGTGTATCAATACGACATTTTTACCTTCAAATGTATAACAAGGGTGCATCCATTTATAATCCTCTTGCAGTGTTTTATTGCCACGGACAATTTCTCTCAACAGATTGAATTCTTCATTCCATCTTGTCGCATTTTCAAAAAAATGTTCAATTTTTGGATTCATCATGTAGTGCTTTAGGTAAGTTTGGAAAGAATTTCTTGTAATCTGTTGTGCGCCATATTGATTCCTTGCGCAAAAGGCATCTGTAGCAGCTGGTTTCTAAACGCGACCGACTGAAATATAATATGGATGTGAAGCCTGCTACGTTCTGCACTTATTTTTTCAAATGTTAAATATTCCAATTGTACGGGAAATGTACTGTTTTCCATTTCAAACGTCCGTGTGATACGTTGATTGGGTAGGAATTCGTGTATCGTTCCATTTGCTTTGAACATGACCTGGCCATTATGGGAAGTTTCAAACGCATAGGAGCCATGCGTTTTATTTTCCAATTTTAAGACTTTGGTTCCCATCCACTGTTCAAAAATTTTGGGATCCTCGTATGCTTTGAAGAGCAGTTCAACAGGTAAATCGAACTCTCTTGTAATGACAATCTCCTGTTTATTATCCTCAGCCTGTACGTTGGTTTTTACCTCCATATTATTTGTTCTTGTAGTTTTGCATAATAGCTTCCAATCTATTGAATCTGTCATCCCACATTTGACGAAAAGGTTCGATGAAATCTGCAATTTCTTTCATCTTCGTTGGGTTGAGTTGATAGTATATCTCACGTCCATTTTGTTGAGACTTTAATAACTCACATGTCGTCAATATTTGTAAATGTTTTGAAACTGTCGGTCTTGCTGTATTGAAGTTGGCTGCAATTGCACCTGCAGTCATGGCTTGTGAGGCCAAAAGAAGTAAGATTGCTCTTCTTGTTGGATCTGCTATAGCTTGGAAAACATCTCGTCTTAAGTTCATTTTGAAGTCATTTGACTACGAATATACGTGTAGTTATTTAGCTACGCAAATATTTTTTACATTTCTGTGGAGAAAATCGGTGGGCAGAAATGGAGATGACGAATAAAAATTCTTTCCTGGCGGATTTAAAATGAAAACGATCGAGAATTAAACCGACGGATCAATGTTTGGCGAATAATGCTAAATTAGGGTAATTAATTATAACAAGATGAAAACACAGTTATCGTACTTAAAAAAATTGAGCGTATTGGGGACGAAAACTTTAGTCAAATATTATTTGCTGGCTATTGTTTCGACTTTACTTTATTTGGTGGTTGGTAGTTTACAATTTAATGCTAGTCATGAAGCTTTCTTTTCGACAGTCAGTCCTGTACAAGCCGTGGCTAAATTCCTTTGGTTGATTGGATTGATCCTGCTACCAGTATTACTTTTTATTTTCAGCAACAAATATGTGTTTTCGAAGATTGCAAGTCTTGTCGTGGAGGAAAGGCAGGATGATCTCATTCTTCCAGCATTTGACAAAGTACTTTTAATTTTTCAATCAAATCAGCCCGATGTAGTACAAAATGTCGCTGATTATTCGTTTGCGAAACTTAAACTGATTAATGACGTAAAAAATACCAAAATTGAGAGCCCTTGGGTGCGACGCATTGTCATTTTTGGTCTGAACAAAGTGAAGTTTGATTCCTTGGATTTGGACAATAACACCAGCTTCTATACTATTATAAGGTCAAAGTTTATTGGTGTACTCGAAATATTGACCACAGCAAGTAGTAAGCCATTTTGGACATGTATTCTTGTCCAATGGCTTATGCTACTTTTTGTTTGGCTGACCAACTAAATGCGTTGATCACTGCAAGCAAGCAAGCAAGCAAGCAAGCAAGCAAGCATCCGGCTGCTGCAGGTATTTGTCTATTGGTTAAGTTTTCTTTAAGTCTTTGCGCTGAAATGTCAGATTATCACGACGGTATAGATTTTATTTTGTATTTTAACTTTAAGAATAAAACCATGGAGTTATAAATGAATGTTATGATGAAAAAGATTTTTTTTACAGTTGTTGGGCTTTTGGTTGCATCGTTTGTTTTCGCCCAAATGCCACAGGTAAAGGTTGAAGAGGGGGTGCTAGAAGGGATTATCTTGTCAAGCGGGGTCGAGTCCTTCCGAGGGATCCCCTTTGCAAAACCCCCAGTAGGCGATCTAAGATGGAAAGAACCGCAAGCTGCTGAACACTGGTCTGGTATCCGTAAAGCAGATCATTTTGGTTATTCTCCGATGCAGAAACCGATCTATGGGGATATGCGATTTCGGTCGCCGGGGATCAGTGAAGACTGTCTATACCTGAATGTATGGCGTCCAAAGAGTCTTCATTCAGGCAAACTTCCTGTTTTAGTTTATTTTTACGGCGGGGGGTTCAATGCTGGTGATGGATCTGAAAATCGTTATGATGGTGAAAGTTTTGCTAAAGAAGGTCTTATTGTCGTTACTGTCAACTATCGTCTTGGTATCTTTGGTTTCTTCGCGCATCCAGCATTAACGGAGGAATCACCGAAACATGCTTCAGGAAATTATGGACTGCTGGATCAGCATGCAGCTTTGGTTTGGGTCAAAAAAAATATAGCTGCATTCGGCGGTGATCCCGATGCGGTCACCATCGGTGGCGAGTCGGCAGGAAGTATGTCTGTTTCCGCTCAAATGACTAGTCCGCTATCCAAGGGGTTGTTTACGCGTGCTATCGGTCAGAGCGGAAGTGTCTTTAACTTACGGTATGGTACAGCCTCTATTACTGAGCAGGAACAACAGGGTGTTGCATTTGCATCGCGGGTAAATGCAACAGGTCTTGATCAACTGCGTGAAATTCCTGCGGCCGAACTTCTAGATAAAGCCAGCGAGCCAGGAGCCTTCACTACCCGTTTGATTGTTGATGGCTATTTTTTGCCGCGATCTCCATTGGCTATTTTTGAAGCCGGGGAGCAATCTAAGGTTCCCTTGCTTGCCGGTTGGACTTCCACGGAAGCTCCCTATATGGCTTACATGGGTAAATCTTACCCATCTCCGGAGAATTATGAGAAGTTGGTAAGAGCACAGTTTGGTGTTAAAGCTGAAGAAGTGCTCAAGGAGTATCCAGGGAAGACCGAGGCAGAAGTCATTGAATCGGCAACTGCATTAGCTAGCGATAATTTTATTGTGTATAGTACTTGGAAATGGCTTGACCTGCAACGAAAGAATAGCGGTAACCCAGTCTTCGTTTATATATTCGGTAAACCGCGGCCACCCATGCAACCGGCATATCGTGATGCACAAACCGGGCTTGCCGGAGGAATTAGCAAGAAATCTACACAAGAAGACAAGGAAAAAAGCCCACAGCCCCTACCGGGAGCTTTCCATGCCAGTGATATCGAATATTTATTGGGAAATCTGCAGAGTAATGATGTTTTTGCCTGGACAGAAGATGATTACAAGGTTTCGAAACTTGGTCAGCAGTACTTTGTTAATTTTATCAAGACGGGTGATCCAAATGGAAAAGGACTTCCAGCCTGGCCGAAAACAACAGCAAAAGATCAGCGAATGAATATCTTGAATTTGAATACCGAGGTGAAAGCTTCTGCTGAAGAATTTCGGAACAGGTATCTTTTTCTGGATAAAATGTTTGTCGACCGTGAATATAAATCCAGATAGTTGCCTTCTTTATTTACGGTCAAATAAAAACCATTTATCGCTAAGGGCTGTTATCAGAGAGACTTTTTATAAAAGCGGATGGATGATATTGTCCTGTGCAGGAAAATCCTAGGTCGCGAACAGATTTATTAAGAATCGTCTGTTGAATAGCGGGGGCAACCAATGTAGGAGACCGAAGCATGATTTGTAACGTTGATTTTTTGTAGATGAAACTCATATAGAACAAACTTGGATATATGGTAATACACCCTGATGTGATTATTATAGGTGGCGGCTTGGCTGGACTTACAAGTGCATTGCATCTGTCTAAACAAGGATTCAACGTGACGTTAATCGAAAAACATGATTTTCCTCGTCATAAGGTTTGTGGCGAATATGTTTCGAACGAAGTCTTGCCCTATCTGCATTGGCTACAAGTGGATGTCGAATCGCTCTGTCCAACACATATTCGGGAGCTTGAGTTCTCGACAGAAGGTGGGCAGATGAATAGGGTCAGGTTACCCTTGGGTGGAATTGGCATCAGTCGTTACGCGTTGGATGATCTGTTATATCAGCGAGCAAAAGGGGCGGGTTGTACAATTGTTATTGCGACCGTCACAGGCGTATCCTTTAGCAATGATACATTTGCTGTTTCATTTCAAGATCAGGTATTAAGATCAAAAATTGTACTGGGCGCATATGGAAAACGCAGCAATGTGGATCAGCTCTTATCCCGCGATTTTATAACAAAAACCTCTCCGTGGATGGCTGTTAAAGCACACTATTCGGGCGATTTTCCGAATGACCTTATTGCCTTGCATCATTTTGAAGGCGGTTATTGTGGTATTTCTAAGGTCGAAGATGACCAGATAAATTTATGTTATCTGGCCGATGTAAAAACGTTCAAGAGGTATAAAAATATAGGTGATTATCAAAAGTATGTGTTGTCTAAAAATAGGCATCTTCAGTGTTTTTTTGAAAAGAGTAGACTACTTTTTGACAAGCCGCTTGCAATAAGTCAATTTTCATTTGATCAGAAATCAGCGGTAGAAAACCATATGCTTATGATTGGTGATACGGCCGGTCTTATTCATCCATTCTGTGGAAATGGGATGGCGATGGCGATACATAGTGCAAAAATGGCTTCCGAGCTTATTGTGGACTATTACCATGGTCATATCGATTCGCGCCAGCAATTGGAACAGTCCTATATGAATCAATGGAATCGAACCTTTAAAAGACGGCTCTTATTCGGACGACTTCTGTCGGGTGTACTGCGTTATAAAATAGGTACCGCGGTTCTAATGAAGGCTACGATATTTTTTCCAAAAATCTTAAGTTGGATGATAAAACAAACTCATGGAAATGCAAGCTCAATAAAATGGGGATAGACACAAGATATAGAACATCGCAGAATGAGATCATGGACGATTTTCGGCTGGAGGGCGACGAACTTCGCGTCACGCTGGATCGAATTGCAAAGATTAATCGTTTTCTAGGCGGAAATAGCATTACGTTGAATGGTGTGAAAACATTGCTTTCAACCAGCTACAAGAATGAAACAATAACCATTGTGGATATCGGTTGTGGTAATGGGGACATGCTTCGCATGTTAAGCGATTATGGCAATAGACATCATATTAAGCTTTCATTGCTCGGGATTGATGCTAATCCGTATACAATAAATTGTGCAAGGGATCTGTCGAAAGATTATACCAATATATCCTATTTGTGTGCAGATATCTTTGAAGCGAATTTTGAAGATGTCAAGTATGACATTGTTCTGTGTACGCTTACTTTACATCATTTCGACGATGAAGCGATTTTTCGTCTGCTAGATAGCCTGGTCAACGTATCAAAATTGGGGGTCGTCATAAACGATTTACAAAGGAGTAAAATGGCTTACCGGCTTTTTCAAACTATTGCTGTTGTTTTTAGGTTAAATAGAATGACAAAAGTGGATGGACTTGTTTCCATACTGCGCGGGTTTAAAAAGATTGAGCTTGTACAATTCGCAAAGGGATTACGGTTAGAACATTACACCATCCAATGGAAATGGGCCTTTCGTTACCAGTGGATAATTTTCAATATATGAATGTTAAAATAATAAATGTTGCCAAGCAACTCCCTAAATACTCTTGTACTACCGTTGATATTCTTCCGCTATTGGATATTTGGCTTCATGGACAGGAACCTCGTTTTATTAAGAAAATCAAGAAACTTTTCGAAGGTGCCGCCGTGGACAGGCGCTATGCGATTATGGATCCTATCGAAGTCTTCACGGCGACATCTTTTGAAGAAAAAAACAATGTGTATTGCCGGGAGGCGATAGCCCTAGGGGAGCAAGCACTTCGTCAGGCCCTTGAACAAACGGGCTGGGATCCCCAGTCTCTGGATTATATCATTACAGTCAGTTGCACTGGAATTATGATCCCCTCTCTAGACGCGTATCTTATTAATAGGATGAAACTCCGACAGGATATTGTGCGGTTACCAGTTACCGAAATGGGTTGCGTTGCCGGTGTTTCAGGTATTATTTATGCTAAAAATTTTCTTCAGGCAAACCCAGGTAAACGTGCTGCGGTTATTGCCGTCGAAGCGCCAACAGCGACTTTTCAGCTGGAAGATTTCTCGATGTCGAATATGGTCAGTGCCGCCATTTTCGGCGATGGTGCAGCTTGCTGTCTGCTTTCATCCTGTGAGGAAGATTGCGGACCTGTAATTCTTGATCAGGAGATGTATCATTTTTATGATGCGGAGGACATTATGGGGTTTAAATTGACCAACACTGGTATGCAGATGATACTGGATGTGGACGTGCCCAATGTGATTGCGTCCCATTTTGATGCAGTTATACATCCATTCCTGAAAAAGAACCAGCTGGAAATTAAAGATATTAATTACATGATTTTTCATCCGGGCGGGAAAAAGATCGTAGCCACAATCGAGGAGATTTTTGCTGAATTTGATAAAGATATTGAAGATACTAAGGCTATACTAGCGGACTATGGTAATATGTCGAGCGCCACGGTACTCTACGTCCTTGAACGTATTATGAAACGTAAGCCTCAAGCCGGTGAATTGGGGTTGATGCTGAGTTTCGGTCCGGGATTTTCAGCACAGCGGGTTTTATTACAGTGGTAACTTACTCATTTTGAACAATGGAATTGAATGCTATACTAGCGAAATTGCCCTACAGGGCCCCATTTTTATTTGTCGATGAGTTGATTCATGTCGATGACGAAGGTGTTGCAGGTACCTATACTTTTGATGAAGATCTGGACTTTTATCGCGGCCATTTTTATGATAGAGCGATTACCCCGGGAGTTATTCTGATCGAAACGATGGCTCAAATAGGTCTGGCCTGTTTGGGAATCTTTCTGCTCAATAAAGACTTAATGCAAGGCTCGTCTATTGCGTTGACTTCTACTGAAATACAGTTTTTAAAACCAGTATATCCAAAGGAGAAAGTCACCGTGTTTTCAAAAAAAATATATTTTAGGTTTGGCAAACTAAAGTGTGCCGTTACGATGAAGAATGAAGCCGGACAGGAAGTTTGTAAAGGGATATTGGCAGGCATGATGACGGAGGAGTTATGAAGAGAGTTGTGATTACTGGACTAGGAGTCGTTGCGCCCAATGGAGTGGGGGTGCCTGCCTTTACTCAGGCCATCAAAGATGGCGTTTCGGGTATTAGACATGATGAACAGCTGGAAAAACTACAGTTTTCCTGCCAGATTGCTGGAATGCCGCAAATATCAGATGATCTTAAAAGGCAATATTTCACTGAACTTGAGCTTAGAGGTTTTAATAGTACAGGCATCTTGTACGGAGTCATTGCTGGAATGGAGGCCTGGACAAATGCAGATCTTCCTATTGCCGTAAATTCGGCCCCCGATTGGGATAGCGGAACAGTCTTTGGTTCAGGTACATCAGGTATTGATAAGTTTCGCGAGAGTATTTATAAAATTGATGAGCTACAAACCCGCAGACTAGGTAGTACAGTTGTGGCGCAAACAATGAACAGTGGTGTCAGTGCATATTTAGGCGGGAAACTAGGCCTCGGAAATCAGGTGACCACCAATTCCTCGGCCTGTGCTACTGGGACTGAAGCAATTCTAATGGCATATGACCGGATTCGGTCCGGAAGAGCAAAACGCATGCTGGCAGGCAGTACTGGAGATAGTGGGCCTTATATTTGGGGCGGTTTTGATGCGCTACGTGTCTGTAGTTCGCAATATAATGACCGCCCTGCGGAAGGGTCGCGCCCAATGAGTGCAACAGCCGCAGGGTTCGTCCCGGGTAGTGGGGCTGGAGCCCTATTACTGGAAGATTTGGAAAGTGCCTTAGCACGCAATGCCGTTATATATGGCGAGTTATTGGGCGGCCAAGTAAACTCTGGAGGACAACGGGGAACAGGCAGTATGACAGCTCCAAACGCTGATGCTGTACGCCGTTGCATTCAAGAGGCCCTAAACAATTCGGGCGTCTCCAAATGGGATGTCGATGCTATAAACGGTCATCTAACGGCAACAGCCAAAGATGCTTTTGAAATAGAAAACTGGACCGAGGCACTTGGGCGTAAAGGGAAAGATTTTCCATGGATAAATTCGCTAAAAGGAATGACTGGGCATTGTCTCAGCGCGGCAGGTAGCATAGAATGCGTGGCCACAGTTTTGCAGTTATTTCATGGATTTTTATTCGGAAACAGTAATTGTACTGATTTACATCCCGAGATCGCAGCACTGATAGATCCATCAAGAGTATCAATACATCAAATTGATGTCAAACCCCAAATTATAGCCAAGGCAAGTTTCGGGTTTGGAGATGTAAATGCCTGTTTAATATTTAAAAAATTTGATAACTAAATTTATGAAGAGAGAAGAATTGATCGGTGCCTTAAAACCAATTATAGCACCCTACACAACAAACGAAGAAGCTTTCGGAAAGCTTACTGAAGAGACTGATTTTATGCGTGATCTACAAATTAATTCAGCCAATTTGGTCGATATTGTACTGGATATCGAAGATCAATTTGGGATTGTTATTGAAAATTCTGATATGGAGCGTATGCTTAATATAGGAGCCGCAGTCGAAATAATCGAAAGCAAGTTACAAGAAAAATGATTGGTAATGACATTATCGATCTGGTTCAGTCCAGAAAAGAGAGTAATTGGAGACGTAGAGGTTTTCTTTCAAAACTATTTAATGAGCAGGAACAACTGTTGATTGTGAACAGTCCAGACCCCGAAATTGTTGTTTGGCTCTTATGGAGTATGAAAGAGGCTGCCTATAAAATATGGAATAGACAGACAGGAATCAGAAAGTACATTCCTTTAAAATTGCGGTGTTCAGTTATTGAACGAACTGCTTGCAAGGCGAGGGGAGAAGTCATCTGCGAAGGAAAAAGGTATTATACGAAGACCATCGTTTCCCCTGATTTTATACATAGCGTAGCAGCTGGCGAATTAGTTCATTTGGACGATATTGTTGAAATCAAAAGAGATGGAATTATTAAAGATTCTCTCGGAGTTCCAAGCCTCGTTCTGAGGGATGGGAAGAGGCGCTTGCCTGTTTCCGTAAGTAACCATGGCCGTTTTGAGCGAATAGTTTCGATTTATAGCCTATTGACTTAATTAGACGAGCGACCATCTTATTGTACTTGGATGGATTCCTCCCGAAGCATCTGTTTGAATTTGGGATCTCGGATATAACGACTAAAGTCATGGCTTGACATTCCTGTGAAATCAGTCATCGAAAAGATGGTATAATTTTTCTTAAGTGTGTTAAAACTTTCCTCTTTATATCCCAGATCTGTTGGATTAAGTTTATTCGATAAGAATCCAAAAAACTTCTTCAACATCTTATCCGTACCATTTATGGTGATATGTATTTTCTTAACCTGGGAGCTCAGTTCCACAAATTTTTTGGTGTTAGTTGTTGTATCGGTATACTGAAATTCGGAAAGCCCTATGGCTGGCGCCAACATAATACAGGTAATCCTGTTTTTGTTTTCCAATAAAGGTTTTGCCCGCTCGATATCGACCTTATGAATGTCTTTGGCCTGAGCGGAAAAAGAACTGTTGTATTCCGGATTCGAAATAGCACTCATCACCACAGATGCTCCACGACTGTGAGAGATAATGAAGACATCTTTATCGGCCATATTATTCAGTATACGTCTCAATCCAAATTCACCGGCCATCTGGCTAAAGGAGGCTGCGGAAAACCAGTTTTTTGCAGATCGAAACGGAGAGGTTGATCGTAAACCATCCCAATAAAAGCGAATAATTTCGTCGGTTTTGGGATTTGTAACGATATGATCGGCAATATATTTATATTGTTTTACAACGGATTCTTCATCGGCATTAAAGCCATGAACTAAAATGAACACACGTTTTTTTGGTGCAATGCGTTTTGACAGACGCAGCATGTTACCGCGTTCAAAAGCAAGTAACTGTTCGCGGTCGCCTCTGTCGGTGGCAATCTTCATCAGTGAATAAGGGTCTCTAGCAGCTTTATTCGAGGGTATGCCATAACTTTTCTTCCAATTATCGGGGTAGAAATTTCCATTCTGATCCACAAATGAATACCATAAATTGGGATCTACACCAGTATTGGGAGATGCCGAATCAGGAAGGTTATGAATAAGACCACACGAGGCGAACAAGGTGATAATGAGGATGAAGTAGAAAAAATATCTTTTGTTCATATGCTTTATTTCCTTCTATATCAGAATTTTATTTTCACTAGGATCCAATGGCTATCAAATTGGATGTATTTCTACAAAAATTCATTTCATGTAATATAGTCATTATTTTGGATAGCAAAAAGCAAGTCCGCATTTCGTCTGCTTATTATTTTTCCTAATTTATCTGGATGAAGCTAAGGATCTATTCTTTTAATCAAATAAAGCCTATTGCGTCGACTGGTGAAAAGCTGGTAATTTAAAGCCGCATTTGAGTAGTAACCATAGTTATGAAATTGTTCCGTATCCTCAAAAGTCAGCGCTCCAATATTCTTACCATTGATTTCAATCTGAGACCAATGCCACTCCTCATCAAGATATAAATGATCTTTAAATTTTAAGGTGTCGTTTTCGACAACAAGGTGTGAGAAAAGGCAACCTTGCCAACGATCGCCTTGCTCATATTTTCCGCTGTTCACATCCTGTCGATTGCGAATACGCCTGATTTTTTGGTAATAAACCGATTGAATATTGGCGGGGGAATGATTCGTGACCCATTCATTCTTGTCCCAGCGTCCGAAAAGGTCATTTACTGTACGCCCTCTAGACACAGTTTGCAGATTTAAATTACCATCATCCGATATATTTTCACAGAATATATGCCATTTACCGTCCATGAAATACGTTTTTTTTGAGTAGCTTTTCGAATTGCTGTGTTCGAAATCATAGATTCGCTCAGAAAGAAAATACTGTGCTTTACGATCGATATCATCTAGTTGTTGGCGTTGTTGATCCGCAGTCCAGTTGAGATCGGCATTGCGTATTTCAATGCTGTTTTTTGTGGTATCACCATCTAATGGCCAGCTACGAAAGTAATGTTTTCCTATGTTGATCAGATAGCCCTCGAAAAGAATCTCTGTATCCTTATCTTCATCCTGTGTGTAAGAATATTGATCGATCTGCTTGCCGTTTTTGTCCAATTTATAAAACATATGGATGGTTGGTTCTGTATCGTTAGCGTTTTTAGCCTTGCTCAAACTATGGATGATTAATTCGTTGTTCTTTGTCAAAAACTGATCAATAGGATTACTACTCGCCTTGAAAAGAATGATTTCATGTCGTCCAAATCTATTTTTGGTGTTATTGATATCGAGATATTGCCCGTATTTTTTCGGGAGTGTCGACGAGTGAAAGATGTTTTGAATCCTAATATCGATATCAAAAATACCATTTGTATATATAATTGTACCGGCTATCAGCATACATCCCAGTAGATAATATTTCAAAGTACTGGTATCTTTTAACAGCAGATAGAAATAGCAAAATACCCAGCTCAGTATAAATGCAAGCGGCGAAAAAATAATATAATTCAGCTTCACATTGTTGCCTGCATCAAAAATAAAAAAACTGATGAGATAGGCTGCCATAAACACTAGGCATCCGAAAAAAGACTTTAATAAAGGACTCTTTTTAGCTTTCTCCGGATTTTGATCTGTCTGTTGCACGATGTTATAATTTAGGATAGTTTGTATACTATTTAACACTGGACTGATAAGGGCGTAATTTAATTTTTTTCTTTAAGGTTTCAAGGAGTCGATTACACATTTGATGCTAAAAGCATGCATATGGGTTCATTAATTTTTATTGGTCCTTGGGAAAACTTCCTTAACGCCACCTTTTGTTAAAATAAGGGAATTGTAAATTCCTGTTTTGTCTCTAACAAACTCGATTGTTCTGTCGTTGTCGTCTGCCCTGAAAAATTTTGTTTTAGACTCGGGAATGAGTTCAGTATCCGCATCGTTATAGTAGAGTTTGCCTGTAATTTTTAATATATGTATTTTCCCATATTCACCTGCATAGTTATCGTACAGCGTCGTATCTATTTTGGTGGGATAATGTTTATAGGGAAGCTCTACTTCTTTACCCAGCGCAATCGCAGACAGTCCATACCCGATGATATGGGCGGGGGAGCCGTTGTTGGAAAGGACAGTGACAAAGAGTTTGTCCTCAGTAAATCGATTAAAAGAAGTCATTGTACCAAAGAATCCGCCATCATGTGCAATCAAATAATGTCCATGATTGTAAAATGGATTGATGATAAATCCATAGCCCCAATTTTCAGCGCTATATGGTGTAAACATTTTTTCTTTCATCGCTGCCGATAGAATCGTTGTTCCATAGAGTGCTTTGTCCCAAATGGCTAAATCTTCAACGGTTGAATAAATGCCATCGTGGCCCAGGTTGATCTCCCAGTTGATATGGGGATTATGGATAAAACCTTCTGCATTATGATAATATACTTTTGCTTTTTTCGTGACGATGGAATCATTATTACTGACTCCGGTGTTACTCATGCCAGCTTTATCAAATATGTTTTTCTTTAAGAAAGAAGCGTAATGCTCACCTGAGACCTTTTCAATAATCTTTGCTAACAAATAATAACCGATATTACTATAGGCGCTTTTCGTTCCCGGTGAGCATTCGAAAGGAATTTTCTTGATGGCGGCATAAGCAGAATCGCTACTTATACCACTTAATGCGATTTCTTTGAAACCCATAGCAAGTCCTGAGGTGTGTGACAGCAACATGTGGATACTTATACTATCGGCTTTTGGATAATCGGGGAAAAGCTTACTGAGTTTATCGTTTAGCGATAATCTTCCGCTGTCTACGAGCTGTAAAATAGCAGCCGCGGTAAATTGTTTTGTGACCGATGCCAACTGAAACTTCGTATCGATCGTATTTTTGATCTTCCATTCATAATCTGCTAAACCGTAGGCTTTTTTTAATAAAATCGCGCCGTTTTTCGTGACAAGAACTGTTCCACTAAAATTATTTACATCGGCTTGTGCCTGCATATAGGTGGCAAGCTTGGCTGATGTTTTTTCTTGTGCCACAAGAAAAATTGGACAAAACATAAGTAACATTAAAAGCTTCATAGCGTATGGTATAAATAATTATGGAGCAATGTTACTGTTTAATAAAATAGTGTGATTGTATTTTTGTAAACCTGCTAAATAAAAATCCATTTTATTTGGTCCCGTTCAAGATCAGCTATTTTGGAAAAGAAAATTTTTGGTGTAAACCCTGTTAATTTTTTAAAATCTCTGATCATGTGGGACTGATCGAAATACTCCAGGTTATAAGACAGACCTATTTTGTTGCCATCTTCGAGGTGACTTTGAATCGCAGCTCGAAATCTAATGATTTTTTTGAATTGGGAAGGTGTTTTACAGATATGTTGATCGAATTGCTTATTTATGGTTGTTCTCGATCTTCCTGTTTTTAGCGAAAATTCTGACATCGATTGATTGAGGTTACTTGTATCTAGCATTTCGGTGATTATGTTTTCGAGCAATGCATTTTCAAATAGCCAAAATTTTGATATCCAATACTCTTCTAAGGCCCTGATTCGCTCGTCTTGTTTATCAATGGAAAGGATAGATGTCATCGCGTTTTTATAATCCAAGTGCGGATTAAAATCGGGAAATGTTCCGCTGTTATAATAGCTTAAATCATTGGGTATAAAAGCATTTATCCCAAGAGGTTTGAAGTAAGTGGTAATTTCATTTATTTTTCCCTCATAACTCACTAAAACAGGTTCATTAAAATTGCATACAAGGTTTGTTTCTATCGAATTGGACGGACAATGCTTCGTAATGACCTCATTTGGGCTTACCTTAGTTTTGGTCTGCTCACTTATCGTCACTATGGTGTAAATGCTCGGAAACGTAAAATATGCCGTCGCTTTTTCTTCGTGAGTTTTCTCAAGTACATAGAAGCATTCAATATATTTTTTTAGAAGTAAGCTCTTTGGTCTATATATTTTTATCGTCATTTATTCTTCATGTAAATAGGTGTTATTCATACATCATCTTTTTAAACTTGGATGTATTGGATAATCGATTTAAATATAGAGAACCTTTATGATAATTTTTACCAAGCTTAATTTCTTAAAACACTTATTTTTAAATTGGGGAAAAGATGAATCCGATAGCATTCAATTTTTAGCGTACTTTAGTCGGTAATTAACTGTTTAATAAAAAACCAAATGAACGATTTGAATCCAGAAGAAAATTACATCGCAATAAACAAACACTCGTGGAATAATAGAACAGATACACATCTAAAATCAGACTTTTACAATCTAGCAGGATTTTTAAAAGGGGAGACTTCGCTAAATTCAATCGAATTGGCCTTATTGGGTGATATCAGCGGAAAAAAAATATTACACCTACAATGTCATTTCGGACAGGATACAATTTCTTTGAGTAGACTTGGTGCCAAAGTTACTGGTGTTGATCTATCCGACAAGGCGATTGAAAGTGCTCGAGAAATTGCGAAAGAAACGAATGCAGATGTACAGTTTATCTGTTGTGATTTGTATGAGCTTGAGAATCATCTTGACGGACAATTTGATCTGGTCTTTACCAGCTATGGAACGATTACTTGGTTACCGGATTTAGATAAATGGGGGAAAATAATTTCACGTTTCTTGAAACCGAAAGGGAAGTTTATTTTTGTCGAGTTTCATCCAGTTGTTTGGATGTTCGATGATAATTTTGACAAAATTGGCTATAATTATTTTAATGTTGCTCCAATTGTTGAAACCGAGCAGGGAACCTATGCCGATAAAGATGCAGCTATTTCGCAGTCCTATGTTACCTGGAATCATAGTATGAGTGAGGTCGTTGGAGCTTTACTTCATCATGGGCTAAACATTCAAGACCTGAACGAATTTGACTATTCACCTTATCCCATTTTTAAAAACATGACAGAACTAGATCCTAAAAAATTCAGAATAGCCCATTTGGGAAATAAAATTCCGATGGTCTATGCTATTGTTGCGCGTAAAAGTGAATAAATAGAATGCTGGGAATTGACCAGGTACTTATTTCTTTTTCAAATAACGATTTATCATGGGGCTAAAATCTATTTTGGATGAAGCCTGAATATGTTCTGCCAATACGGATGCGGGAAATTCATCCAATGTTTTGAAATTAATACAGCCTTTTTTAAATTTAGCCTTGGGTAATTTTAATTTTAGTTCTTCCATCAATTCGGGGTTAGTATAGATAACCAAGGAATGGAATGAAATGTAATTCTTTGCGACTGTTAGCCCGTATTTAAATACGCCCTGTTCATTAAAGCTAATTGCATTAGGGTTTGACATGAATTTTCCGAAGCTCTCAGAGACGGTATTGTCATTTTCTGTTATCGCTTTCCGGAATTGACGGATGACCTCTTGCTCCGTTTCCGAAAGTGTATTGATATACTGATCTATTTCCATAATATCGTATTGTTCTTAAGGGCTGTAGTTATTAGCTAAAAGTATCAAATTTTCTTCTATATCGATGTAGGTCAGCATAAAAAGATGCATTGATTTATCTTGGTTACATGTTGACCTGCCTTTAAAATTTTACCCCTCTTTATTTCAGATTTTACCCCCTGTGGTTGGCAAGTTATTTATAATTTAATGTTATTAATCAAATTATACAATTCGTATTCGTTGGAATAAGGAATACGTCTGCAAGAATTATAACATTTATAAACTAAAAACAGCATTATGAGAAAATTTATGATGGTGATTTCTATTGGAATCATTGGGCTATTGAGCTGCCAAAAGTCTGTTCAACTAGATTCTCCGACATCACTAAAAACAAAAGCGAAGGTAAATCTAGCAAGTATAGGTAATACTTACTATATAGATCCCAGCGGAAACGATGATAGCACAGGAACGAGCACAACTGCAGCATGGAGAACGCTGGCCAAAATTAATGCCTCGGTTTTTGGCCCTGGTGATCGTATTTTGTTCAAGAGTGGTGGCGTATGGAATGACACGTTGCATATGAAAAATTCGGGAACGGCTGAAGCTCCTATTATTATAGATAAATATGGCGGCGATGTTCGTCCGATTATCAACGGTGGTGGAAAGAGAAACGGATCAAATGCACTATACCTCAATAGGGTGTCTTATTTTGAGGTAAATAACCTCGAACTGACAAATACAATCCCAAGCGGAACAAGTTATGCTGCTACGGGGATCCGCGTGGTTGGAGGCAGTTCTGCAGGAACAGCAATTAGCAATGTCTCCGTTAGAAATTGTTATGTTCACGACGTCAATGGTGCGATCGATGGACAGACCAATTATAACAAAAGCTCTGGCGGGATTATCTTAGACGGTAAAATATACGGTGCTTTGGTACAAAGTTGCCACGTAGCCAATTGTTCCGTTGAAGGGATAAGGACCACTGGCGATAGGGCTATGGCAGCCAGATCAAAAGATATTATTATCGATAACAATTTGATTGAATATATCTACGGCGACGGAATCGTTATGTCCGGCGTGACGGGAGGAAGTAAAATCACACACAATACGGTCTATAAGGCATGTATGAACACAGGCTCTGAAAATTATGCGGGTATTTGGACAATTGGTAGCTTGAATACGCTGGTGGCTTATAATGAAGTTTACGGTATGACAGGCGGGGGCGCTAACGATGGAGTCGCGTTCGATGCCGATGGCTATGATACCAATTCAGTAACCGATGGAGATATTTTCGAATACAATTATTCGCATGATAACAACGGCGGATTTATGCTTTTTATGAACCAGTCTAAGAATATTAAAGTTCGCTATAACGTTTCTGTTAACGATATCGGTACAACACGGTTAAAAAAGCTCTTTTTGATCGAAAAAACGACATACGATTCCCGTGAGATTTATAATAATGTATTTTACATCAAAAATCCAACCGCCAGCCTGTTTAACGTCATGAATGGCGTAAGTTCAGGAAAGCCTTATGCAACATTTTCAAATAATATTTTTTACACGACCTCGACCATTAGTAGTTTGTCTACCCAAGCCGATAACGGACTGAAGTTTAACAATAATTGTTTATTCCCGTCGAGTACATTTACGTCATTGAACTGGGGAACTACCGTGCGGAACAACAATTTCTATGAAGATCCGGTATTTGTCAATCCAATCGGTGGAAACGGCCTTGACGCTGCAAAAGGTTATGATGTCGGTTCCAGTTCGGCCGCCCTTAATGCCGGTGTATTTATAAGTAACAATGGAGGCGAGGATTTCGCTGGAAATGCGCTGCCATTGGGTAATCCAGACGTTGGAGCGTTTCAGCATGCTGTTGTAGCCAATGCCGGAAGCTCTCTTGCCGATGCCTATGTCCGCAACGGTACCTATGCAAGTACAAATTATGGAACTACAACTGATCTTGTCATCAAATCCGACGCTACATCTTACGCACGTAAAGCATATACTAAATTTGATATTTCGATGATTACTAAACCTAAAGTGAGTTCGGCAAAATTAAAAATGTATGTTGCAGGAGTGAATACAGCACCACAACGTACTATTAATATTTATACAACCTCCACGACATCTTGGTTGGAAAATAGCATTAATTGGAACAATGCACCAATGGATACTGTACTTGTCGGTAAAATTCCTATTTCTGGGATAGGTTTACAGACCATCGACGTCACTTCGGCCATTAATAGATTGCTGACCGGCACTGATCGTAAAGCATCCTTTCTATTTTTAAATACAGCTGCGGCCTCTTCTACAAATGATATGTCTTTTAGTAGTAGGGAAGCTGCCGCCAATAAACCGACTTTGGAACTGCTCTATTAAGCTGGTACTTATTCAGGTAATTCTATCCTATTTGGAATAACCAAATCAAGAAGCCGCAGAGAATGCCAATTCTCTGTGGCTTTTTACGCTTTTCCAATAGCGCTTTATGCTATCACCCAAAAAAATCGGGCTAAGTAAACAAGACTGCTATTAATTTTAGTGTACCTTATTTTTGATGCGTCATACTATAGCCAGTTTTTGAAGTTAAATGGATGTACGGTGCTCACAAAAATTATTATTTCGTAAATTCATACTATGAAGCATCCGATACAGGAGTTGGATAGCTTCTTCATACTAATAAGAGGAATGCATGAAAAGCACGAAACGAAGGAAAGGTTTTCTTTTCAAACAATGTGAAGAGCCGTTTCAAACGCCCTTTGATAAATTATTTGACATTTTCAAAGAACTGATTACCCATACCTCTGGTGATTTTGATGAAGCCATTGACTGGCTTAGGCAATTGGATAAAGAGTTCAAACTGACGACGCCAGCCTATACGATAGACGATTTCATTGCGGATCTGAAGAATAAAGGTTATATCAGGGAAAAAGTGGAGTTTGGTGGTGAAGGTGGCGTAGATATTACCTCAAAGCTGGAGAAAGCTTTGCGTCAGCATGCCTTGGACCAGATATTTGGGAAAATGAGGAAAGGGAAATCAGGCAATCATAAAACCAATCACCAGGGACGGAGTGACGAAAATATGGGCGATTTCAGAAACTATCAGTACGGAGATAGCCTGGAGAAAATAGTTTTGACGGAGAGCTTGAAAAACGCACAGATCAATCATGGGATAGGTGAGTTTGCCTTATCCGAAAATGATCTCGTCGTAGAAGATACACAGTTTAAGTCACAGATGAGTACAGTGTTGATGATCGATATCAGCCACAGTATGATTTTATACGGCGAGGATCGGATCACACCTGCAAAAAAAGTGGCGATGGCTTTATCAGAACTTATTTTGACCCGTTACCCGAAAGACTCACTTGACGTCATTGTTTTCGGAAACGATGCATGGCCTATCGCGATAAAAGACCTGCCTTATTTGCAAGTTGGACCATTTCATACCAATACCGTCGCGGGCTTAAAGCTAGCGATGGACTTGCTAAGGCGAAAACGGCATGCGAATAAGCAAATTTTTATGATAACCGACGGGAAACCGAGCTGTTTAAATATGCCGGACGGCACTTACTATAAGAATCCTATGGGTTTGGATCCTTTTATCACCAGCAAATGCTATAGTATGGCTGCGCAGGCTCGAAAGTTGGGAATACCAATTACAACCTTTATGATTGCTTCGGATCCTTATCTACAGCAATTTGTCGACGAGTTTACAGCTTCAAATCAAGGGAAGGCTTATTACACGGGACTTGGGGATCTAGGTGAAATGATCTTTGAGGATTACGAAGAAAATCGAAAAAAAAGAATACGATAAGAATATATGGATTACACGAAGATTACAACATTTGGTGCATTAAAAACTTCGGGTTATAAACCTAAAACAATAAAAGAAGAATTGCGTCAGAATCTGATTACAAAAATAAAGACGGGTGAAACCGTGTTCAATGGGGTACATGGTTATGAAGATACCGTAATTCCAGAACTTGAAAGAGCAATACTTTCCAAACACAACATTAATTTCTTGGGCCTTCGCGGTCAGGCGAAAACACGTCTCGCTAGGCTCATGGTCAACTTATTGGATGAATATGTGCCTGTGGTTCAAGGTTCAGAGATTAATGATGATCCGTTTAACCCCATATCGCGTTATGCGATAGAGTTGCTGAAGGAGAAAGGCGACGATACACCGATAAGCTGGCTTGGTAGAGGTGATCGTTTTGCGGAGAAACTGGCTACGCCTGATGTGACAGTAGCTGATTTGATCGGTGATGTAGATCCCATCAAAGCCGCAAATTTAAAACTGAGCTATGCAGACGATCGGGTGATTCATTTTGGTATGATTCCTCGGGCAAACCGTTCTATATTTGTCATTAATGAGCTACCTGATCTTCAAGCTAGAATCCAGGTAGCCCTCTTCAATATATTACAGGAGGGAGATATTCAGATCCGCGGTTTTAAGTTACGCTTGCCGTTAGATGTACAATTTATATTCACAGCGAATCCGGAGGATTATACCAATAGAGGAAGTATTGTGACGCCGCTGAAAGATCGCATTGGATCGCAGATACTTACACATTACCCCGCATCGGTTGAGATAGCAAAGGCAATTACTGCGCAGGAGGCGAACTTGGAAGCGGCCCAGAAGGAGCAGATATATGTCCCGGAGCTGGCTAGGGAATTGATTGAGCAGATAAGCTTTGAAGCACGAAATAGTGAATATGTTGATGAAAAGAGCGGCGTGAGTGCGCGTATGAGCATTACAGCATTTCAAAACTTATTAAGTACCGCTGAATTACGCATGCTCCGAAGTGGGGAACAAGCAACTGCAGTACGGCTGAGTGATTTTATGGGTATTGTGCCTGCGATAACCGGCAAAGTTGAGCTCGTTTATGAAGGCGAGCAAGAAGGAGCGGGTGTCGTTGCAGTGCAGCTGATAGAAAACGCGATTAAAAGCCTTTTCCCGATTTTATTCCCAAAAATTGAGAAACTGGAAAGAGAAAACGAGCGTTATCCCTACGATGATATTGTTCGTTGGTTTTCGGAGTCAGAAGGAATCGAATTATCTGATGAACTCAACGATTTGGCGTACGGGCAGGTTTTGGATCAAGTGAAGCCTATCCATGCTTTAATTCAGCAATACCAACCGGAAACGAAACCCGAAGATCTCCATTTTCTGACTGAATTCGTTTTATGGGGACTTACCCTCAACAATAAATTAAGTAAATATAGACTGGGGTCCGGCCTTCAGTTTCAAGATAATTTTCAGGGATATCTGAGAAATAATCTGTAACAGGCAACGAGTAATAGGATGGGTAAGTTTACAGCGCAAACTTACCCATCATGTTATTTTAAAAGGTTTCACAAGGACGGAAAAAGGAGGATAACCTATCTTTTCATTAAAATTAAGTCTATCGATAGACCAATAATAACGACGACAACAGTAAATGACAGATAACCTAAAATATAAACAGCGAGCGCTTTTAAATAACTGGGTATTTTGTAGGGGTCGAAAAATTGTCCAATAGCCCAAACGCTATATACCATAGCGACGATGCTAGCCTGTACCATAACACCTGTATGTGTTACACCTTCAACTAATGCAAAAATAGTATAGATCAACATCGTGATTCCCAAAATAAAACACAGCAGGATGACAATTTCAAAAAAATTAAAACCGTATTTATTAAAAAATAGTTTCGCCCAAAAAGCGATAAACAATCCTATCATGATATTGGCGTAACCATAGTGATCCTGGATCCAGAGGTATATCGAACCCGTAGTAGAATGTTGGGATTCGTAATAGCTCACATATTTGTCGTTTACATGAAAAAAATGGCTTACTACAGAGTATATCAGCGAGGTGATGATGATAAAAATAATGGGTTTTACCAGGCGACTCCTGTTCTCGGCAATATATTTTTTTACATTTTTTCCGGGTGTGGTAATGAGTTCACGAATCGTGTACAAGATGCCGCGCTCGAAATGAAGGACATGTTCAATCTCGTGGACGATATAATGCGCATCAATTCTTTTAAGGACCGCTGGCTGTCCGCATTTCGGACAGAAATTCAGCGTTATATCTGTCCCACAGTTTTTGCAATTTGTCATGTTTATACTATGTTATAGGTAATAAATTTGTTAATATTTGAGGATTCTTTCCTTTCCATATTCTGAAAATCTTTGGCTTTAGCCTCCTATCGATTAGAATTTGTCCAAAAATATTATAGATTATGTCAATCAAGGCTACACCTAAGTGTAGTTTTATACCAACCAACTTCTCTCGTAAGGTAAATAGATTTATTGCGCTGTCGTGTAACCGCGCTGTTGGCAGAATCTTTTATTCTATTCGGCCATTTAAATAAAACTATTATATTTGCATAATACTTGAGTTGTCAAGTATTATGCAAATAACAAGAACAATAATATTATGAACGCGATTAATACGATTCTGAACATTGTAAAAGTTCAATCTGTCATCACCAAAAAGTTTGATGGGTTGAGCTTGCATGGACTAAGTCTGACAGACTTTATGATCCTACATATTTTAAGCCAGGTTCCCGGTAACCGGCTACGGCGAATTGATCTGGCTGAAAGTACCGGTTTAACAGCCTCAGGAATTACACGGATTATTTCCCCCATGGAAAAGATGGGGCTTGTTGTAAAAGAGCACAATGATAGAGATGCCCGGGTCAGTTATGTGAAGCTTACGGCGGCTGGTGATCGAATTTTAAAGGAGGCGACTGTTACAGCTGAGCACATCGCCAATAAGCTATTGGACGGAATGGCCGTAACAGATCTCCTTATTTTTGCTGCGCAATTGAAGTCATTGGGCGGAGATTTATAATTTTAATTTAAAAACACATGAACAAAATAGATAAAAAGCAATTGAAAGCCGAATTCTTGGACAGTAAACCATTGATGGGAGTGTTAACAATTTACAATAGGGTCGAAAATAAAACATATATCGCAGATAGCCTGAATTTAACGGCTCTTTCCAACAGAATCAGATTTATGTTAAACATGGGGCAATTTGACAATAAAAACTTACAGGCGGATTGGAACCAATTGGGCGAGGGAAATTTCCTGTTTGAAAATGCAGTTATTATTCCATTTGAAAACGACAAAATCATTGATTATAAAAGAGTTGTACATCATGCTGCAACTGAGTTGAAGAGTAAAGTGAGTGAAACAACAAGTATCTATTGATATGGCAAGAAAGACGTATTTGTATCCGAGTTATGAAGCCGGAAGGAATCTGGCATTGAAAAATATCCAAGGCCCCATTGTCAATCTCAATTTAATTCAGTTGAGGAAAATCGCGGACTATACTAATTTTCCGGAGATTGCGCCAATCAAAGAAATTTCGGGATACGATGCTTTCATGAATTATATAAAGCTAGCCAAACCTTTTGTGGAAGAAAGCGGCGGTGAGCTACTTTTTGTTGGGCATGGTGACCAGTTTCTGATAGGCCCCGATCAGGAGCAGTGGGATATTTGTCTGCTGATCAAACAGCGAAGTGTGTCCGATTTTTTTTCATTTGAACAAAATCCAGCGTATATGAAGATTATAGGGCATCGTACTGCAGCAATCTTGGATTCAAGACTTTTACCCCTGGAAAATGTCCCGTTTTAAACGGTACTTACCATAAAAATATCGCCTATTTAAATAATAAATGTATATTTGACATTAATGAAAGTAAACCTCGTATCGTATTCTTCTACAGCTTCGTGGAAAAGTGTTTTTGAGCAAATTTAAATTTGTGTTGAATATCCCTTCGATCAAGATAATTTGGAATTTGTGCATTAAATAATCCATGGTTAAGGTGTAATAAAGAAGGTTTACTTGGCAAATGAGCATTTAGAAAAACCTAAAAATTGATCAAACATGAAACTAAAACAAATAGGGGTATTGAGTATTGCATTAATGAGTTTTACCAATGTCATAGCGCAAAAAATATACAATGCAGATAAGGAGGCGGGTTATCTTTTTGCATATTTTGAAGGTTCGGGGGATAAAAATACACAAGAGCAATTGCGATTTGCAGTCAGTCAGGATGCGCAAAACTGGGTTGCATTAAATAACAATAAACCTATTTTGTCATCGGCGGATATATCCCAAACGGGAGGGATTCGTGATCCGCACATCCTTAGGGGAGAGGACAAAAAGTCATTTTATATGGTCGCAACTGATATGTTTACGATAAAGAATGGGTGGGGAAGTAATCCGGGTATTATTTTGATGCGATCTGATAATCTGACGGACTGGAAACACAATACTGTTGACCTGGCAAAGTTATACCCTAAAAAATTTAAGAACGTAAAATGGGTATGGGCACCACAGACGATCTACGATCCGGCTGAAAAAAAATACCTGGTGTATTTTACGGTGAAATCGCATGAGAATGATAAACTTGATTTTTATGCGGCCTATGCGAATAAAGATTTTAGTGGCTTTGAAAAGGAACCTACTTTATTGTTCAGTCCAAAATTTGGCGGTATTGATGGCGACATTGTCTATAAAGATGGGCTATATCATTTTTTCTTTAAGGGTAATACAAAAGATGCTGCCGGAAAAGAAGTAAAAAATGGAATTCAGCAGGCGACAAGTAAATCCTTAAAAGGACCATGGAGAGAAGACTTCCGGTATCTCGATGCCTACGCAGACACGTCTGTTGTTGTCGAAGGATCTAGCCTTTTTAAGTTGAATGGAACAAACGATTATATCTTGATGTACGATTTGTATGCGAATGGAAGATACGAATTTCAGCGCACAGATGATCTCTTTAATTTCTCTTCAAAACCTGAACCTTTTCATAAGAATTTTAATCCGCGACATGGAAGTGTGATTTCAATCAGCAAGGAAGAGTCTCGTCTTCTGAACAATAAATGGGGCGGTGTACCTGGTGAATTGCTAGCTCCTGTGGCTGCGGATGACCGGTATCATTTTACCGCAAAGGGAAATCCGATTATTAAGCATCATTTTACGGCCGATCCGGCAGCATTAGTTAAGGGGGATACACTTTGGTTGTATGCAGGTCATGACTTTGCAGGAGGTCAGAAAGGCTATAAGATGAAAGACTGGATCGTTTATTCTACAACGGATTTAAAAAATTGGACGGAATATCCCGTGTCTTTGCGCATAAGTGATTTTACCTGGGCAAAAAGCGGCGATGCATTTGCGGGACATGTTACCGAACGTAATGGAAAATATTACTGGTACATCAGTTCCAATTGGTCCGGAATAGGGGTTGCTGTCGCAGAAAGACCCGAAGGTCCCTTTAGCGATGCATTGGGAAAACCCTTATTGACCAACAAAGACTGTTTTGCTTCTTCCCATTCCTGGGCCTGTATCGATCCAGCTGTTTTTATTGATGATGATGGTCAAGCCTGGATTTTCTGGGGCAACCGCGAGTGTTACTACGCAAAGCTCAAAGAAAATATGGTTGAGATTGATGGCGAAATAAAACAGGTGAATTTTGAAGGACTAGCTTTTACGGAAGCACCATGGGTTCACAAGCGCAATGGAAAATACTATTTGAGTTATGCCACGGAATTTCCGGAGAAGATCGCTTATGCCATGGCCGATAAGATCGAAGGCCCCTATGTCTATAAAGGAATTCTGAATGAAATAGCAGGCAACAGCAATACGAACCATCAAGCAATTGTCCCTTTTAAAAACCAATGGTATTTCATTTACCATAATGGGGGAATTAATCCAGATGGAGGCAGTTTTAGCCGTTCGATATGCATAGACACCCTAAATTACCGTCCAGATGGTACAATCCATAAAATTAAAATGACAACGGAAGGAACTACCGGAGACTAAGCATGAAAAAGCCGGCGAGCAAGCTAAAGTGGCTGCCGTAGAAGGTGGGGTAAAGACCGGTTTAATAAATTAAAAATGTGGAACGACAGCGTCGTTCCACAAAATGTTTTTCAGTGTAGTATTGTAGGATTCTTTTTACAGTATTCTTATCGAATCAATTCAGAAATTTAAAATGATGAGATAGGCATCTCCATTCATTTCGGCAATTACTTCTCTTGAGTCAAGTTTACTTATGGAACAAATGTAGCTTAGAACAGCAGTAGAAAGAATATGAAAAAGATACTTTTTTATGTGAAAATGGGAATATTTGAGTTTTATATAAATACGGTTGTTGCAATATGATACATTGTATCAATTTTACGTCGATTTGTTCCACCATGCTTAATTGTCATAAAAATTCTGTTGATTAGGTCTTTGTTCCAGTTCTATTCCATATAACCACATGAAAAGACAACATCGTTACGTTTTTTTAAATTCTATTGTTTTAAGCAGCACAGCCTTTTTGGTTCTAGGTGTTCTTTTTTCCTGTTCGAGTAACCGCGGATTTTCTGGGAAGCAGGAGTCGATATATCAGCTTGAACTTGATCGTTTAAAGGAAGTGGCGAAAAATAATCTAACAGATAATATAAAGGAGTTCAATGCTTTCGAGCACCGGCCAAAATCGGACGGAGCTTTTGACGAATCCAACAACAAAGACTTTTTAGTTAATAATATTCCGTATTTTGAGAGTTCCAACGATACCCTAAATCGCGTGTATAATTATCGTTGGTGGATGATCAGCAAGCATCTTCGGGATTATTACGATCCACATGATTCAAAGAAATATTGGGTTATAACAGAATTTTTCGGGTATCCCGCCTGGGGATCCTTGAGTGGAGCGATTACCTGCCCAACAGCGCATCAGTTTTACGATGTACGTTGGCTTCGTGATCCAAAATACCTTCGATCTTATGCCGAATATTTTATGCTTGGATCAGCTTCCAAATTAAATCAACGGGAAAACGGTAATTTTTTGACCCATTTGAGCAGGCCCGAAAGTGTTCATTTTTCCAGCTGGATGGTCGATGGTATTGAATCATTTTTAAAAATTCATCCCGATCAGGCCTGGACGCAAAAGATGCTTCCCGCGATGGAGAACCATCAGTACCTTTTGGATAGCCTATTCACTGTGAAAAATCCCGATGCGAAGACCAACGGCATGTACAAAATTCTGGATCTGTACGATGGTATGGAATTCAGCCTTTCGGCGGTGCTTGGCTTGATTGAGAGTAAAGGGCCCTATGCTATTTATACCGATAGTACATGGAGAGATCTTTATTTAGGTTGGGGGACGACAGAAAAGGCTGCAAATACGACTGCGGCGAAAGACTTTCCATTGGCCTTTACCAAAGGTTATCCTGATTTTTATCTGGTGCGCCCATCCGTTGGAAGCTATTCCTTTGGGAATACCAACGCATTGTACAATCTCTATAGACAGGAAGAGCAACATCATCCTTCGATTAAGAATAAGGCGAAAGCAGATTACTATAAATTCAGAAGCCAGGAAATACAGCGGAAATTTCTCAGGACACTTTGGAATGCAGATGATGGTTTTTTTTATACCTTGACAGCCGGAGACAATGCCTATGGTGTACGGGATTACGAAGCGCGGGTGCGGGAATCCGTTGGTTATACCCCGTGGTATTTCAATATGATACCGCGTGAGGATAATAAAATGTATGAGGTAGCTTGGGCGATGTTTACTTCCGAAAAAGGTTTCAATAACCATAAAGGAATGACCACGGCCGAAAGACAACATCCCTATTATAATGAGCAGGCTTATGCCTGGAACGGCAGAGGATGGCCTTTTCAAAACTCAGTCGTCTATAAAGCATACAGCAACTATTTAAGAAATTATAAAAATCAAATCACTGCGCAGGACAAAGAGACCCTGTACGAACAAATTATGAAGCTTACACGGCTCCACGGTTATGCCCACCCAAATATCGGTGAATGGTATATACCAAGTGATGGTGAGCAATTTGGCGGGCAGAATGATTATTTTCATTCAACCTATCCAGACATAATCATAGCGGATCTCATTGGATTTGAGGCATCCCATCACAACAGCTTTCAGGTTCAGCCGCTGATACCTGCTGGCAAAATGGATTATTTTTACCTCGGAAACTTAGCCTATCACGGGAAAACAATAGACATTGTCTGGAAAGAAGACTGGGATCAAAACAAACCTGGAAAACAGTCTATGTTATGTATTTGGGTAGATCATGTTTTAAAGGCAAGCAGCAAAGATCTTGGTGTTAAAATAGACGTAAATTTAGACTAATATTAACAGGTGTTTAACGAATTTAAAATACATCGATTGGAAGAATCTATTTTAACGGAATTTTAAAAAATAAGACTCGATTGCACAACCGTCATTTTAAGTATACGGAACTCAATCGATAAATTTGAGAAATTGAGCGGTACAATGGTAAATGATTACAAAAAATATGAGCTATTTGGAAGACCGATGATGCAGAAAATCGCATTGAAGGCACCATTTACGTTTGAATTTCCAGTAGCGGAACAGGCTTGCTTCCTCTATGTGCTGGAAGGGGAGATGCAATACCAGGCAAATGACGAAGAGCTAACTATTGCGAAACATTATTCCTTATTGCTGAATTGTATTAATTCTGGAAAGCGAATCCACGATGTGAATCCAACGCGTGATTGTCAGCTGTTAATAGTCACTTTTTATCCAGATACCTTGAAGAAAGTTTACGATAGAGAGTTGCCCTCGTTGCTGCTTGAACCTGAAAATATCATTTCAAACCAATCAAAAGAAAAAATTGACAATGATTTCCTGATCCAGAAATATGTGGAAGGCTTGCTGTTCTATTTTGAAAATCCTTCATTGATCAATGAAGATATACTGGTGCTCAAATTAAAAGAAATTATATTGCTCCTGTCCCAAACGCGAAACGCGTCGGTCATACGAGTGATATTATCACAGCTTTTTTCTTCAAATACCTATTCGTTTAAACAGATTATTGAAGCCAATCTGTTTTCCCAATTAACCATTGAGCAGCTTGCGGAACAGAATAATCTGAGTGTTTCTTCATTTAAAAGAGAGTTTGCCAAATTATATCAGGATACACCTGCCAGTTATATCAAAAATAAGAAGCTCGAAAAGGCGGCAGAGCTCCTTTTAGTTTCCGATCAGCGTGTTTCCGAAATTGCCTTTAACTGTGGATTTAACGACCTCGCAACATTTACAAAGAGTTTTAGTGACAAATACCACATATCGCCAACAAATTATCGTCGACAGCTTAAAAGCAACTAAAAACCAATGGTGACTTGTATATAGTATTCCATTTTGATCGAGGGGACCAAGTTTTCTCCAATAAGATTGTAGTCCTGTTTTTTGAACTAAAACATCAAATCTTTGAACGAAATCAAAAAACCATTTTCCTTATTCTATTGCAACTTTGTAGTGTTTCATTAAAGGGTAGTTATTCCATGGACTGTACCGTGAAAGCGTGACAACGACCTTACATTACAGGAACATTTATTTGAAATTATCAACGTTAAAAATAGAAAAAATGAATTTATCAGGTTTAGGAGTTTTCCACACAGTTATTGGTCTTACAGCACTTTTAGGCGCTGTATTAGGATTTATCAGCTATGGTAAGATCAATCTTACAGTATTATCGGGGAAGTTATATTTTTATGCGACAGCCATCACTTCTCTTACGGCATTAGGAATTTCGAAACAGGGCGGCTTCAATGCTGGACATGTTTTTTCACTCTTCATCTTGGTTCTTGTCACGGTAGCCTATTGGCTGCACGCAACGAAGAAAAGTAGTACGAAGGCTCGGTATTTTGAAAATTTTCTATGGTCATTTAGTTTCTTCTTGTCGCTGGTGCCTACTGTTAATGAGACCTTTACCAGAGTTCCGGTCGGACATCCCTTGGCAAAGGATATAAATGATCCAATTATTGGACAGACCCTTCTTGTCCTTTTTGTGCTTTTTATTATTGCAGTCATTTTTCAATACTTCAAACAAAAGAAAATCAACACTGGATTGGGGTCAGAACTGAAAAGTCGAGTGTAGTAGAGCTATTTGATCCAGACCATTTCTGAACGCTCATCTTTAGCGCCTTTCGATTCATATGGTGCCGCAATCTAGTCTGTTGTACATTATTTAAAATATGACAAACTAATGTTTTGCTTTTATTGTTTGCTCTTGTAGAAGTTTAACAATATAATCATTTTGAAATATATGCTTAATTACGATTGTCTAAAGAATTTAAAGATGTGCAACGGAAAAAATAATTCAACGGGATTACTTCTCGCAATGGTGGCGGGAGCAGCAGTAGGTACATTGGTCGGTCTATTAGTGGCACCGAATAGTGGAAAAAAAACGCGGAAAAAAATCAAGGAAAAAACAAGGGACCTCAAAGAACAGGCAAAACACACATACGAAGAAGTAGCCGATAAAGTGAAAGAAGAGTATGATCATGTGTCATCCTCGATTAGCGAAACAGCAGGTCATGTGGCCGATAAGGTCTCAAATGAATTTGATAAGTATAAAGATCAAATAAGTGAAAAGACCGCCGAAGAAACTAAGGCGATTAAAGATACAATTAAAGATCAAAAAGAAAAATAATCTTTGTTGATTCAAACAGCAGACCGGATAATAGCTATTGCTTGGTCTGCTGTTTATTTTTTGATCTCCGCCCCTAAAATTATAATGTCCATGCCCAGATGGACCGTTTTACTGAATTCAATGGTCACGGTTAGCTTTCACTAACTTAGTGAAAGCCCGCTCGAAATTCCAGGGGCGATAGTTTGGTTTTTGTTTTAAACAATTTGCTGAATGACTGTGAATGTTCAAAGCCTAATTCATAAGCGATCTGGCTAACAGAAAGTGCCGTTGTTGACAATTTCTCCTTTGCTTTTTCAATTAGTTTTTCGTGAATATGCTGTTGGGTGCTTTGTCCCGTCAGTACCTTAAGCAAACTGCTCAGATACTTAGAGGAAATATTTAAGCTATCTGCAATATATTGAACGGATGGAAGCCCCTGTGCGATCAGGCTCTCTGTCGAAAAATAAGCATTCAGCAGTTCTTCCAAGCGATTTAAAACCTGATGATTGGCTTTCTCGCGCGTTAGGAATTGTCGGTTGTAAAAACGCTCCGAATAATTCAGTAATGTTTCAAGGTTTGATACAATGATGTTCTTGCTGAATTTGTCCATATTTGCTCGATATTCCCGTTGGATATTTTCAATAATATCATTTAGTGTTTTCTCTTCACTGTCTGAAAGAAATAAAGCTTCATTTGCCGAATAATCGAAGAATTCATGCTCTTTAATAGTTTTCGCTAATGTGGTATTCCATAAAAAGTCCGGATGAATAAGCAACATCCACCCGCTTCGGTTGACGTTGGCAGCAGCGTCATTTTCTTCCAGTTTCAGCAATTGATTGGGCGACATAAAGCCGAGCACACCATTGTCAAAATCAAAGAGCTGCTGCCCATAGCGCATTTTGCCTGTGATGCCTCTTTTATTGGAAATGACATAAAAATCAAACAATAAGGCCGAAGCATCATCCAAAGGAGAACGTTTCATCTTTGAATAGTCCACAACACTAAGCAATGGATGCTCTGGCTGTGGCAAACCTCTTAATTGATGAAATTCACTGATCGTTTTTATACGCTGTGTTCGACTTTGTGGCATATAACAAATTTATAAATAATTTTGCTGAACATCGTCCAATAAACCGATCTGCTTAGGCGACCAATTTAATTGCTGCTGTGTCTCAAAACTTGTCGCCGGGCTATCGAAGGTGATGAAATGGCTCAGCCATTGGAAATGTTTAACCATATCTTCACCCTGTAATGAAGTAACAGGCAGATTTAATTTCGTGCCGATCAGTTCAGCAATTGCGCTGATTTTAATGCCGGTTTCACCAATAGCGTTGTACAATGCACCAATTTCGGCCTTCTCGGCCGCCTGGCAAAAAACTTTTGCGGCGTCCAAGCGATGAACCGCTGGCCAACGATTGTTTCCATCTAAGGGATATGCCGAAACACCATGATTGCGCGCAAATTGGATCAGGCTTGATGTGAAGCCTGCCATAAAGCCAAGATCACTGCTGCCATGAACAGAGGGTGGTAAGCGAATCACTGAAGCATGGACACCTTTTGCTGCCAGGGACATTGCCGCAGGTTCTGAACCTCTTGGTGAATTTAGGAGGGTACTTTCTTCGGTGACGAACCCATTGATAAGGGGTAGACCCAAAGTTCCAGCTGTAACGACAAGCGGTTTTTGTGTACCAAGCAGCTCTTCGCCCATGGCATTGATCGCATTGATATCAATTTCGGCAGCTTTTGCATATTCATTTGCAAACATTAGATCGTGGGAAAATCCCGTATGGATGACGGCCTCGGCGTTTGAAGCGGCTTGTTTTAATATATCCAAGTGTTGAAGATCGCCACGGATTACCTGAGCACCTAAATTGGTGATTATTTCTGCTGATTTTTCTGAGCGTGCTAAACCAGATACTTGATGTCCCGCATCGATCATTTCTTGAACAACTGCTGAACCTATGAAGCCCGAAGCTCCAGTTATAAATACTTTCATAATCTTTTTTTTCTTGAGACAAAGTTCTGTGTAAAGTTGACGGCAGATGTATCCAAATGTCAGAATGTTGTAGCCATCTTTCAGAAAATCGATGATCTCGTATTTTGCAAGCCGCGGTACTTTTCAAAAAAGATCCTCTGCCACGAAATAAATACAGTATTCACGAAATAAGCAGGGTGTTAAAGCTTCGGGATGATCAGTCAAACTGTCCCATATACAAACGATAGTATTTACCTTTTTGCTTTAGCAATTCTGTATGTGAACCGAACTCGGCGATTCTCCCTTTTTCGATCAGACAGATGACGTCGGCATTCTTGATGGTCGAGAGTCTATGGGCAATGACGAAGCTTGTTTTGTTTTGCATTAACCGGTCAATACCTTCCTGAATAGCGATTTCAGTTCGTGTATCGATCGAGCTGGTCGCTTCATCCAATATTAAGATTGGCGTATTGGCAATAGTTGCCCGGGCGATGTTAATTAACTGCCGTTGTCCCTGACTCAGATTGGCTCCATCATTGGTCAATTCGGTTTTATACCCTTGTGGCAATTGCATGATAAAGCTATCCGCTGCGGCAAGCTTCGCTGCCGCTATCACTTCATCATCTGTTGCGCTGAGCCGGCCATACCGGATGTTTTCCATAACCGTATCGGTAAACAAATGGGTGTCCTGAAATACAATAGATAGTTTTTTACGCAGTTCATTGCGGTCCAGCTTAAAAATCGATGTCTTATCTAACAGAATATCCCCGGATAGCAAAGGGTAGAAGCGAGGCAGCAAATTGATAATTGTCGACTTGCCAGCACCAGTTTCACCCACAAAAGCGATCTTTTGACCTGGTTTTACGTCGATGTCGATATCAAATAAAACCTGTTTTTCCGGTACATAACCAAAATTTACATGCGATAGTGTCACTTGGCCCTGCACCGGTGCCGGCATTGGCTGCGGATCGACGGTTTCACTTTCAGGAGCCGTGTCAATAACGGCAAAAATACGTTCTGCGCCCGCCAACGCTGCCTGTAGGCTATTGTATTGACTGGAAATCTCATTGACAGGCCGTCCAAATTGCCGTGCATACTGTAAAAATGCAGTTAATCCCCCTAAATCGAATCCACGTGTGATCACTAGAATACCACCTGCGATGGTAGTCAGCGCGTAGTTAATGGTGCTCATATTCGCCATCAAAGGCATCATCATGCCAGAATAAAACTGTGCCTTTGTTGCTTTTTCCCGGAGCACTTGATTAAGCTGTTCAAATTGTTCGATGGCGGCGTTTTCGTGCCCGAAGACCTTCACCACTTTTTGTCCGCTGATCATTTCCTCTACATAGCCATTGGCATTGCCGAGTGCAGCTTGGTTGGCGGCAAAAAAACGCTTGCTTTTGTTGATGATCAGTTTTGCCAGATATAACATCAGGGGGATCATGATCAATGCAATAATAGATAAGATAGGGCTGATATATACCATGAGCGCGAGTGTTCCCAACAAGGTAATTGAGCTGATTAAAAGTTGTGTAATGCTATTGTTTAGGGCGTCGCTTACGGTATCCATGTCATTGGTGAAGCGACTCATCAGATCACCATGTTGATGGGTATCGTAAAACTGCAAAGGTAGGTACTGCATGCGGTCGAACAGCTCATTTCGGAGGTTGGAAATCGTTTTCTGTGCAACTTTTATGGTCAGCCGGTATTGCAACATGTTGAAAATTCCTGTAGCGATATAAATTCCGATCATGACGAGGGCGATATGTCCTAGACCAACAATATCTTTTTTAAGTACATAATTGTTGATTGCAGGCCGTAAAAGGTAGTTGCCCGCTAGTGTTCCCGCAGTTCCCAGCAAAAGTGAAATTAAAATCAGCAGGAGCATCAGCCGTTGCGAAGACAGGTAGCGCATCAATCGCCATAGAGCCCTAAATCCCTGTTGAGGCTTTTCATTTTTAATGCGTCTTGAACTTCCGGGACCGGGTAAACTCACGGGGATGGATTTGTTTGAGGTACTCATTAGGCTTCTTCTTTTTGCAGGTGTTGGGACTGATAAATTTCCTGATAGATGGTATTTGTTTGCAGAAGTACCTCGTGTGATCCGGAACCGACAATGCGGCCTTCTTCCATGACCAATATCTGGTCGGCGTGCATGACGCTTGAAATACGCTGTGCAATAATCAATTGTGTGGTATCCTGCAGATAATTTTTTAAACCTTCACGTATTTTCCGGTCGGTGTCGATGTCCACAGCACTTGTACTGTCGTCCATAATTAAGATTTTAGGTTTCTTCAATAAAGCCCTGGCAATACGTATGCGTTGTTTTTGTCCTCCCGAAACATTGACGCCTCCTTGTCCTAGTAGCGTGTGATATCCGGCGGGGAAGGAGCGTATAAAATCGTCTGCACAGGCAGTCCTGGCAGCAGCATAAATATCCTCATCCGTTGCCTGCTCATTTCCCCATTTGAGATTTTCTAAAATAGTTCCTGAAAAAAGTTGATTTTGCTGCAAGACAATCGCAATCTCGCTGCGCAGTTCCTGTAGTTGGTAATTTCTGACATCGATGCCATCGACCAACACGCTACCTTCAGACACATCATACAGTCGTGGGATTAATTGTACCAACGTGCTCTTTCCGGAACCTGTGCCACCTATGATAGCTAAGGTACTCGCAGGCTTCACGTCGAAGCTAATGTTGTCGAGGTTGGGTTTCGCACTTTGTTTGTTGTACCGAAAAGTGACTTGCTGAAAGGCGATCCGTCCTGCTGTGATAGCGTCTCTGTTTTGGAGACCTTCCACCGTATCCGATAAGGAAGGCTGTTTCTCTAAAACTTCTTCAATTCTATCACCCGAAGCGATTGCCCTTGAAATCATCATGAAAGTCAATGAGAGCAACATCAAAGAAATAAGGATCTGCGTGATATAACTTAGAAAGGACATCAGTCCACCAAGCGCAAGCGTTCCGGTCATTACTTTCTGTCCGCCAAACCAGGTCACGGCAACAAGCGACAAGCCCATCACCAATTGCATAACAGGCATAATAAGGACAACGATGCTTGAAGCTTTGGTCGCAACATCCATCAGGTCGAAATTGACTTTGTCGAATTTCTTTTTCTCAAAATCCTGGCGGACAAAAGCTTTTACCACCCGCACATTGAGTAGATTTTCCTGCACAACACTATTGACACGATCGACCGCCTGCTGCATCTTGATAAAAAAGGGGAGCCCTTTGCGTAATAATATGAAAATGCTTAAGGCTAATATAGGCAACGCAATGGCCATCACGATGGACAGATCCTTATTTATAGAAACCGCAAAGATAATGGCAAAAACCATCATAAGAGGTGCCCTTAGGAGCATACGCAGGCACATCATCATGACTTGCTGCATCATATTGGTGTCGTTGGTGAGCCGCGTAGTAAGCGACGCCGAACTGAAATAATCGGTATCCGCAAAAGCAAAAGATTGTATTTTTCGAAACAGGGCAGTCCGGAGATTCGTCGCAAAACCCACAGATGCATGTGCAGAGTAATAGATGTTGCACAAATTGGCAACGATGGCAACGATGGCTAACCCGATCATGGCCAATCCAATTTTCAAAATGTAGTTGATATCTTTATGCAAGATTCCGTCATCGACAATAATAGACATTAGACGAGGTTGTACAATTTCGCAAAACACATCAATTACAACGAAAAAGGGAATAATCAAAAAAGCCTTTCTAAATGACTTGGTATAAGGGGTAAACGTGGAAAGCTTCATCTACTTGTATATCCATTAAATCATTTAGTCCAGTTTGTATGCCTGAACGCTGTTACTCCTAACGGTAGGCACATAAAGCATACCCGAAGATTTGTCGTAACCGATATCGGCAGCATTTATCTTCTTGTCCCGTGTATCAAGCAATACCGTATTGGAGCCGTCAGGTTTGACATGATAGATCAGTCCTTGCCAGCCCGAAATTACAAATTCGTTGGGTTTAATTTGTACGACACCGTCCAATCCACCTTCCATACCTTTCGATATTACAGTGGTATTTTTATCCTGATCTATCTTAACAAGAGCACCATCCGATAACACATACAAGTCTTTGCCGACAGCCAGCAGTCCGTTTGCACCTTTGAGATTTTCGGCATATAGCATAGGGGCGTCATTTTCAATGCGATATACTTTTCCAAGTCGCGTATCACTCACATAAACAATACCCTTTGAGTCAACTGTAATGTCATTGAGCAGCTCAGCACCATCGATGGTAATTCTTTTAACGATGCTTGCTTTATCTATATCGATGACGGCAATCGATTTAGCGAATGCTTCCGCTGCATAGAGCCGGTTTTTGTAGATTCCTATGCCCAAAACAGCATTTAATCCTGTCACCCAATCTTTTTTGATAAATTTTCCGTCCATATCCAGTTTACTGATGAATGCAGTTGTGTTAGGTTCGAAGGCAATCGTATTTGAAACATAGAGTACTTTGTTTTTGGCATCTACCCAAACGGACTCTGGAGATCTTAGGGTAGTGTCCGATTGCCATTGAGGCGTTAAAGACTTCTGTCCAAACAGGACTTGTACAAACATGATAAGGGTTAATGTTAACGTAATTTTCATAGAAAATCGGATTGGTGTTTATATTAGTTTAATTTATTCGAGTTAAAAAACGACTACTCAAATGAACTTTTGGTCTTCTGTTAAAGAATAAATAGTTGTAGTCAAAAAAACCGACCATTGAGCTCCTTTAATATACAGCATTTAGATCGTATTGTTTTCTTTTTTCGAAAGAAAACCCTATCAGATCGCTTAGATCAATACTTCTTTATAGATAAATTGCTGTAATATTTCTTTTCAATATACGGCAAAATTGCTTTAGGCCCACCAATATATTTATAAATAATTTTTCGTTTCATACCGATTTATAGAAGCTATTAATTTCTTGTTAATAGTTCATTAATGGTACCTCATAACTTTGATTTCGAGAATAAGCCCAATAAAATTTTTGGCCTTTCAAAACAGCGAAGCAGTATGGGCACCAGCATTGAAATAAACCAATATGTATAAACCAGTTTCAACCATTTATAAAAAAAATCACTTGATTATGAGTATTAAAAAGCAAACAAAATTATGTGCGGTCTTCTTGTTGGCAACTTTGCTGGCGTCCTGTTCGAAGAGCGAAAAGATGATGGAGCAACCGCTCCCGAAAGAGGAGGCCAAAAAGGCAAATGGCAATAATGCAGTTTCCGCGACAGGCGATGTTGTTGGCCAGATTACTGTGGGATACCAGGGCTGGTTTTCCTGCGCTGGCGACAATTCTCCCATGGGAACACATTGGTGGCACTGGACCGAGGCCTGGCAACAGACGCCGTCCCAGGGTAATTTCCATATTCCTTCTTGGCCCGACAATAGTGAATACCAAAAAAAATACAACAGCAATTTACCGGCGTTGGGCAATGGTTCACCTGCGTCTTTGTTTTCTTCATTTGACGATCAGACAGTCAATGTCCAGGTTAAATGGATGAAGGATTATGGTATCCACACGGCGGCATTGCAGCGATTTAATCCCACAGGGATAGAAGGTCCCATTCGCAATGCCATTACCGCTAAAGTTAAAACTGCCGCCGAGCAACACGGTGTCAAATTTTATATCATGTATGATGTGTCGGCCTGGGTTAATATGCAGGCTGAGATAAAAAATGATTGGCTAAATCTAATGAAACAATATACTCAGTCTCCAGCCTATGCCAAACAGAATGGCAAGCCTGTGGTCGGTATTTGGGGATTTGGTTTTAATGACAACAACCACCCCTGGTCGGCGGCCGTCTGTCTGGATGTGATCCAGTGGTTTCGCGACCAAGGCTGTTATGTCATGGGCGGCACGCCAACACATTGGAGGCTGGCACAAGCAGGGGGAGATTCGAGGCAGGGCTACATCGACGTTTACAAAGCATTTGATATGTTGTCGCCTTGGATGGTAGGACGTATCGGAACCATTGCAGACGTGGATCATTATGCACAGCATATCCAAAATGCTGATCTACAGTTTTGTAATTTAAATAACATAGACTATCAGCCCTGTGTATTGCCGGGCTCACTGCAGGAGGGGCAAAGAAAACATGGTGATTTTATGTGGCGACAATTCTATAATCTGACTTCGCTCGGTGTCAAGAGTATGTATGTGTCTATGTTTGATGAGTACAACGAATCCAATCAGATCGCGAAGACTGCTGCAACCCAACAGGATGTTCCGGTTGGGCTGGGGATTAAATCCATGGATGAAGATGGGACTGCTTGTTCTTCGGATTACTATCTCCGGATCACAATGGACGGTGGAAAGATGCTAAAGGGACAGATACCGCTGAACCCAAATAGACCAACCTCCCCACAATAAGTCAACTTTTAACGAACACAATTGGTTTATATAGTTTAATAGTGCGGCCGAATCTTCGTTATGAAGATTCGGTTTTTTATAGGGTTTTATTATCCGATCAGAAAAGCACTTTTCATTTTCAATTCAGACTTTCTTTAGTAACTTTAATCTATGATGAACGTTGCGCTTACCGTTTATAAAACTTCGCAGCATACGTTTTGTCTTGTACAGCGTTGGTCGGCAAGGTTGTCATGTACCATCCTTGGTCCTAGGTCCAAGGGTATTCATCGACCTAAATTCAGACGATGTTGGGGTGGTTTCGTGTAGCTATAGATTGTCATGTTTCAAAAAAAAATAAAAAAAATGCTCTTTATAATTTTATTCATCGTGGCGGTAGTCGCCGCAGGTGTAGCCTATTATTTATTCACCAATGGTAATGTTAAAGTAGATATGGCCTTGAAGTCAGCTACGCTATATGATTTTAAAGTGAAGGGGTTGGATGGCTCGTCCATCGATTTTGCGCAGTTTAAAGGTAAAAAGATACTTGTTGTAAACACCGCTTCTAAATGTGGATTTACACCACAGTACGAGGGACTCGAACGCTTGTATAAAAGATTTAGTGATAAGTTGGTCATTGTAGGTTTTCCATCAAATGATTTTTTAGACCAAGAACCTGGTAAAGATGCCGAAATAGCTGCTTTTTGTCAACGGAATTACGGCGTAACTTTTCCGATGGCAGCAAAGATTGATGTTAAAGGAAAGCGGCAAGCGCCTATTTATCAGTGGTTAACAAATAGAAGCTTGAACGGCGTAGAAAGTTCTGCTGTCCTGTGGAATTTTCAGAAATATCTGATCGATGAAAACGGCAGGCTTATCAAGCATTTTCCTCCAAAAACAGATCCCGAAGATCCAGCAATTGTAGCGCTGATCGATTAGTTAGACAGCGTTCATTCAACTTTCTTTAAACAGTTGAAAGTCCGCGGTAGTGGCTGGCTGCAGAATGGGAGAAATTCTTTTTTAACTTATTTCTTCACCGCCACTTGCTTACCTGCAGTACTTTTTCATCCAGCTGCGCAGCCAATGATTTCACCCGCGCTTTTAAGATCAATTTTCTACCAGCAATTGTTCGGGTAAAAATTAATTCACAATTCCCTACATGTGCTTCCCACTGATTGCTAAAATATTCGGCGAATTCTTTTTTGCGTGCCAGCAGTTCCGGAACAGCATGATAATCTTCCTGCTTGACAAAAAAAGCAAATTTATTCTTCCTGACAATCACATAACGCGGATTATTGATCGGTGCAATAATCTCTTGTAATGCATTGATAAATATGGATTTGTCGAATGTTGTACCCCCTTCTAAATGGCAATAAACGGCACCGGAGCGGTCAACTTGCGTTTCCACGCGCACTTCGTTTTGATCAGCCCGTATGATATGTGCTTTTAACAAGCTATTTAAGAGCGCAGAACTCACTTGGTTCAGATCTTTGGAAATATCGCGATATTTCAAATATAGTCTGAGTGATTTGATCGTATTTCTTCCGAAAAGCAGCATTCCTACTGCACTCAAGCTGGCGATGTAAATATAAAAATCTTTCAGGCTTTGCATATTTTTTAATGCCCTAAAAAATCCTTGAACGTTGTCAAGTCCAAAACTTAGCCAGGCAGCGCCCACTGTCGCCAGTACATTTCTAATTGTTTTGTTGAGATACAACGATTTTACCCGTTGATAATCTTGTTCTTCCGCAAAAGGTATCTTGATCTCCTCGACGAGATTCACTCCTTTGGTAAGCGCATCATTCCACCGCTGCCTGAGGTTTACCCGATTGGCAGCAAATAGTAGCATTTCCGCATTTTTCCGTGAAATTTCCCCAACGTTGTTTATGTTTTCAGGTAGATCAAAACGGCCTATACCATTTTCAATTTCAGGTTCTTGTCGCAGCGAGACGCCGACAAAACTTTTGAACCGTCGTTTTAGTAATTTAAGGTCATCACCACCCGTTGCCGAGGTAGAGTCAGCACATACCAAATGCCAGATATTTGCCGTTTTATCCTTATTGCCCTGTTGCGCTCTAATAGCCCGACCGCGCATCTGATTGGAAAGTACAAATGAGCCAACAAAACTCGCTAAAATCAACGCATTGATTGCCGGAGCATCCCAGCCTTCACCTAGCAATGATTTGGTCCCCAGTAGGACTTCAATTTCTCCAACCTGGAATAGCTGTGTGACAATGTGAACAATATCGTGTTTAAGACCCTCCGTCTGGTTTATTAAAAGGTAATTTGCATCAAAAGGAACAGGGCTCGTAGAGCTGTCAAATATACCATATCTAGCAGCAGTAGTTTGAAATGCTGAGTAAGCACTGGCCGGAATAATGATCATGGATCCTGTAAGCACAGCGATTTTCTTATTATTCTTATTTTCCCGTCTTAATTTTTCGAAAATAGGGATGACACCTATTTTGTTCAATTCAAGCGTATTGTGGTCGGTGTTTACATAGAATTCTTTTCGGATGAAATCCGAGAGGACGACCAGCCGCAGGTCTTTCCCCAATTTTTCATATTCAAAATCCACAATCGCGGTAATAGCGTCCATTTTACTGATACTGGATGTTAAATATTGTCGGACACGGCTATTTTGGGAAAAGTTTACCTGTTTTCTTTCCATGGCACCGTGCCGTTGTAATTTATTTTCCAGCGCGCTTCGATGTTCTGCAAATGCATTGAAATGCACTTTTTCCTGATGTAGGTAAAATTCAAGTAGAATTTCGAGCCATTCATAATCCAGGTGAGGTATTTTAAAATCTTTGCCACCGATGATTTCCATATGGAGCTCGGGAATTGGGATTTGGTTGGCATGGAGAAAAATTAAGCATGCCGAGTAATATTTCAAGTTATTATAGACCCAGTCGAGATCATCCATCGGGTTTAGCCATATCGGATGATTTTGGATCCCCTGAAGTACGATTTCGTCCGTGCCTAATTCCTTAAATAGCTTAAGCATACTATCCCTGTAATCGGCAATAAACTGTCTTTCCTTTTCGCTGGGATTGGTGAAATAGATATAATCCTGATGCGGACATAGATCACCTTCAATGACAAGTTCGGGGACCGAAATTTCCGCATCTATGGGGCCGTTGAGGTCCATATAGCGCTGCCATTCTGTTGGAGAGACATCGTAAGGGGGAGTCGCTGTTAGGCCAACGATCGTCGGGTTCAGCTTTTTCTTGATATTAATTAATGTATGCCACCACTCATTTTTAAGATGGTGTGCTTCGTCGACGACAATTGTACCAATTTTTTGGGATTTCAATCCTTTTAGGATAAAGTCAAGGTTTGAATCTGCTCCCTTTGGATCTTGATCACTGCAGGCAGCATGCATTCCCTGATAAGTCGCTACAGTGATAAATTTAGGATTTCGGATATCCCTGGAGATCCAGTCAGGCACGGTATCCGATGGAAGAAAAAGTTCACAAAACCGTTGTATCCATTGGTTACGGATTGCACGTGTCGGTGCGAGAATTAGCGTTGGTTTATTGATGCGTATAGCAACTTCAAGCCCCAGGACCGTCTTACCTGAGCCGGGAGGCGCCACGACATGTAAATGACCATCTTTAAGATGCTCCTGTAATTCCTCAAGTACCCGTAATTGGTACTTACGCCATGGATATTTGAATTTAATTGCTTTAGGGTACTCAGTCAATAGATTCGGATAATTTAAAATTTACACCATATTGCAGCGCAATATACCAATTTAGTTGAAATTACGATTTGTTGGAGAGGCTTGTGAAATTACCTCTATTGACCTCGAATTTAGGCGACGATATGGAGACTATGTTTTTTTTAAGTTAAATATTGTATATGCTTGCCGAGGGAAAAAAACAACCATTTTATCCACGATAGAGATACTTTCATAGTGCGGTTAAAGCACTTTCAAGGCACTAACCCCTTGTACCCGAACAGTGCTATATCCGTGCTTTATCTGTGCTTAGCATGTGCTTCATCTGTGCTTGATCTGTACAGCCTCCAAAAATGGGCTCTTTTTAAGCCCTGAATTTCAGCAGGCGGTTAATTAAAAGTTAAAAATAAGCAGGATGGATTTTGGCTCCGTTTTGTCTGCTGTTAGGCTTATTGGATGGCATAATAATTACTATTCGCCGAGATTGACTTTATATTCGTGTATCAGTCCCAGAAAATAACTTGATATCTTTGTAAGCTTACTTGAAGGAGTTGTCAATGCATAAACAAAACGTTATCTCGGTTATATTATTCATAAAACCAAGAAATCAGCAAAAGCAATTGTAAAATACGAAGTAATATGGGAAAAATTATATTCAGATTTTGGTTGGTTAATGTATTGATAAGTGTCGCGCTATTTGTACTGTACCGACTTGTTATCGCAGAGACGGATACGGCTGCTACGGGATTTCTCGAGACAATCATCGTTATTCTGGATATTATTGTCAATTTGGGTTTTTCAACAATTTATCTTTTCGCGGTGATTTTATGTTCCTTACTATTTTTTCTAAATCATATCGAAAAAATTCGCCGTAATAAAGGATTATCGTTTTTGACATTTTCGGGAATACCGGCTGTTTGCCTGATCTTACTGATCATTTATATTTTGGTTGGATTTTATAAATATCATATGGTTCTTGACCCGTTAAAAATGCTGCTTCTGTTCTCCGTTATTTATCTAGCCAGCACCATCTTAGAATTTATCTTGTTCCGGAAAATAATCAAAAAACAGCAGGCTGACCCAAAAGTTCAGTAATAAACCGCATTGTTATGTTATCCGTTCCTGGCGTATCTACTGTCCTTTACAAAAAAACGCAGGGGTAGGACTGCGTGCTCCTGAGCATAAGCGATACCGATTCGTGCTGCTTTTCCGATTTGTGCTGAACTGTATTTTATTCCCTGATCTTCAATCCATATGCTATCACCGGTCAATAATACGCCATTAAATGAGGCGTCAATTCCCAAAGCTTTAGCCGTAGATCCCGGTCCGTTGGAGAAGGAGGGTTTTTCGGGCCGCACAGGTCTCCGCAATGCCATTACGTCAATGCCAACCAACGGTTCAATCCCTCTAATTAGAACGCATTGGGGATCGTCTGCTCCAGAAGTCACAATATTCAACAGATGGTGAATACCATAACAGAGGTATACATAGGCGACGCCACCTTCCTTGTACATCGGCTCGGTTCTCGATGTTCTCTTTCCGTTAAATGCATGGGATGCTTTATCCATAATGCCAAAGTAAGCTTCGGTCTCGACAATTCTACCCGCTGTTACCAGGCCATCTTTTTGCGTATAGAGAACTTTTCCTAACAGATCTTCCGCCAGGAATATGGTATTTGTATTAGTATAATAAGATTGAGGTAGTTTAACCATTTTTTATCCTTCAAACTGTCAACGATTATGTTCGTCGCATAACGGTGATTAAATATAGGGAAAATCATTTGATTCGCTATTCATTAGCAAATCAAATGATTTCAGGGCTTATATTCAGGAGCAGATGAAAAGCCTGTTTATCCTAATTTTCATGAGGCCTAACAGCCGCAATCAGTAGATATAGCAGTGAGATCAAATTGTTTGGCGAGCTCCGGGAATATATAACCTTCTGGAAATACCTTTGCGAACTTGATAAATAGTGGTCGTCGTTGTTTATTTTATAAGACATGGGTTGCACCAAATTGACCAGGCATTAAAGTTGTTGCCGCTTTGATCTTGCGTAAGAAGCTCAAGATGATCGACACCTGTGATATCAAGATCAAAAAGATACTGTTCGTTGGGTTTGACGTTATGGGAAGAAAGGATTTTCCCATTACCACGGATGATAAATTGAATGCCTTCTGGTTTTTGTGAGCCGTCGCGTAAAGCTGCGATGATCTTTAATTGTCGCCACTTTTTTGCAAGCTTGTACTTATACAGGGATGGTGCATGGGCATATAATCCTTTGCGATATACTTTAGCGTTGTTTTCTAGAAAAAATAAAGCATTAGATTCTGCTGTGTAATAATTTCTCGCTGGGTTTTCCCAACCTACATAAGCTTCTTCCCATGCTGCCTCAGAAAGAAAGATACTGTCCTTTTTTATGGTTCTAAGGTTGATAGGGTGGTCGTCCTGCAACAATTGATTTAAGACACTCAACTTGGCTTGTTTTTGATTATCCAGGCTGTCATTTTCTACTACTCTAATCAGGTCATTGACGGTAGCCTGACCAAAATTGTTAAGGGTTAGGAAATCTCCTTCTTTACTATGGCTAACCATTTTTCGGTATTCTTTAACTGATCCGTTGTCGAATAAAAATAGCATTCTTATTTCATAGGGTATATTGCCTTCAAAAGGAGCAATATCAATTTCTACAGAATTGCTCTGATTGACTACAGCGGTAAAGCTGTTGCTCAAATACTCTGAGATATTATAAGGGCGGATCAGTGCTACAACGCCACATGGTACTGTACCTGCACGGTACTGAACCTTTAATTTTGTCGTATTTTCAGCTTGAAATAGCGTAAATGATTGTAATAGGAATTCGTTTTTTTGTAGGATAGGTTTTGGTCGCTGTGTAAATATGGGATGACTACTTAGTTGAAAAACTGAGGCTTTGGAAAATTTAGCTGATTTTAAACCACCCCATTTTTCGACTTTGTAGTGCCTGCTACCATGTTCTCCCATTAAGGAAATCGTGTTTGGATTGAACTCATTTGGAAAACCATGATCGTGTGGTAATCCAAATAGGTGGCCCATTTCATGTGCTATCCCACCGAGGTACCAACTGTTGAACTCTCCTACAGTAGATTCTTTATTTGTGGCAAACATCTCTGTAAAAGTTATTTTGGTGCTTGCATCCGTGAGTAATGCCGGATCTAGCAATTCGCAGTCGGCAACCATGCACAAGCCCGAGGAAGCAGAGCCCCTGCCATAGTATGGCGAATGAAAGACGTAGGTCCCATTTTCATCTTTATGGCTTAAGGCAGTAATAATAAGGATATGTTCGGTATTTGGATTGATAGCAGGCGTCAGTTTCTCGAAGATTTCATTTTCTATTTCACGCCCTGAATTTATTGTATAATCATTTGAGGGTTTCGACCCTTGAACCAAGTGGTACCGATAACCCGAATCGTCTGCCTCAAAAGGGATACCATCACTTTTAAACCCCGAATTTCCAAGCTCAGTTTTGTAATAGGAGGAGATGTCCTTCAATGTTCGGTCGAGACGATTTTTCCAATCGGAAGACAGTTTTGCGTCAGCAGGATAAAAATAAACAACCTTAACAGTATGAAGCAGTTTATTTTTATTTGTTGAGATTGCTCCTTGAGCGAATTGGTTAAATGTTAATAGTAAAATAGACAGCATTATCCAGAGGAAGTTTGGCTGACGTTTCATACATGGTGAATATACAATCGCTATTGATTTCAATTAGGTTTAATCTAGGTTTTATATTATCTATACACTAAGTTAAATAAAATCAGAATGGTTTTCTTCAATAATATGCATAAGTTCTTCTCCCTCTACAGGACTTATTTTAAAAAGCTATTCAGATAACCTAAAATGCTACCAGTTTGGCCTATCAGGCTGACGTGGCTTTGTCCTGGGATAATAGCTAATTGGGACTTCGGCATTTGTCCAAAGTCACCAACCACTTCACCGCCCAATAATTGATATGTTTTTACCAGCTCGATCTTGTCTAGACCGTCGTTGTCTCCAGCAATCAAGAGTACAGGTGAAGATATTTTGGCAATATTTGCGTCTCCCAGATCATATGGTTGCTGTGCCAATGAGATCATCTGTTCCAAAAATTTTGTCCACTTTGTTTTGTCGGGAGCAACGGCTTCATAGGCTTGCTGCATCGGACTATTTTCAAATAGTGCTGGTTTCATGTTCTGGAAGGCTTTGTTAATTTCCGGCATCCATCCCTTACTTTTATAGGTAGCAGAAATAATGACTAATTCATCTAAACGCTTCGGATACTGAATGGCAAATTGGTAGGCTACTGCCCCTCCAAAGCTGTAGCCAAGCACTGCAGCATGTTCAATTTTCAGATAATCCATCACTTTGGCAACATCAGCTGCAAGTATGGCGTGGTCAAATTTTCTATCAGAATAGGGTGAATGGCCATGGCCCTGCAACTCAATGGCGATGACTTTCCTGTTTTTTGACAGTTCGGGTATGAGCTGACTCCAGTTTGTGCTGATGGTCATAAAAGCGCCGTGTAATAATACAATCGGTTTTCCAGTACCATAAACTTCATAATATACCTTGCTGTCCTTAAGGTGTACTAAACCTTGAGCCGAGGGTTTAATTTGGGCATAAGATTGCATAACAGTAATCATCATAATGATATAAAGTAATGATTTAAAAATAGTATTGGTTTTGATACGTGTGTTCATAACGAATTTATTTAAAATGTACATGACAAATATCATTACGATTTCCCAGGAAAATACTGTGAAAATACGACAAATATAGGGGCGATTGCGTCAGAAACGCAAGCAGACAGTTCGTTAAAAAAAGATCGGAGCGCGATAATACCCGAGGAGAGGATTTCGTATCGCTGGGGCAGTTGAGGTGTAATTAAAAAAGACAGGGACCAATATCCTATACCAGCCCCTGTGTTTTGCTATTATTTCAACTTATCTTTTACACTTTTAGCATGATCTAAGTGGTTTCTAAGTGTTGGTAGAGTTTTATCTACAAACGCTTTCAGCTCGGTATCTTTAAGATTTTTACTAGCGTCCTCAAACAGCTTGATATCCTTTTCATGGTCTTTAACCATATCTTCGATATACGATTTATCGAAGTCTCCGGGCGACTTTTTGGACAATTCATCCTTCAAATTTTGCTCATCTGTACCCAAGGTGGCTGGTAGCGTGATATTTTTTGCTTGTGCAAGTGTTGCAAGTTCATCATTTGCTTTGGAATGATCTTTAACCATCATTTCGCCGAAGGCTTTTACATCCAGATGCTGGCCTTTTTCCTTTGCCAGTTTTCCAAGTTCTACCTCAGCCATGCCACCGTTCGCTGCTTCAGTAACGAATTTTGCATCGTCTTCACTGACAGCAACAGGCGTCGTTGCCGTATTATTATCGTCTATGTTTTCTGGTGCTTTTGTTTCGTTGATACTGTCTGCTGTTTTTTTGCTGTCGTTATTTGCATTGCCGCAACTTTGGACAGCAACAATAGAAAATGCAATTGCTAGGGTCAAAAATATTCTTTTCATGATCTTATGAGTTTTGATTTCTAGATAAACAGTGGTCAAAACAGTATCGTTTCAAAAAAATGACCAACGCAACTATCTCATATTACATTCACGTGTTTTTTAGCTTCAAAAATTTAATAGTGATACCCAGCTGACCCAGGTGGTAAAAATCGTGATGGATAAGGCCTGTCAGGAGGTATTTGAGGTTATGCGGGAAATCAGGATTCGCATGTTTATAGGGTTGTTCGAGGAAGGAATCGTGTTTGCCGTTGAGAAAGTGAATAACGTGTCGCTGACTATCCCAGAAATCTTCCAACAGCTTTTTCCAGCCTGTTGTCTTCAGTTCGTCATTCGTTCGCCAATTCCTAGCTTCGTTCATTTCGAGTCCCCGTGGATTTCCCTTCAAACGGCTCAGAACCTCCTTACGCCATTCAATGAGATGCGACATCAGTTCCGCTACACTGTGCATTTCTGGGATAGGACGCTCATAAACAGATGATTCGGTCACCGTAGCTAATTTTTTTTCAAAATTTTCATCGATCCATAGATCGGCGTGCTCCACATCCTTTAATTGCTGAATGATATCTTTTATCAGAATAGTGCTCATAATGACTTAGTTTTAAAATGATTAAGTTTGAGATTTTAGAAAGTAAACCGAACTATACAGGAATTAGTTTTAACCAATTGTGTATTCGTTTAAAATGCTAACCTCGTACTGAAGAATTTCAGCTAGCAACGCTGGAATAGTTGCGGGGTGAAAAGGTTCTAGTTAGGATGTAATCAGTAGACAAACTATTATTTGCTGAATCTTGTCCTTCTATCGAGATTCCCTAGGAAAGGCAATCGCTTTATGATCCGGGCTCATACCCGCGTTTTATGGTCTCGAACAATCGTATTGAAATGGCTGATCAAAGATCCACAGCACGTCTGTCTATCAACGAATTAATGAAACAGGCTAAATTGTTAGAATCCGAAGGCAAATTGGAGGATGCTGTCAAAAACTATCATACAGTTATCGCAAAGGATAAGCTGCATACCGCTGCATATAATCGGCTCATGATTGTATATCATAGGCAGAAAATGTACAAGAAAGAGCTAAGTACCATAAAGAAGGCACTCGCTGCCTATGAAAATGATCTGTTGAAAGATCAGCGCAAATGGAAGAAGCTGAACGGTGGGTCAGCGGACTTAAGTCAGCGTTTGGCCAAAGTACTGGGATTAATGCAGGAGGATGGCCTTCCAAGATATGAAGAACCGCAAGTCATGGCCTGGAGAAAGCGTTTGGGAAAGATAGAGCAATCTATCAAAAAGGCAAAAGGTGTAAAGACCTAGACGCTTTAAATTTGTTATAAAATCGTAAACGAAATTGTAGATGCTACTGTTCACTATAAAACTCATTAGTTTTAATAAGTCGATATTGAGCCGAAACCCATTTTATAAATGACGATGAAATACATATTCTGCACGGTTGAAACACCCAAAAATTCAAATGCTAAATACAACTATGAGCCAAAATGTGGCGGATTTGTTCTAGCAAAATACCTTCCTTTGGGCTCAGTTTTCCCCTATGATTTCGGTTTTATCCCGGGCACGGTAGGAGAGGATGGTGACCCTTTGGATATTATCGTTATTTCGGAACAAGGGACGTTTCCTGGCTGTATATTGAAATGCAGAATAATTGGTGCAATAAAGGCGATACAGCAGAATAAAGATGGCGAAACTGTAGAAAATGACCGGTTTTTGGTTGTGCCAGAGGCTTCAGCCGTCTTTGGTCACATTCATCGTGTCGCCCAATTGCCTGAAACCGTGCTCGATGAACTGCAACAGTTCTTCATAAATTATAATAAACAGGAAGGCAAAAATTTCCAGCCTTTGAAAATTCTAAGTGCTAAAGATGCATGTAAGGCAATAGAAAAAGCAAAAAGTAACAGTCAGCCCATCAAAAAAATTGAACTTTTTCTTCCACTCTACGATGCGTCGGGAACACCCTTCTCCGCTCAACTATTTCAGGATATTAGGAAGCAGCTCATTAAAGACTTTGGCGGGATAACAGCTTATACGCGTGCCCCTGCCATTGGTATATGGATCGATCCTAAAAAACAGTCAATTAAAGACGAGAATGTGGTTTATGAAATCATGGTTGCTGAAATCGACTATGCCTACTGGAAACAATTCAAGAAAAAACTCGAATTACAATTTGCCCAGAAAGAGTTAGTTATTAGACAAAGTGAGGTCGGGCTGCTCTAGTCGGTATATTAATACTGTAGATCTGCTGGAATGTAGACCTAGTAGGCTTATTGATTTATTTAGTTTGAAGCGTAGGTGAACGGAAAATCAAAATAGAAAATAGATCCCTTATCCTTGGCGCTTTGAACGTGTATCTGTGAACCATGTTTTCGCAGGATTTCTGCGACCAAATATAGGCCGATGCCAAATCCAGATATGTTAGAAGTATTTAGGTTATCCACCCGATAGAATGATTTAAAAATATTTTTTTGATGTTTGGGCTCGATTCCAATCCCTTCATCCTGAACATATATACGTACTTTTTCGCCTATTATCTGCGTGCCAATAATAATCGTTCCGCCGTGGGGAGAGTATTTTATGGCATTGTTAAGTAAGTTGGCAAAAACCTGATCCATTTTGGGCCAGTCAGCTAAAATATGAACGGTAGGATCGCAACGCAGTTCAATGCTGTGCCGATTCGTTTCCAAATCATTAATACAGTCCTGCATTAATTTGTCAAGCTGAAAAATGGTTTGGTGAAGTTGCAATTTTCCTTCGTCTACCTCCGTTATACTTAGAAAATCCGCAATCATGAGCATCATTTTTCTTACTTGGGATTCGATCTTAGTTCCTATCTGGGCACTTTTTTCACCAAATATAGTTGCATGCTGTTGCATCATCTGCGCACTCATCAAGACTGTGGTGAGCGGTGTTTTGAGTTCGTGGCTTGCTACGGATATAAACGTATTTTTTCGCTTCTCTTCCTGCTTTTTTTCGCTGATATCCCGTGCAATTTTTGATACACCAATGATCTCGCCGAGATCGTTTTTTATGGGGGATATCGTCAGCGACAAATCGACCAATTTGCCTGATTTTGTCTGCCGAACAGTTTCAAAATGCTTGATGGAATGTCCCATGCGCATTCGCCCCAGGATATAATCTTCTTCAGAATGCCTATCTCGTGGAATTAATTTTAGGATGGACTGACCGATCATTTCCGCATTTGAATAGCCAAAAAGATTCGTCGCAGCGTCGTTCCAGCTGGTTATAATACCGTCTAGTGTCTTTCCGATAATCGCATCGTAGGATGAGTTAACAATGGCTGCGAGTTCGGCACTTTTTTCTGTCGCTTTTTTCTGATCTGTCACATCCATAAGCGCTCCGATAATCCTGCGCGATTCTTTGCTGCCGCTAAAGAAAGCCGATCCCGTGATTTTTACAAAGGCAATCCCATGTGTGATAGGTCTTATAATGCGGCAGGTAAACTCAAAATGGCCGTCCATTTTATTTTCGCTCAGCCCTCTCATTTGCTGGAAAATAGCGGGTTGATCTTCCGGATGGATGAGCGTTATCATCGCTTCTTTCTTTTGGATTGGGGCAGAAAGTTCCAAAATTTCTTGAGCCTGTGGGGAAAGTTGAACTATTCCTTTCGCAGCGTCCCAATCCCAGGTCCCAAGTCCGGTAGAGGCGATGGCAAGGCGAAGTCGCTCTTCCTTCTCCTGCAGGATTGCTGTGAGTTTATCTCTTCTTTTTTCTGCAAGTACGGCTTCCGTAACATCTTTGGTAAAACACATCGAATGGACAAATTCGTCATCCTTCATCAAAGCACTGGAATTTATAACAACATGCTTTATATCTCCATTTTTGCACCTCAGACTTGCTGGATAATCCTCCACACGTTGATTATTTAAAAGCATGTGTAGGATTTTCGAAATGGTATCCTGATCTGTGTGAAAGTCTGCAATGGGGAAACCAATATATTCTTCCTTACGATAACCAAGAAGGTCAAGTTCAGCTTGATTGGCCCAAATAATAACCCCTTCCCGGTTAACCCAATGTAGTGCTAGAGATGCACTGTCGATAAAGTCAGTTAGTTCAGTAATCCGGTTGTTGAGCTCGAGATTTTCAATTCGTAATTGTTCTATTTGTTCGGAGCTGTTCATAAAGATGTCGTATGGTGTTATAAAGACAATTATATGGATATAAAACTACTTTAAAAAAGGTAAAAGTACGGGTCATCTTAATGATAAATAACAAAAATCGCACTAAACCATGTTTGAAGCTATTTAAAGCAAACAAAAATTGGGTGACGGCAGTTTGAAAATAATAGTATCGAATAATTTTAAGTATAATATTTCATGGCGGACAGCAAAAAATAGAGGCTATTATATCATGGACAATAATAAAACATCAATTTACAGTGCCCTTGCTGCCAATCTACTGATAGCGCTGACCAAATTTATCGCCGAATCTTTTACCAACAGTTCTTCTATGATTTCTGAAGGAATTCATTCCACAGTTGATACGGCTAATCAGCTGTTGATATTATATGGATTGAGGATGGAGCAGCAGTGGCGGGACTATTGATTGTCATGATCCTCATGTCGCTAAGCCATTCCCTGCAGATTCCCGAATTGGATGGATTAGCTTCTGTAATTGTTGGGGTGCTGTTGGTTTTTGTTTCGTTTATTCTCGCCAGGGAAAGTCGGAGCTTGCTGTCTACCTATCAGTCTCCTGAAGACGTTATATTGATGCTTATCATTGATTTTAAGGATGATCTTGATACAGAATATATTACCGAAGCAATTACCCGCATCCGTACACGCATTAAAACCGAATTTCAATTTATCCATTATGTCATTATCCAACCAGAATAAATATTAAACGCCAATTAACCTTGATAGCTATTTTAATAGCAGCGGCTTCGTTTTGAAAGTGAGCTTTTGCAAGGACATCGCGGGGGGCTTATGCCAAGATTGCAAAGAACACAGCTTTGGCTAGCACAGTAAAATGTAGCGTTGGGCTATCTTTAGGATGGATAACCGAGTTTCGGAACTTTATCGAAAAATTATGTAAGAAGTAGAAGAATGACAATGTAAACGTGTAAGTTTGTAGATCACCAATATTAAATTTAAGGTTATGCTATATTTAGGAATTTTGGTCTTTTTTGGACTTATTACATTATTTGCTTCATTTTATACGGTAAAGCAAGAGTCTGCGGCCGTGATAGAAAGGCTGGGTAAATTTTTAAAAGTAAGTCATGCCGGTTTGCATTTAAAAATTCCATTTTTGGATCAGATCGCTAAGCGGCTGAATCTTAGGATAAAGCAATTGGATGTCATAATTGATACCAAAACATTGGATAATGTTTTCATTAAGATGAAAGTTTCTGTTCAGTATCAGGTAATCAGAGATAATGTAAAAGACGCGTATTATCGTCTGGAGAATCCCGAAAATCAGATTACATCGTATGTTTTTGATGTTGTGCGTGCTGAAGTTCCAAAAACAAAATTAGATGATGTTTTTGTAAGAAAAGACGATATTGCCATTGCTGTAAAAAGTGAATTGCAGGATGCGATGCAAAGCTACGGTTACGATATTATCAAAGCATTGGTGACAGATATTGATCCTGATGAACAGGTGAAACATGCTATGAACAGAATCAACGCTGCTGAACGCGAGAAAACTGCCGCAGAATATGAGTCTGAGGCACAAAGAATACGAATTGTTGCCGTTGCAAAAGCTGAAGCAGAATCTAAAAAATTACAGGGGCAGGGGATTGCAGACCAGCGAAGAGAGATTGCGAAGGGACTGGAAGAATCGGTAAAAATGCTGAATGCGGCCAATATCAATGCACAGGAAGCTTCTGCCTTAATTGTCGTGACGCAACATTATGATACGCTGAATGCCATTGGAGCAAATAGCAGAAGCAATTTGGTCTTGCTTCCAAATTCACCAACAGCAGCAAGCACTATGCTGAATGATTTGGTAGTTTCAATGGCCGCAGCACAAAAAATTGATGGGCATACTAGTGCGCAATTGCCTGAAATTCCTAAAGATAGCAGTCGGCAGGAATAAAACAAAGGTAGCGTGGTATAAGCGCTACCCTTGTTTTATTGTTTCATTAGTATCCCGGGTTTTGGATCAGATTGGGTTCGACTTGAAAGCTACTTTCGTGGAAAGGCCAGAGGTATTGATGTTTCAAAAATTTTCTATCTTCAATTTTAAGCACCTCAGATTTCCCGTCCGCACTTTGTCGCATATGACCCAATGCAGGTTGATTAAGAACTACTTCTGCTGTTTTCCATCGAAGAATATCACTATAGCGCAGCCCCTCACCGGCAAATTCGACTCTTCGTTCATTGCGAATTAAGTCAATCCATTCTTGTTGAGATCTCACCGTGAGATTGACATCTGCTACATTCATATCGAGTCCTGCACGTTGTCGAATCTGATTGATACAGCTTTTCGCTAATTCATCTACGTTATTCAGCATAATTTTGGCTTCGGCATAGGTCAATAACACTTCTGCGTAGCGTGCCAAAGGAAAGTACATATTACCTCCCGTCCGAAATGCATCAGCTTCATCGACAAATTTCTTAAACCAATAGCCCGATCGGCTGCTTCGTAAGTTTTGATAATAGAATAGACTCTTTGAATCATAAATATCTATTTTTTCTTTGTTGAATAGGTCGCCCTGCCCAAAAATACTTGCTGTGTAACGTGGATCACGATTTAATTTGGGGTTGAGCTCATATTCCTGCTTGCTGTGTAAGGGGCATTTGTCAATCGAACGTCCTTGTAGTGTCCAATAACTATCAACCAAAGACTTCAAAGGAACGACATAAGATTGCCCATTTCCGGTCTTATATTGTGGGGCAAGATGCTGAAAGGAATTTGTAGCAGAATTATTGTGGCTTTCCATGTCAAATTTGATGATAAACTCCTTATTGGTCTTGTCTGCTTGATAATTGAATAGGCTAGCATATTGGGGGTGAAGTTGATATTTGCCACTGTCCATTATTTCCTTCGCAAGGGTTGCGGCAAGCTCATAGCGTCCATTGTAAAGAGCATATCGCATGACCAACGTTTTGAAGGAGTATTTGTTGAACATATAGGCGTTTGTGGTACCTTCATTTTCAGGGAGCCTGTTTGCCACATCTTGGCTCATTTCAAATAGTTTGTTCAGTATTTCAGCTTTCGGCGTTACTGGAGGTATTGCTTCTTCAAGTGTAACCGGGACTAGGACAAAAGGTACGTCACCCCAAACTTCAGTGATCCTGAAATAATGCCAGATACGTAGTGCTTCTAAGATTGCTTTATATTTTTGTCTTATCGACTCATTTTCCACATAGGGAATGTCAATATTCGCGAGGTAAGTATTGATCCGCCCCACGTGTTTATTATATAATGTCCAATAGTACTCAGCCAAACGTGCGTTGCTTGTCATATTGCCATTGGCAATGATCATATGGTGGTCTGTCTCTATTCTAGCATAGGCGTTATCGCTACGACCATCTAACATATAGAAGAGCAGGCGACGTTCTCCTGGTCCCATAAAAACATCCAAATAACTACTGTAGACTACCCGACGTAAATCTTCTTCGGTATTGAAGAACTCGTCGAAGGATGTTGCGGTAGGATCTCGTTTATCAAGAAATTTTTCGCAGCTACTTAACGTTGCTAGCGCAATTATCAAGGTTAAAATTTTCTTTTTCATTAGCATAGTTTTAAAAAATACTCGCACTCAGTCCAACACTGTAGGTTGCCATACGTGGATAATTTCCGTTCCCATCATTTGTTCCAGGACTATCGACATCAATACGTTCGGGGTCAAGACCTTCCCATTTCGTGAACGTGAATACATCCTGCGCATTAACATATATTCTAAAATTTTTGATGCTTTTGCCGATTTTAGGAAATGTATAACCAAGCTGAAGAGACTTGATACGGAAAAAGGCAGCATTGCTAAGCCAAACATCACTGAGTAGGGTATTGGGGCTTGGCCCCGTCCAAAGACGTGGAAAACGGCTATTCGGATTTTCGGGGCTCCAATGGTTTGCTACATATTCGACACGTGGTGCGCCGAGGTCGTTACTGTTTCCATCAACATACACCGGATAGGCCTCTTGGCCGATCAAGCGGCCCGTGCGCTTTCCGATCCCCTGACCCAATGCTGAGAAATCCCAGCCTTTATAGCGAAAGTCCAGATTTATAGCATAGTTATAATGGGGAAGAGGGTCTGCCAGATAGCTGCGGTCCTCATCGTTGATTATACCATCCTGATTTTTATCCACGTAGCGGATATCACCAGGTTTTGAATTTGGCATTTTAGCGGGCGTTGCGTCAACTTCCGCCTGCGTTTGGAAATAGCCATCAGACTGGAAGCCATAATAATTGTTGATTGGGACACCTTTGTACCAGATTCGGTTATTATCGCCTTTAAAGATCAATCTATCGTTTTCATTGTAGCCCGCCTTGAGCATTCGGTTGCGGTTATCAAAAAGCATTCCACCAATCGTATACGAAAAATCGTCCTTTTTGTCGGACCAGCTTGCTGACAGCTCCCAACCATTATTTTCCACGGCACCGATGTTGACCGCAGATTCCAGACTATTTGATCCCGTGAGCGGAGGCACGGCAAATTGGTCATAAATAAGATCGTATGAATTTTTATGATAAAGCTCTGCCGTAAAGGATAGTCTATTTTTAAATGCATTGACGTCTAGGCCCAGGTTCCATTGCTTCTGTTTCTCCCAGGAGAAATTTGGATTGGGAACACGTATTGTCCAGCCCCAGGTATTAACAGATTCCTGCCAGAGGTATGGCGCTACATTTTCGTTTCCGATAAGTCCATAGGAAGCTCGTATCTTAATGTTATTAACTGTTCCCGATTCGAGAATAGGTTTAAAAAAATGTTCGTTATGTAAGTTCCAGGCGAAAGCTCCCGAGGGAAAAAATCCCCAGCGATGACCGGGGGCAAACTTGCTACTCCCGTCTGAACGTCCAGTCAACTCTAAAATATAGCGGTTGTTAAAGGAATAATTTAATTTACCGAAAAAAGAAGCTTTGCTGATTTCTCTAAAATCGGTGAAGGTGTAATTCATGACTTCTGAACCTGCGGTTAGATAGATCTTGTCTTTGTGCTGGCGGAGCTCTTTGTTAAAGTTAATCAGCATCCGAGCGGTGAGCTGGCTTTCACTAACACCTTGCGAGGCATTGACATCATTTCCCCAAATTGCTGCCGGAGCACCATTTTCATCAAAGAACTTATAGGTCAACCTTTTTTGTTTATTGGCCGATTTGTTAATCATGTAGGAGACATTTCCCTCAATATTGAAATTGCTGTTGATGTTATATTTGGGACGTAAATTGATGGTACTACGATCATACATATTGTTTTTTGTACCACCGTGTTTTATTGAAGCAATTGGGTTGATGTTATTATGCAGGATATAGTGTTCGGGGAGGTCAGAATCATAAAAAATTTGTTGCGTTGGGTTCAGGCGCCAGGCCTGTTTATAAAGGCCGTGCCCATCATCGTTTGCCAAAAGACGATCTACCTGTAGACGGTGCGCATAGAAATCGGCCATTAATACAAATTTGTCGGCAATGTTGATATTTGTATTAAAACGTGCCGAAAACTTTTGAGTACCTTCAATCTTATTGAGGCCATTTTCTTTTATATGGCCAAGCATTAAATTAAAAGTACCAACCCCACCACCGCCAGATATACTTGCGTTATTATTCATTGCTGTCGACGTTCGTTCCATGACTTGATCGAGCCAATTGACTTCTTTTAATTCTCCGGAAGCATATTTGTTTATTGTTTCTTCGGGGTAGATCGCAGATTGTCCCTGTTGGATTAAGGTTTCGTTCCGCAATTTCATAAAATCAACGGCTCCGACAAATTTTGGAAGATCAATGGGTTTATTGACTGCAAACCAGTTGTTGGTAACGACTTTAAACTGTCCTGTCTGTCCGCGTTCTGTTTCGATGATGATAACGCCATTTGCGCCACGGGAACCATACATGGAAGCGGATGCGGCATCTTTTAAGACGGTAATGCTTTTAACTTGATTCGGGTCAATATCATGTATGCTCTGTTCCATACCGTCTACGATGACCAAAGGATCTGCATTTTGTAAGGTACTGATTCCGCGAATAGAGATGGTACCCGGAACACTTCCCGGCATACTGTTTCCGCGCATCATTGTGACTCCTGGGATCGTTCCTGAAAAAGCATCCTGCATTTTAAAAATTGGACGATTTTTTATTTTCTCCATATCCATTTGTGATACGGAAGATGCAACGTGCTTTTTGTCTACTTCGGAGAAGCCGACGACCACCACTTCATCAAGCCCCACTTCATCTGCATCCATAATAACATTTAGCTCCGATTTATTGTTAATCGGGATTTCTAGCTGTTTGAATCCGACTGCACTAAAAATCAGGGTTCCTTTTTTGCCATCGGGGAGTGTCAGTTGGAACTCTCCTTTCGTATTCGACGAAGTTCCTGTATTGGAGCCTTTTAGCAGGATGCTTACAGCAGACAATAGATTTCCCTTGGTATCATGTACTTTTCCTTTTATGACTTGCTGCTGCAAATTGGATATGCCGGACGTACTTTGTTCTGGCAAAGAAATATCTTCATTTTTACGCTTGATAACAACAGTACCACGATGTAACATGTAATAGAAAGCGGTGCTTTTGAAAATTTTATCTAAAGCCTTATCGAGTGATACATCTGTGATTTCAACCGTTGCTTTTTCGTTTTTTAGTAATCCTTCTTTAAAGATAAAATGTATACCAGTCTGTTTGGTAATGCTTTCCAGGACAGTCTCAATCTTGGTATTTTGGGCATGTAAAGTTATCTGAGCGGAGCTTGAAGCGTAGGCGCCCATCATGGATGTCGCCAATAAGATTCCTGTCAGTTTCATTTTTAATAAATGGTTCAGAGTTTTCCCTTTGTCAACGGGACATAAGGTCCCTTTTGAATAAAATAAATTATTCATAAATTGGTATAGAATTAATGGTTTATGATCAGTGTTAATTCAATTTTGATGCAGGAGTATTTGCCGTACTTCTGCATTTTTATCATCTTAATTTAGGTTTTTCGCTTTTTTACATACAAAGTCCTCCTCAATAAGTTTATCTGTTTATAATTAGTTTATCTGTTTACAATTAGTTTATCATTGTCAATGGTCAATTTATAACCTGTCAAATCTTTTAGTACATTACAAAGTTCCGCCAGCGTTACATCTCTTTTCATGCTACCTTCATATCGTTCATTATTTAATGGGATCTTACAATCGACCTGAATTCCGTACCAACGGCTTAATTCATCAAGTATCTGTTGCATATCTTTATTTTTAAAATAGAAATATCCGTCTTTGAAGGCTGTGGCTTCAGCCTTACTGGCTAATGGAAAAGTCTTTAGCTTTTTATCGACAATTTCCGTTTCGCTGCCAGCATTCATATAGATTTCGTTTTCATCGTTGCTAACTTTAAGTTTTCCTTCTGTCAATGATACTCTCGTATTTGCATGATAGGAATTTACATTGAAAGCTGTTCCGATCGCCTGTATATTGATATGATTTGTTTCAACAATAAAGGGCCTATGTGCATCTTTTGCAACTTCAAAATAGGCTTCACCTTTTAGTGTCACTCTTCGCTCTTTTTTATCAAAATTTGCTTTATAGCTGAGCTCAGAGGCAGCATTTACCCACACTTTAGTCCCATCGCTAAGGGTTAATACCATGGTAGATCGTTTAGGAACTATTAAAGTATTTTTTAGGTTTTCTGCTAAGCTAGCGGGGTATATAAGCCGTCCTTCTTTTAATTCGATACCTTGCGCAAAATATTGGATTGCCTTTTTTTCGGTTAATCGTATTTCTTCTTTGCCCTCAATTTTTAAAACTGCACCTGCTCCTCCTGGAAGAACATCATTTTTATGTCCGTATATCTTGTCCGGAATTAAATAGTTTATAGGTTTTTCTTGCTGTTGTCTTTGCCATAACAGCGTTAGGACAAGTAATAGGGCGGCAGCAATCCCAATAGCCTTGTACCATGGTTTATTTAAGAAGAGATATTTCTTTCTTGATTGTAAAATTGTTTCCTTCGTCGTAAATTTACGCTGTGTGATGAGCCATTCTTGTTTTACATCAGTAGTGCGAAGATCAAAAGGAACATATATGTCGGTCTGTGATAACCGACGAGATAAGCTATCCCTTGCGCTTGGATATTTTTGTAAGAGATTTTTTAATTGGTTTTCTTTGTCGGATGGTAACTCACCATCCTTCAAAAGAAGAGCAATCAGTTCTGCTAATAGTATTTTGTCGGTTTCTATCATAATTCAGAAGCTAAATAACTTGAACGGTTGAAATGGGTGATCCGTTTATGGAAATAAGTGGAGGTTTAGTTGTAAGGTGTTGATTGTTAGAGTGTAAAAAATGTAAGAAGTAGGCTTAGAAATTTTCTTTTAAGCAGGTTTATCGCACGCATCCGTTGTGTTTTAACCGTGTTTACTGAAACATTGAGTTCCTGTGCGACCTCGTCATACTTCATTCCGTCCAGATAGATTAAACGGCAGATTCGTTGACAACCTTCGGGCAATTCATTGAGTTCCCGATGTAGAGCTCCAATCAGTTCTGCGTTTATTAAATTATCCAGGATATCATTGTCATCCGGCTGGTCAAGGTTAAATTGGCTCCGTACACGATCAAATATCACATTTCTCCGTTTGATATTCATTGCTATATTTTTTACAGCGCTATAAAGGAAGCTCTTAATGACGGGCTCTCCCTTTTGCAGTAAGTCCTGTCTACCCATTAGAACGATAAATGCGTCCTGCACGATGTCTTTTGCAATTTCTTCGGAACCAACCCATGGAAATGCAAATACACTGAGTTGCAGAAAATATTTGTTAAAATAATATTCTGTGGATAACATTTCGTTTGCTTTTTTTTTAAAATATAAATTTTAAAAGTGAAATAAAGAAAAATATTAGAGATTTTATGTAGGTAAAAACGTCTTAAAATTTTGAAGCTTTATAAAGCTGCTATTAAATGCTGTTTTTAGTTATAGTTTACTGTAATTTAATATAAATATGATATAACAGAGGTTTTTTTGTGTGAACATCTTGGTTTTTCGGAATCTTTCATGTGTTGTTTCTATCGATTTTTTTTCAGAGGTAGGCTACTTTACAGTAAGGCTTTGTGCGTTTTTATCTCATAGCGATTTGCCCCATAATTTTAGTTATTCAGTGAACAAGCCCATTGCGAATAGTAACGGATCAGCTACGAATTCTAAGTGACCATTTACAGATATTTAATCATCATTTAAATAATTAAATGTGTCTTTATTTTTACCGTCATATACAAGGGTATGCCATCAAATCATACCATGGTTTAACAAGTAAATTTAAAAACAATGAAAAGATTAATGATGAGTTTGGTAGCAGTGGTTATGCTATCATCTGTTGCTTCGGCTAAGACAGCGACAACACCGGTCAATGGAAATGCATCTGTGAAAACAACTTCCCAGCGCCTGGCCAACAATACGCTCCGGGTAACCGAGGAAACCACGGAAACGAATGCAGCCTTTGTACGCTGTAATTTTAAGGTAAGCATATATAGCAGCGACGGCGTTTTGCTAGGCAGCGCAGTCTATACAGATTATGCTTCTTCAGCTGGCGGTTGTGCGGGTTTTTTTGCTGCAATGCATGACTGGGTTGCAAACAACTAACTTTTTATTCATTATCACAAAAAACAAAAGCGGGGCTTTGACCCCGTCTTTCTAAACTAAATTATCATGTGTAAATATTATATATTCTTTTTATTTCTGTTCCTTTCCAGATTATCTTCTGCACAGCGGCTTCATGCCGTATATGAATACATTCCATCGGCAATGGCTACTTTTAAAGAAGCGGTCTATTATGATGGAACAGTGAAGATTGCTGTTCGTGATTCGATGCCAATTCGTAAGCAAGAGCTTAACAAAGATGCCGACGATGAAGAAGTAGCATCTTCATTTTCGATAACAATCGGTTCTGGCAAGAGGTATAACAGGGTCGTGATCCATCAAAATAAGACTGACCAACAGTTAGAAACCCGTTCCATTCAAGGTGTTAACTATTTGGTGACGGACAAATTTCCGGCGCTGGTCTGGAATACGGATTACACCGATGTGGATACATTGGGCAAACATGTATGCCATAAGGCAACGGCCTCTTATCGAGGAACTACGTTGGTAGCTTATTATACGAATGATATTCCCGTGCCTGTTGGACCATCGAAATTTGGCGGCTTGCCAGGCCTTATCGTGATGCTCTATAACGAAAGTGCTAATCCGAACTATTGGTACTTGAAGGAGGTAAATTATCCCTATACTGGCGATATTCCCGTAAATGATAAATATATTCAGTCTTTACCCAAATTGAGCCTGGAAGAGTTTGTCAAGAAAGACGACCAATTCAATGAAGAGCAAATGCGCATTATGTACAGCAAAATGCCAATGATGGAAGGCGTAAGCGTTGAGAAGCAAAAAGTTAGGGGCAGTGTAGAGCAAGTGTATGAATGGGAACATCAATAAGCGGATAGCGGTCTTACTCAGCTTTTGTCTGTTGTGTATGGCCGTATATGGACAAGTTGCTATCCATGGAAGCGTCAGTACTGAAGGAAAACCTTTAGGAGGGGTGCGTATTGATTTACGGCGTGATGGCGATAACAAAATGCTGGCTTATACGTTTAGCGACGGTCAGGGGAAATATCATGTGCAAACGGCCCAAAGTGGATCATTTACGTTGCTATTCAAGGCGCTGAGCTTTAAGTCTGTTTCCCTTTCCATCACACCAATGCAGGTCGATACGCTAATTGATGTGCAGTTATCAGCTGGGGGAGTGGAACAATTGCAGGAAGTGATTGTCCACTCCAAAGGGGCTTATCGTCGGGGCAGAGATACCATTGAGCTTGCTGTGAAATCCTTTTTGCAGGGCGACGAGCGTACGGTAGAAGATCTACTTCGAAAGATCCCAGGTATTCAGGTGGGTACCGACGGCAGTATCAAAATAGGTAATAAAGAAGTGGAAAAAGTGATGGTGGAAGGGGATGATTTTTTCGAAAAGGGCTACCGCTTGCTGACGCAAAGCATGTCTGTTCGTCCCTTGGAAAAAATTCAGATATTGCAGCGGTATTCCAATAATAAGCAGCTGAAAGGTATCGAAAATTCGGACAAGATTGCACTAAATCTGCAACTTAAGGAGGAAAGTAGGGCACAGTGGCTTGGCTCTGTTGATGCGCAGTTGGTTCCCATAGGCCCCAAATATTATCAGGCGAGTGCTAACCTGATGAATTTTGGGAAGAAGAACAAATATTATCTCTTGGGTGCTGCTAACAATAACGGAGTGGATGCCGTAAGCAGCATCAACCACCTCATTCAGTCTGGTTCTCCAGATGAACCAGGTCAGATTGGTGTGGGGGTAACAACACCCACTTTGATAGATAATACACCAAATCTGCCTGGTTTTGATTATAAAAGAACCAATTTCAATAACGACAAGTTGTTGTCATTGAATACCATTTTAAATCCGACCCCACAGTTAAAAATCAAATGTCTGGGTTTTGCAAATCCTACTAAAAAATCATTTTACCGAAATACCGTGCAGAACTATCATTTGGAGGATATCCAATTTACCAACACCGAAGATTATCAGTTTACCAGAAACATCGATAACTACTTCACGAAACTGGAGCTGCAGTTGGAGCCCAATAAGCGTACATTGTTGAGCTATTCAGGTACACTAGGTTCTTTGAGGAAAAATGATTTGGGCGCATTATTGTTCAATGGTGTACAAAGTGAGGAACTGACCAAAAGCAAAGGGTATTTGACCAACCACAATCTGAGTTATAGCTACAAATTTTCGGAGCGGGATGTACTGGTCAGCTCACTACGTTGGATAAACCAGCAATCGCCAGTAGATTACAGTATCGATCAATATTATTATAAAGACTTGTTTGGGGGGGAAGATATCCGTGCGGTAAAACAACATATTGAAAATAATCTACAGTATTTGGGTGCCACTACGCATTATGTAAGCCGGAAAAAAAATGGTGACTTCTTTGAGTTGGCTTTCAATATGGCCTATCAGCAGCAACAGCTTAATACCGAATTAGATTTGCTGTCAAATCCAGATGAGTTAGGGGGAAAAGCAGTCTCTCCCTCGGGATTTTCTAATGCGATGGACTTAAACGTATTCCAGACAAACTTTACTTCCAAGTACACTTTTAAACGAAATAAATGGGAATTAACACCTCGTTTGCAGGTAGGTCTCGTACAGAATAGGTTAACAGATTTTGGGAAAACCATGCCTAAAAATAACCTCTTGCTTTCGCCTGGATTATCGGGGAAATGGGTTATCCACCCAAAAGGGCGCCTGGAAACCGACCTCTATTTTCAGCAACAGAATACCTCGCTTACCGAGCTCATTCCCCATTATTATACGACAGGGGTTCGAAACTTTATTCGAGGAATGGATAAGCTAGCCACGCTAAGCAGTTCTGGTGGCACGCTGATGTATACCTATGGCAGTATGACAGATCGTTTTTTTGCGAACCTCTCGGTCGGACATCAGATTTTGTTTGATTATGTGGGTACAGAAAGCAGTTTAGACCCCAATTTTAGCCTTGTGCAACAGGTATTGCTCAAAAACAAAAAGAGCAGCAATTATAAGGCGGATCTTAATTACTACCTGAAGGCTGTAGGAGGAAATTTTCGTTTGGACTTAGGTGCAAATACAGCAGATTACGAAACATTGGTGGTGGACGTGGGCAATCGTCGCATCCATACAGAGACATACGATTATGGACTATCGTTTAGAAGTGCATGGAAATCCAGGTTGAATATTTACACAGGTTACGCCCTGCAGTCGGTCACTTATCGCTCAGATAGCAAAACTACACTACATAATAGTCGCGGGTTTCTGAATGTATTTTTGAATATGGGAAAAAACATACAGTGTAATCTAAAGAATGAATCCTATCGCTTTGGTAGTTTCCTTGGCCAGGATTCCAAGACCTATTATTTCTCGGATTTCTCCTTAGCTTATGAATTGCGGCAGCATAGGACAAGATTTACCATGACAGCAAAAAATATTTTCAATACTCGCTTTTTCAGAAATGCTGAATTGACAGACCTTTATAATACCAGCACCGAATATAAGCTTTTGCCTGGTTATATCAGTTTTGGGGTAGATTATAGCTTTTAAGTTTTTATTTTGAAACTAGGACAGTACTATCCTCAAAGCTGAAAATCCTACGCGGATAGCCAACACAATCGTTGCTGGTTGATTACAAGTTGATTTCGTCTGAAATTAGATCGTCAATAAAAACCCTTTGATCAATTCGGCAGTTTCGATAGGTTTTTCGGCAAGAATAAAATGGCCACAGTTTTCAATTTTTTTAAGTGTTAGATTACAGGTGATTTCCGGTAAAGAATGATGGAATAGGTCATAACCACTCGCACCAATCGCTAGGACTGGCATTTCTAATTTATCATAGCTCCCGTAATCTTTAATATCTTGTGGAAAGGCCTGATACCATGCATTGGAACTACGAATGGCATCCTGGTTGTCATACGCTTTACTATACACCGATATATCAAATTGGCTTATGCTATCTTTATTAATCAGCAGGTTGTCGAATAACCAAGAGATGACGATTGACATGCGTCCCTCAAGCAACTTTTCTGGCAATTCTCTGACTTGGTTGAAAGCTAGCCACCAGGGATATAAATAACTGCTCCCTAAAATAGGTAACATCGGAAGCTGATACATGCTTGGGTCTGGATGTGGTGTATCCAGCAGTATCAATTTGCTTGTTGCTTGTGGATAATTACAAGCAAAACTAAAAGCGACATGTGCACCGATATCATGACCTGCAATACAAACGCTGTCGAAGCCTAAATGCTTGACTAATTCGTAGATATCCTTGGCCATGTTCTTTTTATCGTAACCATTTTCCGGTTTATCCGAGCTACCCATCCCTCTAATTTCAACAACAAATACTTGGTTGTCTTCTGCTAATATTGGCATGACATGATGGTAAGCCCACCATGTTTCTGGATAACCCGGAATAAGAATTATGGGGTCTCCTTTGCCCCCTTGAACATAATGGATTGATAGGCCATTTATTACAATAAAATTGTTTGTGAAGCCGGGTACAAGTTTAATAAGTTCTTTGTCGGAATATCCTATTTTCATGATAAAAGATAATTGATAGTTACCATTGATTTTCAATAGACAAATTTAAACTGTATTTTTACAACCCACAAGTATGAAGTATACTATATACTTTTATTATTTTTTTAAACTATTGATTATCAAGTGAAATTAATTAGTCAACTAGCGAAGGAAGCGAACATGCCTATTGGAACTATACGCTTTTATGAAAAGAGCGGACTCATTTCTGGCATGACAAAAAAGGATGTAACTTCCAACAAGTACGTGTATTATGACGATGAAGTAACCGAAAAACTGAGGTTCATAAAGATGGCGAAAGCTGTAGGCTTTACCTTAGCTGAAATTAAACAGGTTATTGATGCATGGTATCAAAAAGAGCTGACTCAGGCAAGTAAAATGGAAGTGCTTGATCTTAAATTGCAACAGATAGACACTAAGATAAAGGAACTTAAGCTAATGAAAAAACAAATTGTACGATGTAAAAGCAATATCGAAAATGGTTTAAGTCGATAACCTATAAAAAACTTTGCGAAAAAGAAAATGATGAAGGAATACAGCATTGCTATTGGACTGTCAATCGTATTGTGTCTAATTGCCTTTTTTATTAGAGATCGGTTTTTGGTGTTTTTTACCACCGAAATAATAGGTGAAAGCCCTTTGCTTAATAATAGTTGGCGCCTACCCGGTCAGGTTTTGCCAGCACTGATTTTTATTTTCTCTTTTGGGATTCTTCCTTTTCTGTATCTGTCAGTCAAAAATTATTGTAAAATATCTTCGGTAAGAAATCAATTGTTTACTATACTATTGATCTGTACGTCAGGATCTATATTTTGTGGAATACGCGTGATTTATTTAAAATTTAAAGTTGCTCAGATACGTGACCTATTAAAAAGGGCCGAGTTTGCTTCGGATAGTGATATACCTAGTGTTCGTTTTCAGGATATGCACCTGGAGTCTTATCTCTTGGTAGGTTTATTTGTTGGCTGGCTATTGTGTATGATTATTTTTAGAAAATCTACAAATCCTAAACTTTAGCTTTTAAACCCACCCTGAATGTTTAACGAACGGGGCATTTCATACTACGAACTGCATGAAAGTGTAGAACATCCTGCGGTGTCGTCATAGCTTGAAGGACGCTTGACGGAAAATTCCGGAAATAATTCCTGGTAAGGATTTTCTAATGCCTGTGTTAGTTTCATTAACAGGGCTGTTTTTCCGGCACTAATTTCTTCAATACATTGGTAAAGAAGATAGTTCCGCAATATAAATTTGGGGTTTGTTTTTTTCATTAATTCCACGGACTCAGCTTTTGAAATAGCATTTGAATTCAGACGGGATCGATAGTTTTCCATGAAGTCTTTCAGTCTGCTGAGCTTTTCTTCATTTAAAGCGCTGTAAGCTACCGGGCTGAAATGTTCCTGTAAATCAGTTTCTGGTGTTGTTTTCTCCAGTTGATTGAAGAATAAGGTATGATCCAATGCGAGGTCCTGCATTAAGCTCTGCCAGTTATTAAAAAATACCTCATCCTCTTCTTTTAGTTCATCAAATCCGAATTTTTTGCAGAGCATTTTGTCATGAGTTTCCCAAAAATAAACGCCAAAATTATTTAGGGTGTTTTCAAGAAACTTTTCATCGTTGATGATGGGCTGGAGGGTATTTGCGAGTTTCCATAGATTCCATTGGGCAATCTGTGCCTGCTTTCCAAATGCATATCTTCTTCCCGGTAGATCCGTTGTATTCGGGGTGAAATTTAAATTATATTCATCCAGCATTGAATAGGGACCATAATCGATCGTTAGGCCTAAGATGGACATGTTGTCTGTATTCATTACCCCATGTACAAAACCTACTCTGAACCATTCTACCATTAAGTCTGCTGTGCGGATACATATATTCTCAAAAAAATCTTTGTATTTCTGCTGATCGGATGAAACAATTTCAGGGAAGTAATTTTCAATTGTAAAATCAAGCAGATCCTGTAATAACGTATGTTCACCCTGAGCAAACATCAGTTCAAAATGTCCAAAGCGAAGGAAGCTTTCGGCGGTTCTGATCACTACGGCTCCTTTTTCGTATTGTGGATTGCCGTTATACATGATATCGCGAAGAACATCTTCTCCTGTAAAGGCTAGGCTTAAAGCCCTGGTGGTAGGTATGCCTAAGTGATGCATGGCTTCACTCATTAGGTATTCACGTACAGAAGACCGTAATACGGCTCTTCCGTCTGCACGCCTTGAATAGGGTGTTGCACCGGCTCCTTTCCATTGTATTTCGGTCTTCTTACCAGCAGCATTGGTAATTTCTCCCGCCAGAATGGCCCTGCCGTCGCCCAGTTGCCCGGCCCAATTACCAAATTGATGTCCGGCATAAGCTGTAGCGTAGGTCTGAATATTGTCGGGTAGGTGAGAGCCTACCAGAAAGTTAAGATCCTTTTCTTCAAATTTACCCAGCCCTATTTCCTCAGCAAGAGCTTCGTTAAAAGCAATCCGTTGAGGCTGGTCAAACCCTGCAGGTTCAATCGTAGCAAATAGCACTTTTGGCGTGCCTCGCTGTGTAGGATTATTGGAAAAATCTCCAGGGAATTTTTTGAGAAAAGGTTGTTTGATCTGTTCAATATTCATACAGCAAAGATATTAAATCTAAAAGATAAAGACCTTCCTTTTTTATACCTAGATGGTGTCTTAATAATGAGTACATAGATAGCCAAAATAAAGAGCCGATAGCTAATTATTGCAGTGAATGAATATTTTATGAAGACAAAGCCTGTCTAACAGAATGTATATAATGCTGTTTTTATCTAGCACGGTCATAAGCCTTTTTCAAGAGATAACAGGCATAGGCAACATCTTGCTTATTGTGAAGATAAAAACTGATCCAGCCTGAATTTTTAAACACATGGTGGTCCTTAATTTTTCCCTCCATCATTAATGATTTTTTTAGCTCTTTATTTAATAGAATGTCCATTAAACCATTGCTATGGACATGTGCAAATTCCTTTCCTAAATAATTGAACGCAGTCCCACCATATTTATGTATCCCAATCGTCGTCCCGGGCATTCCTTTTACATTTTCTTCCAGGTCATCGATCCAATTTAGCAGTTCAGGCTTGGCAATGAACATCCAAAATCTCATGAGACTATCAAATAGAATGGCTAATAAGGGGATATCCTTTAAAAAGCCAACTCTTTTTACCACAAAAGAAAACATAGATTATCGCTCGCTTAAAAGTTTAATATGCTCCATGACTCGGAAATGGACATTCCGAGTGATACTTTCTGCCCAAAGGTCATAGTACCAAGTCGGGAAAACATGGAGATTATACCAACTGTTCCCAATAAGGGTAGTGGTACCATTTCCATTGTCTTTCAATATAAATTGACCTCTTTTGATATCGATATGTCCCATGATTTCAGGGTCTTTGGGTTGATCAATGATATCAAAAATTAAGTTTTCATTGACGTCAAATTTTACAATCTTCTCATCGAAAACATACCCGTTGCTAAAAATACATTTTCGGTTTGCGCCCAGTTTATGTTCACTTACCGTTGTAGCCATGGGGCTCGGCATTCCTATACTAAAAAGCCAATAGTTTTCCTTCTGAGATATGGGATCGAAGGCGACCACGTGTTGCCATACTTGCGTTGGACTCGCATGAATTAAGATCTCATCGGAGACCATATTTTCATGATGGTGATCAGTCAGGGAGTCGACAATAAAAATTCCAAGTAAGAGGCTAACAATGCTTATATTCAATTTTTGATTACTCTTTTTAAACATTGACCTTCCAATAAAGGCACCTGCGATAACAAAGCCAAAGATAAGAGGTGAAACAATTAAGAGGCAAATAATGCCCTCACCTAGGAATATAAAGCTGAGTAAGATAGCCATAAGGCCACCCAAGATAGAACATGCGGTTATTTGTTTACCTCTCATGTCAGTATCTTTCCAACACCAAGCCATGATAATACCCATCAACAGTGGAATAATCACAAACTCAGAAAAAACAAGTACCCCTGCATCCTTGGGCAGCAATGAAGATTGCATACCAATAATTAGAAATGCAAAAATGTTGGCGATTAGAATTCCCTGAACTGTTTTAGAACTTCGTACTTTATAAAACGTTTGTTTCAAACTCATGATACTTGATTTTTATGTTCATAAACCGGTTGTGCTAAAACTTTGTGTGGCTAAGGTATTAAATAATTCGCTATTTAATAAATTGTGGAATGCTGATAAATATGATGCTATTCAATTGAAGCTGATCAAAATGTTACAAATACAAAAATGCCGTTGCGTTGGATGTATCCTACTGCTGAATTCGATACAAATCGAGAAAAAGTTGATGAAGCAAGTCAACGACAATGTGTTGGAGTTGATAATGTGGATAAAATTATTTGGTTATTACAGAAATAAGTAAGAAACTCGCTTATATGATAATGGTAGAAACCGTTCTCGGCAAGAACGTTGCGGTAATACTTTCCAGTAGAAATAGACAACTCCAATGAAATTAAGAAAGATTATATTGCTTTTAGTGATAGCCCTTTTGGGGCATACACTCTTCGCTCAGGCAAAAAATGAGGTAAAAGTACTGCAGATCAACATTTGGCAGGAGGGGACTGTTGTGCCCAATGGGTTTCCTGCGATAGCAGACGAAATTATTGCCAAGCATGCAGATGTCGTTCTCTTTAGTGAAGTCCGCAATTACAAGGGAACAGATTTTATTCAGCGTATACTAACGGAACTCAAATCTAAAGGGGCAATCTATTTTGGCCAGTCCAGTGATGCAAAACTGGATGTCGGTTTTATTTCCAAATATCCGATTGAATCACAGCATGCGCTTTATGAAAAAGATAGTACCATGGGCGGTGTTTTAAAAAGTAAGATCAAGATTGGAAAGCGTTCTTTTGTATGCTATTCTTTACACTTGGACTACACAAATTACGCATGCTACTTGCCGCGTGGTTACGATGGTTTGACCTGGGAGAAGTTAGATCGTCCTGTTTCAGATGTAGGTACCATTATTGAGGCTAATCGGAAAAGCAAACGTGATGAAGCTATCCAAGATATCCTGAGCGACGTAGAAAAAGAGGATCAATCACAATCGTTTATTATTGCAGGTGATTTTAATGAGCCTTCACATTTGGATTGGACATTGGCTACAAGAGATCTTTTCGACCATCGTGGGGCAGTGGTTCCTTGGGACTGTTCGGTTTTATTAGAAAAAGCCGGATTTATAGATAGTTTCCGTCAATTATATCCCAACCCGGTCAGTCATCCTGGTTTTACCTATCCTGCTTTTAACAAGGATGTTCCCATTGGGAAATTGGCATGGGCACCCACAGCGGATGATCGAGATCGGATCGATTATGTTTATTACCGCAGCAAAAAACCGTTGAAACCAGTAAAAGCTAACATTGTCGGTCCTGTAGAAACCGTAAAGTATGGACAGAAGCAGGAAAAAGATAGTGAAGATAACTTCCTGCTGCCCGAAGGCGTGTGGCCAACCGATCATAAAGCGATGTTGGTTATGTTTAAATTCTAGAGCATTAATAGCCAAATGAAATATACCGAAAAGACTGTAAGTGCCTACGAATGATAATTTATCTGCAGCGAATTATAATTGGTTCGATTTTCAATTGGTTGTACTATTAAATTTGTGTTTAAAATGATAAGTTTATCATGAACAAATCAAGCTAATGAAAAAGATTAAAAGGTTCGTTTTAGTGGTTGTGGTTCTATGCGTAGTAGCCCTGGTTGTTGTGGTGATAACCAATAGCAATGTAACGGCTAAAACAGATTCGGTGATTTTCACTGAACTTAAGGATGTGCCAAGAACCAAGGTAGCCATCATTTTTGGCGCTGGCATCAATGGTGATCAGCCAAGTAGGTATTTGAAAGATAGACTCGATGCTGGGATTTCGTTGTACAAAAACCACAAAGTGGATAAAATATTGTTGTCGGGAGACAACGGAAGAGACGAGTACGATGAGCTTAGCGTAATGAAGTTGTACTGTCAGAAAAATGGCATCGATACCGCTAAAATTTACATTGACTATGCTGGGTTCGATAGCTACTCGACCATGTACCGGGCAAAATATATATTTAATGTTGATACGGCAATTTTGGTATCTCAAAAATATCATCTAAATAGATGTGTTTATCTGGGTGATAAATTAGGTATAAAATCATTCGGTTATAGTGCCGATCGAGGAGTTTACCCTGGATATAAATATTATGCATTTAGAGAAAAACTATCGGTAACGAAAGCGGTTTTGGATGTAATGAGAAATAGAAAACCAAAGTATTTAGGTAAGCAGGTGGATGTAAACGGAAAGTCGAATTATACGAAAGAATAATTTAGGAGATTTTACGGATTGATAGACCAGTTATTATCGTAAAATTCAGCAACCTCCTAAGAACAACCAGGAATAAAAAAATTAAAGGCAATGTCTACAGTAGTTTGCGGGAATCATGTTGAATAAGTATTTTCGTATATATTCCAATTTGATATGAAATTCCTTTTAACCTTTATTTTTTGTTCCTGGTTTTCTTTTTCACTATTTTCTCAGGTTGGGAAAGTAGGTGGGCAGAAAGATCAATTTAAAGCAATTGATTCTGTTCTCGGCCAAGTTTTAAAAGATCATCATGTGGCGGGTTTTGCCGTTGCTGTTGTAAAAGGCGATAAAATAATTTATAATAAGGGATTTGGCTATCGTGATTTCGCGAATAAAAAACCTGTTACACCGAATACGCTTTTTGCAATCGGTTCGAGCTCCAAAGCTTTTACCGCTTCATTGTTAGGTTTGTTGAGAGCGGATGGCAAACTGACATTTGAGGACAGAGCGGTATCTTTACTGCCTGCGTTACGGTTTTACAATGATGAGATGGATAATCAAATCGTGGTTAAAGACCTAATGGCGCATAGGACAGGCTTGTCCCGCTATGATTTATCTTGGTTTCTGTTCAATAGTAAAAATAGAGATAGTCTGATTTCACGGGTCAGATTTATGAAACCCAGTTCAGGCCTGCGCATGAAATGGTTCTATAATAACTTTATGTACCTTGCTCAAGGAATGATTGTGGAGCGATTGAGCGGTAAGACATGGGAACAAAATATACAGGAAAAGTTTTTTACTCCCCTAGAAATGACTCGTTCTAATACCGATCTCTTAGCATTTCAACGGGACAGCGATGCTTCTTTGCCCTATACACTTTCCAAAGATAACACGATAAAACTGATTGATTATTATAATATTAGTGGTATGGGGCCAGCAGGAAGTATAAATAGCAGTGCTAGTGAGATGTCTAATTGGCTCAAGGTTTGGCTCAACCAAGGTTATTTCAATGGGAAAGAAATACTTCCTGCAAATTATATAAATGAGGCTGCGAGCTCCCAAATGGTGATGGATGCCGCTTTACCGGACAAACACAAAGATGTTTTCCTTTCCAATTATGGATTAGGCTGGATGATTGGCTCCTATAGAGGACATTATCAAGTCGAACATGGTGGAAATATTAACGGATTTTCTGCGAATGTGGCATTTTTTCCAACAGATACACTCGGAATTGTCGTATTAACCAATCAAAACGTGTCTAAGGTCCCTACGGTGGTCAGAAATTCTATAGCGGATATCCTTTTTGGCTTGGAACCAATCGATTGGAATGGTGAAAAAAAGGCTGAAATCGATTCGCTGCGTCATGTTAAAAAAGAAGAAGAAAAGTTGCCCATTCCAGCGACGAAACCTTCCCATTCCTTAAAACAGTACACTGGTTCTTTTGAGAATCCTGCATATGGAATTATTGAGGTAAGGCTTAAGGATAACAAGCTATACAGTGAACTCGGTTATGAGAAGGTTGTCCTTATCCACCGACATTATGATGTTTTTGACCCAAGGTCTGTCGATAAAAATGGTGTAGCAGATCCTGAACCAAGTAATCTTCTCTTTAACTTCTTTAGCGATGTGGACGGTCAGATTCAAGGTATAGGAATTCTGTTGGACGGTAGTGAAAAACCGGTTATGTTTGATCGTAAACACAGTCCTGTTACTGCATCGCAGTAACCGACCAATCGTATGGAGCAATAACATGAAAAGGAGGTGCCCCGATGGCACTCCTAAGCCAGCTGCCACAGAAAAGATTAGCTGTCAAATTGTATTTGACATACGAAAGCAGAAGATTGGGTGAATTTAAAAATGGGGACTTTAATGAATCTTAAGTATTTGAGATTTAATCCCTGATAATTTATAGACGCATTATGAGATATTCACCTGTAAAAATAATACTAATTGAGGTCGTACTTTTGATGGGGTGTAATTTCGATAGGGAAAAACAGTATTTTCTGGAATTCAGAGAAGAAAAGACAATAGCATCCATGCCCAATGATATTTATTTCAACGATCAAAAAATAGGAACGGTGGATCGGGTATTATTAAAATCAAAGGTTCCAACTTTCAAGGTGACCTTATCTGATCCAATACCTATACATTCAACTATTGAATTAACTGAAATGGATCTGCTTGGTAATCACAGATTATTATTGAAAAAGAGTAGTGCTGAAAGAATATATCATCATAATGACACCATTACAGGTTTTTTAAAATACATTAAACAAAAAAACATAGATCCAAAACTGCGGGATAGTATTTATAAATCAATTCGCGAGGGGAAGGGGATCCTTCAATTTGATACTGAGTAGTTTCCCCGCTTTGAATATTTAAGCTTTTATACCTATTTTTATTACTTGTATAAGGCGCTTATCTCCGTGATATCTCGGTAACCCAAGTGAAAAAATCAGATCTTATTGTAACCTAAATGACTTCTTTACCGAAGCTCTTATTGATTGGAAAATTCTTCTTATGGAGGGGAGGTCTTTATGATTATGTCCAGAACAGCATAGGCGCTCCGGATATAAAGGTAACCGAGTTAAATACTCGCAAAATCTAGCAGGATTGCTTTCGTCAAGTTATGGCTACTACGAATCAAGACAGGTACGTCTGAGCTTCAACTAATAGGTTCATTTATGGCGCGACTAAGGATCAACGTAATCGCAAATCGACTCTCGAAAGCGAATGCGGTCGGATACAATAAGATAGAGTCCGGCTATGTCGACTTTGTGTTTATACCTTTCGATATAAGAGCGTAATTGTGATGAGCGCTCAAATGATTAAATCCTGATTCTGGCGTATAGTTTACCAAGTGAGCGGAGAGTAATACTGTTTTTGCATTTTTTTAAAATTAATAATTATAGAGTTTTGTAAGTATAAACGACAATCATGAAAAAAAACACGTTTTTACTAATCGCTATATTCTTTTGGATACCCCTTGTTGCTCAGGTTAGCAGCAAGGGCGAACAGTATTCAATAGACAAAAAGGTAGAATATTATTTAGGGAGTATAGATATTGCAGGAATAAGCATCGGTGCCTCCTTCGATAGCCTGAGTAAAATTAGGAGCTATGCAAACAGGTTTCCCAACATAAGCAACCAAGCGCTGACTTATATCAATAATGGAAATAGGGTACAATTCAAAATTCGTACTAAACTACTTTCAGGCATAAAGAACTATCGCTTTGCTGTTGTCGATGATTTAAAAAATACGTTGTTATCCGGACGCTTAGAGGACCTGACCTTTAACAAACATGGGTTATTTGGTTATATAGCAGAATTGCCAATAACGGAGATCCGAAATAAGACCATTTCTGTAACCTTATATAACGAAAAAAATCCTTCAGAACAGGGAAGCGTGATTATATATAACACAGCGATCCCAAAAACTGATATTATCTTTCTTGGAAGGGAGCTAATTGATAGATCAAATAGATCTGCGGTTGAAATGAAAACAGATGCGTCGAAAATTATCTTGGACAATGATGTTACAGGTCTGAAGGTTGCAGTTAGAAAAAATGATTACAGTTCCATTTACTCGTTATTGTTAAAAGAAAAGGAAACTGGCAACATTGTATTTAAAAGTAATTCTTGGAATTACAGTTTTTACACTGTAGATGGAATAGAGCAACCGAATATTTCAATAGGTCGGGAGAATTTCAAAAATTCTGGAGAATATGAAATCATTATTCGACCACAATTAGAGAATATGACGGAGAAAGAGATGGAATCGTCTAGTTTTAGACAAAATGTCAAAATACAAATTGATAGAACTTTCTCTATGCAAGATATGATCATGTGGTCTCTATCATTAATTATTATCTTTAGCATTATAAGCTTTCTTCTAATTTATGTACTGCGTAGAAGAAATAGAAAAAAAATCCGAGAAGAGAGTTTAAATAAAAAAATATCGGAAACTAAACTGATCTCGATTCAGGCGCAACTCAATCCTCATTTTCTTTTCAATTCGCTCGCTAGCATTCAGAGTTTTATAAATAACAATGATGTGGACAATGCAAATAGGTATTTAAGCAAATTTGCCCGTCTCACCCGAAATGTGCTGGATAGTGAATCGGTAAATACACTCACGGATGAGCGCAATCTTTTAACCGATTATCTTCAGATGGAACAGCTACGATTTGGTTTTGAATATGCGATTGATGTTAACGATCTTGATCCTAATAACATCGAAATACCAACAATGCTCCTACAACCATTGGTTGAAAATGCTATAAAACATGGGATATCAGAATTGAAGGAACGTGGAAAGGTTAGCTTATATTTTGAGAGGAGGGAGAGTGATATGATAATAACTATATTGGATAATGGTCGAGGGTATGATATAGCACATACACCATTCGGGTTAGGAGTCAAGTTAACGAATGAGCGTATACAGCTTTGGAATGAATTGCATCCAGAGACAAATATTTTCATAGATACAGAATCTAAAAGTACGGGGACATGCGTATCTTTAATTTTTAAAAACTGGTTATTATGATACGTGCTATTTTAGTGGACGATGAAATTTCAAATACCAAAAATTTAAAGGCGCTATTGGCTAAGTATTGCCCCGATGTTGAAGTTGTGGCAATTGCAAATACGATTACTGAAGCAGCGAGCTTAATTAAAAATAATAGACCCAATTTGGTATTTCTTGATATAGAAATGGGGAGTCAGACAGGTTTTGACCTGCTTAAGGATTTTGAAACAATAGACTTTCAGGTGATTTTTGTTACAGCATACAACCAATATGGTATACAAGCCATAAAACATGCGGCATTAGATTATCTTCTAAAACCCATTGATATAGACGAGCTCAAATTGGCCGTTGAAAAGGCTTGCAAAAAAGTAAGTACAATAGTGCAGAATCCCGGGGTAGAATTTCTGATTCAGCAGTTGACATCGAAACAGAGGGTGCCTCAGAAGATAGCTCTTGCTTTTCAAAACGAAACTCGATACTTACTCATTAGCGATATTATACGTTGTGAAGCAGACGATACATATACCGTTTTTCACTTACTAAATGAAGAGAAAATAATTTCTTCAAAACCTTTAAGAGAATACAGCGAAATACTAATTCCACACAACTTTATTCGAACACACCAAAGTCACCTTATAAACCCTTTTTATATCCAAAGTTGGCTTAAGGAAGACGGCGGGACTTTACTATTGGCAAACCGTGAGAAAATACCAGTATCTAAACCAAACCGTGAGCGCGTAAAAAACGCTTTGGCACAATTGTAAAACAACTTGGACCTGCAAAAATGGGAAACGGGTATGCATGAATTACGCTCAGTATACGACAGTTTACCCCCGAATGAAAAAGCAAGTTGTCTTATTTGGGGCAAACATTACTCGCAGGAGGGTGCAGTCGAACTGATGAAGAGTACATATGGGCTTCCGAACGCCTTTTGTTATCACGGTAGCTTCTATAACTGGGCACCGACAGGCCGTATGCCCCAAACGGCGATTGCCATTTGTTATAACGATACCAGTGACGATTTCTTTTGTTCTTTTTTCGAAAAAGTTGTTCCTGTGCGAAAATTATATAGTCCCGATGCAAGTAGCGAAGATTGGGTGCTGCAAACGATCTATCGCTGTAAAAAACCTAAGCAGGACTTTAACAAAATGAAAGATTTGTTTAAAAGTTGAATATTTGAATACGCATGCTGCTTACTTTATTTGACTGGGCTGCAAGAAGTATAAAATTGTATTAAGAAGGGGCTATCTAACCTTTAGATGAAGTAGTCAAGACTTAATCTGACAGTTGCGATAAATTAACAACTGTAAAATAGATTAGAGTTATG
>NZ_MKWH01000033.1:0-13932 GCF_001899705.1 Sphingobacterium sp. 40-24 | reverse complement strand
GTGTAAGTGTTGAGATTTTGGAAGCCGGAATAAGGCTGTCTAACTGTGTCGAAATAGAGGTAGATTTATCATTGCGGTTAACGGGTACACCAACGAAAGCATTTGTTTATGTCGATGTCCCCGAACTTACCTATGAGGTTTAATTAAAATAGAACTTCTAGATCAACCGATAATTGAGAAATGGCAAGACATGTGGACGAGCCCAAGACTAATAGATTATAATTTGTAAAAAACTTTCTCACCTAAATCTCGATTTGTCAAATGGCAATGTAATTGCGGATAGTTAATGATGTAGCCCTTATAGCCAATATGTTTTAAAATGAGCGTGTAGATCAAACGATGCATAATTATGGTCATAAAATAGACTTGTTGAGTTATAGCGTCTTCCGAATTATCAGTAACAGGAAGTTCGCCATGTTGAAATTTATTTCTAGCATTTAAAGCATCTTTTTCATATTGTTTTAGCTCATAACCTACTAACTCAAATGATTTTTGAAGTTTGTCCGTATTGGTAGGACTATTAAGGTTCTCTATTCTCGCTTTTAATATTTTATGTGCATTCTCATATTCATCCTGTTCCGGCAATATTTCTTTTAATACATTTAGCATCCGTGATTTAATGTTTTTAAAAAGCGTTGGATTTACAGGCTTCGGCCTTTTCTCCTTATAAATTTTCATAACAACGGATGTTATTGCTTCAAGAGCAAGACTATATGCGGAACCTTTTATTTCCAAAGGAAGCAAATTGGCTTGAAGAGTTATTATTATAGCACGTGATATGGGTTCCTGATTATAAAAAAGTTCACAAAGAGCACTAAATACAGGCTCTTCTATTTCTACTATATCATTAATCCATTTGTTAACCTCTTCATTCTTTTCCTTTCTCTCCAGTTCATCCTTACCAGTCATATCATGCACGGAATACGCATTTGTAGTATGCATTCTGTAACTACTCAGTATTGATTCGCGATATATTGAAAACCTAATGTCGGCAATCTCCATAAATTCGCCTGAAGTCGAGGATAAAATATATCCCTCATCCAAATAGAGATTTCCATAAAGGAAACCAAAAGCCAATAAAATATTATAGCAAATGTTCGTAAATTCAGACAGTGTAGATTCAGATGTTGAGTCAATAAAAAGATAAGTGTCGCCAGCTACTGTAAATTCAAAAAAATGATATTCTATTTTATTGATAATAACTTTGATAAGGTTTTTATGATCTGCAGGGACATCTGTTTCATAAGTCCACCCTCTTATTTCTCGAAGTTTTCCTCTAGAATTGTTTACTGGAACTACAAACCGCAAAAATTTTTTATCAAAATTCGAATCTGACTCCGCAGTAGACAATCGATCTATACTTCCAACTATATCAAGAGTAGAATCATCGTCACCAAACCAATCCTTAAATCGCTGATGAAGAAGTATTGAATTTTCAGGAATGTAATATGTTGCCTCACCATTGCTTAGCCTTATGGGCTGCGGAAGCGCAATACGTTCCATCTGACTCGAACTGTAACCTGCAAAAGTCTTAAAATTAATTTTAGCCGAGAACCCCCTTTCAATTTTCACAATGGACATATTATAATCTTTCAACAGATAATGTTCATTGTGTAACTGTAGAGTTTGCGGAGCTTTTAGATCATTGATCCTGTTAATAGTGGCTTCAATATATTTTTTTATCATGAAATATGGCTTTTCAGGAGTTTATTTTAGGATTAAGATAGTTATTTATTGATCGATAAACGACTTTTGATAAGTATATTTTAAAATAATAATGTTCTAGAGAGTCAAATCGTCATCTATCAATACTGAATAGCTTGTTACACAATTTCACCGAATTACACCCTTGTTTGATGTATTTTATAAATTAATCGTTCATGCAAAAAAAGGCTGATCAAATGATCAGCCTTTTAAATCGATATTACTCTATTAGCAAACTTTGATTCTGTCTTTTGGTTCACTGCACATTTTGTCGTCAGATTCCCGTTGGATACCTTCTTTAAAGAATTAAAGTTAAACTATGGCTAAAAATCTATAATAAGCTACTATCATAGACAGCAAAAATACAATTACTAACATAGGAAGCATTTTATATTCCTTTTTTTTAATATGAATAATCATACCTGCAAGCATAATAATACAAAAACAGACAGCAGTTATGGGTGTTAAGATCGGAACGATTCCTAGAACCCATGGAAATATAATACCGATACAGCCAAGTAATTCCAAAACTCCCAAAATTCTAATGGGAATTATAGAACTTTCTACCCTAAGATGTCCATCTGCAACATGGCTTTCTTTACTGCCACTGACTTTACCATAACCAGGCATTATAAAAAATAGGGCAAGTACCCCTTGAATTATTAATACAAGTGTATTCATCTTTGCTTTTCTTTATGAAATGAAAATATAATTTAAAAATTGAGCAAAAGTTATTCAATCCTGATATATAACCAAGATGTGCTCAGAAAGAAATCTATAGAATTTGATTCTAAAACTAAGTATTACCCTTTTTTGGGTTGGTCTAGCCAAAGATTAATATCTTCCATAGTAATTTGAAATATTTTCACAAATTTAGCAAATAATATCTAAATAAGAGAACGGTTAATCGCTAGCTAATCAGCGTAATTTGTCTGAGATATCTTCGGTAAGCAGAAAACTACAGATCATTTGTTAAAAGAAGGAAGAATATACTTTTAATCAGCTCGAGACTCGGAGACTGGGAACTATAGTTTCGCTGGTAACCACAACCACCATATCCTGATATTTGAAAGTGTAGATTTTTTGTCCGCCATTTCCCTGCGCGCGGTACGAATAGTAACACACATTGGTTGCTACGCGCTTTGGCTCGGTACTTACTTCCCTTGTACTACCCGGTTCAGCTGCTTCATAAGTACCCTCATCCCAAACAATTACTGTTCCTCCACCGTACTGCCCTTTTGGAATGACACCCTCAAAATCCCTGTAATCATAAGGATGATCCTCAACCATCATCACAAGTCTCTTGACTTCCGGATCAAGGGAAGGCCCCTTAGGAACTGCCCAGCTTTTGAGCACTCCATCCATCTCAAGGCGGAAATCGTAATGAAGATGCGACGCGTCGTGTTTCTGTACTACAAATCTCAGCTCCTTACCTGACCCAGTGCCGCCGAATGGTTCTGGAGTTTTATCTGCCGATCGTTTTTCACGGTATTTATCTAATGCCATTTTAATGGGTTTTGAATTAATGAATATTAAGGACAATGATTCGACCGTAACTGGAAATAGAACGGTAAACGAAACGAGCCATGTCGTTCTAATTATTTGTTGTGACGCTTTTTTAAGTATTCTTCCAGCGTCTTCCGGTCGTTGGAACCTGTTGCTTTAATTGCACCGACTACAGCTTGGGAACTTACCCCCATTTTAGTTTTAAAATAATTGATTTCATAATTTTCAGAACCACTAACTTGGTTACGGTCTTGTCTTCCTTTTTTTGATTTATTGTCCGCCATGATATTAATTATTAAGTGTTAAATAATTTCAGTGAAAATGCTGGATCACAACAAACAGTGCAGCATTTATTTCACCTAGAACATCGCTGGGAGCAGAATGGATTGATCTGATTATCAATATTACTTTTTGACAATAATTGTGATCTGCCTCTTCAATTCGACAGTACAACTACGGATTTGAATAAATTAAATTGGGACTGTCCCAATTCTGTATTGTATAATCGACTTCATGCTAGTATTAACAATTATGCTCCTCCTTCAGAAAGGAGATCCTTATTTTTTACCATACCAGTAATTTTTTTGTTAACTAAACATCTGAAAATAAAATTGTGATTTGAAAAAGCAAATACCGCACCATTCAAAAACCTCCTAACCGAAAAATACAGCATAAAATATTCATTGTTTTAAATCCATTTCCGCTAAAAGCACGCCCCAATATCTATATATTAAGAAAATACCTGATCCTTTTGAGAATTGACCGTGCTGGTTTTTTATTAGCTATAATTCGATTGGATTCAGTCACCTCACAAAGCTTTATAAAATTTTCAATACTAAAATCCTTATTGTAAAATTCTTCCGGGGAATTGAGGTAATAATCATTTTCTAATTTGTCAAGTGCACGCTGTTCATTATAAATGATGTCAGACCAGTAATAAATTTTTTCAAGTAACTGCTTTTTAAGCACGTTCTCTAATGGGTCATTCAGATCTTGATCTTCCAATACTCTTACGCAGGAATCAATAGATTCGCTATTCAGCATTAATTCAAATTCTTTCTTCTGCTCAAATTCACTAAAAGAAAATGCGAAATGTCCCCTACCTATGTATTGGCTATCAATTGGATGCATTTTTAGATATTTATGTAATAAACCTGCCTCAACATTACTGATGCTGATGTTTATACCGATACTATATACTAAATCCATGATGAATTTTTGTATACAATTTACTTCTTTTTCGATTACCCCGTTATCTCCGTATAGCTTCTGCGGTCACCTTTAGCCCAATTTATTGAAAATATCGATAATCGACGGCTTCGGTACGCTTTAGTTGAGGCAGGATAAATTTGTAAAATTTATAAAAAAATATACGATGCCAGCATCCCAAACAATGAAAAAATATTGCTATATTAACAACTAAATTAAGCCAGTATTAACAAATGAAGATTTCGTACAAGGAGGTCGGTTCCGAATTTATTACCGCAAACGATGAATTATTTAATCTACTCATAGTTACTGCAACAGAAACTGAGAAAAAAGAACTTCATCAATATTTAAAGCCCTTACCAGAAGAGGATAAAATTATAAAAGTATCAAAAGATAAACAGACTTATTTTTTAGGGACCTTCGGAGCCTATCCTGCAGTTCATGTCGCATGCGATGACATGGGAGCTGTAAGCAGAAATGGATCTATTACAACAACAATGCACGCAATTTCTTTATGGAAACCCAAAGCTGTACTCATGGTAGGTATAGCATTTGGTATTGATAAAAAGAAGCAAAAAATAGGCGATGTTTTAGTAGCAGAAAGGATCGTTGCTTACGAATCTCAAAGGGTTGGCATAAAAGTGATACCCCGTGGAAAAGAAGGCCCTGCAAGTTCAGTACTCGTTAACAGGTTTAAGTCAGTGACCGATTGGGAGTATAAGGTCGGCGCACGTACACCGCAGATAATTTCCGGCTTGATATTATCCGGAGAAAAACTTATTGACGACCAGGAATTTAGGGATGAACTTTTAAAAGCTGAACCAACTGCAATCGGCGGGGAAATGGAAGGCGCCGGCATTTATGCAGCCTGCGACGGCCAGGTCCATCATTGGATTTTAGTAAAAGCAATCTGCGATTACGCTGACGGTAACAAAAGTAAAAAGAAGGCCCATAACCAAAAAGTAGCTATTTCTTCAGCAGTCAATCTCTGTGAACATGTTTTTAGCTCTCCATATGGTTTTGATGATATTTTGACCACAACGACCCCTAAGAAAATAGTTGATAAATTATCAACCTCAAAAAAAAAAGTTCATGAAGCACTAAAAATTCAGACGAACCGTCAGATTAAAAAGCAGATAAATTCAGGTAAGTACATTCCCGACACCTTTATAGAGATGGGCCGGCAGAAGGACCTACTTCGAAATATGGCCCATCCTGTTTTATTTGCCGAGAAGTGTCTTAAAGAAGTAGAGGTTCTGGACTTTTCTGCTTTGGAGAAAAGACTGAAAAAACTGGCCCTTCCACCTTTTAGTTTTGATCCCTCGTTATTTAAATTCGAGCCTAAGCAAGTGAACATTACCAATATCAGTGAACATGCGCAAAACTGGTTAGAAAATCTCCGAGATACTGATGACAGGATAAAACAAATAAATCTTGGTAATGAATGTAGTTTGTTTTCTTACAAATTGAGAGATAATCTATCTGATCTGGAAAGTCTAAAATCCAAGGTTGCATTGATCAAAGAAATGCCAGGTCAGGGGAAAACAAATTTTGTATGTGACTTCTCACAAAATTTTCTGCTTAAATTAGATATCCCGTGCGTTTTTCTGCTGGGAACAGAAATTGATGCAAACGATATCAGAAGCTCAATTCTTAAAAGAGTATTTCCTGATGGTGAGGAAGTAACCTTTGTGGAGTTTATGGCTGAACTAAAAGATTACGCACTAAAAACCGGTAAATGTTTTGTAATTATTATTGACGGACTGAACGAAAACGGTAATCCAGCTGAACTGAGTAAGTCCCTTAATGAATTTATATCAGAAATTCTTGATTACGACTTTGTGCGTATGATCCTGACCTGTAGAACAGAATACTACAAAGCTAATTTTGCAAAACTTGAAAACTCGAGCTTCAAAGAGGAAATTTTACAAATTGATTCGCTTAACAATTATAGGTACCACCACGAAGACAAAGTAAACCGAAAACTTTTTGACAGATATCTTGAGCACTTTAAAATCAAGTATAAGTCCTTTAGCCATAAAGCCTATGGCCAGCTGGTCGATAATTTTTTATTGTTGCGGATTTTTTGTGATGCCTACCAAGGTAAGGACGTTCATAAGGTTGAAAATATTTACAAAGAGGAACTGTTTACACAATACTTTGAGGTAAAAACCAAGGAAATAAATGATCGTCTTAAATCGAATGACGATTTTGGTATAAGTGGAGAAATCGATATCAAGAAGTTTATCATGGCAATCGTTGAATACATGATAAAACATAACGAATACGCCAATATACCCCTTGATGATATTATTCACGGCAAAAACAAGGAACTGTACATTAGATTTCTTGATGAAAATATATTAGTTCGTCGTGACCTACAAAATAATGATGATATTTTTGACACATCGGAAACTGTCAACTTTACATTCGATGAATTTCGTGATTTTCTATTGTCTAAATATCTGATCTCCAAAACTTATAAAAGTTCCCCCGCAGAATTTGAAAAATTTCTACAAGACCAGTTTATTGAAGGATCTCCTATTCGCGAAGGCTGCGGGATATTTTTATTCCATGCATCGCGAAAATCGGGGGACGGTGATTTAATTAAACTTATCGAAAAACAGGACTGGTATGGATACATATTTGAGCGATCAATATTTAACCTGAAAGATGAATATATAGAAGAAAAAGACAGGGTAAGATTGTTTAGTAATTTATTAATCCATGCCTATAATTCCGCTCGGATTCTATACGCATTAATGTCACGAACTGACTTACAACGCCATAAAAACTTAAATATCCAACATTTATTTGAGCATTTAAGGTCATTAACCAGCACAAATTATGATAAAGCCTTTATCAGGGCTTTCTCTCTAAGTGATTGGTCCGGCGGCTTAATAAGACAAAATGATATTTTAGATCGATTAAAGAAAAGGCTAACATCAAAGAAGTTTGAGGATGTGCACCACCATCCCTTTGAATTACTCATTTATATGTTTACAAATCCCAACAACTGGGAAATAAAATCCATTTATGAACGATACAGTTACAAATTTCCCGACAAAGCAAAGGAGCAGCTTTCGAAAGCTCTGAAAGCTAACAATAAAAACCTAGTTAAAGAAATTAAATCCTTTTGTAATCAATATGGTATTATTTTATGAATCTTATAAGATCATGGTGCTGATGCATCCTGACTTAACCGAAAAGAATTTCCTAAAAAAAACAGGTGCCAAAGGTGGGTATGCAAAAAAAATGTTCACAGAAATGTATCAGAGCATAATTTCTGAAAGAATAGATGTTATTGCAGAATATATAAAATTTTATTCTGCTGAATATCCCACCCTTGAAGAATATCTGTACAAAAAATACAATCTTGAAATTGAATCTATTGAAGAACTAATGGAAGCTATTGAGAAAAATAAAGATTGTCGACTTTATCGAAAGGACCAAAATTCTTACGGAAATTGGGAAATATCGACATTTATGAATTCTGAAACAATGTTCGACCGAATTACTCAAATACTTTTAACCAAATAATTATGAAAGTTAGATATGATTTTGTGACCAATAGTTCTTCTACCTCTTTTATTATAATCAGTGATGGAGAATTTAAGCTTAATACGTTCATTAAGGCCGTTGGTATTGATACCAGCAGTCAGTTTATTGATATTTACAAACAGCTTTTTGAATGTTTTAAAGACAGCATGACACCAGCCCGCGACCTTCACCGAAGGGAGGGATTTAGTCTCAGTTTTGAGGATTTTATTAAAAATCGGCTGTGGTACGGTGAGGAATTGCTTCCAAAAATATTGGAAAGCGAGAAAGAAGGTAAATTGATTTATATCGGTAAGCTCAGTAGCGACCATGACGATGTGGAGACATTTTTCTGCACGGACGAGTTTATAATCGAAAATCCTAAATTGTTTATAGATGCTAGAGAAAATGGATGGTAAAAACAGCAGTATTGTGCACAGACATTATCCAGAACAAAATTACAGGATAATGTTCAACAAAAAAACAGGCTACTTTATCCGTGCCGAAGATAAAGGACATCCCGAACCACTTTGGGCAATGCATGGACCGGAGCTCTTGGATATCAGTATCACAAACTGGTGTGACAAGGGCTGTAGCTTTTGTTATAGAAAATCAACAGTGAAAGGATCACATATGAGTTTGGAAAATTACGAGCACATCATGAAGGAAGCTAAGGATGCCGATGTTCTCCAGGTAGCCCTAGGCGGTGGCAATCCGAACCAACATCCTGAATTTATAAAAATACTTCAAATGACTGTGGAATATGGCATTGTGCCCTGCTATACAACCAACGGTCGTGGTTTAACGGATGAAATACTCCAAGCAACCAAAGAATTTTGTGGTTCTGTAGCGATAAGTGCTTATGAACCATATTCAGAGTTCAGAAGTCACCTTGAACTGCTCTTTAAATACGGAATAAAAGCAAATGTCCATTTTGTTACAGATAGCCAAAGTATAGACACTGCCATACAATGGCTGGAAGATCCTCCGCAGTTCCTGGATGGTATAAACTCCATTATTTTCTTAAACTACAAACCGATTGGTAGAAATCCCAATCTTTCGCTTTTATTAAAAGATCAGCAAAAAATAAGCAGATTTTATGCGTTGGTAAATGAAAAGAAGCAGGCATTCAAAATCGGATTTGATAGCTGCAGCATTTCTGGCGTTGTTAAACATGTCCACGTGAATACCAGCTTCTACGAGGGATGCGATGCTGGACGATTTTCTGCTTTCATTGATGAAAACTTACGAATGATGCCGTGCTCCTTTATGACCAATAACAACTGGTTTGGTGATTTAAAGACACACTCCCTAGTGGATATCTGGCAAAACAATGAATTCTTTAAAAAATATCGGGGCAATATACTCAATAATGGCTGTAAAGGCTGCTCTCATCAAAGTACTTGTATGGGTGGATGTCCATTTATTGAAGAACTCTCCCAATGTGGATGGAAAGACGAGCGACTCAATTTAAAATATGATTTTTAGATATGGAGATCATAAGTATTGATCATTCAAAAAATATGTAATGTAACAACTTCATAGTAACTTTAGTTGATGCTATTGCAGCTTATGATACCATTGTCACTTCATAAAAATCAAAAAAGGTGTTTATTTAAATATGAGCACCTTTTTTTACGGGTAAAATTTTTTGATGACGTCTTAGGTTTTAAAATCTATTCGATACAGGTCTAGAACTTACTACTTATAATCTGGAGCACCTAATTAAATTCTTAAAATTATTACTGATAAACAGAATGCGTTCAAGGGAATCAAATCCTGTATCTGTCAACTTTCGCTGACTACAATCAATGGAATATGCGGGTTGCAGCTTCAATGCAGTCGCGCAAGAACTAAAAAACAAATAGCAGAGGGGTATATTTTAGATTCCTTTTGTCCTTTCAAAGCATATTTAAAAGGCAATCGTTCTTTTCAGACTTATAAACAGGGCGAGCCTGGTCTGCACGGCACCACTTACGTCCACGGCGTTCAGCCAGGTCGTGCTGTCCGCTATATCTTTTTCCAGAAAAAGGATGCCGCTTCCATCACTCTCGCAAAATCATATTTTTTAAATTTCCTATTTTCTAATAAACCATACATCTTTCCCAACCTTGGCAAAGCACATTTCCTCCACCGCAAATCTATGCAGAAAAGAGCTTTTACGCCTTCCCAAACATAGCAAATAGGAAGCTGGCCCTCCTCCCTACCGAAGCATTCAGCTTCCTATTCCCTATGAAATAACAGTGCTTTTTAGGATTCAAAATTTTTAGGAAAATAAAATTTGGGGATCACTTTTTATCAAAAGAACAGTCGAAAAAGACATTCAAAAGTACATAGCGCAGCCACCCCACATTCCGCAAAAGACTACGGCATAAACACATGCCGCCCCCTTTCCCATCCTTTATTCCGTTTCCTTTTGCCTTCTGCAATTGCACGATGTACGGATTGACTTTCTTTTTTTTCCTGTTTTTTCTTTTGAAAAAAATGATTTGGGCCGAGGCTCAGCAGGACTGAAAGGAAAGCGAACGTAACAAGATTGTATAACAACTTAAAAGCAAAACTTATGAACATTTCAGGAAGGCTGACACAGGATGCAACCGTCAGCAAAACAACAACAGGAAAGGACGTGGTAAATTTCTCAATTGCCGTGAACAACGGCTATAGAAACAAACAAGGCCAGTGGGTGGACAACCCAACATTTATTGATTGCGCCTATTGGCGTACACCCGTAGTAGTTTCATGGCTAAAACAGGGGCTTTTTGTAGAGCTGGGCGGACAGATCAGCGCGAGGGCTTGGGAAGGCAAAGACGGAACAATAAAAGCAGGGCTAAATTTTAATACCTCCTTCATTAACCCCATATGGGGTACAGCTTCAGAGAAAGATTCCGTACAGGCCAGTAACAAACAGCAGAACGGCAGTCCTGCAAAAGAGGACGAAAACGACGACCTGCCATTCTAGGCAGGACAGCACAAAATCAAATCAGTTTTAACCCTTTAAAAAATAGAAATCATGGGACACAATCTTAATTTCAATAATAGAACAGGCAGATATTCATTTTTCAGCGTAAAAGAAAAAGCTTGGCACGGTTTAGGGCAGATCGTGCAGGACTACCCAACAAGCTCAGAAGCTATCAGACACGCAGGACTTGATTATGAAGTCCAAAAAAGTCCCTTGTTTACAAAAGGTTCAGGCATATTGGAAATTTCAGACGGTATCGTTATACAGGATACTGAAATCGAAGTACCTGACTATTTCGCCAACATACGCACGGATAACAATACCGTATTGGGTGTAGTTGGAAAGGACTACCACATTGTGCAAAATAAAGACGCCTTTACATTTTTTGATTCTATTGTAGGCGGTGGCAGTGGGATTCTGTACGAGACTGCAGGGGCTCTCGGACAGGGTGAACGCATATTCATTACCGCAAAACTTCCAAATTATATCCGTATCGGGAACTCAGATGATGTGATTGAAAAGTACATCGTGCGCCCATAAGGGTGTTTAGTGAATGCAGTTTTGGCAAACTGCTGAGCAAGTGTTCATACTGCTCATCAACATCCGATTTATCCAAAGAGGAAACTCAATGGGGAGTGTAGCATATCGGAAAAGCCATAAGTCAATCAACTATCAGATTGCGACTGTAATGGCAAGTTGAAATAATGGATAAGAGGAACAAATCTGGATTGATTAAACGATAGTCTAAGTGGTTAGTTTCTTAAGCATTGACGGAAGATAGTTACTAACGTCATTTCCCTAACACTTTTCCGTAAAAATGTAGCGGTAAAAGCATGAACAGGTAAGGGACACAGCTACAATAAGTAGAAAAGGACGAAAGTCGGTTGCCGACAATCCATTGCGCCAAGTCACTATACATCTAAATGGGGATTGCCTAAATCGGAATGCCGAAAGGCTATGAAGTTCAGCTTCTGAATATCCGACATGGCAACGGAGTTCCCGTAGTAGTCCGAGCAAGGGAAAGCCTTGTACATGGCGAAGGGGAACAGTTGGTTTAGTTTAATTGAATTAAAGGAAAATGTGAGAGACATTATGAGAAATCCCGAAATGACATTGAACAGTCTGGTGAGACACAGCAACACGCTGACATATAAGTTCCAAAGACTGTACAGGATATTGTTTAACGAAGAAATGTATTACGTAGCATACCAAAAAATATACAGCAAGGCAGGTAATATGACCGCTGGCTCCGATGGTAAAACCATAGACGGTATGAGTGTGACACGCGTTAAACAGCTAATAGAATCGTTGAAAGACGAATCCTATCAACCTGTACCGTCTAAAAGAATTTACATACCAAAAAAGAACGGTAGCAAGCGTCCTTTGGGTATTCCCACATTCATCGATAAACTCCTACAGGAAGTAATCCGTATGATACTTGAAGCCATTTACGAAGGGCAATTTGAAAACTCTTCCCATGGTTTCAGACCAAGCCGAAGTTGCCATACAGCTTTGAAAAGCGCACATAAATTGTTTACAGGTGCAAAGTGGTTCATTGAAGGAGACATAAAAGGTTTCTTTGACAACATTGACCACGAAGTAATGATAAATATTATGAAAGAGCGTATCGAAGATGAAAGGTTTATTCGACTTATCAGAAAATTACTCAAGGCAGGATATATTGAGGATTGGACGTATCACAGAACGTACAGCGGTACTCCGCAAGGAGGTATTATCAGCCCTATAATGGCTAACATTTATCTTGACAAGTTTGATAAGTATATCAAAGAATACACCCAAGAATTTGACAAAGGTACATGGAGAAAACCCTCTAAGGAATCCCGCTATCTAGTTTGCAAAAAATACCGTTTAAGTCAGAAACTCAAAGTTGAAAAGGATGAAGTAAAACGGAAAATTTTACTTGAACAAATCAATGACATCGTTAAAGAACGTCAAAAACATCCTGCATCGGTGCAGATGGATGAAAACATGAGAAAATTGAAGTATGTCAGATATGCAGATGATTTTCTAATTGGCGTAATAGGTTCAAAGGAGGATTGTACCAAAATAAAAGAAGACCTCAAAGATTTTCTTAGAGATAAACTTAAATTGGAATTATCCGAAGACAAGACACTTATCACCCATGCTGAAAAACCTGCCAAATTTTTGGGATACGAAATCTTTATCAGAAAATCCAACGGTACCAAAAAGGACAAAATGGGCTACCCAAGACGATGCTTTTCAAGTAAGGTTGTACTGTATGTTTCTACGGAAGTGATACGCAAAAAACTTCTTGACTATAAGGCAATGAAAATCATCAAGCCAAAGGGAAAAGAGGTTTGGAGGGGAATATCAAGAGGCTACATGATTGCATTTGATGATTTAGAAATCATCAGTCAATACAATGCTGAAATAAGAGGTTTCTATAACTATTACTCCATAGCAAACAACAGCCATATAATCAACTCTTTCTATTACATCATGTGTTACAGCATGTACAGTACCTATGCGAGTAAACATCGCTCTTCAATAAATAAGTTGATGAACAAGCATAGAAAGAATGGAGTGTTTTCCATTCCCTACACAGATAGAAAAGGCAATATTAAATACAGAATTCTTTACAACGAGGGTTTCAAACGTAAAATGGTAACCGGAAACCCATCATTTGATAACATTCCAATGACAGTCACTATAACAGGTGGTAGGAACAGTTTAACGGATAGATTAATGGCTAAAACTTGTGAATACTGCGGTGCGAAAGATGAAATAGAAATGCACCATGTAAGAAAGCTCAAAGACCTAAAAGGAAAAACAAATTGGGAAAAACAAATGATTGGTAGAAGAAGAAAAACTTTAGCAGTATGTATATCATGTCACGAAAAATTGCACGCAGGAGCATTAGACTGAATAAACCGATGGAAAGCCGTATACATGGAGACATGTACGTACGGTTTGGGGGCAGACACAGGGAAACCAGCTATGGAAACATAGATATTGGCGTCAGGTGTCGAGCCTAC
>NZ_MKWH01000032.1:0-147627 GCF_001899705.1 Sphingobacterium sp. 40-24 | reverse complement strand
AAAACAAAAAACAGTAGCAACCTATCGGCTACTACTGTTTAAATTATTTATTTTTAATCACTGAAAACCTGTATCGATTTTTCAGGACTAGTCATTGGTTATTTAAAAACCTGGGGCTCCCAACCTCAGGTTTTCTTTTTTTTATATTTCCGAACAAGAATTTTAGATGAAGTATTCCTTTTATTTTGATTATTCAAAATAAATCAGTGTTTTTTTTATTTGAAATATATATTTCAATTTATTGGTTTTCAATTGATTAATATTTGTCCCCCTTTTGTCCCCCTAAGTTTTTTCTCTGTATAGTTAGTTTAAGTTACTTTAGTGTCAGCGTACTGTAATAGCGGAATTAGTAAAACAAAGATGGGGCGTTTTCTAAAAGTAGCTGCGGTATATCTTATCCATATCTTTATATATAAAAAGGGCCTTTGGCCCTTTTTTTATTCCTAATTCAGATTCACTTATTTTAACCCAAAGATAACTTGACCTAGATTTTGATATAGATCTTTTTCTTTCGTAAATAATAGGCGATCAACCAATTCAAAGCGACAAATAGCAATGCAAATAGCGCGGAGGATAATTGTTGATTTTGCCAACCATCAAACAGGAAATGATAGCTAAAGTTCCAAAGGTTTTGATGTTTATCCCCAATGAGAATAAATGAACAAATCGTAGGGATTAGTCCGCTAAGACAATAGATAAATAGTGTATTCCTGCCGAAGTCGTCAAAGACAGTATAAAATATCCCTCTGATGTTTTGAAATTCGATGAGATAGATTAATATACCAAGAAAAGAGATGGCAATACCCGTTGTGAATACGCAGTAACTGCTGGTCCAGATTTTCTTATTAATTGGAAAAGCAAATGACCATAGATAGCCTACTAAAATAAAGACCAGGCCTACGACAAATAGGTTCATTAGCTCCCTTTTGCCGGTCAGTTTTTGAATAATGTATTTTCCTGTGATATACCCGAATATCGTTTGACTGATGGCCGGAAATACGCTCCAGATATCCTCTGGATCAAACGCTGTTCCTTCGCCGTGATAGAGGTGGGATGCACCAAAGATTCGGATATCCAGTGCCGTTCCAAACCAACCATCCAGACTATAGGCATCTGCTGGATTACCGTAATAGCAAATTAGCCAATAGACGGGTAGGAGCAAGATACTAATAACTGCAGCACCTTTAGCCCTAAAATAGTATAATATCATTGCCGTGCTGAAATAGCAGATTGCAATACGCTGCAGCACCCCAAAATACCTGTACTTGGCAAAGGGAATCCACTCGAGCTGGTGAAGACTATTCCATTCCACAAAGGGGAAAATATTTAAAAACAGACCAAGTAGAAAAAGGATGATTGTTCTCTTGAGAATTTTATTCCAGTAAGGTACGGGTGCTAGCTGGTCGCTGTTTTTTAAAGAAAATGCCATGGAGTTTCCGACAGCAAATAAAAAAAATGGAAATATAAGATCTGTAAACGTGCATCCATGCCAGATGGAATGTTCAAGTGGAGGAAACACATGATGATAGTTGCCAGGATTATTGACGAGAATCATAGCCGCGAGTGTAAACCCACGGAAAATATCCAGTGATTTAAAACGAGTCATAATAAAGTGTATTGGTAAAAAAGGCTGTTCAAGGATACTCCTTTGAACAGCCTATGCTTGGTCTAATTAATAGCCTGGATTTTGAGTCAGGCTCGGGTTTGCCTGCAGTTCCAATAATGGTATTGGAAGGAGCAGGCTATTTTGGTTAAAATTATACTTAATCAACGTAGGGCTGCTCTGCTTGCCGTTATCGCATGTAAATTTGATTTCATTTAATTTATTCATCACATCTACTGTGACACCATAACGGTTTAAATCATCCCACCGTTGCCCTTCGAAAGCTAGTTCTAATCGGCGCTCGTTGAGAATGATGGCCTTTAGGGCACTGGAGCTGATTCCGGATAAATCGGCGAGCCCTGCGCGATGACGGATGACATTAAGGGTATTTATTGCCCCTGAAGTATTTCCCAGTGCGTTTTGAGCTTCTGCTTTGAGCAGAATGATGTCCGCAAGTCGTAAAAGGTAAAAATGATCGCCACTTTGGAAGCTGTTGGCATGTTTTTGCTTTACGTTAAATGGGATTTCTGTCGCAGCATCTCCGCAGGGATTCCAAAATTCATCCGCCCAAGGAACTGAATAGAACCAAATGTTGGCGTTCTTTCGTTCGGTGTCGCCAGCATTGTCATAAGCTTCGACAAGATCTTTCGATGGTGTTCCATATCGGCGCCATTCGTTTTCGTTGATTTTGCCATTTTCATCAAGATCCGGGAAAAAGAATGCGCCACCCCAGCAGCTTAGATTGGGACTGCCGGCGATGTAGGGAATCTCAATGATAGATTCACTATTATAGTTGTGTTTGCCGTCAAAAAGATCCGCATAGTTTTGAAGGAGCTGGTAATCACCTTTTCCAGCGATCACTGCATCGGCGTATTGCAATACCTTATTGTAATCTCGATCAGGGCGTTGTGCCCATATCTTGGTCAGTAAGGCATTTGCAGCACCTTTAGTAGCTCTAACCTTGTCGATGGAGGGTTGCCCAAATCCATCAGGGAGATTGTTTGCCGCAACTTGTAGGTCAGAGTCAATAAAATCATAAACCTCGGCTACAGTTGATCGCTTGATGCGTAATACTTCTGCATCTGTACTGTTGGAGTGTTTTTCCAAGGGCACACCACCATAAAGCTTGACCAATTGATAATAATGGAAGGCCCTTAAAAATGAAGCTTCTCCAAGAATTTGTTTGCGTCTTTCATCCGAAAAAGTAGGATCTGTGACCTTATCAACGTTGTCAATAACGATATTGCATTTTGAGATTGCTCCATACAGTTCTTCCCAGTCCCTGCGTACCATTTCATTGGTATTGGTGATGTTATTATAGTCAATTTGTGCAAAATCTATTTCGCCACCACCGGCAGCATGGGCATTATCAGAGCGAATATCTGTTTGCAGAATCATTTCCCATTGATAATAATTGGCATTGCTCCCTGGACGAGTGCCATTGCCTATAAAAGAATTATAGGCTCCGTTTAATGCTTTCTCAATATTGTCTCCTGTGAGATAGGCATTTTCGCTCGTTACCGTGGAGGTAGGCTGAAGATCTAAAAACTTTTTGCAGGAATTTAGAGTAAGCGATGTCAATAAGGCTATGGCCAATGAAGTATATCTAGTTGATTTCATTTTTTGTAAGCTAAAAGGTTAAAAAGTTAGGTTTAAACCAACAATAAAGGTGCGTGCCTGCGGCGAAGTACCAAAATCGATACCGGGCGCCATATTGGAGCTCACGGTTTGCTGATTAGTTCCCCCATACATGCTTACCTCAGGATCCAAACCTGAGTATTTGGTGAATGTTAACAGATTCTCGCCCGTCACATAAAAACGGACCTTATTGAGCTTCCATCTTTCAAGCACTTGTTTAGGTAGCGTGTAGGCCAGGGTCATCGATTTTACCCTGAGGTAAGAACCTTTCTCTACAAAACGGGAGGAAATTTGTGAATTGTAGTTGTCATCTGTATTGTTTAGATCCGGACGTGGCATAATACTGTTGTTGTTATCAACAGTCCATCTGTTTAACACGGCAACACTTTGGTTTCTCGGTTCCCACATACCTTCTGTATAAATACGCGTCGCATTAAGGATATCATTTCCCTGTACCCCCTGTAAGAAAAAGGAAAAGTTGAAGTTCTTATAGCTGAAATCATTGGTCATGCCATAAGAGAATTTTGGTGTAGCATTCCCGATGATAGCCATATCACTCGTTTGAAGACCTGCTTCCGGATCAGCCATCTGATAGATCATATCTCCGGTCTCTGGATTGACGCCTTTTGCGATATAGCCCCAGAAGGACCCCAATGCAACGCCTTCTTTTGCAATCGTACTATTACCCCGACCATCGATATTTCCGTCATAATAGGTTCCGCCATCAATATTCAGGACTTTATTGCGATTGAGCCCAAAGGTCACAGTTGTATTCCATTTGAAATCGTGAACGAAATTTCGGCTACTCAATTCGAATTCGAAACCTCTATTTTGTAGGTCGCCGAGGTTTTTCAGCGCAGTTCTATAGCCCGAACTGTACGGAACCCTTGAGCTGAGAAGTAGGCCTACAGTCCTTTTTGCATAATAATCTGCACCAAATATCAATCTCGAATTAAAGAAACTGGCATCCACACCAATATCGGTCTGATTTGTTGTTTCCCATTTTAAATTGGGATTGTCCAGGGTAGCAGGCGTATAACCGGGTACAACTTGGTCGCCGATGTTATATGATCCTGTCACGTCGACTAAACCGAGATAGGAAAAGGCCGGAATTTGGCTATTTCCAACTTTACCCCAACTCGCACGGATTTTCAAATCGTTTACGGTGTTTTTCAGCGAACTGAAGAAATCTTCATTGGATAAACGCCAACCGGCAGAGAAAGAAGGGAAGTAGCCCCACCGGTTATTTGGGCCAAATACAGATGATGCGTCAGCCCGCAGATTTGCTGTAAATAGGTACTTGTCGTTATAATCATAACCAATTTTTGCGATGCCAGATACAGTGGATACAGCGGCGTCTACTGCCGTAGGCATCGCTGTGATCATCGAACCACCATTGACCGTGTGGATTGCTGGATTAGCAAAATTTTGCGTAGCAATATTTGAGGTTGTTGTTTGTGTTTTCGTTGTAATATAGCCTAATAAGCCTGTAAAGTGGTGCTTGTCACTAAAGGTTCTATTATAGTTTAATGTATTTTCGGACATCCAATACTGATTGTCCTGCTGCTGGAGCGTTGCCATACCCTTATATTTTCGACCTTCCGTTGTACGAAAAGGATCTACGAAACTGCGGTACTGGTTGTTAAATTTTTCATACCCAAACAGCGATTTGAATTTTAATCCAGGTAGGATATTGGCTTCCACAAAGGCATTTCCTGTAAATCTGTTGTTGATATAGCTGTGCTCGTTGCCTGTTGCCAATGCAACGGGGTTGTCAAGATCTGTATAGAATGGATCTACTGTGAAAGCACCTTTGTCGCTATATATTCCGATTACTGGAGAGCCCAGATAAGCATTCATGATGACTCCATTTCGGGAGTTCTCGGTAATATCCACGTCGTACCAACGGTTGTACGATAAGCTGGTCCCCACCTTAAAGATTTTATTGATCTGATGATCCAAATTAACCTTGAAATTGACCTTGTTTACTGTATTTGTGATGACCGTACCATTATCTTTTTGATAAGATCCCGAGATGTAAAACCCTGTCTTTTCATCTCCACCGCGTACTGAAGCCTGGTATTTTTGGCTGTGACCGGTGCGGAATAGCTGATCTGGCCAGTTTGTATCAGCGGTATATTTCGACCAATCCAAGGCTTCTCCCATCTCAGCCATTAATTCTCTATATTGTGCCGCATTTAGAACACTAGGCTTTTTTCTGATGCCTGAAAATCCTTGATAGGTTTCGAAATTTACCTGTGTCTTACCGTTTGTTCCTCTTTTGGTTGTAATCAATACAACGCCATTTGCGCCAGAAGATCCATAGACAGCGGCTGAAGCAGCATCCTTTAATACAGAAATGCTTTGAATATCGGATGGATTGAGCTCCGATATGTTTTCAGTAGGAACACCATCTACAATGTATAATGGATTGCTACCTGCAGTAATTGTTGAAGTTCCGCGAACGCGAATAGAGAAGCCAGCTTGAGGTTGTCCGGAAGATTTTACAATTTCCACCCCCGCCATTTTGCCCTCCATAGCACTCGCTAATTGGGTCACAGGGCGATCTTCAATATCTTTTGTACTCATGGTTGCAATGGCTCCCGTGATGTCTTTTTTCTTCTGTGTTCCAAAACCGACCACAACGATCTGTTCCAGTTGGTTGTTGGCAGTTTTTAGCTGTATATTGAGGTAACTATTGGAACCTACCGTACTACTGATAGTCTCATAACCTATTGAACTAAAGCTGAGTTGATGGGTAGTAGTCGCTTCAATAGAAAACTCACCTTTACTGTCTGTTTCCGTTTGTTTACCTGTTGTTGTATTGCGGATGGTGACTCCTGTTAATGCTTTACCGTCGCCATCGGTAACGCGCCCTTTGACAAGCTGTTGTATATTGATCGTGTTTCTTAAAGGTATGTCATCTATTTTCCTTTTTAGGACAATGGTGTTATTGACAATTTTGTATGAATACGACAGTTCTTTCAGGTTGTCATCCAGAATTTCAACAATAGAACCATCTTTATGGTTTATGCTGATTTTTTGGTTATCATTTATCTGTGAGTTATCGTACAGAAACACATAAGAACTCTGACGCTCGATTTCTTTAGCAAACTTTGCCAAAGTGTATTCCTTGTCTTGTAACTTGATTTTAGATTGGTTTACATTCGCCATCGCCAAATTATTTGCATGGGAAACGCATTGGATAGCAAGTAAAGCAGCAAATAGTTTTGCCTTTTTACCAGCCCCTTGGATGGTTTTAAGTTTGTGCATAATTAGTTGGTTAAGTTTGTTTTATATTAGATAATTTAGAGTTCAACTTCAATTTTATTGTTTTCCAATCGGCATTTTATATCCAGAAAGTTGAGGGTCTCAACCAGTTGCTGGGCAGTTGAATTGCGTTTTATCTTACCTGTCAGTTCACGCTTTTCATTTGTTCCTTTATACACGATATCCACATTATACCAGCGTTTTATGGCGGCAAGCGCATCTTTAATGGGTGTCGATTCGAAATAGAAAAAACCATTTTTCCAGGCCATTGCTTCTTCGATATTGGCTTCTGCTACGATAAGATTCCCGCCAGTGGTAAATGCTGCTTGACCAGGTTTCAGCATTTTTGACTTACCGAATTGCGAGACTTGTACAGAACCGGCTATAAGTGTGGTTTTATTGTTTTCATTTGGATAAGAGCGTACATTAAAATGGGTTCCGAATACACGAATGGTCTGTTCATTGGATCGCACATAGAAGGGGCGCTTGCTATCGTGGCTGACCTCAAAATAGCCCTCCCCAGATAATTTTACTTCCCGGCTATTCGACGCAAAAGATTCAGGAAACGTCAGCACGGATCCAGCATTTAGCCACACCTTACTGCCATCGGCCAAAATGATCGTATACTCTGTTCCAATCGGGGTTTCAATGGTATTGGTACGGCTTGTAGCAGTTTTCCTACTGGCTGTAAATTGATATTGCACGGTTCCGGAAGCAGTCGTAATTACTTTCACCTGTTCATCCTGATGGAGAACGCTCTGTTGCTGGGCAGAAAGATCAATTTTAGTTCCATCGGCTAAAGTTAATACGGCCGCCTTAATGCCCGGGTGAACCTGTTGTTGCATCTTCACGGCTACCCGCTGGCTATCTCCAGATGTTCTTTTAACAAGGTAAAGGGGTAATATAAACAACAGTGCCAAAGCAGCAGCTATTCCACCCAACTTCACCCGTTGCGGGATTCGCCTGATTTTTGACGCTTGGATTTCCTGCTTTATATTGGAAAATAACAGCTCTTTGAGTTGTTGTTCATCGGTTGCCAGCCCCTCAGGAATAGGGAGAGGTTCGCCATTACTTGTTTCATACCACTCTTGCAATTCGGCTTCCTCTTCAGGGGTACATGTGCCTTGAAGCCATTTGTAAGCCAATTGCTTTATCCGGAATTGATTATGATCAACCATATTTAGGGGTTATTTATATATAGAGTCCCTAGATTGGGTTGATACCCTGACAAGAAGAGAAAAAAAATCACAAAGTAATCAGAAAGCGCTGAATACCAGCGCGTATTTTTTTTAAGGCACGGCTTAATTGGGTTTCGACCGTTTTCACAGAGATGTTCATGTGCTCAGCGATCTGTTTATAAGTGAGTCCTTCTTCGCGGGATAATTTGAAAACAAGCTGGCATTTTTCGGGCAGTTCCGAAACAAGCTGATCCAGCCGAACTCGAAGTTCTTCAAACTGAAGCCAATCTTCCGTCGAGTTATCGAAATCGGCCCATTCCGTATCGTGTTTAAAAGCTTCCTGCTTGTATTGTTGCGCCAGATATTTAAAGACTTTGTATTTAACGGCCACAGCGAGGTAGGAGGCGAGATTGCTTTCAATTTGGAGTTGATGGCGTCTCAGCCAAAGCGAAGTAAAGATGTTTTGTACGATTTCTTGCGCGTCTTCCAGCGAATTTGTTTTGCGCGCAGCCTGGTAATAAAGCTTTTTCCAATAGCGATCATACAAAGCTTCGAAAGCTAAGCTATCGTCTTGTTGAACCAATACAATCAACTCTTCATCTGAATGGCCTCCCAAATCTTTCATGCAAGACAATAATTTGTTTTTCTACGGTTAACGACGTGTAATGCGAATCGCGCTATAAATGTAGGGACTAAATTGGCAATAATGCAACTTTAATCTGTAAAAGCTGGTTTTGAACAGCTAAATACCTATTTTACAAAGACCAAGGGGAGGGCAAATAGGCAAAAAAAAAGAGTATCTGTTGATTCAGGTACTCTTTTTTTACGGGTACTTCTTAGAAGTTTGGTTTCAACAAGTATTTGTCGTAGAATCGGAAAATATGATCCGCAGCCTCTTCGGCAGTATCGACAATACGGTATAGTTTCAAATCTTCTTCGCTGATATATTTGTTAGGAATCATTGTATTCTGAACCCAGTCCATCAACCCTTTCCAATATTCAGAGCCAACCAACACGATCGGAAAACGTGCAATTTTGCCGGTTTGAATCAATGTGATTGCTTCAAAAAGCTCATCCATGGTTCCAAAGCCTCCTGGCATAACAATATAACCCTGAGAATACTTCATGAACATCACTTTTCTGACGAAAAAGTACTTGAATTCAAGTAGTTTGTCGCGATCAATATATTTGTTGTGAAACTGCTCAAATGGTAATTCAATATTTAGACCAACAGACTTTCCTCCGGATTCATAAGCACCTTTATTGGCTGCTTCCATAATTCCAGGTCCACCGCCCGAGATAATACCATAACCGCGTTCTGTCAATAAACTGGCAATATCGACCGCCATTTGATAATATTTGTGTTCACGTGGCGTACGTGCTGATCCAAATATCGATACACAGGGACCAATTTTTGCCAATTTCTCAAATCCGTCCACAAACTCTGACATCACTTTAAAAATCTGCCATGAGTCCTTAACTTTAATTTCCTGCCATGTTTTGTTTTCAAATGCGCGGATAATTTTATCTTCTTTTGTAATGTCCATATATAACGTTATACATTTAATTCTAAATTCCAATTTTTCAAAAAGGAATACAATATAGCTATTTTTTTAATAGTAGCTACTTTTTCTGATTATTCTTACATTTGCATTATGAATTTTTCTTCTAAACTTCTTGAGAATGCCGTCGCTGAATTTGGAAAACTACCAGGCGTAGGGCAAAAGACAGCATTACGACTGGTTTTGCATCTGCTGAAGCAATCCGATGCGGATGTAGCCCGTTTTACAGCCGCTATTGATCGCTTGAAAGAAGATATTCAGTATTGCCAGGAATGTTTCAATATTTCGGATCACAGTATATGTGAGATATGTGCCTCCTTTAAACGTGATAAAAGCTTGATTTGTGTTGTGGAAGATACACGTGATGTGATGGCCATTGAAAATACAAATTCCTATCAAGGTGTATATCATGTATTGGGTGGGTTAATTTCGCCAATGGACGGTATTGGTCCTGCGGATCTAAAAATTGAGGGATTACTCAATCGAATTCAAAGAGGTGAGGTGGAAGAAGTTATTCTGGCACTTTCAGCAACAATGGAAGGGGATACCACCATTTTTTATTTATATCGCAAATTGCGTGAGTTTGATGTTAAAATTACAACCATTGCCCGCGGTATAGCCTTTGGTGGTGAATTGGAATATGTGGATGAACTGACCTTAGGACGGTCCATTGCGACACGGGTGCCTTACGAGCGCAATGTTGGTTAATTGTATTTCAGATAGATTTGTTTCACACCCTCGTGTATCTTTCTTCCTTTGTCAATCTGTTGTTGTCGCCATAGGCTGTCGGTGATCATATGATTTGCTTTTTTATTTTTTAAGATATTCACATAAGCGATTTTACCGAGTACCGTTTTCCTTAAACCAAGTAATGAACACGAATAGTCTCCCAATAGATAATGATTGTAGTAGAGATGAATTTCACGCATAAGCTTTCGTCCCCATTTGTTTGTGGGGTAGGCTGCTTTAATGGGCTCTTCCATGAGCGCTTTTGCTAAGGCTAAACTATCCTGATCTCCTGATTGTTGGGTCATCGTCCAATAATACAACGCTTCAATAGCTTGCTCCTCGGTGTCGGGTAGCAATTGCGTGGGAATGCCCAGCAATGTCCCAATAAATTTCCAAACATGGAATAAACCATCAACCTCGCTTTTCAATATATTGAATTTCATGCGTTTTAGCCCTGTTAGATAAACAAGAGAGAATCCGAGGTTGGTCGCAAGCATATCCCAAGTGTTTAAAGGGATGCCCCATTTTTCTGTTTGCCACTGACCGTGCTTTAGAATATTTAACCGAGCATACGAATGGATACATCGGGTAAGTAGGATGGCCTCAATGCCGATATTACCCTTTTTCAGTGCATTGTTACCTGTGACGTCAACCCAAAAGGTGACCGTTTCGGTGAGCCTTTTGACAGCACCTTTTTTTAACGCACCTGTAAAAATTAGGGGTTTATTGATGGCACTGGATTCATAGCCCCCCATGAGGACATAGTCCCGTAATACGACAAGTCCTGATAAGCCCGAACGTTGGCTGAGGCCAATGCCTTGCTCTATTTTATCCCAATCTAACCAAGAGGGACTGAGATCCAATGTCTGTAGAAAATTCTTCAATATGGGTTCGTATGCTGCATCAATAGGCTTTCCTGCAAGTGCATCTTTAAGCAGTTGTTGACCTTGAGGGAAACCAATTTTTAGGTGGAGCTGTTCGACAAGCTGGTCGCAGCTATTGTCAAATTGATCGAGTAAAGGTACAAATTGATCGGCAGCAGCGATCGAAGGTTTAGTCGGCAATTTGCGAAGCAATTCCACGCCAAGACCTCTCGACCAATAGAAAGAAAATGAACTTGTATTAACTTGATAACGCTCGGGTATTCGCCTCTCTTTTATTGAGTTGTCCAAGATATATAACCTCCTGTTAATGTGATTGTATTGTTCGATTTATTGAATTTAAAGTCTATATAATCCGTTTGACAAGATAAAAGATCACTGCAGCAAAATTGACGGTCAATTTTAAAATGAAGTCTAAAAGAGCCGCCTGTCTGATCAGCAAAAAAAGTTAGCCTGCTGACGCTAAAGTCACTTAAATGCGGGCCGCCATCTTTATCTTCCAATTGATCGATAACGTAATCATTGATTTCTTTCTGATGTTTGTCGACGAATGGTAGGAGCTCTTGATCGGTGAACGGTATGATTAAACTGTCTTTTTCTATCGCTTTTCTGATGCTAATTTCTGCCATTTTATTATAATATGCTAATAAAGATCTCTCCAGTTTGGGATATATAGATTGAAAATTGCTTCTGTTTCCTTTCGGGTCTTATCCGCAAATTTACAGAAAGCCTTTAGAATAATTAGATTGATGTGTTCTTTTTTAAAATCAATGAGTCGATTTGAAAATTGAAATCCACCTTCAACGATTCTAAAATCACTTTTGGGTAGTTTACGGATGGTCACTGTTGCCACATCATATATATCCAATTGCTCCTCCCAGTAAGCAATTTGCTTGACGACTTCATGGTAGAGTAATTCCTGGCACCATTTGTACAGTAAGTTCAAGGTATTTGTGTTCTTCTTTTGATATACACATATGCTCGTTGCTGTCAATTCAACAGTTGGTAGCATTGCGGACGGATAAATCTTGACCAAATAAGGTTTTCCAAATAGGTAGTAGGGATCTTCCAGATAGGAATAGGATGAATCTTCCGATTTATTTTCTGGAGGATTTAGCTTAATGTACTCTTTGAGGAAAGCAACATCGCAATGCGCTGGAGCGTATACACGATAGGGAGATGAACTACCTAGAATCTGGATGTAATCTTTATTCCAAAGTACTATTTCGTAAAATATACTCCCTATTTCAATTTGCATGTTTCGATCTTAAGTTGGAAATGAGGCATAGGCATTCGACCTAAATCAGACCCTATAAACTATTTCAAAGTAACGTTTTTTTGATATTAATCAATAATGATAATCGTAACAATTTCTGTCAATAATTGCGGGCAAGCTTAAGGGCTTCGTTAGAAAAAATGATAGCCTATTAGTAATCAACTTCGGACTGTAAGCAGTATGTCTGTATGATGAAGCCACGGTAATTGCACATAAAAAAGGTGGACTCAACGTGGACTTACTGTGGACTCACTGTGTTTACAGTACGAAGCTGGTCATAAGTTGGAAGTAATTTTTAGTATTGTTACCAGCTCTCACTAGCTTTTGTTTTTTGTTTTAATATTTAGATACTATCTTTGGAATACTGTTTATGTATCAACCCAACGACCATTTTCCAATACTAGATCTGCAAAAATTCCAGGAAGGGATTATTGCGGATTGTGACCTGCTTTTTCACGAACTTATTGGTCCTCGGGAAATTAATGAACCGCATAAACATGATTTTTTTATTCTCTTATTATTTGAAGAGTCTGTAGGTACGCATACCATAGACTTCGATCACTTTACGCTTGGATGTAATCAATTACATCTCGTTTTTCCAGGTCAGGTACATCAGTGGAAGATGGACGACTCGACCCATGCATTGCAGCTCATGATCAGCAGACGTTGGTTCGAAAGCTTATTACCTGCATTGCGATTTCCTATTTCTTATTATCTAAAGCATTTGGTCATTGATCTTTCAGCGATCCACTTTCAGTCGCTATTGGCAGAATTTAAAGCAATTGCAGCTGATCTAGCGGACGACCATATCCTATGGGAATTGATTTACGCGCGGGTTAAAGTAATCGCCCTTCTGATTAGCAAGATCGTTCAGGATAATTATCATGATTATGAACAACATCAGGATAATCCGATTGTGGCAAAATTTGTTCAGCTTATCGATGAATGGTATAAAAGTGAAAAATCCGTTGCTTTTTATGCCGAGAAGCTAAATATATCCGCAAACTATCTGAATGTGTTAAGTAATCGGGTGTTACACAAGTCAGCTTCATTTTTGATTCAGGAACGCGTGTTATTGGAAGCAAAGCGCTTGCTTAAAATTTCGGATAAAACGATCAAAGCTATTGTCTTTGATCTAGGATTTTACGATAATGCAAGCTTCAGCAAGTTTTTTAAATGCCATACAAATATGACACCAAGTCAGTTTAAAGCGCAGCCATAATTTCTACACAAGCTGTGATAATTCATACAAGGATCATTGTCCCAAATCACTTAGCTTTGGTGAAAATGATTTAAGCATGAATGAAATCAATCAAAATCAAGATACTTATTTGTTGAGGAACGTATTGCTAGAAACAGGCTTTCTTTATGAGAAGGAAGAAATTGTTGCTACGAAAACGGCATTATTTGATATTCAAATCGAGGCAAATAAAATAAAAAATATAGAGCCAGCGCAATCGGGGATTGACGGAAAAGGCTTCGACATGAAAGGTAAATTGGCCTTACCGCCATTCCGTGACATGCACATTCATTTAGATAAAACTTTATACGGCCTGCCCTGGAAGGCGGTATTTCCAAAAAACAGGACTGTAAAAGATATGATTGCCAAGGAACAGATCATCATCCCTGAATTGTTGAAAACCTCTGTCGAACGTGCCGAAAAATTGATTGCGCTATTGCAGGGCTACGGAACAAATTTTGCGCGCGCACATTTTAATGTAGACCCAACATCGGGGACGAAGTCATTGGAACATCTGTTACAGGCACTGGAACATTTAAAGTATTCCTTTGCTGCAGAACTGGTCGCATTCCCCCAACATGGTCTATTCTATACAGAATCCGCGAAGTTAATGGAGGAAGTTGCAAAATGGGAACAGGTGGATTTTATCGGTGGTTTGGATCCCTTTAGTATTGACGGCAGTATCGAGAAACCGATGGACTTGACGGTTCGACTTGCATTGGACAATAACAAGGGAATCGATATCCACTTGCATGAAGGTGGAGAATCAGGTGTTAAGACTATGGAATATTTGATTGATAAAGCATTGGAAAACCCCGCATTACAGGGACGCACATTTATCAGTCATGCTTTCGCCTTAGGCTACCTGCCGAAAAAAGACTTAGAACACATGGCCGAACGACTGGCAGAAGCGAAAGTCGGTATATGCAGTTCGGTTCCTTTCCGCAATATGTTGATGCCATTTCGGGAACTGAAAAAGGCGGGAGTGGAAGTTTTTGTGGGGAACGACAATGTTCAGGATCATTGGGGTACTTTTGGTAGTGGTAATATGCTTCAGAAAGCCAATCTAGCCGCGCAATTATATGGTTATGAAACTGAATTCGAGCTATCTCGTTGCCTTCGTTATGCGACCAATGGCAAAATCCCGCTTGATGACCACGGGAATTCGGTATGGCCGAAAGTAGGAGATGATGCTAGCCTTCTTTTTGTCGACGCGAGTTGTTCAGCAGAAGCAGTTTCTCGGATCTCGACCGTCCATGGGCTTATTCATCAGGGAAATCTCGTCAAATGGAACAATAGTTCACAAGCTTGATTAAAATAGCACATAATAAGAACATTTGACATGCCAATTTATCGTCTGGGGAATTGGCATGCTCATTTTTTAGGAGGGATTACGGTTAATGTAGGAAAGTCGTCTTGCAGTAGTCTATTTTATAAGAACCTTGCTCATGGACCAATTGAACCTCGTTTTTGGTTCGGATATTATCGCCGTAATCAATAAATACGATAAACTTGCTCTCCGTTATTTTGTCGATTTTAACATCCTTGATATCCAATGCGTCGTCATTACCTCTTCCAAATAACCAGGTTTCCGCTGTATATAAGGGATAGATTTTTTCCCATTTAGCTTTGTAAGCTGCTTCAGCTTTGGGCAGTTCTTCATCTGTGAGGTTAGATGGCCCGTAAATTTCATTGGCATCTTTTAAGAACGCCTGAAAGCGTTTGGTACATAAGGCATCTTCTTTGTCCAGATAGTAACAATATTTGCCGGATGCAGAACTTTTACATTTAAAAATCTCTTTTAACCAATCTTCCGCTTGCTGATGCTGAGCAATTGTCGTGTTTTGCTTCGCTGTGCCTGTGCCGTCGTTGATTAAAACCTGCTTTGCAGGATGTTCCACTGCAGTGCTTTTATGGTTTTTCGTTGGATTTATACAGCTCGCTAGCATGTAAAACAGCAGTATTGTTGTATACAAACTTTTCATCTTTTGATATCGTCTTTTATTTGGGTGTAAAATTAGGATATAAATCCCATAACACGATCACGGATTACCGCTATATTTCTACAGCATATTTGCCAAAAAATCCTATTTCCCATTCTTGTTGAAATAAAGCAAAGCTCTGTGTGCCGATCGTGTGGCGTATAAACGCAATACATCTGCGTAGTTAAGAGTCCCTTGTTTCTTTCTGATGCTAATTATTTATTTTTAATTGCTGTATAACAGCATTTTATATTTTCTTTATATTTTTTTTACTTCTTTTTTTTTCTACGCAAATTCCCTGCGCATTAACCCAACGATATTTGTAATGTCAACAATGACAAACGTTCTTTGATGAAATTATAGCGAATAGCTTTAAGATATATACTTCTTGATGAAGTATTAAAGAAGCCTTTCTTCTTCAGTGGCATCCTGGTCACCTGTTTCAGTATAGCAGGTTAGTATTGTTCTCTATGAGAATCAATATACTGATAAAACGAGAAGTTGAAAGGAAAGTGCTCGTGTTAGAGGTTCGAGTCCTCTCCCGTAAAAAGGTAGCTCAAGGGTAGAGCAGAGCAGATAGTTGTGGGTCGTAGGTTCGATTCCTACTCCTGAGCAATCAGGATAGTTCAGTCTGGGTAGAACAACAGCTCAATCGTGTGGGGTCGAATCCCACTTCCATTTTCGGATGGAATAGCATAAGGGTATTGCACCGAACTGTCCATTCGGACATTCAAAGTTAAGACCTTCTTTAAAAAGGTCATTTGGTAGAAGCTTGCTATCTTTTTATCCTGCTTATGCGCTGTTTTCATGCGACTATGCAATTGATTGATGGCCTGAGATTCCTAAGATGTGGTATTTGAATTTATACTAACAAGTCGTGACCAATAAGATGGGGTATTTGTTCACCGACTTTTGATTTTAAAAGCGGGTACTTGGGCTTTTGAATCCCGCTTGAGGTCAAGGGATAAAAAATAGCAGGTTTTATAATAGCAATAATGAAAATTTAAAAGAATATACAAATGAAAAGAGTACAGATAACTACAGCAGAAATCGGATTGGTTATTAAAAACAATATGGTGGTCCGTGTTTTAAAATCCGGTAACTATTGGTTGGGATTTGGTGAAAAACTGGAGAAATATACAACTACTCATCCATTTCCTTCCGATCGTAATATCGATGTGCTTTTGCAGTTGGCAGGTTTTAGTGAATTGGTCGACATCGTTGAGGTGGGCGATACGGAGATTTGTCTTGTTTTTTTGAATAATAATTTCGAAAAGACGTTAGCCTCCGGCAGACATGTTTTTTGGAAGGAATTGCGTGAACGCAGATTTCAACTGGAAGACATTGCGGAGATTGAGGTTCCGGCATCTTTAAATCGTCAGTTGTTGGAGAAACAGAGTTTGAGCTATTATGTACGTCAGTATAAAATTGAACCAAATGAGAAATCCCTGTTTTTTGTAGACGGTGTGTTTGTGGATATCTTGAAGTCGGGAACGTATTATTGGTGGAAGAATGCAAAAACCATAGCGATTTCAAAAGCTGATATGCGGGTTTTGACCTTGGAGGTGGTAGGACAGGAGATCTTGTCTAAAGATAAAGCACAGATCAGAATCAATTTCACGCTGCAATATCAGATTGTGGATATTGTCAAAGCACTATTGAATAATAAAGACCACGAGAAGCAATTGTATTCGTTGATGCAGTTGACCCTACGGTCCTATATCGGGCAGATGACGTTAGACGAGCTGATGGAGCGGAAGACTGAAATACAAGGCTATATCTTAGAAAATACATTACAACAGGTTGCGAGCTTGGGACTAACACTGTTGACCTGCGGTGTTAAAGATGTTATTTTACCAGGGGATGTGCGGGACATCATGAACCAGGTGTTGATTGCAGAGAAGAGGGCGCAGGCAAATAGCATCATGCGTCGCGAAGAGACCGCTTCGACACGGAGTTTGTTGAATACGGCGAAACTGATGGAAGAAAACAGTATGTTGTTTAAGTTGAAGGAAATGGAATATGTCGAAAAGATCGCAGAAAAGATCAATACGATTTCGGTTTCCGGAAATGGACAGATTGTTGACCAACTCAAACAATTGTTTGTGAAATAAAAGATTATTAAATTGAAAGAGGTGCAGGTAGCAACGTAAAGAGCTGTTGTTACCTGCTTTGGAGGAGTTGTAAAGCTACTCTATAAATTAGAAAGTAAGAAAATGGAAAATAAGAGAATAAACGGCAATGACTTAATTGCTTTGGGATATAAAGAAAATCATAGCTTGGGAGTAGCGCTGAAGATCAACAGTAAAAGACACGGTTTTACGCGGGCAGAAATGCTTGAAAAGTTTAAAGCTGTTTTGGAAAATCCGACCAGCTATTCTGATGATGCTGTTTTCGGAATTTTAGCGAGTGCTCTGCTTGGGCAAGAGGCAATTGACAAGTCATTAATTGTCTTGAACGAAAACCCGGCGGATTATACCATTTACGGTTCGTCTGAAATTGAAACAGGGGCGAAAGCACAGATGAATATCGCCATGAAATTACCAGTTTCGGTTGCCGGAGCATTGATGCCAGACGCCCATCAAGGATACGGATTGCCAATCGGAGGAGTTCTGGCGACAAATAATGCCGTGATCCCTTATGGTGTTGGTGTCGATATTGGCTGTCGCATGGCTTTGTCCATCTTTGATCTACCGGGTTCATTTGTGGAGCACAATATAATGACGCTGAAAGATATTATTCTACGAAACAGTAAATTTGGGGCTGGTAATGGATACCTGAGACATGAACGCGTAGATCATGCTGTACTGGAAAACAAATTATTCAATGAGAATAGTTTACTTTCCTCCTTGAAGGATAAAGCCTGGACCCAATTGGGCTCTTCCGGTGGGGGGAATCATTTTGTGGAATTTGGTATAGTCGAATTTGAGGAAAGAGATGAGGTTTTAAACATTGATAGCGGCAGTTATTTGGGTTTGTTGACACATTCGGGTTCAAGAGGAATGGGCGCTACCCTAGCAGCACATTATACCAAGCTGGCCAAATCCGTGTGTAAGTTACCTTATCAAGCGGAAAATCTGGCTTATTTGGACCTGGATAGCCATGAGGGACAGGAGTATTGGCTGGCCATGAATCTCGCTGGCGATTATGCGTCAGCCTGCCACGAAGTGATTCATGACAAGATCACGTTGGCTTTAGGAGCTGAATTGTTGGCGAAAGTTGAAAATCACCACAATTTTGCATGGAAGGAAACTTGGAATGGTCAAGATGTTATTGTACACCGAAAGGGTGCGACGCCCGCTGCAAAAGGGGTAATGGGGATTATTCCGGGCTCCATGGCGACACCAGGGTTTTTGGTTCGCGGAAAAGGGGAGTCGAATGCTATACAATCGGCATCTCATGGGGCAGGTCGACTGATGAGCCGTACACAAGCGATTAAAACCTTATCTTCCCATGACCTTCATGCGATGCTTAAAGATCAAGGTGTTATGCTGCTTGGAGCAGGGATGGATGAAGCGCCGATGGCCTATAAAGACATCCACACTGTCATGGCTTCACAAAAAGATCTTGTTGATGTCGTGGCAAAATTTTCGCCCAAGATTGTCCGCATGGCAGATGATGGGAGCAGAGAAGACTAATGGCAAGAAAAAGCGGCTCAGATTGATGTCTGAGCCGCTTTCGTATTTAATTTCTTTTGATTACCTGGCCGTCGCCACTTCCTTATAGGTGTATACGTTATAAGGATATAGTTTTTTAGCTAGCGTTTTCGCAATAAAACTGCTGATGAGTAGGGGGGCTAGTAATAAATATCCGGAAGGAACAAGGCTTGCAATAATAAAGATCGCCGTGAAAGGTGCATGTATAGCCGCAGAAAGCATTGCTGCAGCACCAAAAAGGGCAAAATTAATAACCACCAATTGTGTGCCTAGATAATGGTTGCAAAGCTGTGCAAACAAAACGCCTAACAATGCACCTGTAACAATACTGGGGGCAAAAACGCCGCCGTCACCACCAGCACCTAGCGTCAGAGAAGCCACAAAAGGTTTTAAGAGAACAAGCAGGATCAACGGAAGAAAGTAAAGTAAATTGACAGAATCATGCAGACTGCTTTTTAGAATCTCTCCAAGACCATGATAGCTGTCGCCATAGAGTACCGGTAAGAAAAAGATAAATGTTCCAACGGTGATTGCACCCAAGTTGACACGGATAAAATTACTTTTTATGCCTGCAAAATAGGACTTCGCATAAATTACCGTTTTAGTAAAATATAATGCTAAAATCCCGCCAATCAATCCCAAAATAGCGACAAAAGGGATCGCTTGCCATCGCCATACTTTTACCTCAAATGTAAACAAAGGACTTGCGTCAAGATAATAGACAAATACGGAAGCCAGGGCCATTGAAGTTAGTCCGCTAATGAGCAAGGTCTTGTTATATCTGCGTGCAATTACCTCAAAAGCAAAAAGAAAACCACCCAATGCACTTCCAAACAACAGGGTGACTCCAGCGATTACGCCAGCGCAGATCAACTCGGTTTTGTAAGCCCAAGCTGGATGTAATCGCTTATACGCTTGGTTACCCACCGTGGCTGATGCAACAACTGTAGAAACTTCAACACCGGTTGACCCACCAAAAACTACCGTTAGAAAACCATTGATATAATGTGAAGGAATCTTAAAAAAAGGTAAATGGTCTTTTCTTGTTTCCAGTGTCGTATAAATTTCTTTGATCCCTTTGTTTTTTCTGTTTTGAAAAGCGTATTTCCGTAAGAAGTAAATCGCTGTAATACCTATGCTGGGTAAAACAATAAAAAGTTTGGCATCCCAGGAAGATACACTTTCAAACAATTCTTCCTGTACATAAGCTGTGCTGTGTTTGAGGCTGTATGCCAATACACAACAAACGATACTGACGAGCGCTGAACTTCCAATTAATTTTAGATAGCTATATCGAACAACTTTTTTTCTGTATGTCGTATTGCCTTGCATCATGTTTTTCTTTAAATCGGCACAAAGGTAAGGGTTATTTAGTTTAAAATAAACGATAAATACCTTAACACATACGTTTTGTTACGATAAAGACCCTAATGAATGCCTATGTATATATCCACCTTTGCATCGTGTGGGTTTTGGGCTTTTTCGCCATATATTTCGAGGTCTGCGGCATACGTTCTGGGTAAATCCGAACGCCATATCCTTTGCCAAGTTTCATAAACGATGCCATCTTCCAAATTTCCTTCTGCTGTAAAATGTCGGTAATGGTTTTCAGCGATATGAATACCGTCCAAGTCTTCGGGTAGTTCTTCAAGATTGCTGACTTTACAGCCTAATAAAGTCGTATAAGGCAATGTGTGATCTTTTTCATATTCGGTATAGATACAATAGAGTTCGCTGGATATCTTGTTGGGAATACGGCTCAACACATCTTCTTTAAAAAAGCGGGCCCAAAGTTCTGGAATGTCTTTCGCCGCCTGCCCATTTTGGTTGCTTGTACGGATGGCAAGACCTATTATACTGAATGAAGGGATTATTTTATTATTCATTTCGCTTAGTTTTCCCCAAAGTTAGATCGGCCAATGACAACCCTATGTCATGACCAAAGGGCTAATGTTGTTTTTTCCAGATTTTATCTACTTGGGACAGATATTCTGCCAAGGCAGCTGAACCATACCAGGGGTAAAACGAAGCTTCTAAGAGGCCGTTTTTTATCGCTGGATCGTTCTCTAAAATATGCTTTGCCGCATCAGTTGAAGCCATGTTATTTAAGATAAAAAGGCCCCGAAAGTTGTCGTCATTTTTTCCAAATGGGCCAGCAACAATCAATTGCCCATTTTTTACGAGACGATTGATATTTTCCATGTGACCTTTGAAACATTCATTAATGAATTGTTTGTCTGTTGTTTTATTCTCGCCAGTTTTGAGGAGGACAAAGATGTAGGATTTCATTCCATAATCATCAGCCCCCAATTTTTTTGCGAGCTCTTGATCGTAATTTGGGTTTCCTTCAGTCGTGGTCGGTGCAATTCTGCTCGCATAAAAAGACCTGGCTCTTCCCGATTTTCCTTCTACGACAATGTGAAGTCGGTTTGTGGCGACTGGTGTGTACCGAATGTAATTGGGGAAATCATGGGCCTCATTGATAAACGAATAGGTACTATCCTGATAACTTAGCTCAAAATTGACTTCTTTTCCATGGTTTTGTCCGATGACCAGTGCTGTGTATACAACTTTATCCTTTATTTTGGTCAATTTTAGGTATTCACTGACGATCTTTTGCCCATTTTTCAACGTATAGGAAAGTCCCTTTAATTCGTGTTCATTTATACGATCCCATTGTTCGTATTGCTCTTTATTGTCCACCTTCCATGTCCCTTCCAAGAACGATGGAAAAGATACTTGTGAAAAAAGCGGTTGGGCAGCTCCCCAGCAAAAGAGCAGGGTGGCTATTACAATTGTTTTCATATAGGTTTTAAATTTTGAAGGTTAGGGACTTTTAAAGAAAAAGTATGCAGCGAAATCCACGTGCGGCATAATAGGAGATTGCGCCATTATGATAGGTAAAGACTTGGTTGTAACGTCGGTCACAGAATAAGGCACCTCCAAGCTTGCGGATGGCATCTGGTGTTTGTATCCAGCTGGAAGTTTTTAAATCAAATTCACCTAATTGTTGAAGTTGGCGATATTGTTCTTCATTCAGTAGCTCAGTCCCCATTTTCTTAGCTTCTTCCACAGCATTCCCAATAGGCTTGTTTTCTTTCCTTTCATCTATGGCTCTTTGGTCAAAACAGAGGCTTCTTCTTCCTTTGGGACTTTCCTCAGCACAATCCACAAAAGCATACTGTTCTTTGTTTGCATCAATCAGAATAAGGTCGGGTTCGCCAGCGCTCTTTTCCATTTGGAACAAGCTCCATAATTTCTTGGGATTTTCAAGTAATTTATGCGCAACATCATCCCAACTGATCTGTGGATGTCTTTTAGGAAATTTCTGAAACCTTTGTTTTAATGTTTCAAGTAGCATTGACTGTTCCTGCAGTGTAAGTGAATTTTTCATAACGGTTGTCCTTGTGGTATTAAAATTACGTATTTAAATCAAATGTAATGTAGCTTAATATTACAAATGGATTAAATTCTTTAGTTCAAAATTGAATTAAATTTATATTTTTACGTTCAATTTTTATATAAATATGGCTTCAGGAATATTTGCAATACTAGATGATATTGCAGCGTTGATGGATGATGTAGCAGTGGCGAGCAAAATCGCAACAAAAAAAACTGCTGGAATCTTAGGTGACGATTTAGCGGTAAATGCAGAGAAAGCGACTGGTTTTTTGGCTTCACGTGAGCTCCCAGTTTTATGGGCAATTACAAAGGGTTCGCTGCTCAATAAGTTGATCATTGTACCTATTGCTTTATTACTGAACGTCTTTTTTCCAATTGCCATCAAATATATTTTAATTTTGGGTGGTTTCTACCTTGCTTTTGAAGGTGTTGAAAAGATTATTGAATACCTGTTTCACCGCAAACATGCTACAGAAGAAACGAAAGTAGAGACTGTCGTTGCTGAAAACTCAGTTGCTGTTGAAAAAGCGAAGGTAAAATCGGCTATCACGACAGACTTTATTCTTTCCGTGGAGATCGTCATTATCGCTTTAGGAACAGTTCTTGGAAAAAGCTTGTCCTTACAAATTATTACGGTTTCGGTTGTTGCTTTTTTAGCCACAGTTGGAGTCTATGGTATTGTGGCACTTATCGTTCGGATGGACGATGCGGGTTATAAATTGATTAAAACCTCCCGTGAGAAAGGCCCTGTAGCGAGTTTAGGTCGTCTTTTAGTCCGCGCACTGCCTTTTGTTATCAAGTTATTGGCTGTGGTTGGTACATTTGCTTTAATTTTGGTTTCAGGCGGAATATTTGCGCATTATATTGATTTCTTACATCACGCGCTACCTGCTCTGCCAAGCATGCTAAAAGAGCTGTTATTTGGCCTAGGTGGAGGCATAATTGTGGTGATTTTATTTACGATCGGCAAAATGCTGTTTAAAAAGAAAAAATAACCTTATACTGATCATTGATGATCAGCAACCAAAAAAGGCAACAGATAGATCTGTTGCCTTTTTTGGTTGCTGATGTTTAAATTATATCTGTTGCCTCTGCCGCAGCATCTATTTCCACACGTTCGCCTTTTGTATTAATCAAAATTACATCGTCCGAATCCGCTAATGAAACAGAAGCCACGCCATCGCTAAACGAGGTAGCTCCACTGTATATAAATGGTATTGCAACTTTTCCCTGACCATCTAAATACCCATACTTTCCACCTTTGCTTGCAAGGAAAAGATTGGGTTCTTCGGTAATTGAAATCAAATCGTAGTCGGGCGCAACGATTTTATTGGTCTTAATATCAGTAAGATTATACTTGTCGTTTTCGATGCTGACGAAATGCGTTGCATTGTTTTCAGAAATAAAGCTATACGTTGCCGGCACAATTATTTTACCCGCTTGATTCAATATGCCATATTTATCTTTCACTTGAAATACAGCATAGCCCCCGTTAATGAATGATATCATATCATAATTTGCTGGGATCAAAATTTTACCAGACTTATCCATGACCCCATATTTTTCGTTTAGTCCAAAAACCAGTTGGCCAAGATGGTCATCGTAACCTAAATAATCGTATCGGAAGGGGAGGATTGGTTTACCGGTGAGATTAATGGCACCATATTTTTCATCTTTATATTGAACTATACTCAGGTCGCCAACAAATGGAGCAATGTAAAGGTATTGTGCTGGCACAATTGTTTTTTCATCGCCGTCTTTTACCCCCAAAAGGCTAGTTGCAGCATCTTCAAATAAATAGAGATTTTCAGCAATCTGGTTGCTATCTTCCGCATCCTCTTCGTCATCATAAATGGATGCTACTTGTTCATAATCCTCAGGTACAATAAAATCCTTTTCGTCCAGTTGGCTATCGGTGATGTTCTGCGCAATCATATTCATGCCAAGCGGTGTTGTTAGCTGCAGCACAGCCCCAGGTATTTTTTTGAACAGATCAAAGCCCTCCCAATAGGCGACTGGCAGTTTATCGCTATACCAAATCGATAGGGTACTGTTTTCCGCGTTATCTTCCGAAATAGGAATTTCTACCTTCGCTAGTTTGCAGGGATAACCAGCGATCATTTTCGTCTGGTTTGGGACGAGTTTGATCGCATGTGAGCTAAGCTCATTTTCTTTCACGACATATTTTGCCAGTCCTGGGTATAATATAACCGATTGCTCTTCATTTTTTTTAACGAGAAAGATGGACTCTTCGCCGTCTCCGGAAGCCGATACAACTTTTATTTTATCATTGTTAACATAAGCTTCGTAGACAGAAACTGGAGCTGCTTGCGCTTCTTCGCTGGGATCGACGGAATAGGTAATGGCATAGTTGATCTTGAATGCTTTATTGATTTGTGCAAACGACATGCTGCTGGCCGCCAAGATAGCTACGAACGATAGGGATATTTTTTTCATCTTCTTAAACTTTGAAAGACAAATATCCTGATTCAATGTAAGGTGTTATATCCCTGAAATCCGTTATTTAATGATAAATCGAAATCGAGCCGATCTCATGCAACGATCTTCAGGCCCTTATCAAACCCCTGTCTGAGATTTAATCGATGGCCAACTGATATTTAAGCAATAGTCCAGACAGCTGTTCCCGACCAAATTTACTTTTTTTCATGCGATTGGCCTCGGGATCGAGCTGGATGTTGATGGAGGACCGAAAATCACAGCCTTCGAGATTGCTTTGTATAAAACGGGCATTTAACAAATTCGCTTTTCTAAACACCGCCTGTTGCAGATTAGCTCGTTCAAAATCCACATGTTGCAACGAACAGTGATCAAACTGAAATTTCTTTATATTTCGTTCAAAAAAAGAGGAGTAATCCAATACCGAGTTGCTGAAATTAACATGAAAGGAAAATGAATTACATTCATTAAAGTGTATACCTAGCATTTTGCAGTCATTAAAGACAACATGATCTAGTTGTGTGCCCTTCAGACTGACATTGGAAAGATTACACGATTTAAATTCACAATTTGTGAAAATGAGGTCTAACAGTTCCGCGCTCTGAAAATCACATTGCTCAAAAGTACATTTGTAAAATTCCTGAACTTGCTTCAGTTCAGGTGTCCATGTTTGTTTAGTGATTGTTTGTTCGATAAGTTCTTCCATTCTGTATGCTATTGGCATTGATCTTAGCGAAAATAAACAATTCTCCCGGATGATTTTACTTTAAAATGAAGTCAATGCGCTACATCCGCTTGTATGCAAAATACCTGATTTCAGGGATAAAAAGGGTAATTTTTTACAACTATATTTGGCATAGCCATAAAACATAATTCTGGGGGCAAGACTGAAGTATTGTAGAACTCTGGTAGGTTTTAATATAGTTGTTAAAGGGCACCCTATAGAGTGCCCTTTACTTTTTTAGCTATTTCAATTCTTCAATTTGCCGAATGTTAGTTGTTTTTTAAATATTGCCGTAGCACATATTGCAGAATACCGTCATTTTTAAAATACTCGATTTCAATGGCAGAATCGAGTCTTGCTTTCACTTGAAATGTGGTTGTTTTTCCATTGTCATGCACCGCCTTTACCGAGAGGAGTTTATGGGGTGTTAAATCGTTCGCAAGTCCCGTGATGTTATAGACTTCTGTTCCATTTAGTCCTAATTTCTCTGCATTTTCGTCATTGATAAACACAAGTGGTGCTACCCCCATACCGACAAGATTACTTCGGTGAATACGCTCAAAACTTTCAGCAATAACCGCACGTACGCCGAGCAGAAATGTTCCCTTTGCAGCCCAATCTCTTGAAGAGCCCGAACCATACTCTTTTCCAGCCAGCACAATGAGTGCAGTGTTGTTTTTTCGATATTCCATTGCGGTTTCATATACCGTCTTCACCTCATTGCTTGGGAAATAACGGCTAAATCCACCTTCACGATCAGTAATTTTGTTTTTAATACGCACATTGGCAAATGTTCCACGCATCATAACTTCGTGGTTCCCACGTCTAGATCCATACGAATTAAAATCTTCTTTACTTACCTGATGTGCGCTGAGGTATTGCCCAGCCGCAGTTTCTTCTTTGAATGACCCTGCAGGTGAGATATGATCCGTTGTAACCGAATCACCAAGATAAAGTAACACCCTTGCATTTTGGATGTCTTGTATCGGATTTGGTACAGCCTGTAAATTTTCAAAAAAAGGTGATTCTTTAATGTAGGTAGACGTGTTGTCCCACTGGTAATTTTGATCCAGATTCACTTCAAGTTCTTGCCAGTCTGTTGAACCATCGAAGATGACATCATAAACTTCTTGAAAATCCGATTGTTTGACGCAGGCATTGACGGTTTCCATAATATCCTCGCGGCTCGGCCAAATATCTTTCAGATATACGGGCTCACCATTCGGGTCGTAGTCGAGCGGCTCCTCCAAGAGATTAATATCAACTCTTCCGACTAACGCATAGGCAACAACAAGCATCGGCGACATTAAAAAGTTCATTTTTACCTGAGGATGCACACGCGCCTCAAAATTTCGGTTACCAGACAATACCGATGCGACAATGAGTTCACCTTTTTCCACTGCCTCTGCTATTTGTGGTGGAAGAGGACCCGAGTTTCCAATACAGGAGGTACAACCGTAACCCACCGTGTGAAAACGCAGGGCATCGAGATCAGCACTAAGTCCTGATCTTTCAAGGTATTGTGTAACGACTTTTGAACCAGGGGCTAAGGAGGTCTTTACCCAGGATTTGGTCCGCAGTCCACACTCGATAGCGTTACGGGCCAATAATCCTGCGCCGATCATCACAGTAGGGTTCGAGGTATTGGTACAGCTTGTTATGGCGGCAATGGCAATACTGCCATCACTGACAATATATTCTTTATGATTGTGCTTGATGCGCACAGCATGAATAGACTCTTGGATAACTTCATGCGGTGAATCATGTTCAATAGGTACCTTACCAAAGGTAAACTCCGTACCAGACCCGCCGTCGGCAAGCCAAGCAGATTCCGATCGCTGTAGAACAGGGATATACTGTCGATGGTGTTCGCTATCCAAGAGATGTGAAAATGTAGTTTTTAGATCTTTCACAAGAATTTTATCCTGAGGTCGCTTAGGGCCGGATACAGTTGGCTCCAGACTTGATAAATTGAATTCAACAACCGACGAATATTGAATTTCTTCCTTGCCTGTCCGCCAGAGTAAATTGCTTTTACAATAATCTTCAACAATTTTAATCTGTTCGGCACTTCGATTGGTGCTATGCATGTACTCAAGGGTTCGGTCATCGATCGGAAAATAGGTAACCGTACAGCCAAATTCTGGTGACATATTGGATATTGTCGCACGATCTGTCACCGAAAGGCTGTCCAATCCATCGCCAAATACTTCAACAAATTTGCCCACAACACCTGTATCACGAAGTATTTTTGTGATGGAAAGAACCATGTCCGTCGCGGTGCATGTCGCTGGTATTTTGCCCGTAAGTTTAAGGCCGATAACCTCGGGGCAGGTGAAAAAGATGGGTTGTCCAAGCATGGCTGCCTCGGCCTCAATACCACCAACTCCCCAACCTAATACACCAATACCATTGACCATTGGTGTATGCGAATCAGTCCCTACTAATGTGTCAGGAAAAAGCCAATTGTCACGTTCAATGACTCCTTTGGCAAGATATTCCAAGTTGACCTGATGGCAGATACCCATACCTGGGGGAACAACGGTAAAATTTTTTAATCCTTTCTGTGCCCATTTAAGGAGTTCATAACGCTCACGGTTGCGTTCATATTCCAACTCGACATTCTTGTCATACGAGTACTGTGTACCAAAGTAGTCGACCTGAACGGAATGATCAATGACCAGATCCACCGGGATAGCAGGATTTATTTTTTGTCCATCCTTGCCATGACGGATAAATTCGGCACGTAGTGATGCCATATCGACTACAGCAGGTACTCCGGTGAAATCCTGCATTAAAATTCTGGCCGGTTTGAAGGGGATATCTTTGTCAACAGGTTGTGGAGTCCAATGAATCAGGGTATTGACATGCTCGTCTGTGATACTGAATCCATCATGGTTTCGCAATACATTTTCCAGTAGTATCCGGATGCTGAACGGTAGGTGCATAACATTACCTTGAGGGAGATCTTTAATAGAACTATACTGGTAAACTTTTCCGTTAATTTCAATTTCTTGTATTGATTTCTCTTTGCTCATATTCATTTACTTATTTTCATACTATATAATATACATATCCCTAAATTTGTTTGTAATATCTTTTACACTTATCTTTTCGCTTTTGTATTCTAACACCGAATTTTAAACCTCCATTGCCGCTGAAAAATCCGTTAAAAAAACGCGTGAAAAAATTCGATTAATTTTCTGCTGTAAAAGCAATCAAATTAGGATACAAACGTTATCGTAATGTTTAAGCTTAGTTAAAGTGTTATATGACAAAAAAAGTAAATTATAGTCTCCTTTTATTGGTTAGTTTGTTGTTTTACAATCCATTTTTGGTTAAAGCAAGCAAGCATTGTGTGGTCGAGGAGGAGAATAAGAGCAGAACCGAAGGATACAATCTTAGTTTTAGGGACAGTAAAAACAATATATTGAGCCTAAACCAGCTCAAAGGAAAAGTTGTGGTTATTAATTTATGGGCGACATGGTGTCCACCATGTCTTGCTGAGATGCCTTCCTTGGATCAACTCTATAAGGACTTTAAGGGCAACGATGCTATTGTTATTTTGGCTGTCGATATCGATGGAAATCTTAGCGCTTCGCGGAAGTTTATGGCGAAAAGAAAATATAGTCTACCGGTCTATCAATTAAATTCGGCTTTACCCAAAGAATTGAGTACCACAAGCATACCAACAACGATTATTTTGGATAAGGCTGGTAAGCTGGTCATTAAACACGTAGGTGGAATGAACTTTGGGTCACAGAAATTCAGAAAATCCCTATTGGATTTAAGCAAGGAATAGCTTTTGGTCTTGGAGACTATAACAATATAATGGAAGATAATTTATGTTTCATTTAGCATTTATGGCATTTTCTTGCTAATTTTGCATGCTAATTGTATAAGGAGAAATTATCTATGCCGGTCAAACTTCCTAATAACCTTCCTGCCATTGAGCTGTTGAAAAAGGAGAATATATTTGTCATGAGTGATTTAAGAGCAAATGAGCAGGATATCAGACCGCTTCGTGTTTTGGTACTGAACTTAATGCCGCTTAAAATTACGACAGAGACAGATTTTATTCGTTTGCTGTCAAATAATCCTTTGCAGGTGGAAATGGAATTTTTGCGACTTGAAACGCATGTTTCAAAGAATACCCCCGAAGAGCATTTGGAAATGTTTTACAAGAGCTTGACCGAGGTTAAGGAGAATTTCTACGACGGAATGATTATTACGGGGGCTCCAGTTGAAATGGTTGCTTTTGAGGAAGTGACCTACTGGGATGAAATTCAGACCATCTTTGACTGGGCAAGGACCCATGTAACATCAAGTTTGTATATCTGTTGGGCGTCTCAAGCTGCATTGTATCATTTCTATGGTGTAGAGAAGAAGCCATTAACGGAAAAACTTTTTGGTGTATTTAAGCACATTGCGTTAAACAAAAGACATCCTTTATTCCGTGGATTTGACGATGAGTTCTTTATACCGCACAGCCGCCATACAACAATTGAGAAGGATGATCTCCTGGTAAAAGAGGGTTTAGAAATTCTTTCAGAATCGCCAGAAGCCGGTATTGCTATCGTTTCTTCACGCGGGGGACGCGAGTTTTATTTGACGGGACATTCAGAATATGCTCCTTTTACACTGGATGAAGAGTATAAAAGAGACTTAGAAAAAGGGCAGGAGATTGCTATGCCGGCAAATTATTATGTTGACGACAACCCCGAAAATCGCCCTCTGGTGCGCTGGACAAGTCATGCGAATCTTCTTTTCAATAATTGGTTGAATTACTTTGTGTATCAAGAAACTCCTTTTGATCTAAAAGACGTGGTTTATTTAGGCGAAATCAAACAAGGATAATTTAATTCCTTCAAACAAAAACAGCTAAAAGAGTATTCTATTCATATGAAGTGATTAAATATGAAAAAGACTGCTTTAATAGTTTGTCCTGTTTTTTCAGTTTTTTTATTGAAAGCACAGGTTACCCTGGAAGAGAATCAAAAGCTTAAAGAAGCGAATGGGACGTTATGGTATGCTAATCCGTGGATTTGGATTGCCGGTGTCGCACTGTTTCTACTGATTTTTATCCTTGTACTACGTAAATCAACACGCAATAAAACCAAGACTTAATTATCCCCATTAATTTTAGTTGCGATTAGAATCCCAATTGTTGCATTAACAATAGAAGAACTTTGCTTAAGTTTGTGTATAGCGATAGACAAACTAAATTTTTATATGAAGAAAAATCTACTTTTAGCAGCTTTGTTAACCTGCGGCTCATTGGCGGGCCAAGCGCAAAACAACGCAATCAATGTGAGTTACATGGACAAGAGTGTTCGTCCTCAAGATGACTTTTATAATTTTGTGAATGGACACTGGATGAAAACAGTCAAAATACCCTCTGATAAAGCACGTTGGGGTTCTTTCGACGAATTGCGTGAAAACACCGATATTGCTACGTTGAAGGTCTTGCAAGAATCGCTAACTGGACAATTCCAAAAGGGTACAGACAATCAGAAGATAGGTGATTTGTATAAATCATTTGTGGATATGAAAACACGTAATAAACTTGGTTTAGAACCTGTTAAACCTTATCTTGCTAAAATTGCAGCAATTAAAAATTTTGATGATTTATACAACTATCTTGTTGAGGTAGCACCGATTGGTGGAAATCCTTTTTTTAGTGGTTATGTATATGCGCATCTTAAAAATTCCGATGTTAATACAGTATACCTCGGCGGAGGAAGTCTGGGGCTTGGACGTTCTTATTATCAAGTAAAAGATAAGAAGAACGAAGAAACGTTAACGGATTATTCAAATTATATTTCTGCACTTTATGCTAAATCAGTCCAAATTACGAAGGATTTAAAAGGTCCAAAAATTGTCGCCTTTGAAAAGCAGCTGGCGGCAAACCTTAAAACCGTTGAGCAATCACGCGATGCAAATGGGCGATATAATCCGATCGCTGTAGCCGATCTAAAAAAGATTGTGAAAAACGTCGATATTGCAAAGTACCTAAAGGATGTCGGTTTTAAGGCTGATACTGTTATTGTACCGGAAATAAAGTATTACGAAAATTTGGATCGGGTTTTCAACCCTGAAAATCTACCGGTGATCAAAGAGCTATTGACATTTCATATTTTAAATAATGCTGCGTCATATACTACACAGGAGTTAAATGATCTGTATTTTGATTTCTGGGGTCGTAAGTTAAAAGGACAAAAGGAGCAGCGTGCTTTGGATAAGCGCGGTGTGGAATTTGTCAATTCGATCGCAGGTGAGTTATTAGGGAAATTGTATGTGAAAGAAAACTTCCCTCCAAAGGCCAAAGCTGAAGCGGAAGAGCTTGTAAGCTATCTCGTTAAATCTTTCGGGCAGCATATCAAGGGATTGACTTGGATGTCGGATGAAACGAAAGTAAAGGCATTGGACAAACTGACTAAGTTTAAAGTTAAAATTGGTTACCCGGATAAATGGAAAGATTTTAGCAAACTTGATGTTGGGACATCGTTGTATGAAAATGTATTAGCTTCGAGTAAATGGGCATTTTACCAGAATTTGGCGAAACAAGATAAGCCAGTGGACAAATCTGAATGGGGGATGACTCCACAGACTGTGAACGCTTACTATAGTCCACTGTTTAATGAGATTGTCTTTCCAGCAGCGATTCTTCAGCCGCCATTCTATGATTATAAAGCTGATGCTGCAGTTAATTTCGGCGGTATTGGTGCGGTAATTGGTCACGAACTTTCGCACGGATTTGACGACCAGGGTGCGAAATACGATGGGAATGGAAACCTGAACAATTGGTGGAGCGACAGTGATAAGGCGAAATTTGAAGCAGCGGCTGATGCTTTGGTACGTCAGTTTGAGTCCTACGAACCTGTACCAGGTGTTTTTGTGAACGGTCGCTTTACATTAGGGGAGAATATTGGGGATTTAGGTGGCTCATCAGTGGCTTTTGATGCATTGCAACTCTATCTGAACGATAAGGGAAATCCTGGTTTAATAGATGGTTTTACACAGGACCAGCGCTTTTTCCTTTCCTGGGCAACGATTTGGAGAACGAAAACTACCGATGAGTTTGTGGTCAATCAAGTAAAAACTGATCCACATTCTCCAGCACAGTACCGTGCTTTTGCCCCAATCATTAACCTAGATGCTTTCCATAAGGCTTGGGATACAAAGAACGGCGACAAAATGTTTGTTCCGGTCGATAAACGTATCAAAATTTGGTAGGTTTCAGGCATGTTTAATGAAAAACGGGTGTATCTCACATGAGCATACACCCGTTTTTCATTTCTCAAGTGTAGGTTACTTCATCCATCTCAGAACCAAGTAGAATCCGATCGCCGTAGCAGATAAGGTTAATGCGGTTGCCCACCATAAGGTTGTAAAACCGAAGGAATCGACAATGCTAGTCCCTAAAAGCGGCGAAAATATATTTGCAGCTGAAAATGCCAACGAATTGAACCCCATGTATGCTCCTTGTGTTTTAGGTGTCGAACGGTTAACAGAAACCGTTGCCATAAAGGGTAGTGTCAGCATCTCGCCAAGGCCGAAGATAAAGAATGTGAAATATAACCACCCGAGTCCACCTGAAAAATTTAACATGGCATAAGAGCTGGCACATAAAAATGTTCCAAAGACGAGCGTGCTTATAAGCGAGAATCTTTTTTCAGCTATATGGACAATGAACATCTCCAGTAATACGATAACGAATCCACTCCAGCCGAGTAGAAATCCGATTTGGTGATCATTCAAATGGTGAACTTCTCGGTAGAAAATAGGTAACGTTGTGATCAACTGAAAGAAACAGAATGAGAAAATGCAACAAAAGATATTGAATAAGACAAAAGGCAGGTCGGTATAGGGATTTCGTGTCTTTTGAGGTAATTCGTTTTCAGCAGTAATCTCTTTTTTAGATTTAATATCGCTTCTTTTTTCTCGTTTATGAAAAAAGACAAAGAAAATCACTGCAGCGCAAAGGACGGCAAAAGAATTTCCATAAAAGATCCAATTGAATGAGATGGTGGCCAAAAATCCAGCCACCGCCGGGCCGATTGAAAATCCCAGATTTATGGCAAGACGATTCAATGAAAAGGCGCGCGTGATATTTTCGGGTTTAGCGTAACTTGCCACTGACACGGAGTTTGCAGGTCTGAAGGCATCAAAGATTAAGCTTAACGTAAAAATCATGATGGATAAGGACTGTACCTCTTTGAAATGTGGGATCAGTAAGAATAAAGGGGCCGCCAATACCAGACTTCCGAACTGAACCTTGAAGCTGCCAATCCGGTCAGTCAGCCAGCCACCAATATAGGAACCACAAACGGAGCCGAATCCATAACTCATCAATACCACACCGACCTGTTTAATGTCAAAATGTAGAATCTGGGTCATGTAGAGGCCAAGAAAGGGAATCACCATACTTCCCATTCTATTAATGAGCATCACTATGGCAAGTAGCCATGCGGCTTGAGACAGTCCCTTAAAGGAGTCGAGGTAAATCGATAAAATTCTTTTCATTGAATGACGAATCAGCGTGTATAGACCGTATAAGTTTTTACTTCATACGTCTTCTTATAGTATTGGTAAAAAAAATGCCAAATTGATTAGTCAACTTGGCATTTGTTAAAATTAGATTATATTATGCCAACATGGACTCCGGAATTGTCGGATTGACCTGATAGGTACTTGCGACCATTTGTTTCTTCTCAGACCCTGGTTCCATAATAAAGTCAATACGTCCTAGATTAATTCCAGCAAAACCGACTTGATTCACAACGGTCTTTGTTCCTTTTAAATTTGTAACCAGTGTTGGTTCATTTAAGAAGGTGTGCGTATGTCCTCCGATAATGAGATCAATGTCTGAGGTTTTGGCGGCAAGGATCAGATCCGACACCTTGTCGTTTTCATATTGATAGCCCAAATGCGATAAACAGATGACCAAATCACATTTGTGTTTTTCTTTCAATGTGCGGACCACCTTGTTGGAAACTTCAATAGGATCCAAATATTTCATTCCCCTGAAGTTATTGGGGTCAACCAATCCCTCAATATCTACCCCTAGTCCAAACACGCCTATTTTTATTCCACCTTTATAGAATATGGTATAATCTTGGGTTCTGCCCTCCAATACGGTTCCTTTGAAGTCGTAATTTGCCGTTAAGAACGGAAATTTAGCGTGATCCAGGTACTTTACAAGACCGTCAAGACCATTGTCAAATTCATGATTTCCAAATGTCCCGGCATCATAACCTAACTTTGTCATGAGGTCAAGTTCAAGTTTTCCTCCAAAAAGATTAAAATAGGGGGTACCTTGAAACATATCGCCTGCATCGAGTAATAGAAGATGTTCTTCTTCTTTGCGGATTTTATTGATCAGTGTACTTCGGCGCGCAACACCAGCCAATCCCTGATATTTCCCGCCGTCCATTGGAAACGGTTCAATACGGCTATGAACATCGTTGGTATGTAAAATTGTAAGTTTTACCTTTTTGCTCTTCGCGTCGACTTGAAAAGGAAGTGATCCCAAAGCAACTGCAGCAGAAAATCCACCAACTTGCTTGATAAAAGATCTTCGGTTAATTGATTTTAATTCTTCCATCTAATTCTGCATTTACTTTTTTGCCTTCTTTTGTTAATTCGCTCACATATTCAATCAAACCTTCACGCATGCGTTGCGGATAATTAGCCCGGGATACAGGTTGTGTCAACAGGCTGAGGTTGTCACCACCATTGGCAAGATAATCATAGGTCACTAATTTATATAACTTATTGTCTTCAATAGCTTGACCTTTGATCTTTATGTCCTGAGCTTTGTTGCCCGTAATTGTCAACGTCATTCCGGCTATAGGTTGTCCATGTGTTGTAGCAATATAGTCAGCCAGCTGACGAATCTGACTACCTTTGAGCTCGAGTATCGTCAATGTGTTCTCAAAGGGCATAACCTCAAAAATATGTCCTACTGTAATATCGCCTGCTTTAAGATCATTTCGGATACCACCTTTTGTTGCGAACGCCAAATCCGCGGGGTTATGGGCATTGTGTTCACTCATCCACAACAAGGCTTCACAAAAAAAATTGCCCATTAATGTTTCCGCTGTTTTCTCTTTTGTCAATGCCTTGTCCGCATTTCCAATCACACGATTCATCTCCGCTTCCATTTTGTGTTTGAAGGGTTCGTAGATTGACACGACTGCAGGATCAGCTTGCATATCGCTATTGATATGATATTGTTGGAAATCTTTTTGCGTTGGATGGAGTTGTTTTGTACAACCTGTAATCATCAAAAGCGAAGCGACACCAAGGCTACCAATAAAGGCAATTTGCTTCGAAATATTCATTCTTTTTAATTTAACCAAATAGTACGCAAAGTTAGCCAATTATATATGAACAAATCTTATCCAATGTTAGCTAATTTTTAAAAACAACAAAAGCTTAACATTGTTACACGTTAAGCTTTGCACATATAATTAGAAAAATAACAACCTAATGAACTAATTCCGTCTCAGGAATATGTTTGTTGTCCGTTTGGGGATCCGCTGCTATCAAACGCTCTAAACTATTCTCCTGCTGAAGGATCTTTTTCCTTTTGCTGCGCGAGGACAGCTTGGTACGATATGCTTTCCAGTTCATTAATAGGACCGAGAATAGAATAACCGCTAGTCCAACAATTTGCAATGAGGTCACCACATGCGAAGTGAAAAAATGACTTAATATAAGTGCAATAATTGGGTTCACATAAGCATAGGTACTTACTTCCATTGCTGGACGTACCTGCAATAACCAAATATACGAGCTAAAAGCAAGGATGGAACCAAATGTGATTAAATACCCCAAGTTAAACCAGTCAATAGGTGCTACACTGCTCAGTGTAAATGATGCATATTCACCGGTAAATAGCGCCGTGATATTAAAGAGAACACCTGCGGTAACCATTTGCCAAGCAGTCTTCACCATAACATGCAGGTCCTCTTTTTCTTCTTTTTCGGATTTTTTAAAATACTTGGAAATCAATGAACCTACAGTCCAAGCGATAGAACCCAATACCAAAATAGATAGGGCAATTACCTTAAGGGTACCGTCTGTATGATCATTTGTCGCCATGATCTGTTCAGCGAAAAGCATCACAACACCACAGAAACCTAATGCTACACCAGCAACCGTGCTAATGCTGCTAAAGTTTTCTTTCCACTTGGGTTTATCCAATAAAATAAACCAGATTGCAGCGGCTGCGGCAATAATAGCGGCAACACCACCAGACACATATTGCTCGGCCCAGATAACCCCGGCCATATCGACAAAGAGCAATAAAAAACCTACGATTGCGGCCTCTTGAATAGAACGCTTGTTAAATAATTTATACCTTTTTATAGCACAATATGTCATTAGAATTGCACTGGCTGCAACAAATCGAAACGAACCCAAAATAAATGGGGGGAAACTATGCAACGCTTTTTCTATAAAGAAAAAGGTCGAGCCCCATACCACATAAATAATGAAATAAGCAACTACAACCATTAATGGGCTAGCAGCCTTTTTTTGTCCTTGCAACATGATTAAACCTCCTTTCTATTACTCAGGTATGACAACCTGCTGATCTTCCTTGACAGTCTGAAGTACAATTGTTGTACGCGTTGAAATAATACCTTCCACTTTACTTAAGGTATTTCGCATAAGATCCACTAAACCTGTAGAATCCGCAGTTCTTACTTTAATAAGGTAACCATCGTCACCTGCAATGTCGTGTACCTCTTGAACTTCAGGGATTTCCGCAAGTGCCAACCCTACACCCTGTTCGCCAATAATATCATTGGCTTTGATAAAAATAAACGATAAAAGTTTCTGATCGACCGCGGCAGGATTGATCTTGGCACTATACTTTAAAATCACATCTTTTTGCTCGAGCTTCTTTACGCGCTCGAGGATCGCCGATGGTGCCATGCCTAATTCTCTTGCGATGTCAGCATTGTTGATCCGTCCATTGTCCTGCATTAAGCGCAAGATTTTATAGTCGACCTGGTCTAAATTATATTCTACTTTTGTCATTTCGACTGCAAAGATAGGTAAAAAAGTATAAAATTCAAAATTGTATATAAAATTCTGAATATAATTCTGAGTGATCGGAAATTTGAGTGAATTTTATTCTTATTTATCAGAAAGAAATCTTGACCATTTGGGCTATGGTACTGAAGGTAAGTATATTGCCCTTTAGACAGGTAGGCGTATAACTCAACAATTGTACCTTTTTCTTAATTTCAGAATAATATTACTCGTTGACAGGATGACGCCCAATCCAATCAGACAACCTAAACAGACACAGCCAAAGCGATCCAAAGCGGCGAAGTAAGAGCGACTTTGCTGTTCATGAAGGTAGACGATAATTAGCGCAACCATAGAAGTCCGTGCTACAGCCATAATATTGAGTAGCTTGCATGTAATCAATGATGCAACAATACCGATAATCATGGCATAGAGTTGCGAAATGGGAACGAAATATAGACTGAGACCAATTGCTGATCCTATAAAGTTGGATTTAGCCCGGTCGATGGCTATTTTTTTCGACTCATTCTCTTGCGGTGAAATGACCAATATAATGGAGATTAGTGTCCAGGAAACCGAATATTGGGGAAAAGATACGAAAAGGGGATAACCTATAAGGAAGCCAATCAATACCCGGATGGTGTATATAATAAAATCAGAATGCAGCGTATAGCGAAGGAATAGATTACGCATATAGGATATGAATCGTTAATTTAAATGATGTAGCGCCACAAAAATACGTGCATTGTCGGAAGGAACGAAATAAAATTGACTTTTATGGTAATTTGTTTGATTTTGCGTTTTTATGCGTTTTTTGTTTTTGATTTGGGTATTTCTTGCAATCTTCTCTTTTTCCGATGCATAAATTTGACTAAATTTGTTTCATACATAAATGCAGATTAAGTGAAAGATCAAAATCAATTAGCCTTATTAGCGTCTCAACTCAAAGGGGAGCTCTATTATACTCATGAAACGAAGGACCAAACGATGTTGCTTGCCTATTCGACAGATGCATCTGTTTATCAAGAAAAACCCTTGGCCGTAGCCTTACCCGTCGATCATGATGATATCAAAAAAATAATTGATTTTGCGCGGCACAACGGTGTCACAATCATACCACGTACCGCCGGCACTTCTTTAGCTGGTCAGGTAGTAGGCAATGGCATTATCATGGATATTTCTCGTCATTTTAACCATATACTTGAACTTAATGTCGACGAGCAGTGGGTTCGGGTACAACCTGGTGTGATCCGTGACGACTTGAATAATTATCTTAAACCGTTCGGACTGATGTTTGGCCCTGAAACTTCGACTGCAAGCCGTGCTATGGTAGGTGGAATGATTGGCAATAACTCTTCGGGTCTGCATTCGATTGTTTGGGGCGATACACGACACAATTTGATTTCGGCCAATGTACTTTTGGACGACTGTTCTGAAGTGACCTTTGAAGCAGTTGATGAAGCAGCCTATTTTAAGAAATTATTATTAGCTGGTCGTGAGGGGGATATCTACCGTAATATGAATGCATTATTGACAGACCCCGAGCATTTAAGCGCCATTGAAGCGGGCTATCCAAAACGATCTATCACGCGCAGAAATACCGGTTATGCTTTGGATATCCTTGCCGATCGCTCGACACCTTTCAATATGTGTAATTTGTTGGCAGGGTCCGAAGGAACGCTGGCTATTGTTACAGAAGCGAAACTCAAACTGATGCCCTTACCACCGCAGGAACTAGGCTTACTTTGTGTTCATTTTGCGGATATGGTGGAGTGTATGCACGGTAATGTGGTAGCCTTAGCGCACAAGCCGGAAGCATCCGAATTGGTAGATAAATACATCATGGATTTTACGGTTGGGCATCCAACTTATAAGTATAATCGTTTTTTTATTGAGGGTGATCCCCAGGCTTTATTAATTGTTGAGTTTAGGGGGCAGACAGCCGCTGAAACAGAGGCAAAAGCGATGGCTCTGAAAGCGGACCTTGTAGCCCGCGGGCTTGGTTATGCTTATCCCTACATTACGGGTATTGAACAGACCAATTTGGTTTGGGATGTACGCAAGGCAGGACTGGGGCTAATTCGCAATTTACCCGGAGATAGTCAACCTGTAAATTTGATTGAAGATTGTGCGGTGTCGCCTGAAGATTTACCTGCTTACGTGCGTGATATCCAAAAACTTTTGGTGGAAGAGGGGGTGCATGCATCCTATTATGCGCACGCGGGAGCCGGGGAACTACATATTGAGCCCTTTGTGAATTTGAAAACAGCAGCAGGGAAGCGTACATTTCGTTCAATCCTCGAAAAAACCAGCGACCTTGTATTAAAATATAACGGTTCGCTGAGTGGTGAGCACGGTGATGGTCGTCTGCGCGGCGAATTTATCGGCAAAGTGCTTGGTGAAAAAGTCTACAAATTGCTTGAAGATGTAAAATATATCTTTGATCCACAGGGCGTTTTTAATGCAAATAAAATTGTCAACACGCCGCCAATGGATGCTCATTTACGTTATGACAACGATAGCAACCGAACGGAAATAAAGACCTATTTCGATTTTTCTAAAGATGAGTCTATTCTTCGGTTGGCGGAGAAGTGTTCTGGTTCGGGAGATTGCCGAAAGACTGAAATTACCGGTGGAACAATGTGCCCTTCATTCATGGCTACGCGCGATGAAAAAGATACGACACGGGCGCGGGCAAATATGTTGCGTCAGTTTTTAACGAATTCCACAAAGAAAAATCGTTTCGATCATGAGGAGATCAAGGAAGTTATGGACCTTTGCTTAAGCTGCAAAGGCTGTAAAACGGAGTGTCCTTCCAGTGTGGATGTAGCCAAAATGAAAGCAGAATTTTTACAGCACTATTATGATGAGCATGGCGCAGGGTTTAGAACAAAATTAATCGCTAATTTCACCCAGTCACAGAAATTCGGATCGTGGGTTGCGCCCATTTACAATTTTGTGGTCAAAAATGATTTCTTGTCAGGAGTAGTCAAAAAAACAGTAGGATTTGCGCCAAAGCGTTCCTTACCTACAGTCAATGGAACGACTTTAACCCAATGGGTAAAGAAACAAGCAGTGGTAAGTGATAGTAAGCGTCGGGTTTATCTTTTTTCGGATGAGTTTACCGAATATAATGATGCCGAGATCGGCATTACCGCATATAAGTTACTGACTGCCTTGGGGTATGAAGTAGTCATTCCAAAACATGTGCAAAGCGGGCGGACTTATCTTTCTAAAGGCTTTGTGAAAAAAGCAAAGGAGATTGCGAATCAAAATATCCATTTCTTAAAGGGACTAATTACGGATGATACGCCACTTTTAGGCGTTGAACCCTCAGGGATAATTACATTTCGCGATGAGTATTTAAGTTTAGTCGATGATGATTTACGTGTTGACGCACAAAAAATAGCCAAAAACGCGCTGATGATTGACGAATTTCTGTTGAATGAAATGAAAGCGGGACGTATTCATTCAGAACAGTTTACGTCGGAAACGAAAAAGGTAAAGCTTCATGGCCACTGTTATCAAAAGGCTTTTCATCTCGTTACTGTTACGGAACAGGTCCTATCATTTCCGACGAACTTTAGCGTAGAAACAATTCCTTCGGGTTGTTGTGGTATGGCAGGATCATTTGGTTATGAGGCTGAACATTATGATATCTCGATGAAAGTAGCCGAATTGGTTTTATTACCAACCATACGCGAAACAGAACCTGGTACTTTAATTGCCGCAGCGGGTACTTCTTGCAGACATCAGATTAAAGATGGTGTAGGAAGAAAATCTTATCATCCTGTGGAAATTTTATACGATGCTTTATTGAAATAAAATAAAAACATTGCTAATAGTTGTTTGTTATCAGTAATAATGGTAATATTATAAGAGCAATATTCATTAATAACTGATAACAAACAATTCAATATGTACAAGATTCAATCTATAGCATTTCTTGCGACCGCTACGGTGCTGATGGCTAGTTGCGGAAATTCCAATCAAAAGAAAACTGATGGAAGTGATACAACAACGGTGAACAAAATTGAAGGTGTAAAAATCGAACAATTTACGAATGGTTCACCGGGCGCAGAAAAGAAGAACTTTTTTCTACGTATTACAGATGAAATTAAAACGGATTCAAGCCGTATTTATATCACAAAATCTCTTTACAAACAGGATACTGTAGGAGCGAAGTTTGAGGTTGTAGATTTTATACCCGCAGGTATAATAGATGGCCAACCGAGTGATGAAGTCGGCTTTACCAAAGGTAAGATTAGAATCTCGTCGTCGGGTCAACAGTCTGACAATTTAATTAAAGCATTAGGTGATTTATTTCAAATAGCTACCACTGATTCTTTTACAAAAGATGTAATTCTTCCAAATGTGTTTTCATCCAATAAGGTGAATGCTGATTTGTCCAAAAAAACAGCGTACAGCTTTAAACTATTTTTGGACAATAAAAAAGCTGCTCCAGCGGAGCTCTTCTTTAATGTAGACACCTATAAGCATTCGATCGAGTTTTCGGAGAAAGATCCTTCGTTCCGGGCTGGATTATTGTCAGCGTTGACCGGTAAGTAGTGAAGCTGTGACTTGTGCCGCTACTTCGATGCGCCCTAAGTTATATGCTCAGATGTAGTGTATAGATTGATCATAAAATAAAAACGGCTAGAAGCTATCTAGCCGTTTTTATTTTATCTAAAAAAGAGATAGATTTGTACTAATATATTTAGTTTGAAATGAAACGATCCGGAACCGCAGATCTCCCATTACACTATGGAAAAGTACCAGCGTGGCTTTACGAACGTATGGCTTTGCTAGGTCGCTCCATTGTTGAAGTAATATTAATGGATTATGGTAAAGACGAGGTTTTGAGAAGACTGGCAGATCCCCGCTGGTTTCAAAGCTTTGGTGCTGTTCTCGGCATGGATTGGCATTCTTCAGGGATCACAACGGCTGTTATGGGGGCATTAAAACGCGCTATTAATCCCGATGCGAAATCTTTAGGACTATATATCTGTGGGGGTAAAGGCAAGCTTTCCATGCAGACCCCACAGGAACTACTTCGGCTTTCGAACGACATGGGACTAGATGGCAACAACTTGATTCGCAGCAGTAAGCTTGTTGCTAAAGTGGATAACACCGCTATTCAGGATGGTTACCAATTATATCTCCACAATTTTATCGTGACGGATAATGGCAATTGGTCGGTCGTGCAGCAAGGTTTGCATGAAAAGGATGGAACTGCCCGTCGTTACCATTGGCATTCTGAAAAGGTCAAATCGTTCGTTGAAGAACCACATGCGGGTATCAGTGGTCCTTCACAAGGTATTATCCTCAACTTGACAGCTGCAGAAGCGGCGGCCAATAGAACAGGTATTATGACGATCGTAGCGGAGGATTCAACTCAAGTGATGCAAGACTTCGCTAAACTTATTATGCCATCCCATCACGATGTCCGTGCTTCGGACGTTGACTTGAAGAGGCTAGGAGCGATGTTGTACGTGGCTCGAGAAAGTCAACCAAGCCATTTTGAAGACTTATTGCTTTTAAAAGGAGTTGGGCCCCGTACGTTACAGTCATTGGCTTTAGTCAGTGAGGTAATCCACGGTGCGCCTTCACGGTTCAATGACCCCGCTCGATTTTCCTTTGCTCATGGCGGGAAAGATGGGCATCCTTTTCCAGTTCCTTTAACCATTTACGATGAAAGTATTCAAATTTTGCAAAAAGGTATTGAAAAATCTAAACTGGGTTACGGTGAAAAATTAAAATCGATTAACAAGTTGCACCAGATTGTCTTGGATAGCGAAAAAGATTTTCAGCCACAGTTTGATATTCAACAAATTATAGCAGAAGAACGGCGAGATTCTTGGAAATATGGTGGCAGAACAGTCTTCGGAGATGCAGAACCTTTGAGAACAAATGGTCGGGGTTTGCAATTGTCACTTTTCTAGCGGAAATCTACGAATTGTAATTGTTTTGTTAAAATGTGTTAAAGATCGTTAAAATTAGTTGTACGCTAGTATATTTGCTCCGCAATGAAAGCGGTTGTTACGATATTCTTATTCTTATGCTTCTTATTTATCAGAAGCAGTAATAGCCATGCCGTGCTCATTGAATCCGACCGACCAACTGTTAGTTTTATGTATCAGCATAATCATGCTGATGTACAGCAGTATATTGACGCATCAGTTGACCACATCGATCCGCTATTTTACGGTAATATTCACAGTGATAATCCAGTTATCGAGGAATTTGATGCCGAAAATTTTCAACTGATCAAGGATTTGCAGGTGACATCCCAATTTGTTGCGCTGCTACTTTTTGCAATTGTCCTTTTTGTTTTCGTTTTTCGATTTGCAAAGAAGATACCTTTTTGCAATTTCATAGCCTATCTTTTCCCTCAAAGATACGTTCTTCAACAAAACTGGAGAATTTAAAATATACCCTTCGAAATTTCATATGCTTTGGTGGATATCCTAAGGGACGCTCCGCTCAGTCGTAATCGATTTGTACAATCTATGAACAAGTCGGAACGACCATAAACCAAAGTAGAGGTCATTTCACCAACCAAGACAACAAACAATCAAACTTATTTTTTTAATTAGACGCTTACAAATGAAAAGAGTATTTATGCTCGCTAGTTTGGCTATTACCTTATGCCAAATCGGGTGTACTTCCAAAAAGGAAGAAAAGGAAGAAAAAGAGAAATTTACAGCGACCTCTCCGGTGCAAATGGACACAACTATCCGTAAGGACTTTGTTTCCCAGATTAGGTCTTTCCGAAATATTGAGCTTCGGGCTCAGGAGAAGGGCTATCTCGAGCAGATTTTCGTAGATGAAGGACAATTTGTCCATAAAGGGCAATTACTTTTTCGGATTATGCCGAAGATGTATGAGGCCGAATACCGTAAATCTTCGGCAGAAGTTAATGTAGCAGAAATTGAAGTTCAAAATACAAAAACGCTTGCCGATAAAAATGTCGTATCGCCCAATGAACTCGCGATGGCTAAAGCAAAACTTGAGCAAGCCAAAGCTGAGGCTGCGATTGCAAAATTACATCTCTCCTTTACAGAAATCAGGGCACCTTTTGACGGAACCATTGATCGCATTCCATTGAAATTGGGAAGTTTGGTGGATGAAGGTGAATTATTGACAAGTCTGTCCGACAACAGTGAGATGCTGGTTTATTTCAATGTCTCCGAACCTGAATATTTAAGTTATCAAACTAACGTGAGTAAACGTGGAGATACTCATGTCGGCTTGTTGCTTGCCAATAATGAGTTGTTCGCTCAAAATGGTCTTGTGGAGACCATAGAAAGTGAGTTCAACAGTGAGACGGGAAATATTGCTTTTCGAGCGAAATTTCCCAACCCAAACCGTCTATTAAAACATGGCGAGAGCGGCAAGGTGGTGATGAACTTTCCGCTGAAACAGGTTTTAATTATTCCACAGAAAGCGACATACGAAATGCAGGACCGTAAATATGTGTATGTAATCGATAAGGAGGGCAAATTAAAAGCCCGTCATATCACCATTGGTAACTCCCTACCAGATCTGTATGTGGTAACGAGCGGACTTCAAAAAGATGATAAATTTTTGTTGGATGGTATTCAGAAAGCAAAAGAGGATGATAAAATCAGCTACAGCTTTGTGCAACCTAAAGACGCCATCTCAAATTTGAAGTTAAAAACAGAATAGATCCCTTACAGTTAAATTACTATGTTTAGTCGTTTTATAAATAGACCAGTACTTTCGATCGTGATATCACTGATCATTGTGTTTTTGGGTGTGCTTGCTATGGTACAGCTTCCTGTAACACAATTTCCGTCAATATCGCCACCGAAGGTGAACATCACTGCCGAGTATCCTGGAGCCAATGGTGAGTTGATGATTAAATCAGTTATCATTCCGCTAGAACGGGCGATCAATGGGGTTCCTGGAATGAAATACATGGCTTCCGATGCCGGTAATGACGGGGAAGCAAGTATTCAGGTCGTATTCAACCTAGGAACGGATCCGAATCAGGCTTCTTTAAATGTACAGAACCGCGTAGCCTCTGTGGTTAACAAGCTTCCGCCAATTGTGGTCCGCGAAGGGGTGAAGATTACACGTGAAGAATCCAATATGTTAATGTACATCAATCTCTACAGTAAAGACAAGGAGCTTGATGGAAATTTTATGTATAACTATGCGGACATGAATATTGTCTCCGAATTACGTCGGGTAGACGGTGTCGGGGTGGCAAATATTCTTGGAACACGCGAATTAGCGATGCGTATTTGGTTGAAACCTGATCGTATGACAGCCTACAAGATTTCTGCAGAAGAGGTGATGAAAGCCTTATCCGAGCAAAGTTTGGAAGCTTCACCAGGTAAAGCCGGAGAGTCGTCTGGTATGACCTCCCAGTCTTTTGAATATGTATTGAAATACCCGGGGCGTTTTACAACTACGGAAGGTTATGGCAATATCGTTTTACGTGCGGGTGAAAATGGTGAAATGTTACGTTTAAAAGATGTTGCGGAAATCAAATTCGGTTCGGCGATGTACGATATCTACTCTACGCTGAATGGAAAACCATCTGCAGCGATTGTCTTAAAACAATCCTATGGAAGTAATGCTTCTCAGGTAATTCAAGACGTTAAAAGCAAAATGAAGGAATTGAAAGCTTCCTTTCCGAAAGGGCTGGATTACGAAATTAGCTATGACGTATCAAAATTCTTGGATGCATCCATGGAAAAAGTAGTCCATACTTTATTGGAAGCATTTGTGCTTGTTGCTATTGTCGTTTTTCTATTCTTAGGAGATTGGCGTTCGACATTGATTCCAACCATTGCAGTACCGGTTTCCTTGGTGGGATCGTTTTTGTTCATGCAGTTTTTTGGAATTACCATCAACTTGATCACATTGTTTGCACTGGTGCTTGCCATAGGTGTGGTTGTGGACGATGCGATTGTGGTTATTGAGGCTGTCCATGCTAAAATGGAAGAGCTTCATATTTCGGCCTATAAGGCGACCAAAAAAGCGATGCACGAAATCAGTGGTGCCATTGTTGCGATCACATTCCTTATGGCGGCGGTTTTTATTCCGGTTGCCTTTATGTCTGGCCCCGTAGGGATATTCTATAGGCAGTTTTCCATTACCATGGCTACTTCCATCATCTTATCGGGTGTTGTGGCATTGACACTCACTCCGGCTTTATGTGCGATTATGCTGAAGAATAACCATGGAAAGGCAAGAAAGAAATCCATTATCGATAAATTCCTGGATTCTTTCAACAGATTGTTTGATAAGATGTCCAACAAATATGTTTACTTGTTGAAGGGCATAGTGGATAAGCGCGTTTTTACATTTTTAGTATTAATTGGTTTTTGTATTGGCGCATATTTTTTGAATAATGCTGTTCCTGCAGGTTTTATCCCCAATGAAGATCAGGGGATGATTTATGCTATTATTCAAACGCCGCCAGGATCGACATTGGAACGGACCAATCTAGCGGCCCAGACATTGCAAAAAGAAGCTGAAGACATTGATGGTGTACAATCGGTATCTTCATTGGCTGGTTATGAAATCCTGACTGAAGGAACCGGGGCAAATACAGGTACTTGTTTGATCAACTTGAAAAGCTGGGAAGAACGTAAAGAATCCTCGCAGGAGATCATAGAGCAACTGGAGGCCGCTGCCAAAAATATCCCAGGAGCGTCTATCGAGTTTTTCCAACCGCCGGCCGTACCGGGCTATGGTGCTGCGGGTGGATTTGAGCTTCGTCTTCTGGACAAAGCAGGTTCTGGCGACTACAAGAAAATGGAAACGGTAAGTAAGGATTTTGTGCGTGAATTGAACAAAAGGCCTGAATTATCGTCTGTATTTACCTTCTATAGTGCAAGTTTTCCGCAGTATATGTTGCATATCGATAATGATCTCGCGCAACAGAAGGGTGTTACCATTGATAATGCACTGAATACGCTTTCGACTTTGGTGGGCAGTAATTACGAAACGAATTTCATTAAGTATGACCGTCAATATAAAGTTATGGTTCAGGCTTTGCCGCAATACAGGGCTTTGCCGGAAGATATCTTAAAACTATATGTGAAGAATGATAAAGACGAAATGGTACCATTTTCAGCATTTATGCATATGGAAAAGGTTTACGGTCTTTCTGAGATCACCCGGCACAATATGTATATGGCATCTGAAATTTCGGGCTCTGCCGCACCAGGTTATAGCAGTGGTGAAGCAATTCAGGTGATTAATGAAGTCGCTGCCAAAACCTTACCACGAGGCTATGGCATTGATTGGGCTGGTATTTCCAAAGATCAGGTAGGTCGTGGAAATCAGGCAATTTATATCTTCTTAATTTGTCTCGGTTTCGTTTACTTGATACTTTCCGCTCAATATGAGAGCTTTATTATGCCCTTTGCGGTGTTGCTTTCTTTACCAATCGGAATCTTTGGGGCATTTCTACTATTGAAGTTATTGGGATTGGAAAACAATATTTACGCGCAGGTTGCTTTGGTCATGCTTATCGGTCTACTTGGTAAAAATGCCGTGTTGATTGTTGAGTTTGCCGCTCAACGGCATTCGCAGGGATTGAGTATCATTGAGGCTGCCTTGGACGGTGCAAAAGTAAGGTTTAGACCTATTTTGATGACATCTTTTGCTTTTATCGCCGGGTTGATTCCCTTAGTTATGGCTTCTGGCCCAGGTGCAATTGGAAACCGTACGATCGGTACAGCGGCAGCGGGAGGTATGTTGTTTGGGACGGTTTTTGGTATTGTGGTAATACCGGGCTTATACTTTATCTTCGGGACTATTGCCTCCAAACGCAAGCTTATTAAACACGAAGATGAAAATCCATTAACTGAAGAACTTGATAATAATGACTAATCGCAGAAAAATACAATGGGTCATTGCATTTTCGCTTTCAGCAGCAGTGACGGGATGTAAGGTTCCCAAAGCGACACAAATACAGGAGAATAAATTCGTTCCGAAGCAGTATACAGATGTAGCTCAATCAGATACAACGAATTCAGCGTCGGTTAAGTGGCGTGAATTTTTTACGGATCCAAATTTAGTTGTATTGATCGATACAGCGTTGAAAAACAATCAGGAGCTGAATGTTACTTTGCAGGAGTTGGCGATCGCAAAGAATGATATTCTTTTACGAAAAGGAGCATTGAAACCCACTGTTGGTTTACGTGCCGGAGGTGGTGTTGAAAAAGTTGGACGATACACCAGTCAGGGGGCCGGTGATGCCAGTACAGAAATTGCCCCTGGAAAGGAAATGCCGGATCCACTAGGAGATTTGACCATTGGTGCGTATGCCAGTTGGGAAATCGACGTTTGGAAAAAACTGAAGGACTCCGAACAAGCAGCACTGAACCGTTATCTTGCTACGGTAGAAGGGAAAAATTTTGTCTTAAGTAGCCTTATTGCCGAAGTTGCCCGTTCGTATTATGAATTATTGGCATTGGACAATCAGTTGGCTATTGTCAAACAAAATATCGAGCTTCAGGACAATGCGCTTGCGGTAATCCGATTGCAGAAACAGGCTGCTCGTGTAACAGAACTGGTGGTTCAAAAGTTTGAAGCCGAAGTGTTGAAGACCAAAGGTATGGAATTTGAGACGCGGCAACAGATCAAAGAAACTGAAAACCGTATTAATTTTCTATTGGGACGTTTCCCACAAGAGATCAAACGTGACAAAAGCAATTTTGTCGATCTGATCCCGGCGAAAGTTCAGACAGGTATACCGAGCCAACTACTAAGCAATAGACCTGATATTCGTGAGGCCGAGTATGAGCTCGCTGCCGCGAAGTTGGACGTACAGATCGCGCGGAAAGAGTTTTATCCTTCTTTGGAGATTTCGGCTGCTCTGGGTTTACAGGCATTCAAGCCTTCTTATCTATTTAAGATGCCTGAATCAGTTTTGTATAATCTAATAGGGGAGCTTGCAGCACCTTTGATCAACAAAAATGGGCTTAAAGCGGAATTTAATACAGCCAACGCGAAACAAATACAGGCGGTATATAATTACGAGAAGACGATTCTGAATGCTTACTTAGAAGTCTCTACACAACTTTCTAATATTGAAAACCTCGGGCGCAGCTACGATTTCAAAACAAAACAAGTTGAGGTTCTGAATAATTCCGTGTCTGTGTCAAATGATCTCTTTAAATCAGCGAGGGCAGACTATATGGAGGTTTTAATGACACAACGCGATGTACTGGATTCAAAACTTGAATTGATAGAAACAAAGAAGCAGCAGCTCAATGCTGTTGTCAATATCTATAAAGATTTGGGAGGAGGCTGGAAATAAGTTGTTTGTTTGAATGGACCCCGCTAGGCGGGGTTCTTTTTTTATAAGCCTATGTAAACTTCTTTCTTGTGAAAATAGAATAAATGCTTATTTTTAATCCTTATTTAATCTATTGTATTTGTTTTATGGAATCACAAGAGTATATTCTTACCAATGATGACGCTGAAAGGGGCGTTTTTTATAAAAAAACCTATCTTCATGTTGCGCTTTCGATTTTAGCATTTATCGTTTTGGAAACTTTGCTGATCAAATTGATCCCTTATGATTTTATCGTTTGGATGGTTAGCGGAAAATTTATTTGGTTGTTCTTATTGGGATGTTTTTGGTTGGGGTCCACACTTTCATCAAGATGGACACTTTCGCAAAGCCGTCAAACCCAATATTTAGGCCTAGCATTCTATATTGTACTGGAGGCAATCATCTTCCTGCCGATGATTTTTATGGCGGTATTTATGACCGAAGGAATTAGTGTCATTTATCAGGCAAGTATAATGACTTTGGCCTTGTTTACTGGCCTTACTGTCGTTGCATTTGTATCCAATAAAGATTTTTCATTTCTCAGAAATATCCTGGTGATCGGAGGCTTCTTATCTTTGGGGGCAATTGTCGCAGGAGCTATTTTTGGTTTTGAACTTGGATTATGGTTCTCGGTTGCCATGATTGCACTTGCTTCCGGAAGCATACTCTATCAAACTCAAAATCTGAAGTATAGTTACGGCAACGAACAATATGTAGGGGCAGCCTTGCAGCTGTTTTCATCAATCATGTTGTTGTTCTGGTACATTCTACGAATTTTAATGCGCAGAAGATAAATTTTGTTCCTTTTAAAAATGAGAAAAAGTGGTTAAAATAAAGTTTATTTTAACCACTTTTTTTTGCATTGTATAGTCGCTATTCTAGTCTATTTTTTAAGTTTTTCAGACCCTGATCGAAGTCTTTATTCATATTCATAAATAAGTTCATAAAGTTCCATGGATAGGGCGATTTTCCTGAAATTCCCCAGGTCACCAAAGTTTGAGTAGGCGAGATCTCTTTTAAGATGAAATAACCCTTGGCTGGTTCACCCATACCGAAATCGAGGGCCGTTTCAATTGTTTCGCCCTCGACGATTTTTGTAATGGTCTGTGAACCTTTACCAACTTTCTTACCATCCCAGCTGGATTTATAGCCGACTTGACCATCTACACCCTGTTCAGTTTTTTTCATTTGCGGGTCTGATAGTTGCCATACACCAAAGTTCTCTTGGTTCTTAAGCATTTTCACGTAGTTGAACACTTCCTGCTTTGGCTTATCGATTGTTATCTCACTTTGGGCCGAGAAGTCTTTACTGACGAAGAGTGCAGTAATTAAGGGAATAGCGATGATGATCGCTAAAACAATGAGGATTTTTTTTAGGATTTTCATAATCATGCATTCATATTGGTTTTCCTAATAAAGATAAAGGATAATCGGGATTTTTATTGGAAAAAACAGGAATATATTTAGCAATGAAAAAAGCCTCTTCCAATATTGAAAGAGGCTTTTTTGTAATCAAAGCGTAGCACTACTTTAATAGTTCTAAATGGGTGCTGATGCCAATTCTATTCCACGCATTTATAGTAATGATCGCCATAATAATCTGTGCAATCTCCTTTTCTTCAAATATTTCTTTTGCTTTTTGAAAAGTGCTTTCTGTCAAACCCTTTTGATGTATCAATGTGATCTCCTCTGTCATCTCCAACAAAATCTGTTCTTCCTTAGTGAATAGATCCGTTTCTCGCCATGCATTTAATAAAAATATCCGTTGTGGCGTTTCACCGTACTTCAGCGCATCCTTGGTGTGCATATCTAAGCAAAAGGCGCAACCGTTGATCTGTGAAGCACGTATTTTTATGAGTTCCTTTTGAATTGGATTTAAAAAAATATCATTGAGATAGGTTTCCAATCCCATCATCGCCCTATAGGCCGTTGCATCTACTTTTGCAATATTCAATCGTGTGTTCATTGTTTTAAGTTTTGATAAGACAAAGTTGCGATTAGTATACGCTAAAAAAATTAAACTGGTTTAAGAATGGAAATTTTACGTATGAAGACAAGCCTCCATTCAATCGATATACAGCGATAGTAGCCTAGTTTGATACAATCAGGTAATAGTTGTCGGGGTCACGCAGGATAAATTGATCCTTTAGCGAGTTCTCATTGTAATGTATATCTTTCTCTATGACTGCATTTAACAAAGTAGCGTTTTCGAAGATTTGCTGTAAATTGTCTACTCTAAAGAATAATATAAATCCATTCCCCGCATGTTTTTGATCCCGCATAGTAGGGTGGTCGTGTTCACCCCATTTGTGTAAACAGAGAATGACAGTTCCGCCATCCGTGAGAATTTCAAATGTTTCGCCGCCATGTTGACTGGTACAGCCCAAAAGCTTTTGGTAGAATAGCGAGCTTTCGGAGACGCTCTTTACAGCAATTATTGGTTCTGTTCGTGTCATATGATTTTGAAAGGTTGAAAATCTAATTAAAGAGGCCGAGCGATTTCTCTTTTACCAAGTCCAATATCATGCGATATGCTGCAACAGAGTTGCCATGTTGATCCAATGCTGGACTGTAGGCCCCTATACCCATTTTATTCGGTACACTTACTGTGATTCCACCACCAACGCCCGATTTACTTGGAAGTGCGACAGTTCTGGCATATTCGCCACTAAATTCGTACATCCCTGCAATGAGCATTTGTGATTGAACTAGCTGAGATAGATCTGGGTTATAGTATTGCTTATTTCCATCATAGCGCACGCAATGATGTGCAAAAAAGAAACCTATTTTAGCCAGATCCTCCGCAGTTATCTCAATGGAGCACTGCTTAAAATAATTATTGAGTTTGTCTTCACCTTCACCATCAATGAGTCCATTGTTGCGCATCAGGTAGAACATGCCTCTGTTTCGATTTCCAGTCTCCCGTTCCGAATGGTATACAGATCTACTGTAATCGATTTTTTCATTATTCGTTATAAAGCGAATCATATCCCTTATTTTAACAAAAGGTTCCTCACCTGTTCCTTTAATAAGCGATGTCGTTAAAATGGCGCCGGCGTTCATCATCGGATTGAGCGGTTTACCCGATGTTTCCAAATTCGCAAAATGATTGAAGGGTTTATCTGTTCCATAGTATCCCATTTTATTAAAAACAACTTCCTCGCCATTTTCCAATACAGCAACCATCAAGGAAACAATTTTTGAAATACTCTGAATTGTAAATCTTTGTTGTACATCTCCGATACTAACGATTGTTCCATCACTATTTACCACCGAAAGTGCGACAGATGCTGCATTGGCTTTACTTAATTCCGGGATGTAATCAGCCACTTTACCTTCTTTGAATGATTGCCTATTTTTATCCAATATTTTATCCAATAGTGCTTTATCAATGATCGCGCTCTTAGTACTGTGCTGGTTTTGAATGTTGTTTTGAGCAAACGATACAGTAATTGATCCGGAACATATCAAACCTATAATACAGGCTACCAACCTGACATTTTTTCTCATTTTTTCAGTATTTGTTTGTTCCAAAGATAGGGAACAGTGTATTAAAAGAAAAGAGGTGCCAAATAAGTAACATTTTAGCACCTCCATCTAGTAGGTCATCCTTTAGGATGCATTTGGAGCTGGATCAACATTCCAACCGGAAAGTATACCGCCATAGAAAAAGAAGGTGACGTAAAAATCCTTTTTGCTCACCTGATCAGTAACCAGGTATTTTTGAGTTACATCGTATGCATCTATTTTTTTATATTTTGATAATGCTATCGGGCTGGCAGCAGGGTTTTCTGAGCGTACCAAATCTTGTATCTTTTGGTTGATTAATTTCATAATACCTTCTTTTTTGAAAGGATTATTTTCGATTTTCACATGTGCCGAATGGGTTAAAGTTCCATTATTTTGCGCTTTTTTAGCTTTCGCAGCAGCTGTATAGTTTTTAAATTTTTCCCTTATCTGCGGATCTTTTAAGCTATGGATGGTAAAAATAGAAATTCCCTGCGCACCATTATTTAGCGCCTCATCCATATCGGCAAATATTTCTTCATTATTTTTAGCCATCAATCCACAATATAGCGTCGTATTTGCTCCTTTATCGCGCACATTTTCTAATGTACAATCTCTAATAAAGCTTGGATCTTCTGTATAAAAATTGCTGTATACCATCGGAAAAACAACATCCAAATTCCACTTACCCCAATCTTGGCGCACCATACGCGAAGCCATTTTGGGAGTCGGAAATGGGGATGCAGCCATTGTTTTACCATGGGAGTGAACGATGTCTGCAATCATATTGGCGATATCGGTTATCTGATCGCAACGAAATTGGCGCCATTTGAGATCTTTCGATGGATCTTTTTGTGCTCTCGGATCATAGCCATACTGTTTCTTGAACTTCGCTATTGCAATTGGATGGTAACCGTAATCCCAAGCTGGGTATTCACGATCTTGAACAATATTGTATTTAGGCCAAAGGGTTGTAGGGAGGACAACATCCACGTAGCGATTATAGTCAATAGAAATCCCCTCCAATCCCTCGACTTCACAATAGGATTCGATTTTTTTACGGATATACTCTTTTACTCCGGGCACAACAGGTGACAAGAATTTATAATAACCAACGTATGCAGTGGTATCTGCCAGACTTTTACCGTTTCGATTGACGCTGAACCAATCCGGATGTTCTCGGAGTATTTTATCCCTGTCATGTTCCAAGTTCATCGTCCAAAGCCACGCGATAACTTGGATGCCATATTTTTTTGCAATGGGAATTGCTACCCGATACTCGTCTGGACTGGCGGCATTTAACATTACGCCATCGATTCCTAAATAATTCATCTCACGGCAAATTGAATCAAAGTTTGTTTTGGCGTTGTAATCTAGCCAAGTCCAAAACATGGCGGGTTTTTCTTTGTCAGCGGCGTGGCTTGTGGTTATTGAAAAACCCTGAATGATCAGGAGAAGCAGGCAAATAAAACATGTCTTGATTAATTTTTCTTTCATAATATTTATCGATTCTAAAAATTGCATACCATAATTTACGCGCGAAGTTTTCAGTGAGTTCAATGGCTCCTTAAAAGATCAATCTGCGAATTTGAAAATTAGATTAGTTTAATGTTCGTCCGTGAAATTACACAAAAACATGGAATTTACACGACACCATTTTAGAGTCGGACTGGTTTTCTTACAGTTATTAAATTATATTAAAATAACAAAACATTTTCTAATGTTATCTGTTGTTACTACAATACCAAATCGAAGAAGTAACATTATTAACAACGAAAAGTAGGCCGGGCTACTCGCTAAGGCCAAATTGTTTTGATATGAAGAAACATTACATTCCACTCCTTATTGCGTGCTCACTATTGAATAACCTGGCCAAGGGGCAAGAAGTAGGGACCGAACAACAAAGCAAAGTAGATTCTGTAAAACTAACCAAGGATGATACGATTTATCCCAAGCTTCAGGTAAAAGGTTTATTTCAGGCCAGATACCTTGTGAGTGGCACAAAAGATGTAGACGTTAATGGACTGCATCACAGTGATGGTTCTGGTACGGACAACAATTTTATGGTGAAGTATATGCGCGTTCAGATGCGTGCTCAAATTAGCAAACGCACAGAGGTGGCAGTTTTGGCAAATCTCGCGGATTTTAAAAGCGATCCGAAAACAAAAGTTCTTGAAAATGCTTATTTGAAATATACATTTAGTCCCAAATTGGCGATCACAGTAGGCCAATTCCGTCCCTGGTTTGGTATTGAAGAGACCTATCCGATTGATATTATCAAATCATTGGATTGGTCTAATCAATATCTTGAGTTTGGCAAACTCGGCTGGGCAAGCTTTCAGATCGGCGTGGCAGCGACAGGCGAGACCACGCTTGGGGAAATGCCTTTTAGCTACTCGTTATCCGTGGTAAATGGAAATGGGAAAAATCAGGTAGTCGATAACGACAATGGCAAACAATATGCTACGCGTCTTGTCTTTGGCCTTTCGAAGAAGTATAGTGTTAACTTAGGGCTCAATGGGGGGATTGGCGAGGTTATGAAAAAACAGGTGCACGCATTGGGTGTTGATCTAACCGGAAATGTGAACTTTGGCAAGCGCTGGAATCTCGATATGCAGCTGGAAGCAAAACAGGCGATCAATCATAGCCTGTATTATTCGTTGGACGAGAGTGCTCGTAGCTCCAAATTGAGCGATTACCTTGTACGGGGTATTTATTTTCTTCCAAACTTAAGATACGAAGTAAATTATTTCAACCTAAGCGCTTTCGAGCTATCTTGCCGATATGAATACATTGATCCTAATTATAAACTAAATGCAAATGGACGTCAAACATACACACCGATGTTTGGTCTAGAATTTTTAAAAAATTATGGTGCAAGGATTCAGCTTGGTCTCCAGTTAGACCGGTATAAAAAGCAGACCGAAAATACCAGTGAATTCAATAAGAATTTATTTATTATTCAAGTACAAAGTCGATTCTAATTTATTAAACCTCGCTTATTATGAAAGAAATCAGTATTAAAAATATTGCCATCACTTTTCTTGTGGCACTCATTTTATGGTTTATCCCAATACCGAAAGGAGTCAGCCCAGAAGCTTGGCATCTCTTTGCTATCTTCGCAGCAACTATTCTTGGGATTATTTTAAAAGCAGCGCCGATGGGTACCATGTGTATGATGGCTATAGCATTTACCGCGCTGACACAAGTGTTGGCCCCCGGAGATGCTGGTAAATCCATTACCAAAGCTTTGACCGGTTTTGGCGACAAAGTTATCTGGCTGATCGGTATCTCTTTCTTTATTGCTCGCGGTTTCATAAAAACCGGTCTTGGCAATCGGATTGCATTTCTTTTCATTCGTGTTTTTGGAAAAAGTTCGCTCGGATTAGCTTATGGATTGGGATTGGCAGACGTCTGTTTAGCTCCAGCAATCCCGAGCAATACGGCTCGAGGTGGTGGTATTATCTATCCAATTATGAAATCCATGGCTATTAGTTTTGATTCCGTCCCCGATAAACCAGAGACACATCGGAAATTGGGATCCTATCTTACTTTAAATAGCTATTATATGAATCTAATAGCCTCTTCGATGTTTTTGACGGGGACGGCCAGTAATCCAATGTGTCAAAAGTTTGCTGCTAACCTGGGAATCGACATTACTTGGATGTCCTGGGCGATTGCAGGGTTCATACCTGGTATTGTCGCCTTTTTTGTGGTACCTCTTGTTCTTTACAAATTATATCCGCCTGAATTAAAAAAAACAGGGGATGCGCCGAAGATGGCTGCACAGAAACTAAAGGAGATGGGGCCTATTTCGAGGAATGAGTGGTTAATGCTTTTGGCATTCTTTATCTTATTGGCATTATGGATCTTTGGTGGATCCTTTTCAATTGATGCTACAACGACGGCTTTTATAGGTTTAACGCTACTGTTACTAACCTCTGTGTTGACCTGGGAGGATGTTAAAGCGGAGAAAGGAGCATGGGATACGATTGTTTGGTTTGCTGTGTTGGTCATGATGGCCAGTTCATTAAACGAATTGGGATTCATCGGCTGGTTTAGTGATTTGATTAAAGTACAGATTGGTGATTTGAGCTGGCAAATAGCCTTTCCTTTCATTATTCTTGTTTACTTCTTTAGTCACTACATTTTCGCTAGTGCAACTGCCCATGTAGCAGCGATGTATGCCGCTTTGTTGGGTGTCGGTGTTTCTTTAGGCATTCCACCAATGCTGCTTGCGATGATGCTTGGATTTCTAGGCTCCATCTATGGTGTATTAACACATTATGGCCATGGCCCTGCACCGGTATTTTTCGGAAGTGGCTATGTTGATTTAAAATCATGGTGGTTGCGTGGATTGGAAATCGGTATCGTATTATTGGTGATTTACATGGGTGTTGGTGGATTGTGGATGAAGGTTATAGGTTATTATTAAAAATTAGGATCTTATTATGTTATCTACTTTGTCAAAAAAGATGCTCATGTGCCTGACTGGATTGTTTTTAGCGTTCTTTTTGCTGATTCACTTCCTAGGGAACTTACAGCTATTCTTGCCGCAGGAACAAGCACATTTACAATTTAATGCCTACTCACATTTTCTAGCGGGCAATATCTTGATCAAGATTATCTCTTATGTACTTTATGCCAGCATTATCCTTCATGCCTTGGATGGCCTTGTTATTACCTTAAAAAATAAAAAGGAGGGAGCTGTTTATAAATCGGATCATCGCGGAAGAGCAAGCAAATGGTATTCGCGTAATATGGGAATTTTAGGTACTATAATTCTCATCTTTTTAGTTATCCATTTTCAGAATTTTTGGTATGTATACAAATTTGGTGCAACCCCGCTTGATGAGCGGGGGAACAAGGATTTATATGTTTTGGTGATCGCTGTCTTCCAACAGTGGTGGTACGTCCTTATTTATGTATTATCTATGATAGCCTTGTGTTATCATCTTATTCACGGGATTCATAGCGCAATCCGAACCTTAGGATTATTTCATCCAAAATTTGTCAAATGGTTTAAGATCCTTGGCATTGGCTATTCGGTTATCATTAGTTTGGGCTTTGCCATGATGCCCATTTATATATTCTTTACAGTAAACTAAAGCGGATAAATCATGATATTAAATTCAAAAATACCAGAAGGGCCATTGGATGAAAAATGGACACGCTATAAGAAGACTGCCAAATTAGTTAATCCCGCCAATCGCAAAAAATTGGATGTTATCGTGATTGGTACAGGGTTGGCGGGTAGTTCTATTGCAGCCTCCCTTGGCGAGATGGGGTATCAGGTGAAATCATTTTGTTTTCAGGACAGTCCGCGACGGGCGCATTCCGTCGCAGCGCAGGGCGGGGTAAATGCGGCAAAGAACTATAAAAATGATGGAGATAGCGTTTACAGAATGTTTGTTGACACCTTAAAAGGAGGGGATTTCCGTGCACGTGAAGCAAATGTATACCGCATGGCAGAATGCTCACTTAATTTGATCGATCAAGCTGTAGCCCAAGGAGTTCCTTTTGGACGAGAATACGGTGGCTATTTAAATAATCGCTCTTTTGGCGGCGTACAGGTAAGTCGGACGTTCTATGCAAGAGGCCAAACCGGGCAGCAGCTTCTTTTGGGCGCCTACCAGGCACTTATGCGCCAGGTAGGGAAGGGAACCGTGCAACTTTTTACACGACATGAGATGCTTGATGTTGTTGTTATCGATGGAAAGGCACGTGGTGTTATCGTACGTAATCTAGATACGGGCGATATTGAACGCCATGCGGCCCATACAGTTGTATTAGCAACAGGAGGTTATGGTAAAATATATTACCTATCGACCTTGGCCATGGGATGTAACGGTTCGGCAATCTGGCGCGCACATAAAAAGGGCGCATTAATGGCTTCTCCGAGCTGGATTCAGATTCACCCGACGTCCTTACCACAATCGGGCAGTTATCAGTCTAAATTAACCTTAATGTCAGAGTCTTTGCGCAATGACGGAAGAATATGGGTCCCCATGAAGGAAGGTGAGACGCGAGAACCCAACGCTATTCCGGAGGAAGAACGGGATTACTATTTAGAACGACGGTATCCCGCATTTGGAAATCTTGCCCCACGGGATATTTCCTCTCGGGCGGCAAAGGAACGGATCGATGCCGGCTTTGGGATTGGTCCACTCAAAAATGCTGTTTATCTTGATTTTGCGAAGGCTATCAGCGAACAGGGGAAACAGAAAATACAGGAAAAATATGGTAATCTATTTGACATGTATGAAAAGATTACGGGATATGATGCTTATAGCGTACCGATGATGATCTCACCGTCTGCACACTTTTCCATGGGCGGTTTATGGGTCGATTATGAGTTGATGACGAGTCTGCCAGGTTTATTTGCGCTTGGCGAAGCTAATTTTGCGGACCATGGTGCAAACAGACTTGGGGCAAACTCACTGCTTCAGGCATCTGTCGATGGCTATTTTATCGGTCCCTATACGATTGCCAATTATTTGGCAAACGATATTCATACGGGGAAAATTTCCACAGATCATATTGCGTTTGAACGTGCTGAAGAGGATGTTAGAAAACAAATCGACGTATTTTTGAAAATCAAAGGCAGTAAAACTGTGGATTATTTCCATAAAACACTGGGCAAAATACTCTATGACTATTGTGGGCTGGCGCGTAATGAAAAAGGGCTTCGCTATGCTATTGAAGAAATTAGAAAGCTAAAACAAGAATTTTTCAAGGACGTTATTGTCAGCGGCGAGGCCGATACTTTAAATAGCGAACTGGAGAAAGCCGGACGCGTAGCAGACTATTTTGAGATTGGAGAACTGATGTGTTATGATGCATTGACGCGAAATGAATCCTGTGGAGCGCATTTTCGGGAAGAATATCAAACTGCAGACGGAGAGGCGCTACGTAACGATGCCGAATATCAATTTATTTCCGCTTGGTTATGGAAGGGAGAAAATGAAGAACCTGAGTTGGTCAAAGAACCGTTGACCTTTGAAGAAATACAACCAACTGTTAGGAGCTATAAATAAAATGAATGATTATGGATTTATATCTTAAAATATGGCGACAAAAGGATCGCAATGCTACAGGCAAATTAGTGACCTACACATTAACTGACCTCAATCCGCATATGTCTTTTTTGGAAATGTTGGATATTTTAAATGAACAGTTGATAACAGGAGGAGAAGAGCCCGTCGAGTTCGATCACGACTGTCGTGAAGGAATTTGCGGACAGTGCGGAATGATGATTAACGGCATTGCACATGGGCCCCTTAAGCATACGACGACTTGCCAGTTACATTTACGTTCATTTAAAGACAAGGATACCATTACCATAGAACCTTTTCGTTCAGCCGCATTTCATATAAAAAAAGATCTAAAAGTGGATCGTTCCGCATTCGATCGAATTATTTCTTCCGGTGGATTTGTCTCTATCAATACAGGACAGGCTCCAGATGCAACAGCCATTCCTATTTCTCATGAATTAGCTGAATCGGCCTTTGACTCGGCAGCCTGTATAGGTTGTGGTGCTTGTGTGGCGACGTGCAAAAATGGCAGCGCGGCCCTTTTTACCTCAGCAAAGATCACCCATATGGCACTATTACCACAAGGAAAGGAAGAGCGTAGTCAACGGGTAATAAATATGATCAAACAAATGGATAAGGAGTCCTTCGGTCATTGTTCAAATACAGAAGCGTGCGAGGTAGAGTGTCCACAAGGCATATCAGTACTGAATATCGCACGTATGAATTTTGAGTATAACAAGGCACTATTTTTTAAAAAGAAATAAAGACCAACGGTCGAAAAAAGTGGCACGATAGTTTCTTATATCGGATTTATAATAAAGACTGAAGCCATAAAAAGAGCTATACCGGATTGTTGAAGATGACTCACCTTATCCCTGAAAGTAGGGATTTGTAAGATTTTATGGTTAATAAATAGGTTTTTGTAGTAATTTTGAAAAAAGAAATTCATTAAGTTATAGCGATTGATATGAAGTGTAGTAGGTTGTTTGTGGTACTTTTCATTTGTAGTATAGTGTTTAGTGTAACCGCATGTAAGGATTTTTCAAACAAAGTCTTGGGAAAAGGCGAACTGAAGGACACACTTACGGAGAAATTGGTTGTTAAGGAAAAAATACCACATTTGTTGAATAGGTGGGATTCGCTTCAGAAAAATCAGATACACTTTACAGTAGATAGTCTACACCCTGTTCCGATCAAACAACAAAAACGTGAGCTAAAGGACTCCCTGCGGAAAGCATTTGATAAGCAACCAAAACATATTTATTTGACTTTTGATGATGGCCCATTAATTGGTAGTGCTTTTATTGATTCTATTGCGAAAGAAAAAAACATTAAAGTGAGTGTATTCTTGATTGGTAAACATGCGAATATGAGCAAAGGAAGAAAACGCGATCTTGCCCGTTATGAATCCAATCCACTTATAGCCTGTTATAATCACAGCTATACGCACGCAAACAATCAATATTCAAGATTTTATAGTAACCCCCAAAATGCTTTTGCTGATTTTGAAAAGAATGAAAAAGATCTCCATTTAAAACATAAAATTGTTCGGCTTCCAGGAAGGAATATTTGGATATATGATAATGTTCGTAAGATTGACCTTAAGAATGGATCCAGCACAGCCGATCTATTGCACAAGAACGGATATACAATTTATGGCTGGGACGTTGAGTGGCGGCTTAATAGCGTTACTGGTACGCCCATACAGAGCCAAGAGTCTACCTTGTCTCATATCCGAAATTATATGAACAACAAAAGCTCAATGGTACCTAATAATGTTGTTTTCTTAATGCATGATGATATGTTTCAAACGCGAAAAGGGCAGCAGGAGTTATCCACTTTAATTGATGCATTAAAAAAAGAAGGCTACCAGTTTGAATTGATGCAAGATTATCCGATTAAGTATTAGATAGGTTCGTCAGCTGTCATCTCATCAAAACCCATTTCTTTTGCAATCTGATGAGCACCAAGAATTAACTTACCGCCAATTCCCTGTCCTTGAAACTGAGGTAGCACAGCGACAGGAGCCAAGGCAAGAGAATCGGATGTTTTTTGATTCTCTTTATCGATAATCTTCACCTTTGTCAGGAGTATATAGCCTGCTATTTCTCCTTCAACTTCTGCTACCATTGACAGTTGTGGTATAAATTCTACTCTCCTTCTTAGTTTTTCTACTAAAATGTGCTCTTGATGATCGCTATACTGTTCGTTTTCAAAAGCGAGTCGGATCAGTTCGAATACAATCGTTGTGTCACTTGACTTTTCTGGCCTAATATTTACAGTCATAGTTTTTTTGTAGATACAACTATTTCTTCGCTATTAATAAAGCCGTTTTTGGCCCCATTATTTGTAGGTACATAGTTGTTTAGAAAAAATCAATTATAGATCTAATTATATAGGATAAATATGCGTATTAATATTTGAAAAATTGATAATATAGTTTCTAAATGATAAAAAGTACTTTTCTTCAGGACTCTCTATTTGCAGTGTTTTACTAGTTCTTTGATCTTGCGTTGAGTAGCAAAAGCGCTGGAAACAATTTTGAGAAAATGAATTTACAATTGATTTGTTTACAACCAATAGGCTGGTTATCAATCGTTTAATAATATGAGTGTTAAATAGTGTAAAAATAACACTTGCAATGTATATTTATTTTCGTATTTTCATATTAAATAAACAATTATAAATCGCCTCCAGTAGACACCTAAACCGATACGTCTTAGAGGTAAAAAAAAATAACTAATTAAACACAAAATTTAAACAATTAAACAGTTTTTATGATTAACTGCCATTATTTCTCAAATCAATGGAAGAGAGCGTTTTGGACTGGATCATTGTGCTCATTAGTGGCCTTGAGTCCCCAAATCGTCGATGCTACAACCCTCGCAAGCTATGGAATTCTCTTTCAACAGGAGCAAAGTGTTTCTGGAACGGTGCATGATGAATCTGGAATGCCAATTCCTGGAGTAACAGTTTCCGTCAATGGAACAAAGCTAGTAACTAAAACCGACGTTCAAGGTAGATACAAGTTAGACAAGGTCCCCGCAAGTGCGATTATTAATTTCCGGATGGTCGGCAAACAATCTATGGATGAAGCTGTAAAAGGAAGACAGACCATTGATATCACACTTCTTAATTCGGAATCGAATCTCGAAGAAGTCGTTGTTGTTGGTTACGGAAAGCAACGCAAAGAGACTGTCACCGGTGCCGTAGCCACTGTGAAGGGAAGCGATCTAGCACAATCACCGGCGTTGAACGTTTCCAATGCATTAACAGGACGCGTCCCGGGCGTTACAGCGACCAACGGCAGCGCCGAGCCTGGCTACGATGGTTCCAATATCAAAATTCGGGGAACGAATACACTGGGTAATAGCAGTCCCTTAGTCGTTATTGATGGAGTTCCTGCGCGTGAAGGAGGAATTGATCGTATTAATCCCCGAGATATAGAAAATATCTCGGTTCTAAAAGATGCTTCTGCTGCTATTTATGGAGCCAGGGCGGCCAATGGGGTTATTCTCGTTACGACAAGAAGAGGAAAAACAGGAAAACCGCAGTTTTCTTATACGTTCAACCAGGGGTATTCCCAACCTACCGTTATTCCTAAATTAACAGATGCCTCCCAGTTTGCGGCAATTAGAAATGAACTCGAAATTTATAACCTCCCTGTTGAAGAATGGTCTGCTGCTTATACAGCGATCAACGAGAAAGGCAGTTACAATAAACAAGGTGGAGGAGTTTTGGATGCGCCGTTTAAACCAGAAGATATCCAAAAGTTCAAAGACGGATCAGATCCTTGGGGGCATCCCAATACTGACTGGTATAAAGCTACGCTAAAAAACTGGTCACCTCAACAGCGCCACAACCTCCAAATCAATGGCGGTACTGAGGATGTCAAGTATCTGATGTCTTTGGGGTATCAAAATCAGGATGCCTACTATAAAAATTCGGCTACAGGTTATAAACAGTATGACTTAAGGATTAATCTGGACGCCAATATAAGTCAGTATATCAAAACACAATTTGGTGTTTTAGGAAGACAGGAAAACCGAAATTTCCCCACCAAGAGTGCTGGCACGGTCTTTAGAATGCTGATGCGGGGAAATCCAACACAACCAGCAATATGGCCGAATGGAATGCCGGGACCAGATATCGAAAATGGCGAAAACCCCGTGGTAATTACGACCAATGCGACAGGTTACGATCACGATAAACGCTACTATTTTCAAACAAATGGTCAGGTTGAGATTACAAATCCCTGGATAGATGGTCTTAAATTAACACTTAATGCCTCTGTTGACAAATATGTAAAAAATCAAAAAACATGGGTTACACCCTGGACTTTGTATTCTTGGCAGGGCGCTTATGAGGCCGATGGCAGCACACCACAACTGGTTCCTGGAAGACGTGGGCCTGCCGATCCAAATTTAAACCAAAGCAATGAAGATCAACTGAATATCTTACTTGGTGGAATCTTAAGCTTTGAGCGGAAATTTGGTGACCATCAGGTAAATGCTATAGCCGGTATCAACAGAGAAACAATTGATAATGATAAATTCAGCGCGTATCGTCGCTATTTTCTTTCAAATGCGATCGACTATCTTTTTGCCGGTGGAGAACAGGAAAAAAATAACGATGGATCTGCATGGAAAAGAGCGCGGCTAAATTACTTTGGGCGATTTGGCTATAATTATAAAAGCAAGTATATCGCAGAATTCCTTTGGCGTTATGACGGATCGTATATGTTCCCTGAAAGTGAACGGTTCGGTTTCTTTCCAGGTGCCATGGCGGGATGGGTCGTGTCGGAAGAGAATTTCTGGAAGGAAAATGTCCCTGTGATTAATTATTTCAAGATCCGTGCGTCATATGGCCAGATGGGTAATGACAACATCTACTATGATGATAAGTTACAAGAATATCAATATTTTTCAACCTATTCCTTTGGTACTTATATCGTCAATGATAAGCTAGCCAAAACCCTTTTTGAAAGCCGTGTTCCTAACGAGATGATTACTTGGGAGGTTGCAAATAACTATAATTTAGGGTTTGATTTTCAATTTTTACAAGGAAAGTTGAATTTCGAGTTTGATATTTTTAAAAATCGCCGTAATTCCATTCTGTGGAGAAAAAATGCATCAATACCACAAAGTACAGGGATGACATTACCGGCAGAAAATATTGGTAAAGTGGATAACAAGGGTTGGGAATTTAACTTAGGTTATCGTGGCAAGGTGGGAGATTTGGGGTACACGGTAGGTGTGAATGGTGGTTATGCTAAAAACAAAATTATCTTCTGGGATGAAGCCCCAGGCGCCCCTGCATGGCAGCAAAGTACAGGTAAACCTATCAAAACGGATATCTATTATGTCTATGACGGCGTATTCCGTGACATGGAAGATATTGCCAACAATAAATTGGACTATAGTGCCATTACGAAAACTTTACGCCCTGGAGATATGAAATATAAAGATTTCAATGGTGACGGAAAGATTACCCCGGATGACAAAGTAAGGCGAGACAAGAATAGTGACCCAACATTTCAGGGAGGTTTCAATTTTAGTCTGACCTATAAGGATTTTGACTTATCGGTACTATTTCAAGGAGCTACAGGAGGAGAGATACGTGTAGGAACGGATGAATCTGGATCTATCGGAAATTTTGTGGAAGAATTCTATGATAAACGCTGGAGCATCAGTAACCCAAGTAGCGTTTATCCACGTTTGACAGACCGTGGCAATCAATATTATTCTTATAACAATACCTATTGGATGCGGAGTACCGATTATTTGCGGCTTAAAAATGTGGAAATAGGATATAATCTAGCCTCAAGCATTTGTAGTAAAATTGGCATTGGTTCTTTACGTCTATATGCAAATGGCATGAATTTAATAACGTGGAGTAAGATCAAAATGTATGATCCAGAAGCCGTTAATGCATTAGGGCAATATTATCCGCAGGCAAGATTGATTAATTTTGGCGCATTATTATCGTTCTAACCAACTGTCATATTAAGAACTTAACGAAGAAGAAAAATGAAAAAAATTAAGAATATATCACTTATACTACTTGTACTTTCTGCATCATTACAAGCTTGCAATGATGATTTTGTGAGCACGAAGCCACTCAGTGAAGTTCCACAGGAGATCGTTTGGTCGGATGCAGGTTTGTCTGAGGCTTTCGTGACAGAAATCTATAACGGTTTTGGGGTAGGAGGCTTTTATGAGCAAGAAATGGCATCCATGACTGACGAAGCTTTATTTACACACCCTAATCGGGGCATAAATACCGTGACCGAATCTCGATCAAATCCAGCTGATCAAGGCTATATTATGGATACTTACGAATACGGTCGCATGTATACGCGCATCCGGGCAACTAACATTGCCATCTCCAATTTGAGTGCACCCAAGTTTGACAAAGCAAAAGCCGATAAGCTGTTAGGCGAAGCCTATTTCCTGCGTGGGTATTATTATCAACAGCTCTTACGCTTTTATGGTGGCATCCCCATCGATAATAAGATATATACATTGAACGATAAAGACTATATGGTTCCGAGGAATAGCTATGAGGAGTGTGTCAATGCCATCGTGAAAGATCTAGACAGCGCAGCTCTTTTGTTAAAGGGCAGTTCATCAACAAAGGGACGTGCAAATGAAACTGCAGTATTGGCCTTAAGATCAAGGGTATTACTCTATGCTGCCAGCGATCTCCATGATGCGGGTAAAGCCAAAGCAAAATCAACATTATTGGCAGGGTATAAAAATCCAGAATATCTAATGTACACGAGTGGCAATCAGGTGGAGCGTTGGACAAAAGCAAAAGCCGCAGCAAAAGCCGTACTGGATCATACAGAATTCGCCTATAAGTTAGACCTAACTCAACCCGCTTCGCCTAATGAGGGTACCGCCAACTATATGGCCGTATCGTTAGGAGGGGGGAGCAAGACAGTTGATTTTACAGCAGGAAAAGATATTATTCTGGGGAGATTCTTTATTGACGAAAAGGATGAACGTGGTGGCTGGGTAGGGCGAGACAACGGTCCAAATGGCTATCATAACTGGGCCGGAAATACACCGATACAACTCTTGGTAGACGACTACGAGACTATTGATGGCCAAAAATTCAGCTGGTCAAATCCTACTATGGCAGCCAGCCCTTATCAAAATCGTGACCCACGTTTAAAGGCAACAATTTTATACGACGGTGCGGATTGGAAACCTAGGACAGCCGATGTCGCTGAAAGAGATAAGGCGAATCAAATCCAAACAGGTCAATACGAAATAATGAATGCCAAAGGACAAAAGGTTATCCAATTTGGCCTTGACACAAGAAAAAGCCCGATTGAAGATTGGAATGGTTCACGGACAGGATATTATATTCGTAAATTTACAGATCCGGACCCTACAATGCAGGATCAAAACACAAGACAGCGCATTCCCTGGCCAATGTTTCGCTATACAGAGGCGATATTGAACTATGTAGAAGCATGTCTTGAATTAGGAGAAGAGAATGAAGCTAAAACATGGTTAAACAAAATCCGCTTTAGAGCTGGAATGCCTGCAATTCCAACCGCCGAAACCGGAGCGGCTCTAAAAGCACGTTATAGAAACGAGCGCCGTATTGAATTAGCCTACGAGGAGCATCGCTTCTTTGACGCGCGACGCTGGATGATAGCCGCGGAAACTATAGGTCGTAAAGCAAATATTATAAACATCACGGGAACCCTTAAGGCGGGTAAAAATGTAACTCTTTATCAATATAATCCCGATAACTACACCTATACCTATACGGTATCCAATATTGATCCAGGTATCGAAAATAGGAACTGGGATGACAAAATGTACTACACGTCTTTGCATCGCGATGAGGTTAATCGAAATACAAAATTGATCCAAAATCCAGGTTACTAGTATTTAAAGAAGCTGTCCAAATGTGCAGTGCCCCCAGAAAATGTCTAACTTTTTGGGGACACTGCATTTTTTTGGACAGCTTTTTTTGCGGCTAATTTTTAATACGTTTTGAATAGGTCCAATTTTAGTAACTATGCTGTATTGATAAGCGACAGGAATAAGTTTCAGTATATGCTGCTAGTGGCGGCAATATGCCTTAGATACCTATTGTGTTCGTACCTGCTTCGGACAAGCTTCGGAGCTCACCGGATAAGGATTAGCTATTGGCCAGTTCCTGACCAGTATTTTCCTGTTCGGAGACTGGTCAATGACTGTTCAGCATCTGTACGGAATCTATTGATGATCCGAAGAAAGTACGAAGCAGGTACGAAGCAAAGGGCTTCCCATTCGCTTATTGTTGCCATTTTTCACCGGATTTCACCATAGCTCTTTGGACAGGTTGAAACTTTATCTGCTATTCAAAAATAGTTTCCACAAAACAAGTGACAAACTTTTCGGACACACTGATTATATAATTACTTTTTCTGCTGACTTATATTAGGTAATAGCCCTGTAACTACTCCAATTAATGGAAGATAAGCACAGATATTAAATACATATTCGATTGAGGTTTGATCTGCAAGCCAGCCCAGAACTGCTGAACCAATTCCCCCCATACCAAAAGCAAAGCCAAAAAATAAACCAGCAATCATTCCGACCTTTCCTGGGATGAGTTCTGTCGCATAGACCAAGATAGCAGAGAATGCAGACGATATAATAAGACCTATTAAAATAGCGAGGATAATGGTTAGCCCTAGACCAACGTGTGGCAATAGTAATGTGAACGGAGCCGCTCCGAGAATCGATACCCAGATAATTAGTTTACGCCCATAGCGATCTCCCAATGGCCCCCCTAATATAGTTCCCGCAGCTACAGAAGCAAGAAATATAAATAAGTATATTTGAGATTCCTGAACCGAAACATGGAATTTATTGATCAAATAGAAGGTGAAATAACTGGTCATGGAAGCCATGTAAAAATATTTGGAAAAAATGAGTACCAATAAAATTACAAGTGCAAATACAACTTTTGATTTTGGCAGGTCGGCTTTTGAAGCACCAACAGCAGTTGTTTGTGTCTTAGGCTTGAGATGTATTTGATACCAATTACCGACATAAGTAAGAATCATAACGGCTACAATGGCCAATACGCCAAATACACCAATGTATTGTTGGCCCAAAGGGATCACAATAAGCGCTACAAGAAGGGGACCTATCGCACCACCAGCATTACCACCGACTTGGAAGATAGACTGCGCGAGCCCCTTTTTGCCTCCGGAAGCTAAATGAGCAACTCGAGAAGCTTCAGGATGAAATATAGACGAACCCATGCCAATAAGACTTACAGAAAGGAGAATGTAGATAAAGTTTGACGCAAAAGAAATGCATATCAATCCTGCTAAAGAGAAAAGCATACCGACAGCGAGTGATCGTGGTGTAGGGTTTTTATCTGTATACAAACCAACGAAGGGTTGCAAAATAGAAGCAGTAAGCTGAAAAACCAACGTTATAATACCAATTTGGGTAAAACTAAGCGCATAATTTGATTTTAACATGGGATATACTGCCGGGATGACCGACTGAATCAAGTCGTTGAGCAAGTGTGAAAGACTAATTGCAAATAAAATCGGATAGACGGTTTCGGAGCTTTTCCAAGATCCACTCGGGTTTAAAGATTGTGTTTTCATAAAAGAAATATTCATCAGGTCATCTGATGTTTTAATTGATAAAAATAAAGTATATTGAGATTGATGATTTGCATATGCTATAGGAAAATTACAGCTGTTGGATAATTCGGTTAGCAATATCAACAGCTTTTTTCACTTCTTTATCTTTGATTGCCAACATCAGTTCCTCGTGTTGCTGTTGTGAAGTTAAGAAGGGTACTGTATCCTTATAAATAGTCATGAAGAACTTATTGACATGTTCAGATAAAGTTGTATATAAAGCGGTCAAAATACTATTTCCACATGATTCAGCAATTGCACTGTGAAAGGCAATATCGGCATCCACGCACGCCATCAAATTTCCCATTTCAGCATATTTTGCTCTATTTTTGAGCGCTTGAGCCATATCCTTGAGGCCTTTCGAAGTACGATTTAAGGCAGCTTTTTCAATAATTCGCAATTCCAATACGTGTCTAACTTCAAAAATATCGTTAAAATTGGCTTTTTCAATTTTTGAATCAAGAGCATGATGACCTGTGCTACTTTTAACAAAAGTACCAAGACCTTGTTGTACATTGAGATAGCCTGATTGACTTAAATATTTGACCGCCTCACGAATGCTGGATCTGCCCACAGCAAATTGTTTCATCAATTCTGGTTCCGTAGGAAGTTTAGATTCTACCGGGAATTCACCTAATTTGATTTTTTCTTCTATTGCCGCGGCAACTTCCTCTGCCAAGGATCTTCGTACGATAGCTTCAGTCTTCATATAGTCATATCATCTGATGATTGCAAAGGTAGTAGAATTTTTTGAATTCTTATTTATTTTCAAAAATTTGATCAAACCAACCGAATATTGTTACGACTACATCAGATATTTATTACAGTGTTTACTGTGTTAAATTTATTGGCAGTTTTAGGTTAATTAACAGTGAGGCAGGTCCTCCAATGTATTTATCTAAAACTTAGTAACATGAAAAAATTAATGATGAGCGCCGTAGCCTTGGCTTTAATGTCATCTGCTACTTTTGCGAAAACGGGGCCAAAAGCGGCCGACAACAGCCTTGTTGAAAAATCAACGATTTACAAATCACAAACTGGAAAAGCTAATTTGAATATCGTGAGCGACGCCAAAGAGATCAAGCTCGGAAAGTCTCGTACCCTATGTAGATTGACGATGAGTATCTATAATACAAGCGGTCAGTTGATCGAAACTCAGGTTCTCACGTACACCAGCTATGGAGCCAATGATATGTATTATAGCAGCTGTGGAGCATGGTTTAGTGCTACCATTCAGAATTATCAAAACTATTATGGTAATCCGAATCATTAAGTATCAATTAATCAAACAATGTAACGGGGCTAGTATGCCCCGTTTTCATTTTTCCACAATTCAACCAAAAGGAAACTTCTATTGGCGATCCTAATACGACAATGAAGATGCTACTGTATGCGAACATGCTATGGGGCTGACAGCTGATGATGTTAGAAAAGCGAGATACCGCTTAGTAAAAATAAATTGATCGTATTCGGACAATAAATGTCCGAATACGATCAATTTATTTTGGAATACTATTTCATAGCATTGTTTTACAGTGATTTATGTTTTTGGCAATAAAATTGGCATCAGCTGTCAATGAAGAATTACAAAGAAGCCAGCAAGAGATAGGAGAGGCGCTTCGTATCATCACTTAAACGATCATAAATAAAATGAAAGCTTTACCAATTACTGGAATTTTTGCGATACTAGTGTCAACCGCATTTGCTCAAACGACCCCTCAAAAAATAAAGGAGATTTCTCATGTCGAATCCAGTCTCATACCGCCTGTTCGTTTTGAGGGTGAGCCGGCCTGGAATATTAAATCGCGCATGGAATTTTATCAGGTTCCAGGTGTAAGCATCGCCGTGATAAAAAACGCTGAAATATTATGGAGCAAAACGTATGGTTTTGCCGATCTCGATTCGAAGACACCAGTTAGGTCAAACACCTTATTTCAGGTGGCGTCCATGAGCAAGCCCGTAAGTGCATACGCTGCATTGAAGGAAGTGGAGCTTGGCAAGTTGGCATCCAATGCCGATGTGAATTTATACCTGAAATCCTGGAAAATACCCGAAAATAATTGGACCAGAGCGAAAACTGTTACACTCAAAAATATCATTAGCCACACTGCCGGACTTACCGTAAGTGGGTTCCCGGGCTATCGGACAACAGACCCAATTCCTACAGCGGTAGAAGTACTGAGTGGTCTAAAGCCTGCTAATACACCTATGGTGTATGTTGATAAACTTCCTAGCTTAAATTTTCGGTATTCAGGCGGTGGCTATACCGTACTTCAACAGATGCTCGTTGATATTGAAGGGAAAGATTATAGTAGCATAATGGAAGAAAAGGTACTCTCACCTTTGGGTATGAAAAATAGCACTTTTGCCCAGCCTCTTCCTGAGTTGAAAAAACAATTTGCGGCGACGGCTTATACTGTAGATGGTAAAAAAGTCGAAGGAAGATATCATGTCTACCCAGAGCAGGCGGCTGCTGGCTTGTGGTCAACAGCAGAAGATTACGCTAGATTCGTGATCGATATTCAACGGACCTTAAATGGCAAAAGTAGTACTATTATTTCCAAGAAGATGGCCGAAGAATTCACAAGCCCCTATATTGAACCTATTATAGGATTAGGTGTCTTTCTGGAAGATTACGACGGTTCATCTTATTTTTGCCATGGTGGATGGAACGAAGGCTTTAGCTCCTATTTTGTTGGAAATAAAACAAGCGGTGATGGCGTAGTTATTCTTACAAATACAAACAAACCTGAATTTATCAACGAACTTGTCCGAGCGGTTGCATTAACCTATCAATGGCCCAATTACCTGGCCCCAATAAATAAAATTTTGCCGCTCAGTTCTCAAGAACTGAATGTCAATAGTGGACGTTATCGATCTGGCAAATACGGTGTTATAAGGGTCTATAGTCAGAGTGGCAAGCTTATGTCAGTCCAAAATCTAGACAAGCCTGTAGAGTTGGTTAAAGTGTCGGCAAATACTTTTGTTATGCGAGATCGAAACGTGAACGTAGTATTTTCAAAGGATACCGAAAGCGGTCAATATGAGCTTGTACAGGTTTTGCGTGATAAAAAGATTTATTCCAAAAATCCGAAAGTCAATGCAAATGACCGGACTCCACTAGAGCTTATTTTAGAAGGAAATTTCGAGGATGGATTAAAAGCTTTTCAAAAAGCAAAAGAACAGGATAGTGACGATGAGTTGCTTTCAGAAGGTTTCCTGAACGGTGCAGGTTATGAATTGCTCAAACAGCATAAAATAAACCAAGCTATTGACATATTTAAGGTGAATACGGTGCTATATCCTAAAAGTGAAAATGTTTATGATAGTTTAGCGGAAGCCTACCTGAAATCTGGACAAATAGATAGTGCCAAGAAGAACTATCAAAAAGTTCGCGAAATTAATCCTAAAAACGAAAGAGTAAGTAAGATTTTAGAAACGTTATAACACAAATATAATGAGCCATATTTTTGTTAATTTGCGAGCATGTCAAATCAAGCTAATAATTATCGATTGTTTTCCAAAGAAATTCTCTCACTTTGGAAGAGCCAGGATGTATCATATGTTAAAGTAGAAGAATTATCCATTGTTGAAGGAATCACTTTTTTTGAACTTATACCAGATTCCGAACTTTTGGATGAAGGTGGGGTAGAAACACTCTATGCCATAGATTCTGAAGATGTAGCGGATATGTTGGTGTTTAGCAAATCTATTCGTTTTGTTGTTCACGACATTTATTTGGATGAAGACTAATAAATTAGTTATTTATGATCGACAATTCAATCTGCATTGTCGATCATTAATGTACGGCAGTAGGCTGAGCTAGGGATAAATTAGCTTCTCATATTCAACCTTTCTTCCTGAAGATCTAACAAACGAAGGTGTTTGCGGATGATCTCTTCGTCCAATAAAAGTTCTTCTCGGTTTTTATTGATAAGCCAAATTCGCTGTGTTTCAAGGATATCGATATAGATTTTACGGTATTCGGCATAATTAATGATAATCTCGGAGCTCCGCAACTGATTCTCATACTTCTGTAGTTGATCCTTTAAGGTCGGAAAACTTTCAACTTTGTCCGCGTAATCATTACGAATCTTGTCAACGGCGACTTGAGCCAATCTATTCTGAATTTCATAATCGATCTCCTTTTCACTTCTTACAAAATCTCTATCTACTAATTTGATTTTCCTCAAGATAAAAGGGAGGGTCAACCCTTGAACAAGTAAGGTTAACAGAATCACAACAAATGTGATGAAAAGAATGAGATTCCTTTGAGGAAAAGGAGTTCCGTCGGCCAAAGTTAATGGGATAGATAGCGCTGCTGCCAAAGAAACGACGCCACGCATTCCAGTCCAGCCGATAATCATTGGCGTTTGCCAACCGGGCGATTGAGCGTCTGCAACCGTTATAAAATTTCTCATGATCAAGGTCGTAATTACTGCAGCATACCCTGCAAAAATTCGTACAAGAATAAGGACTATTGTAACGGCGACGCCATAGCCAATAGCAGTGGAGATATTGGTATCACCCAATCCAGATACAATTTCCGGTAAATCTAATCCGATAAGCATAAAGACAATGCCATTCAGCAGAAAGCAAAAGCTTTCCCATACGGTTACTGTCCGGATTCGAGATGCACTGCTCAAAAAATCGTGACTACGATACGAGAGAAATAAGCCGCCACTGACAACCGCAAGAACCCCAGAAGCATGAAGTTGTTCTGCGATCAAATACATCGAGAAAGGTGCAATAAAAGTTAGCAATATGTCTGTATTGGAATCGGTTGGTAAAAGTTTATGCATTTTCAGAAAAACATAGGCAATTGTAAGTCCGATTCCCACTCCGCCAATACACATCCAAATAAAGCTCCCGGCCGCTTGGTACCATACATACTGCCCAGTAGCAGCAGCAATCATTGCAAAGCGAAAAATTATTAGTGAGGAAGCATCATTCAACAAACTTTCACCTTCCAATATGGACGCCAGCCTTTTGGGTACCTTCACGAATTTTAAAATTGCACCGGCACTAACCGCATCAGGAGGGGAAACTATTCCACCCAATAGAAAACCGAGAGCTAAGGAGAATCCCGGGATAAAATAGTTGGCAAAAACGGCAACGGACAATGCTGTAAAAAAGACCACAACAAAGGCAAAGCTGAAGATAATCCGGCGCCATCGCCAGAGTTCTTTCCAGGAAGTTGACCAAGCTGCCTCGTAAAGGAGCGGCGGTAAAAAAATAATGAATATCAATTCGGGTTCTATCTTAATAGGGGGAACTCCCGGGATAAAACTTATTACAAGTCCCGCTAATACGAGTAAAACAGGGTATGCAACCTGAATTTTTCTCGCCAGCATGATCAACATCGTAATTAGTAGGACTAAAAAAAGGTAAAACTCAAAATTCTCTAACATATGTAAATTTTAGGTATATAAATATAGATCAAATTTCTAGAAATATTTAAACTAGCTTGACGGTATTCATGGTGGTAGATCTTCCTAAATTAGTTAAAGTTTGTCTTTCTCATAACCCACGATCTAAAATATGGGATGGCATTATCATAAAGAAAGGTTCGTCTTTGAGGAGTTTTACTTAAAATATAGTTTCAATAACAGTATAGGACAATACTCTAGGAATAACAACCCGAAGTTGTTCGAATACAACGATAAGTAGCATAATTACAACTAGAGGTATTTCCCTTTTCGCGATAATTACAGATTAGCCTCAATATATTTGTAAAGTTGAACATCATCAATAAACAATAATTATGGATAACAAAACATTAGGTAATAATATTGCCAAAGTGCGGAAAGAGCGAAATATGTCGCAAGCACAGCTTGCTGAACTTTTATTCGTCAGCCCCCAGGCAGTTGGAAAATGGGAGCGGGGAGAGTCTTTACCAGACTTTTTAACACTTCATAGACTTGCGGAAATATTCGCAGTCGATCTAAACTACTTCGCCGAAAATTCGAAATTAGGAGATAGCGTAGCAAGTCAAAAGGTGGTCATTGGCACTTTAGATGGCACGAAAGGAAATTCTCTGGAAGATGCAAAATTTTCTGATACGGGACAAAAGCCCCTACTGACAGATTTTAGTGGTAACACGCTAGCCGAAACTGATTTTTCTGGCGTAAATGCGCCAAAGAGAAAATTTCTCGGAAGTGAGCTGCGTGGTACAGACTTCAGTACAGCAGATTTCACGGCAAGCATTTTTAAAGGAAGTGATATCCGCGATGCTAATTTTGATTCGTCGAACCTTACGGACTGTACATTTTCTGCTAGTAATATGACGAACGCAAATTTCAACAAGACCGTTCTCGCACGTACAGAATTTTATGCGTCGGAGTTGAACAATGCTAGATTTAATAGTATAAAGCTGACTGATGTCAAATTTACGGCGTCGGATCTCAGAAAAACCATTTTTGAACACTGTGAGTTCAATGGTGTTTGCTTTAAGTCTTGTGATATGAAAGGCATAAGCTTTGATGGGCAAGTATTTGTCGACGTAAAATTCGATAATGCAGACCTAGCAAACAGTTCATTTAGAGGGGTTATTCTTAGAAATGTCTCCTTTCGGCCAACGTTTGCGCTTACCAATAAATATTATAAGAGTATTAAAACAATCGATTTTGACGGAGCCTCAATGGACAAATTAACCTACGCAGCTCTTAAGGGAGTAGGCGTATCGCTTGAGAATATTGTGCTCTTATAAACAACACGATACAAATAGAAGGCATGGTTCTGCAAGTATGAACCATTGCCTAAGTGTAGGTGCCATACCAATGAAATTCATCAATTCCGGGAAATTAAATTAGGAGAGTCGTCAGCGCAGCATAGTAAAGCCAAAATATGCTAAACTAATTATCAAAGAAAGATTGGGAGACGGGTTGTATTCACGATTTCTTTCATGACAAAATAACTTTCCATATGTCTTATTCCCTTGATTGTTGCCAGTTTATTAAAATTGAATTCATGATAGTGATCAACATCCCTAACCATCACCTTTATTTGATAGTCAAATGCACCCGTTACGTGGAAACACTCGACTACTTCTGGAAATTTTTGTATCTCCTCCATAAATAACAAAGCACTTTCATTGGAATGTTTTTCCATACTGATGGATACAAGCACCATTAGATTAAGATCAAGTTTTCTTCTGTCCAGCAGAAAGACTTTCTGTTTGAGAACGGAGGTTGCTATTAACTTCTTAATACGTTCGTATACGGGAGTCATGGATAAATTAACACGGTCAGCTATTTCCTTGTTACTTATGTTCGCATCCTGTTGCAAAAGGTCCAGAAGCATGAGGTCTTTCTCATCCAATTTCATTATCGTAGTAAATTAAATCTAAAAAAACTATATCTATGACTGTAGTTAGATCGTAAACACTAGTAAATAAAATACAACCATATTATTTTACTAAAATAGCCATAATTACAGATATATAATACTATCATTTAAACTATATGTAGTAAATTTAAATTAATTAATTACTATCAATTTACCAACCTAAATAAAATTATGAGTGAGCCTCAATTAAAAAAAGTCCTTGGTCCGGTTATGTTATGGGGATTGGGTGTAGGCTATGTTATCTCGGGAATGTATTTTGGATGGAATCTCGGTTTGGCAGAAGGCGGCACATTGGGATTGGCCATTGCTACAGTGTTCGTTATTATCATGTACCTTACATTTACCTTCAGCTATACAGAGATGGCGTGTGCGATCCCTAAGGCTGGCGGAGCCTTTGAATATGCCAATCGAGGATTGGGCAAGCATTTGGGATTTGTCGCCGGTATTGCACAAAATATCGAGTTTGTTTTTGCTCCGCCTGCCATTGCTGCTGCTATAGGTGCTTATCTACATTTATTGCATCCTTCGGTTGACTATCTTATTTTTGCCATTGGGGCCTATGTGATTTTCACTTCAATGAATATACTGGGCGTAAAACTCGCTGCATCATTTGAATTGGTCGTAACTGTTCTTGCGGTTATCGAATTACTGATATTTGCCGGTGTTACATTTCCGGCTTTCGAATTTTCCAACCTTGAGCACAACGCATTGCCCAATGGCTTCTCGGGTATTTTTGCAGCTATTCCGTTTGCTATCTGGTTTTTTCTCGCTATTGAAGGTGTAGCGAATGTTGCTGAGGAAACGATCAATCCACAGAAAAATGTATTAATCGGCTTTGGATCGGCCATCGTAACTTTAGTTGTGCTTTGTATCATTACATTTTTGTCGGCGGTGGGTGTCGGCGGCTGGGAGGCTGTTGTTTATCCTGTCGGAAGCACTGAACCCTCCGATTCACCATTGCCACTTGCCATTGCACATGTCATTGACAATCGCCATATTCTCTATAAACTACTTATAGGCGTTGGTCTTTTGGGTCTTATAGCCTCATTTCATGGTATCATTCTCGCTGGTGGCAGAGCCACCTTTGAGTTTGGAAGAGTGGGGTATGCACCGTCGATTCTCGGAAAAGTGCATCAACGATTTAAGACTCCGGCCAATGCACTCTTAATCAATATGGCTATTGGCATCATAGCATTATTGACCGGAAAGACCGCAGGTATTATTACCATCGCATGTTTTGGGGCAATCTGTCTTTATATAATATCCATGTGGTCATTTTTTGCCTTGCGAAAAAAGGAACCCGATTTGGAACGCCCATTCAAAGTTCCATTGTATCCGCTGTTTCCGGCAATTGCATTTATTATTGCTGTCGTGTGTCTCATTGCAATGATATATTATAACCCCTTGACAGCTCTATTATTCTTTGGGCTTGTCATCTTATCATACCTCTATTTCCTAATCTTCCTTGACAAGGACAAAACCATCAAATTATGATAACTAAAAATGAAATTATTGCCAAATTAACAGCAAGCACAAGTACGCACGTTAAAGTTGCCGTCGCTGATATAGACGGGGTGCTCCGTGGGAAATTTATGCATCGGGATAAGTTTATCTCTGCACTGGACAATGAATTTGGGTTTTGCTCGGTGGTGTTTGGATGGGATGTTAACGATCAGGTTTATGACAATGTGGAAATTACAGGCTGGCATACAGGATACGGCGATTTCCCGGCGCGTATTGATGGAAATACATTTCGACAGATTCCCTGGCAAGAAGATATTCCCTTTTTTCTAGCTGATTTTGAATCTCCGCTTTCTCGCGACCAAAATGTGTGCCCAAGATCACTCCTTAAAAACATAATTGCACAGGCGGAGACTGCCGGATTTAAACCAATTTTTTCACAGGAATTTGAATGGTTTAATTTCGTGAAAGCCGATAATGCCGCTCCCCAAAATAGTTTTAGAGATATGACACCGATAACATCTGGTATGTTTGGCTATTCCATCTTACGGATGTCTGACAACTACGGATTTTTTCAGGATCTTTTGGCTATGCTCGAAAGATTCGGTGTACCTCTTGAGGGCCTACATACGGAGACCGGGCCAGGTGTTCTGGAAGCTGCGATCCAATGTAGTGATGCTCTTGAAGCTGCGGATAGGGCTACGCTCTTTAAATCTGCGGTTAAGGACATCGGAAAAAAACATAATATCACGGCGAGTTTTATGGCGAAACAGACCAAGGACTTACCTGGCTGCAGTGGCCATGTGCATCAAAGTCTTTGGGATCTCAACAAACAGAACAACCTCTTTTATGATAAAGATGATGAACTCGGAATGAGCCAGTTGATGAAGCATTTTCTTGCTGGGCAATTGTATTGTTTACCTGATATTCTACCGTTATTGGCGCCCACTGTTAACAGTTATAAAAGGCTGACTGAAGGAGCATGGGCACCGACAACCCTGACTTGGGGCATAGATAATCGTACCACAGCACTCCGCGTCATCGAAGGTGGCCCCAAGGCCACACGCATTGAACACCGTGTTGTCGGTTCAGATGTGAACCCTTATTTGGCAGTAGCAGCATGTTTGGCTAGCGGGTTGTATGGCATCAAGTATAAATTGCCATTGGATAATCGACATACTAGCGGTAATGGTTATAAAGATCTGCAACACGGCGTGTTACCAAGAAACCTCCACGATGCGACCGCTCGAATGGCGCAATCGCAAATAGCCTCCGAGCTATTTGGCCAAAAGTTTGTCGATCATTTTTGTAAATCACGGTTATGGGAATGGCGACAATTTTCAGAGCAGGTCACAGATTGGGAAACAAAAAGATATTTTGAAATTATTTAACTGAACAATGGATACAGCAAAAATTTACGGTTTTAATTTTCCGACATCGATCCGTTTTGGTGCTGGAGTGATCGATGAGCTACCAGACTATTTATTGACCAATGGACTTAATCGCCCTCTACTGGTAACGGATCCGACTATCGCCCAACTGCCATTTTTTAAGGGAGTCCAACAAAAGCTGACGAACAAAGGGATCGACGTTATTGTCTTTCATGATTTGCATAAAAATCCAATAAAATCTGATGTTCTTTTGGGAGGAGATGTCTTTAGAGGGCAAAATAGAGATTCAATTATTGGCGTTGGCGGTGGAGCAGCACTCGACGTAGCACGGGCAATTGCCTTGCGCGCAAATCATCATCGTGATTTATTTGATTACGACGATCTGATCGGTGGCGATATCTATGTGACCAACGAGATACCACCATTGATTACTGTACCCACGACCGCCGGGACTGGGAGTGAGGTGGGGCGTAGTGCTATTATTTCAGAAGATGAAACCAAGAAAAAACGAATTCTATTTAGTCCCAGATTGATGGCAAAAATTGTATTTGCCGATCCTTTGCTTACAATGGATCTGCCACCGTTTATTACGGCAGCAACGGGAATGGACGCACTTACCCACAATATGGAAGCCTATTTGGCCAAAGGGTATCATCCGATGTGTGATGGTATAGCGCTTGAAGGAATGGCCATGGTGGCGACGTCTATTGAGTGTGCTACGAAAGAATCAGACTTGCCATCCCGCTCTAAAATGCTTTTGGCATCATTGATGGGAGCTGTTGCTTTTCAGAAGGGTTTAGGAGTCGTTCATAGTTTAGCGCATCCGCTGTCCTCGCTCCTTGATACCCATCATGGACTGGCCAACGCGGTAAATCTTCCCTATGGCATGCAGTTTAATTATGTCGGTTTTGAAGATCGTTTCGATAAAATGGCCATGGCTTTAGGGCTCGGCAGTCATGCTGGAGACAGGGTCGTAGACTATCTGTTTGACCTCAATGTACGTTTGGGACTGCCAACACAATTATCTGCGATAGGCGTGCAAAAGGAACATCTGCAACCGTTATCAGAACTGGCGTTTGCAGATTTCTGTCACCCATCAAACCCCAAGCCCGTTAGCAAAGCAGATTTTCTTGCAATTTATGAAACCGCTTACGAAGGAAAATAATATGTTAAAAATCGGTATTAGTGCGTGTTTTTTTTATCCAGACCCCGAGAGGACGGTCTTTGGACACAAATCACTGAGCTATATGGAAAATGATATGGTTCGATGGATAACTAAAAAAGGCGTTCTTCCTATATTATTGCCGGATCTTGAAGAATCATTATTAGCGGACATCTTACACCAGATGGATGGCATAGTTCTTCAAGGTGGAAGCGATATAGCACCCCAGCATTATGGAGAAGAGCCTATCGGACCCTGGAAAGGAGACCCTTATCGGGATCAATATGAGCTAAAGATATTGGATTATGCCATCAGAAATCATAAGCCAGTCTTAGGTATCTGTCGGGGATTTCAGTTAATGAACGTCTATTTTGGAGGCACAATGTATCAGGATATCGGTAGTCAGCTTCCTCAGTCGGCTGTACATCGTTCAGCAAGTCTATACGACACCATCAATCATCCCGTACATATAGAACCAGGAACACTTTTCGACAGACTATATGGCCATGTTGCCAATCCATTGGTCAACACTGTACATCATCAGGCTATTAAAGATCTTGGCCATGATCTCGAAGTCTTTGCGCGCTCGGAAGACGGATTTATCGAAGCATTTGGTTATACCAAAGAAGCGGCCGGGAAAGTGATGGGTGTACAATGGCATCCCGAATTTTCCCAAACACAGAAGGGAATACTTTTAGATGAAAATTTAATTCTTAATGTTTTTATCGAACATGCAAGACAACATAGAAATTAGAAATCCTGCAACCGGTGCTGTAGTAGCAACGTTGCCTTCAACCACAACAGTTGAATTGGAAAATACACTCTCCTTACTAAAACAGGGACAGCAAAAATGGGCCAACGTTCCTTTGAAGGATCGTTTGGCGTGCATCATACAATTTGGGGAGCTGATCTTGGCGAATAAACAGGAACTTGCGGAGATCCTTATCAAGGAGACGGGCAAACCCATCACACAATCGCTTAATGAAATTAACGGAGCACAAAACCGTATCGAGCATCTTCGAAAAAATGCTGAAAGATGGCTTTCAGAAGAAATTATTGTAAATGAGGGAGCTACACTAGAACATATTCGCTATGAACCACTTGGTGTAATTGCCAATATTTCTGCATGGAATTTTCCTTATAATGTGGGCTTTAATGTTTTTCTGTACGCCTTGGTTGCGGGCAATGCCGTGCTTTATAAACCTTCTGAATTTGCTACGCTAACCGGATTGCAGTTTGCAAAATACCTTTATGAAGCCGGTATACCTGATGATGTATTTCACTGTATTGTTGGAGATGGGAGGATTGGCGAGCATATCTTATCATTGCCATTGGATGGCTATTTCTTTACTGGATCCTATAAAACTGGAGTACATATTGCTAGGACCGTAGCGCATAAATTAGTTCCAGTCCAGCTTGAGCTAGGCGGAAAGGATCCACTATACGTAACAGAAGATGTGAAAGATATAAAACAGGCGGCAGTGTCGGTAGCTGAGGGCGCTTTCTACAACAATGGGCAGAGCTGTTGTGCTGTTGAACGTATCTATGTTTCAGAACAGATATACGATGAGTTTGTCGAGGCATTTATTGAGGAGGTAGCTTCCTATCAGGTTGGCGATCCTTGCGCTGGAGACACATTTATCGGTCCTTTAACGAGGGCTGCTCAGCTGGACGTCCTTGAGGATCAAGTGAAAGATGCCCTTGCAAAGGGAGCAACACTACGGTTGGGCGGACATGTATTAGAAGGTAAGGGATATTATTATGCTCCCACAGTATTTGAGCACTGTAATCACAACATGCTACTTATGCGTGAAGAGACTTTTGGTCCGTTGATAGGTATACAAAAGGTCACTTCAGACGAAGAGGCAATTACGTTGATGCAGGATACGACCTATGGCCTTACTGCAGCGGTGTTTTCGTCCGATCAGGATAGAGCAATGAATATCCTTAGCAAAATGGATACAGGAACGGTGTATTGGAACTGCTGTGATAGGGTAAGCCCTAATGTGCCTTGGTCCGGAAGACGAAATTCTGGCTTAGGTTCGACCTTATCGGCTCAAGGTATACGAGCATTTGTTCAGCCTAAAGCCTATCATTTAAGACCCGCATAATTTAATGTTTAATTCTATGGATATAGCCCATTATGCCGATCGTTCATTGGATAATGGGCTTTCCCTCAAAAATAAATTTCGGTACCTCATGAGAGTGAGTGCGTAAAGATTATGGCGTCCGCTTCATGGAAAAGTGATCGCCAAGGTGACTTATGCCGATGCAATAGATATGCAAGTCCTTACTGAGGAGAGATAGACTGAATGAATTCGCTAAAATACTTGAAGACTCTCGCAACATTTTCTATTTTTGTTACAAACAGAAAAGAAATGAGCACTGAAGTGACAGGTTTGAAGCGTGTAGCCACACTATGTATATTAAGAAATAAAGATAAGTTTCTATTGTTAAAGCGCCTTAAAGAACCCAATAAAGATATGTATGTTCCCGTTGGTGGGAAATTAGACCCATTTGAAAACCCGGATGATGCGGTAGTTCGTGAAGTCATGGAAGAAACAGGGATCCATATCACGTCAAAACAATTTTGTGGCATGTTAACCGAAACATCACCGATCAATTACAATTGGATCAGCTATGTATATGTATCCGATATCGAATATGTAGAGGCCCCCTATTGTAATGAGGGTGACCTCGAATGGATCGCTGCAGACGAACTGGAATCTATTCCGACCCCTTTAACCGATCTTTATATTTATGATTATGTGGCTAAGGGAAAACTGTTTGCTTTTAATGCCGTATATGATTCAGACCTAAACTTGACCGGGTTATGGGAACAATATAATGGCATCAAGATCAAGTAAACTACTTAAATTGAATTAAAATTAGAATGATTATCAATAAAACTGCCATTAAAGTCATCGCATTCGATGCAGATGATACATTATGGGTAAACGAACCATATTTTCAAAAAGCAGAACATGATTTTTGTGCACTGTTAGAAAATTATCTTCCACAGCATGCAGTATCAAAAGAATTATTTGAAACAGAAATGAATAACCTGTCCCTCTATGGGTATGGTGTGAAAGGCTTTATTCTTTGTATGATAGAGACTGCCAGCCGTATTTCGGCAGGACAGTTATCGCTGAAGACAATAAACAAAATCATAGCGATTGGACAAGATTTATTAAAGATGCCGATTGAATTATTGGAAGGTGTTGAAGATACGTTGGTAAGGCTGAGTGCACATTATAAGCTAATCGTAGCCACAAAAGGCGACCTTTTGGATCAGGAAAGAAAGCTGAAAAATTCGGGTCTCCAAAAGTACTTCCATCATGTGGAAATTATGAGTAACAAGAAAAATGACGATTACTCAAAATTATTAAGAAAAATTGAATGCCCCGCTGAAAATTTTATCATGATCGGAAATTCAATCAACTCCGATGTTCTGCCTGTTTTGGCATTGGGGGGACAGGCAATACATGTCCCTTACCATGTGACTTGGACACATGAGCAAGCTTGTGATGAGGTTAAACCAAGCAATTTCCTGCAGGTAGAAAGTCTAGATCAACTGCTACCGATTCTGCTTTAATCGAAAATGCGCATCTAGATGCGCATTTTTCCACCGACTGTTCCCCAGCAAAGAGCTGCGAAACAATTAACTGTATTCTGTTGTTATTCATCAGTACAGTTAACCTCTCACATGGCAATAATTACGAAATATCTAATTATCCTTTTACCCTTTTTTATTTTAAGCTGTAAGAGCAGTCAGCAAAAAGGCGATACGTTCTATTTTGGTGGAAATATTATTACGATGGAAGATGATTTTCCCCAAGTAGATGCGTTAGTAGTAAAAGGCGGGAAAATTCTTTTCGTCGGTAGCCGGAAAGAAGCGGGCCCCTATGTAGGGGAAAACACGAAACAGATCGATTTGAAGGGAAAAACTTTACTGCCTGGCTTTATTGATGCCCATGGCCATATCACTTCAAGAGCAGGAATGGAACAGGCAATAGATTTATCGCCAAGTCCATATGGTACCGTTAATTCAATACCAGATCTTCAAAAGACTATATTATCAGTTATTAAGCGAACAAAATTAGGCGCGTCTGTTCCTGTATTAGGAAATGGTTACGATGATGCTATCATGCGTGAGCATCGCCATCCGACTCGTCAGGAATTGGATGCGATCAGTACGACAAATCCGATTATTGTCATTCATGCTTCTGGTCATGCAAGTGTTGCCAATAGTGCGATGTTGAAGTTATTAGGTATTGCCGAAAATGTGAAAGACCCGGAGGGGGGACATTACGGCCGAAGCCCTGATAATCGACTAAACGGCAAACTAGAAGAAAATGCCTCTTTTGCCGCACTGGTGAAGTTGACGAATATGATTCCCAAGCCTCAACAGGCCAAAAATGAGCTATCTCAATCCCTAAAAGATTTTGTCAAAGCGCAAGACGAATGGCTTAGTTATGGGCAGACAACAATCTGTGACGGACGTTCGATGGGAGTGGGGGTTGGCCTGTTGAAGGAAGCAGCTTCGAAAAATCTTCTAAAGGCAGATGTGGTTTATTTTCCGGATTTTGAAGCAAACAAAGCCGAATGGAAATCCTTTAAACCCAGTTACATGAAATACGAAAAGCGTTTGAAATTTGGTGGATTTAAATTTTCTGATGATGGTTCGCCTCAGGGGAAGACAGCTTGGTTGACAGAACCATACCTGATTCCACCAGAAGGTCAACCGGCAGATTACAAAGGCTTTCCAATCTTTTCGGACCAGACCCTCTACAATGATTTAAAAACAGTGTTTTCAAATCATATTACGGCACAACTACATGTTAATGGCGATGCGGCTATTGATCAGGCACTTCGTGTGATCGGCAGATTGAAAGCCGAAGGAATTTATAAACCTGAGCTTAGGGCAACCTTGATACATGTGCAGAACAGCCGCCCCGATCATATCGCCAAGATAAAAGATATCGGTGTTATTCCTTCCTATTTTTCATCCCATGTTTACTTATGGGGAGATTGGCACTATCAAAGTGTTTTTGGTCCCAAACGTGCGGCGTTTATTAGTCCAGCTCAGTCGGCAAAAAAAGCGGGAATACTGTTTACCATCCATCATGATAGCCCAGTAACGCCTCCAGATCTATTGACCGGGGTGTATGCTGCAGTCAATCGGACGACACGTTCGGGAATGTTGTTGGGGCCAGATGAACGTATTGATGTCAGGGACGCACTCAAAGCAATTACCATCAATGCTGCCTATCAGTATCAGGAAGAAAAAGATAAAGGGTCTCTCAAAAAAGGAAAACTAGCTGATTTGGTTATTTTGGATCAAAATCCATTAACAATTGATCCCCAAAAATTACGGGACATCAAAGTAATTGAAACAATCAAAGAAGGGAATGCCGTCTTTAAGCGAAATTGATCGATCTGTCAATCCCATAATAAAACAGCATTGTAAACTCATTTTGATTCGCGATTGTTTGGAAAAACCCGCTATTGTACTGTTAGTTGCCACTCTGCTGGACTAGTGACGATGAGTCGAAGTCATCGTTTTCAAGAGGATCAAATGTTGGGATAAAACAGGAGAGTTGTATAGTAATACAACAGCGTCAAGTCTTCATCCTTTAAAGAAATAGCGAATAATAAATCGCCACATGCAAATATTAAATGGTCTTAAACTTTTGCGGCTTGTGGCCTATCTTTACACGATGATCGATTCATGATGTCACTTTTGAACAAACAATAGATCTATTTCATCATGCAACGCAGGGAGGGTTATGTTAGATGGAATCCTGTTTTTACTAAAATCCAGAAATAAATATGAAATCGCTATTGATATTTCTTTTTTCGATAAACCTTGTTTACGGTCAATCTATACCAAATTTGACAGTAGGTTATGGAGATTGTTATGATAGCCTTCCCAAATTAGTAATCAAAGCAGCTACACCAGAAGACTATCATAAAGCATTTAGCTCCAACATTATCAATAAAACTCCTGCTGTTGAACGGAAAAGCTTTGTGATTCCTACAGGCAAAGGCAAGCTAAAGTTCAGGAAATATAGTTTTTCAGCCGGTTATGGCGATGGATTTAAGGGTTGGGCGTATAAAGGCTATCTTCCCAAACTGAAAATGCATATTCTCGTAAGCATTCATGTTGCTGAATCATTAGGTTTTAGCGATTTAGTTTTACTCGATAGCATCAACGGTAGTCAACATACAATTGCTTCAGTCGGCGACGGTGCAGTTGAAATACCAATTCCATCTCCAAACGGAGATTTTCTTGCTTATTATTATAATGAGGCCTATGCTGCGAATAGTTGCTTTATAGGGGTACTTGCTGTCCGCAAAGAAAAGGCTCCTTTCCGGATCAAACTTTCCGAATACAACAGTTTTGAAACGGACAATTGGGCGGTGGAAAACATCAGATGGATCGATAGCACGACGATTATCATAAAAGCTTATACGCTTAAAAAAGTTGCCAATGAAAATATGAAGCAGTTTGCGTACTACACTGCCCGGTTAAGCAAAGAAAATACAAACTAAGGTATAGAGATGAACATACAACAAAATATCATCATGCTAACTGTTGCTGCAATTTGCTCTTGTAACAATCCTAGCGTACCCCTACAAAAACGGGATGTTAAGCAATCAGAACATCCTATTGACGGAGAAGTAGTGATATCCAGGCAGCAGATAGATACGGTCCCCGCCTCACATACCACGAATGAGGTTAAGACTACAACATCCATAAAATTCAATGAATTTGTCGTTTCGATTCAAGGTATGGCCATTTTTGATCCAGAAAGGATGGATCGACTACAACGTGATACCGTAGAAATCGAAGCAGAAGTCGGGGAAAGCATCGAGGGAACTTATATTTCTATTTTAAGTGATCAGGTCCGTGACTTGAAGGTGGAACAACGCTATGAAACCAGCGTAACTATTATGAATGAAGGTCCCCATTGTGATCTTACCGAATGGAAACATTTTAACTCAGACTGGAAGCCTTTAAAACAAATGGGAATGGCCTTTTTCTAAGTGAAGAATATACTGATCAGGATCATCGGACCTTTCCCAGCGTATCTATGGACGAGTTGAAACAAAAAGTAAAAGAGCAGTGTGGTGAAGAATGGTTTAAACTTTTGACTAAAGTAAAATCGCCATCTGAATATCCATCAGGAGTCGGTATAAGCCGTTATTTCTTACGAATCGCATGTCGTCTTAAAGATAACGGTAAAAAAGTTACCAAATTAATCATTATCAAAACTCCAATGGGATGTTAACAGCTTAATTGCTGAATCACAACACCAGGATTTTCCAAGTTATAAATCTATACAAAGAGATTACGAAAAAAGTAATGCTTTCAAAAGATTCAGTATTTTAACACCGGTTTTATTATTTTTGCTATGGTTGGACCAATGAAATACCACTTCAAGAACACAACAATGAAATTAAGCCTATTGACTAAAGCAATTTTTACTATAGTATTCTTATTTTTAACAAAGAATAATATTTTCGCCCAAACCAAATACCAAAAGGATTTTTATGAGTTTTGGTCTGATATCAATAAACATTATGCTTATTTAGAAAGGCAAAATATCGACTGGAATAAAGTCAAAGAAATTTATTCTTCACAAGTAGAAAAAGTTACAAATGACAACGAGTTTATTCAGTTGCTTGAAAATACGTTGAATGAGCTGTACAATGGACATTCGTCGTTAAGCACAAATCTTAATACATCAAACAGGATAATTCCATCATGGTCCGACCTACGTGTCGAAAAAAATGGAAACAAATATTTAATAAAAGACTTAAGAAAAGGTTTTGGTGCAGATTTAGCTGGGTTAAAAATTGGTATGCAAGTAACTCTTTTCAACGGAAAAGCAATCGATGAACAGTTAAAAAGTTTCTTACCTCGATTTACAGATCATTACAGTCCAAAGATGTATCAGTATGCTTTAGATATGCTTTTTGCGGGAACTCATGATAAGAAACGCGTGATTACTGTCGTTGAAAACGGCGAACGTAAAACATTTGAACCGGTAAGCTATGGCAATCGGAATGAATTGTTGTATTATAAAATTATAAATGGAAACACAGCCTATATCAAAATCAATAATTCACTGGGAAATAATAACTTGATCGCTGAATTTGATAAGACGCTTGACAGTTTGATTTCTAATAAAAACCTTATTTTGGATTTGACTGAAACTCCTAGCGGTGGAAATTCAACGGTTGCGAGGGCCATTATGGGGCGGTTTGTCAATAAAGTTCTACCTTATCAAATTCACGAATTTGATGAGAAGGATTATGACACAAAACGACATTGGGTAGAGTATGTAAGTCCACGTAAGGAAATCTTCAAGGGTAATGTGTATATCCTCGTGGGACACTGGACAGGAAGTATGGGCGAAGGGATAGCTATAGGTTTTGACGCGCTTGATAGAGCGACAGTTATTGGCACACCTATGGCCGGGCTATTAGGCGCAATTTCAAACTTCCGTCTCACAGAAACAAAAATTGGATTCCAATTCCCAACGGAAAGATTGTATCATATCAACGGAATGCCAAGAGAGGATTTTATTCCCAAGATTTTGTGTGAAAATATCGAAGAAACATTAAAAAAAGCGAAGGAGATAGCTTGGTAGGTTAGATAGGAGATGATGGCTCAGTTTGCCTGAAAACTCATGGAGCAATGTTAGGATCAATGTGAACAACTAAAGAGTATATGTTTAGTAAAATTAATAAAACCTTTATCCTTCTTGTGCTTGTACTTGTTTCCAACTACAGCAAAGCACAAACCGGATATAAGAATTTAAATATACCTGCATCAGTTGAAGGATCTAACTTTTTTAATACGGATAAAAGGAATTGTATAACGCTTCCATTTGGGTATTCAAATATTTCAAAACAACTACCTGTCGATTCCGTATTGTCGGCTATGCAAGATCACCGTGGTTTAGGAAATCGCTATGCATTAAAATTTGATCAATCAATCAAAAACAATCTCGTAACGATACCCGAAGCATATGATGTTTCTTTTCCATTTGAGCAAGATATCGGCAAAGAATATAATCAGATTAAACTTGCCTCCAATTTCCTCCGTTATGGGGATTATTCGCTTCATTTTCTGGCCATTTATAACGCTGTCCGCTATAGTGAACCATTCATAGAAAAAATATATTTAATTTCAGTAAAGAATGGGAAGCCGGTTGATATAAGAAGAATTTATCTTCATCATGAGGGAGAAATGGGATTCACAGACTATACACTATTCTATATCGATAAAAATTTTATAATCTCATTGCGGGATTATGAATTTAATGAGAATCCCTTTAGGCAAAAACCTGTTTATCAATTTCAGCTCTTAAGCAACGGAACATTTGTCAGATACTATGATCAGAATGGATTATATAAAACAGATGAAGAACAGGGCTCAATTAAAAATCACCATAAAGAAGGAAAATGGATCGAATTTAAAACAAATCGGTTTGTGGACTTACAAGAATATCCATCATTTACAGATTCGTATACGTACTTGGAAGCAAGGTATAAAGGAGGGCTTCCTGATGGCAAATGGAAGTATTATAAATTATTGCAGGAATATAATGAAGAAACGGGGGAACCAATAATCAACACAAGAAAAAGAGGACCGTTGATTTATACTGAACTATACAAAAATGGATTATTGGAAAAACGAGAGTTCCATATTCTTGATAAGTAGCCCCTCCGTTATAAGTGATAAATATGTAACTTGTAGAAAAGGTGAAAAAGGCTCCGAAGTTCCTTCTAATTAGAACTTAAAATATGAAAATAATACTACAGGTGCTATGCGATTTGTAGTTTGCCAACAGTGGATCGAGCCCGAAAGAGGCGGAATAATACATGCAGAATATTAATTATGGAAATAATCATCAGACAAGCAAAAGAAAGCGAAATCAATGTGTTAATTGAGTTTGAACAAGGGATCGTTGAAGCGGAACGACCTTTTGATAACACATTAAAGCCAGGCGAAATTCATTATTATGATCTCCTCGAATTGATCAAGTCTAGGGAGGCTGAAGTCCTTGTTGCAGTTGTTGACGATCAACTTGTCGGATCAGGATATGCGAAATTATTGGATTCAAAACCTTATCAAAAGTATGAAAAGTATGCTTATCTTGGTTTTATGTACGTTAGGCCAGAATATCGAGGTCAGGGTATCAACAAGATGATTTTACACCGATTGATCGATTGGGCAAAAGAAAGAAATATCTCGGAAGTAAGACTTCAGGTTTATGAAGAAAATACCAGTGCAATAAAAGCCTATGCAAAGGCAGGATTTAAACCAAATCTTCTGGAAATGCGTATGGAAATCGATGACAGATAACAGTGAAAATCCGATGAGATAATATCTATAACAAGTAAAAAAGACTTCTTTTAAAACTTTAAAAGAAGCTTTTTTTTATTGGTAAGGCATTACACACTCATTTTAAACCGATTTATTCGTTGTTATGCTCAATTTCGGCAATGATTTCTTTGGCAGATTTAATCACCTGATCATTCAGCTGAATAATCATATTTGCTTGAGATGCTGCATTGATAAGAATCCCTTTTACTTTTGGCGATGCGTTAATTGCTTTGTACATTAAATCAGGATTGATATTTGCATTGGGAACGGATACCAGCTCATCTGCGAGATTAAAAACCAATGAGTTATAGTAGGTTTGCCAATCGTCTTTTGATGGTACTACGGTTTGATAATATTCCAAAATTCCTGTTTTTAATTTTCGATCCTTAATGAGACCGATTTTTCCACTAGATCGAAATCCTTCATAATTTCCAGTATTTCTGATCTTAAAGATCGGATTAAGGTTCATCTTAATACGGTCATTTGGGTTGACTTTCACCAAGCTATCAATTTTTTGTTGGTTTAATTCCCCGTAAAATTTACATCCTTCCGCTGTGTTCGTTAGGTAGGAATTTTGCTTTTCTAAGTCGTGGACATCTTTTTCGAGATCGACTTTTAGGTCCTCCAAAAATTCTTTTACTTCTTGTTGTTCATGCCTATGCTCACTCCAACCGTGAAGCCATATCGAAAGTGATACTGCAAAAACGATAATGAAGATCTCAATGGATATTTCTTTCAATTTTTCGGTGAGACTATGCTTTGGCTCCTTTGCGGTTTTATAAATTTTCTTCGTGTGCTTAATGATCTCGTCTTGCATTTTACAGCTTTAAGTTAATATAAAGGTGATTTGTTAAATATTGGTGCTAATACGCAAAGATGCAAAAGTTTGGTAAAACACACAAATTAATAACTTATCTATTACCTCTTTTATGGCAGAAAACACCTGTCAAATTGTTTTATCGGGTATATACCATGGATTATACTAAATAGTGACTGGTTTAGAACAGAAAAATTCCGTATATTTAGGTTCGTAAATTAACGGAAAATAGACTTTATATTATGAGAATTCGGGCAGGATTGCTAGTAGTGGCTCTTACGCTTCCTTTCCTCGTTTGTGGGCAAAATCGCTATCAAATTAATGGCACAATACCCCCACTGCAGGATGGTGCTAAAGTATTTTTGATCTACGAGATAGAAGGTAAGTCTGTCGTGGATTCCACTTTTTCCAGAGGAGGAAATTTTTCATTTTCGGGAACCGTAGACTATCCTGTTTCATCATCGTTATATCTCAATAAAAATCCATATGTAAATAGACCAGCTCGCAACGAGCAAATGGATTTTTTTCGTTTTTACCTTGAGCCTGTGACTATGGAAATGCGAGCAAGCGACTCCTTGAAGAACATTGTAATTAGCGGGTCTCAAATTAATCTCGACCAAGATGCTTTAAAAAAAATGCGAAGCGTTGTAGATGATAAATTTACAGCACTTAATAAAGAATTTTATGCACTTTCAGCTAATCAACAGAGCGATCCTAAAGTACGGGAAGCTTTTATTGATCGGGAAAAGGGATTAATGGATGACCTGTATAGCGTTCATTTAGCATTTGCTCGCCAACATCCATCGTCTTACCTTAGTTTAATCAGTTTATCCTTTGTTGCTGGACAGGAGAAATTTATAGAAGAGGTTAAAGGGATATACAGCGGTTTAGCGGAGGAGCTCAGAAGCTACCCTTTGGCCAAAGAGATACCCATGCAATTAGAATCGTCGATCAGGACCAAAGTTGGACAGATTGCCCCCGATCTTGAACTACAGACGCAAATGGGTACGAGTCTAAAACTAACTGAATTCCGAGGAAAGTATCTATTAGTAGACTTTTGGGCTAGTTGGTGTGGACCATGCCGTGAGGAAAATCCAAATCTTGTAGCGCTTTACAATAAATACAAAGATTCGGGATTCGAGATCTTAGGAGTATCCCTGGACAAGGCGGCTCAACGCGAACAATGGATGAAAGCAATTGCAGATGATAAGCTCAGTTGGCCACAAGTATCTGATTTAAAAGGTTGGGATAGCCAAGCAGCAAAACGTTATGGCATAAATTCCATACCAGCAAGCTTCTTATTGGATCCCACAGGAAAAATTATATACCGCGACCTCAGGGAAAAAGATTTAGAAGAAAAGTTAAAGGCGATCTTTTCCGATAAAGACGATCCTAAATAATGCGTCTAGTAGTGTGTCCGATAAGACATATTAAGACTGGAATATTCTTGTCAGGCCCAGAAACGTAAATGCAAAATGTACTAAGAAGAAAGCTGGTAATGAATAGGCTGATCAAATCACTGATTCATCTAATCTATAAATAAATTCCTCGATTTCGATTTGGCGTGCATTAGCAAAACCTCGGTCTGTACCAACCTTAACAAAACCACAATTTTCCAGTACTTTTTGAGAACCGATATTATCGAAAGCGACACGCCCATAAATCGGACGGCTTGTTTCAAATGAAAGAAGTTCTTTAAGCGCCTTTGTTGCAATTCCACGTCCCCAGAATTTCCGGTCAATCCAATAAGTGATCTCAGCATCACCATCAATAACAAACTTCGCAATACTTCCTACAATTGTCCCATCAACCAGAATCGTTTGATTGTTTATACTTGGCTCATTGAGAAATTTAGCATATTTCTCAAGGTAAGCTTCTTTGTCTGAAGAAGTACTTGAGGTAAATGCGGCGAGATAATTTGCTTCTTCATCAAGCTGAAACTGATAATGTGTTTCTAAATCCGTGTATATTGTCGGTCTAAGCGTAAGTTGAAAGTTGAGGGCATCCATGTTTTTTTATGTTCGGTTTATTCTCAAATATAGTAATAAATACACTATTGTTTAAACTCGCCTCAGCTATACGTGGATATGAATCAAAAAACAAATTCTATCGTCTTCGAATTGGGCGTTTCTATCTTTCCGACCTATATTGTCATTGACCGAGATGGCAAGATCATCTTTAGCGATTCATCCGAGGGGCTTGCTCGTATAAAAGATATTGTACTAAAATAATGATTATAATAGGCCAAAGTTATTATAATCGTTGTGGTAGTAATAATATCTATCGCTTAAAAGGATCAACCATTTGGAACTGCAGTAAGTATGAATATGAAAGTTTTCATCAAAGCCAACTTAAAGTCCAGCTGAGGAAAAGCCGAACAAAGGTAGAAGTTGGTCAGGTCAAGAGCCTTTAAATTTAGACTTCTCCTTTTATCGAAATTTAAGTGGGTATGATGTTCCTTCACTGAGCCCATACGGGGAGAGATCTAGCCTCCTCGATTCCTAAAACATTATCTTGGTATTTAAACACAGTTTCAGGTACTATGTGGTTTTCGCTTATATCGATCCCCTTAACGGAGGAAAAGAGATTTAGATGCCTTTTCACAAGCGGCATGGTATGAATATATGAACGGGTTATTTTGTCAGGGTCGGAGTCGCAACTACTATTTTTCTTAGCCTTAGACCTCGCTTGACATATGTACATATTATCGGTGTAAAAAAAGATCATTTCAATCTTATTTTCAGGATACAAGGCTTTAATGTCTTGTAGCATTTGAAGATGCGCCTTATTAACGATATTGACCTCAACAGCAAAATCTTCGTCATGACTCAGCAGCCCCAACAGCTGTTCCTCAAATCTCCGATATCCATCTTTTAAACCTAGTTCAGCATAGCTTTGAACAAAGAGATTTGGGTCAAGTATCTTAATCCCTTCTGGGATGAAATACTGACCACAAGTACTTTTCCCAATGTAAGGGGGACCGGTTATCACATATATTGTCGCCATGATCAAATACTTTGAATCGTGCCATCGCGATGCTCTTCAACCATTTGCCCATCCTTGTTATAAACCAATGGCTGTTCGCGAGAAAATAAATAGGAACGAATGCTCTTTTGCAATTCTTGCCTCCATTGTATCTTTTCATCCGCAGACATAGTGAGCGGATCTTTTTTCATCTTTCCAGTTTTGACAAGTTCTTCTTCTTGAATTATCCTTTTCATTTAAAACTTAATTAACATTAGCTTGTACGATTAATTAAATATAAACATATATTAATATATTATAAAAAAATATTAATATAAAAAACGCCAATAATTTGATGAATTGACTTTTGATTGGCAACAAGATCCATTAATAAAAATTGACTGATGTTGTTAATTCTCTTGATCAAGAAAGCCTACGAAAGAATTATACAGTTCATAGGTAAAGTTATGTGCCTACTTGAATATCTTAAGGTAAAATTTAGACAACTAACAAAATGTAGAGCGATAATGTAAAACTTTCGAACTCATTAATCTAGCTCAGAATCTCGTATTCATAACGACTCTCCAGTCACCGGATTTGGCTCTTATTATACGTGGGATTTGGAAGAAGACAGTCCCATTAAACATGAACTTCTTTGCTTTTATCTAAGTGCTGTTTTTGGTGCCGATTTAGTACTTAAAACAGAAAAACCGTTTTTAACAGTGTTAAAAACGGTTTGTTTTGCGGAAAGGGAGGGATTCGAACCCTCGATACAGTCATCCCGTATACAGTCTTTCCAGGACTGCTCATTCGACCACTCTGACACCTTTCCGTGTTTCAGTGCACAAATGTAGTAATTTTTTAATTTATTGCAACCTTATTCGTATTATTTACCATCCAATTTATTATATTCTATTGAGCCTAAGCCTATTGTTTTTATTTTTTAATGAATAAAACTTATTCCTTATTTTTCGGAATGACAAATAATTATTTCGACATAAAAGGGGAGGTCCTTGACATAGCGCTAAAACGCACCAAGGAACGTATTACAATGATAGAATCTGCTTTGGAAACCGCACGGGATTCAAGCAATGACGATACAAAAAGTAGTGCTGGAGACAAATATGAGACGTCACGTGAAATGATTCAACAGGACATCAATCGATACCAAAAACAACTCCTTGAAGCAAATAAAGATCTACAGCAACTGATCAGTATAGAATCATTATCAAATGATGTAATTGATGTCGTCAGATTAGGAACACTTGTTCAAACCAATGTTGGACTATATTTGATCGCCACAAGTATCGGAGCTGTAAAAATAGGGACCAATAATATCTTCGTTATCTCGCCTGCATCTCCAATTGGACAACTACTTATCGGGAAAAAAATAGGTGATAGTTTTGTTTTTAATAACGTTAATCAAAAAGTTATTGCAATTTACTAGGTGATGAAAATACCGAAAAATTAAACAATATGCCGACGCATCTGTTCTTATTTAGTACAGAAACAAAGAATGACATGAAATTCAATAGTTTAATTTTAATCTTCTTGCTTGGTGCTGCACTATTTATTCACTCTTGTAGATCGCCCGAGTCGGACGAAAAACTAAGATCAAAAATCGAGACAGCGTTGGAAACTACTGCGGGCATCGGAGTCGATGTCGAAGAGGGTAATGTAACCTTGAATGGACAAATAGGTTCAGACTCTCTCAAGCAGGACATAGAAAACAAAACAAAGCTAGCCGGAGGAGAGGATATCAAATCCATTCACAACAATATTGTCGTAAATCTTCCTGAACCAGAAGATGCCCGTGAAAAATATCACGAAATTTTGGGCGGCGCGATAGATTCTACCTTAACACGAGATGTTAACCTTGTTCTGGAAGATTTTCCGACCATTACAGCACAGGTTAAAGAAGGGATTATAATTGCAACGGGTAATCTTGAAAAATCAAAAATAGATACACTCAAGAAACGATTGGAACATATCAAGCCCAAAGGTATTGATATAAAAGGGGTCACAAGCCGATAGCCTAAGAAAAAAAGAAGCTACCCGCAATTGGCAGGCAGCTTCTTTCATTTCTTCATATGTTTATTTAATACCTAAGTTAAGCATTTTCTATTAAATCTCGTATAGCAACAGAAGCTATTGCCCCACCAAAAGCCGCTGGTAAATAGGACATGGTGCCATAAGCGGACTTTTTAAAATTACTTCCATCGGTATACAATAATGAATCCTTGTTTGGAAGTTCGGTTGAAAATGCCACTTTCACTCCATCACGTATACCATGTTTGCGCAATTTCTTACGGATATGTTGGGCCAACTTACAATTATAAGATTTACCGATATCAGCAATTTTTATTTTTGTCGGATCCACTTTGCCACCGGCACCCATTGAACTCACAAATGGTATATTGGCTTCTAACGCCCTCCGAATGAAAAATAGTTTCGGTGTAATACTATCAATGGCTTCCACACAATAATCTGGCGCCAATTCTAATAAAGCGGGTATCTTTTCTGGAATGATAAAATCTTGTATTACGGTTAAATCCAACTCAGGATTAATGGCCAACAATCTTTCCCGCATAATTTCAGCTTTTGCTTCACCATGATTAGTTGCCAAGGCAGGCAATTGTCTATTACGGTTAGACGGATCCACTGTGTCTCCATCGATAATGGTCATTTTCCCAACTCCCGCTCGGCATATAAATTCTGCAGCAAAGGATCCAACACCACCTAATCCCAAAACCATCACATGTGAATTTGCCAATTTTTCAACCGCTGATCGACCTATCAATGCTTCGGTACGTGACAGCCAACTTAAATCTTTCATCTATCTAAATTTGTTTTTTTATATTTTCATGAAACCTTATAGCTATCCGACAACGTGAATAAACAGACTATGATGGCCTCACTTATTAAATACTTTCTTATAATTTTGGTATAAAGCCAGCTTTAGCTCCTCCAACTCGATCGATCTGATCCGAGCTACGTATTGATAAAGCGTAGTAATTTCTACGGTCGTATCTGTATCCGTTTCTAGAAACAATTGACTGAGTGAAATATTTTCCAAAAGCTCGTCTTGACTTCCATTTAAACAATGTCCACCTATTGAAAGATAGTACCCTTGATCAATTAATTGCCGAGCTAGTGTCCAATTTTTCCGATAGCCATGGAAAACAACAGCTTCGTTAAAATTCACTTTTTTTAAACAACCGACAATCTCCTGAAAAGCTCGAACACAATGAATAATCAACGGTTTTCGATAAACTTGAGCCAGTTGAACCTGTCGATCAAAGACCTGCTGCTGCTGGATGAGGGGAATGGCAATATTTTTATCCAAACCGCATTCGCCTATCGCCAAAACTTGATACTGCTTTAATCCTCCTTTCATTAAGGCTAAAGCAAGTTCAGAATTCCCGTCTATATACCATGGATGTAACCCTATGGAGCAATCTGTTTCAGTGATTTCTTCGGCATGATTCAATGCGATATTCTTCACCGAGAGAATCGCGCGCTCTTTGATCGGATAATTCCGATGAGTATGTAGATCGATATAAGGAACTTGTGGTACCAATGGGACAAAGGTCGAAAAAATACTTGAAGCAAAAAATATTCTCTACAAAATTAGTATAGTTTTATTCTTCCAATCTTGCATCTAGGGCTTCAAGGATGGCTGAAGCTTTCAAAAGGCATTCTTGATACTCCTGATCTGCAGCTGCCTGATTGGTGACCGCCCCTCCAGTATGAAAGGAAAGGTACCGTTTTTGTTTATTATACAGCAGTGAGCGGATGACAACATTAAAATCGAACTCATCATGTACAGTGTCAAAGTATCCGATAGACCCTGCATAGACACCTCTCTTTCGAGCTTCAAGCTGATCGCAAATTTGCATAGCTGCAATTTTGGGAGCACCTGTCATCGAACCTGCAGGAAAGGTATTTCTAAATACATCCACATTGGCGACTTCTGGGTCTTGCATGCAGGTAATGGTAGAAATCATTTGATGCACTTGTTCGAAGGATTGAATCTCAAAAAGGCGAGTAGCCTCAACCGTGCCAGGAAGAGCACTTCGTGTCAGGTCATTACGCACCAAATCAACGATCATCACATTTTCAGCAATCTCCTTTTTTGACCGCAACATATCAGCTATAATCTGTCGGTCCTCTGTTGGATTTGCCCCCCTTTTCGCCGTACCTTTAATCGGCTGAGAAATCAGCTTTCCCTGCCTTTTCGCTAAAAATCGCTCCGGAGAAGCACACATGATAAAATGATGTCCTACTCTGAAGAACGAACTAAATGGGGTAGGTGATATGCTATTCAATTGATGATAAACTTCGAGCGGCGAGATGTCGGCGTTCTCAGCAAAAAATTCTTGACAAAGGTTAACTTCATAAATGTCTCCACGTTGAATATGCGCTTGCACATCTTCAAATGCTTTGACGTACTCACTTTTTGTCCAACGCGATTGTACTTGCACTACGATTGGAGCTGCTAAAGGAATCTTCGTATCGGAAATAGCTTGATAGATTTTAACTGGATCTTCAGCCTCTATATGCACTTGATTTGCCGTCCATCGGAGCGTAATCGCTGGCACGAAGAAATAAGCTTCCGGAAATTCGAGCTGATCCTTTCCCGTTGTCTGTAATTCCTCTATCTCATTCTTGAGGTCGTAGGATAGAAATCCAGGGATAAACTGAGATTGATATAAATTCAAAAATGTATCGAGCTGATCAAATACATTTTCATTTGCACGGAAGGAGAATAATGCCTTGACAGCCAATACTTGCTCATATCTTCCCCATTGATCGGACATCCCATTACTATTAAAGAAAGAAATTTCATCAAATTGCCCCGACCAATGCAGGGCTTTTTGATGAAATTTATCTTTAGAATCGAGAAGATCAAAACTTTCGATCCGCATAGTTTATTTTGATAAAGCTAATGTTTGTTTACGATCAGGACCTACCGATAGGATTGTGATAGGTACTTCAAGAGCTTTCTCTAAATAAGAAATGTAATTTTTTAATGCTTCAGGTATCTGCTGTTCAGACGTTATACCAGTCAAATCTTGTTTCCACCCATCAATTTCTTCCAAGATAGGTTCGGCTTGATGTGTGATGATTTCATAAGGCATATAATCAATCACTTCACCATTATATTTATAATGTGTACATGCATAGATTTTGTCGAAGGTATCCAAAACGTCGGCCTTCATCATAATCAAGTCTGTTACGCCATTAAGCATAATAGCATATTTCAAGGCAGGAATATCAATCCAACCTGTACGGCGAGCACGACCAGTAGTTGCTCCAAATTCATGACCTAATTGACGTAATTTTTCGCCAGTTTCATCGTGAAGTTCAGTAGGGAAGGGACCACCACCTACACGAGTCGCATAAGCTTTAAAGATACCATATACCTTGCCGATTTTATTTGGCGCAATACCTAGGCCTGTACAAGCTCCGGCTGTTGTGGTATTCGATGAAGTTACAAATGGATAAGAACCAAAATCCACATCCAACAGCGTACCTTGCGCACCCTCAGCCAACACACGTTTGCCTTCTTTCAGATATTGATTCACCAAATGCTCTGAATCCACATGTGGGATAGATTTAATGAATTCGATAGCATCTAAAAATGCCTTCTCTTTTTCACTGAAATCAGGTATCTCACCATAGTGCGAAAGAATGCTTAGGTGTTTTTCTTTCAACTTTTGGTAACGCTCTTGAAAATCCGGAAGTGTCGTATCACCTACACGTAAACCATTTCTACCGGTTTTATCCATGTAAGTTGGACCGATACCTTTCAAAGTGGATCCAATTTTTCCTGCACCCATTTTTGATTCTGAGGCAGCATCCAATAATTGGTGTGTAGGCAGGATAAGGTGTGCTTTTCGCGCTAAAACTAAATTGCCTTTACCCACCGGATCAAAACCAGCTGTCTTCAGGTTGTCTAACTCTCTTTTTAAGATAATCGGATCGATAACGACACCATTACCAATAAGATTTAGTGTACCTTCATTGAAGATACCAGATGGAATTGTGTTGAGTACGAATTTCTTGTTATCGAATTCCAACGTGTGTCCGGCGTTAGGGCCGCCTTGGAAACGAGCGATTAAATCGTATTTTGGACAAAATACGTCTACGATTTTACCTTTACCCTCGTCACCCCATTGTAAGCCCAAAAGCACATCAACTTGCATAGCTTTTAAAGTATAGTAATTAAAATGTTATTAATAAAAATAGACTCTATTTAAAAATAAAATGTTCAGGAATTTTCCCCTGAACATTCCTGAACAAATGTACTATTATATTTAAGAAAATATAAGATTAATTTGAAATAGCTTCGTGAGCGACGGTCTCTTCTTTTTTGTTCTTAAGTTGACAGTCTTGACATACACCATACAAATTGAGTGAGTGGTGCTTAATATCAAATTTTAAAAGATCTCCCATGAGACTCTGAATTTGGTTGATACGTGGATCACAGAATTCAACAACCTTATTACATTCAATACAGATCACGTGATCGTGTTGTTTGAACCCATATGACTTCTCAAATTGTGCCATGTTCCTTCCAAACTGGTGTTTTGTAACCAAGTCACAAGAGACCAAAAGTTCTAGGGTATTATAAACTGTAGCACGACTGACACGATATTTCTTGTTCTTCATATGGATATACAAAGACTCTACATCAAAGTGATCAGTACGGGAATAAATCTCTTCCAAAATCGCATAGCGCTCTGGTGTTTTTCTTAGATTTTTATTTTCTAAGTAGGCTTCAAAGATTTTTTTTACAGTTGCAAAATTTTCAGCTTGATTCATAGTAAAAATATTCTTGTACAAATTTACCAATTAAGATTGATATTTCCTCTATTAAAAATAGTGCTTAATAGTAGTCGCCTTAGCGTAATTTTCAATCCAACGGTTGGCTACTAATTTTCCGATTCATATCGATTGACACCTGTTATCCCCCTGACTTGCTTTAAATTTCTCATCAAACTTTCAAGCTGAGCAGTATCATTTACATACACCATAATATTACCATCAAAAATACCTTCGTTACTTGAAATTGATAAGGATCGAATATTAACAGCAAATTCTTGAGAAATAACAGTTGTAAGTTTATTTACTAATCCTACATCATCTATGCCAACGATATGTAAACCTGTCAAAAATGCAGAATCCTTTGTAGAAGCCCAGCGTGCTTTTAAAATTCTATAGCCATAATTTGCCATCAGCTTGGAGGCATTTGGACAGCTCGTACGGTGAATTTTTATACCATCATTAACTGTCAAAAAACCGAAGACATCATCACCAGGAATAGGATTACAACAGGGTGCTAAAGTATAATCAACCTTTTGCATATCATCGCCGATCAAGATCGTGTCGAATTCCTTCTTATTTATCTTTTCAACTAGCCCACCTATATGGGTATTAAATTGATTTCCTGATGAAGAACTTACATTAATTTCAACCGCTTTCTCATGCGCAACATATTCTCTCAGTTGCCTGATATCAACAATGCCCTTGGCAACATTATAGAAAAGGTCCTGCGAACTGGGATATTTTAAAAAGTTGGCAATTTTGTTAATATTATCCGTATTGTAAGTAACTTTTAACGATTTCAACTTACGTTCCAAAATTTCTTTCCCATCTTCCGCTACTCTTCTCTTTTCTTCTTTTAGAGAAGATCTGATTTTGGATTTGGCTTTCGCAGTCACAACAAAATTCAACCAATCCTCTTTAGGTGATTGCTTGCTTGATGTAATAATCTCTACCTGATCCCCATTTTGCAAAATATGGCTTAAAGGAACAAGTTTGTGATTTACTTTGGCGCCAATACAACTTGCACCGATATCAGAGTGAATCTCAAAGGCAAAATCTAAAGCAGTGGCATTGTTTGGGAGTTGAATCAGTGTTCCTTTGGGGGTGAATATAAAAATCTCATCGGAGAAGAGATTCATCTTAAAATCGTCCACAAAATCCATCGCATTCTGATCGGGACTGCTTAAGACGTCACGTACCTTTTTGATCCATTGATCCAAGCCAGAATCTGAATTTGATTCTTTGTACTTCCAATGTGCTGCAAACCCTTTTTCGGCAATTTCATTCATCCGTTTGGTTCGAATCTGAACTTCTACCCATTGCCCTTTAGGCCCCATCACCGTAGTGTGTAAGGACTCATACCCATTTCCTTTCGGAGAGGAGATCCAATCCCGAAGACGGTCGGGGTTAGGACGGTACAAATCAGTGACAATAGAATAAACTTTCCAACATTCGGTCTTTTCTTTCTCATCCACAGCATCTATTACAATACGTATAGCAAACAAATCATAAACCTCCTCAAAAGGAATCGATTTTTTTCGCATCTTATTCCAAATAGAATGGATTGATTTAGGTCGCCCAAATACGGACGCCTTAATACCCTGTTCCTCCAATATCTCTTTGATTGGACCAATAAAATCGCCTATAAATTTTTCACGCTCAGCTTTTTTCTCATTCAGTTTTCTAGCGATAAATTTATAGGTATCCGGATCAGTAAATTTCATCGAGAGATCTTCCAATTCGGATTTTATCGCATATAGCCCAAGACGATGTGCTAATGGCGCATAAAGGTAGCTTGTCTCCGACGCAATTTTCAGCTGCTTATCCCTGGCCATAAATTCCATGGTGCGCATATTGTGGAGCCTATCTGCCAATTTAATGAGAATCACACGAACATCGTCGGCCAATGTGAGCAACATTTTTCTAAAGTTCTCCGCTTGCATGGAGCTGTTTGGATCGAAAATTCCTGAAATTTTGGTAAGCCCATCGATAATTCGGCGAACTTTCTTACCAAACATTTCTTCAATTTCATCCAGAGTAACATTGGTATCTTCAACTACATCATGGAGCAACGCGCATACAATAGATGTCGTCCCTAAGCCAATCTCTTCAGCAGCAATTTGGGCAACAGCAATTGGGTGATAGATGTAAGGCTCCCCTGATTTACGTCGCATCTCTTTATGACTATCCAACGCCAAATCAAATGCCTTGCGGATCTCTTGCTTGTCCCCGCGTTGTAAAGTTGGTTTACAGGCGCGTAACAATGCACGGTAACGTTTCCTTATCTCTTTGTTTTCTGCTTCAATATCAATCACATAATCTTTCATAAACGTTGCAGGTAAATGATGTTTTTTGAGTAAATTTGTGTAATTTAGTTATTGTATTCTTGAATACTAATTTTCAAGCTAACTATTTTGTAATAAATCTACCAAAATATTATAGCATTGACAAATTAAAAAGCGTTATATAATTGCCCAAATGAAGACAATATTATTTTGTTTGCTATTCCTCACAGCGACTCTGTCCGGATGGGCGCAGTCTCAATCACTCACTCTTCCTTTGTATGGAGAGGGGGCACAGGAGACCGTAAACAGTTATATGACAACAACCTTGGCAAACGGAGAGGTATTACCCTGGTTTCCGATTCCACAGGTCACTGTTGTGGCCAAAAGGACCTGGTCAAGTGAAGAAGCACGAAGAGAATATCTCCGCTTTAGAAGAAATGTCCTCAAGGTTCTTCCTTATGCTATCTATGCGCAAAAAAGATATGATCAACTTGACAGAGACCTAGCGCTGACTTCGGACAAGAAGGAACATAAAGCATTGGTTGAAAAATGTGAAAGTGACGTAAAACAGATGTTTGACCGAGAAATCAAAAATATGACTATTTCACAAGGCAAAATACTCATTAAATTGATCGATCGTTATACGGGACATACCGGCTATGAAATGGTAAAGGAAATGAAGGGTGGGATTTCCGCTTTTTTTTATCAGGGAGTCGCGAAAATATTCGGTCACAACCTAAAGTCAACTTATGACCCAAAAGAAGACTTTGCCATTGAAAATATCATTAGGGAATTTGAGAAATCGAGACCCCAACCTGTCATGTGACCAATCAAACTAAAACCAGATGAAAACAGTATACGACTTTGACGCACTTCAGTTTAATGGTAAAAAAAAATCTCTCGCTGATTTTGAAGGTAAAGTTTTACTCATCGTCAATACTGCTAGTCAATGCCTCTTTACCAGACAATTTAAATCCCTCGAAAAACTCTACCAAAGATATAAAGACCAAGGTTTCGAAATCCTGGCATTTCCGGCAAATAATTTTCGTAACCAGGAACCATTAACCGGTGGTACACTAGAGACATTCTGCCGGATCAATCAACAGGTGAGTTTCCCTATTTTTAAGCGTAGCCATGTTATCGGCGAATACACAACACCCTTATACAGTTTTCTTTCAAGCAAAGATCAGAATGGACATATTAACAGTAAACCATCTTGGAATTTTCACAAATACCTGATAAACAAAAAAGGAGAGGTCATTGATTTCTATTATCCGACTACTTCGCCATTATCAAGTAAAATTTGCCGCAATATCGAGCGTCTTTTACAAGAGTAACCCATAAACTGCTTACCTTTGCCGCGGCTTTCACAACGTCAATCTAATCGTATATCGACTCAGGAACAATAGTATATTGAAGCTGTCTATAGCATCTCAGTAAAATTGTTCGTTGATTAAATGGAATGATTTGTCATTGAAGAGCCAAATAAAAAGAGAGATATCATATGTTAAAATTAGATCTACTTATCATTGCTGTACATCCTGATGATGCTGAATTAGGCGCAGGTGGAGTAATGGCAAAATATGTTGCTGAAGGAAAAAAGGTTGGAATTGTTGATTTGACTCAAGGCGAGCTTGGCACACGCGGCACAGCAGAAACCAGGGCTCAGGAAGCAAAAGATGCTGCCGAAATCCTAGGACTGGCAGCTAGAGAGAACCTGGGCTTAAGAGATGGTTTTTTTGAAAATGCCGAAAGAGAGAAAATGGCAGTAATAAGAGCTATCCGCAAATATCAACCCGAAATTATTATTACAAATGCCATCACAGACCGCCACCCGGACCATGGAAGAGCGGGGCAGATGGTCAGTGAAGCTTGCTTTCTTGCTGGCTTGAGAAGAGTGGAAACTTTTGATCAGGACAATGTTCCTCAGGAGGCCCACCGCCCCCGATTGGTACTGCAATTTGTACAGGATTATTATATAAAACCAGATGTTGTTATCGATATAACACATTATTACCATGTTAAAGAAAAATCCGTTTTAGCCTATAAAACTCAATTTTACACAGGAGAAAACGTAAATCCTGATGAACCACAAACCTACATTTCCAATCCGGATTTCATGGAATCAACTGCTGCCAGAGCCCGAGAATTTGGACGATATATCCAAGCGAAATATGCCGAAGGATTTACTTCCAAGAAGATACTTGGCGTTGATGATTTATTCCACCTGAAGTAGGAAATAGAGTCTATCTGATACCATGATAAAATAAAGGCGGGAGTATTCCTATTTTAAACCTGAATGCTCCCGCATAATTTCTTAAACGAAGTTACGGACTGATTTGATGGAAACAATATCGGTCATATGCTGATTTTGCTAATGTTTATCCCAACAAAGCAATCGTCTTCACAATTATAGGGAAGATATCCCACAGTAGAAATTAAGCCTTTGGCTTATTCTTTTTATCAGCCAATCCTTATTGCTTTCTCATAAACCTAATCCAGTGTCGATGTTTCTTAAGCTTCTAGGAAATAAATCCTTTTACATACTGTTTTGTGATTTCATTCTGCGGATTCAATAAAACCTGTTCCGTCGGTCCAAACTCAAGAATTTCTCCACCATAGACAAACAGAATATAGTCAGACACCCGTCTTGCCTGCCGTAAAATATGCGTTACCAATACGATGGTATAATCTTTCTTCAATTCAATTAGTAATTCCTCAATTTTAGCAGTTGAAAGCGGATCTAACGCTGATGTCGATTCATCTCCAAGTATAATCTCAGGTTCTACAGCCAAACCTCTTGCAAGACAAAGCCTTTGCTGCTGACCGATGGACAATCCGCTAGCCGAATGTCCGAGACGGTCCTTGACTTCGTCCCATAACGCCACATTTCGCAATTGCGTTTCCACAATTCTGTCCAACTCCTTTTTGCTTCGAGTACCATGTATGCGAGGACCGTAAGCCACATTATCATAGATCGACATTGGTAAAGGATAAGGTTTTTGGGATAAAAGTCCCATTTTCTTACGGATATGTGTTACTTCAGCATTTCTACCATAAATATCCTCACCATTAACAAGTACAGATCCCGTTATTTCAACCCCCTTGGTATCATCTACTAATCTATTGAGTGTCTTTAAAAGCGTCGTCTTTCCGCAACCTGAAGGACCAATAATCGAAGTTACACTATTGTTAGGAAGGGCGAGATTAATATTTTTAAGTATATGTCGGCCGTCAATATAGACATTAAGATCCTTGATTTCAATGTGGGGATTGCTCAAAGGACTTATTATCGACGATTTTTTTGTTTCGATTGAAGGATATGAGTGCATACTACAATAATTAAAATAATGATTGTTAAAACTAAAGCTGAAGCATAAGCGCGCCCCTGAACTTCAGGAATAGGACTACTTAGCTGAAAAAAAATGGACAATGGCAACGTTGCCGCTGGTTCATCAATATATTTTGGAAGATTGTCACTAAAACCTGTTGTCAATAAAACGCCCGCAACATCACCAATAGCACGCCCAAAAGCCAGCAGAATCGCGGTAAGAAGCCCTGATCGGATGCTTCTTAGCATGACCTTAGCCAATTCCCAGCGTGTGGTCCCAAGGGAAAGAGTGACATTCTTTAAATCGTCAGGAATTGTTTTTATCAATTCATCAACCGTGCGAACCACAATTGGAATGGTTAACAGTGTCACTGTAATAATTCCCCCCAATAACGATGCTCGAATACCTAAATAAACCATAATACCAAAACCAACCGCTCCATAAACAATAGAAGGAACACCATACAAGACATCAAACAACAATTTAGCAAGCTGTGTCACTTTTGATTTCGCCCCCAAATAAACGTTGAGGTACAGCGAAATCGGAATACCTATAATTGCGGACAAGGCTGTCGCTACACCTGCTAGATAGAGGGAGCCCAAGATTGCGTTCAAAATCCCACCTTCTTTTCCAATATAAAATCCACCTTTTGGCAACTGGCTAACCATCTCCCAACTGAGATAAGGAAGCCCTTTATACAAGATAGTTCCTACGATAAAAAACAAGGAAGCAGTCACGGTTATCCCAGAGAGATGCATAAAACCTTTCGCTACTTTTTCACTCAATAACCGTCTTTTCGTATTATCCATGCTGAGCTCCTTCCAGTCGTCTCAATATAAGACGAGATATTAAATTAAAAACAAATATGATCACAAACAGCAACAACGCAGAGAACATTAACGCAGATTCATAAAGTGGAATTGACATCATTTCCCCGAAATTATTGGCTATTAATGCTGGAATTGGATATCCGGCATCAAATATCGAAGTAGGGACCTTTGCAACGTTGCCGCAGACCATCAACACCGCTATTGTTTCACCAAATGCCCTCGATGTTGACAAAACAATTGCAGCAACAATGCCAGGTCTAGCCTTCTTCAGAATAACATGCTTAATGGTATCCCATTTTGTTGCACCTAATGATAGCGAAGCCGCTTTTAGCTCATAAGGTATCGTTTGAAGCACCTCTACCATAATGGAAATCATAATGGGAAAGATCATCACTGCCAATACAATTCCACCGGCAAGCACTGAATATCCCGATGTAACAACCCCAAAGATGGGAGCGATATACAGCTGAATTAAAGGTACAATAAACAATACCCCCCAAACACCATAGAGAACCGGGGGTATCGCTGCTAAAATATTGACCAACGGAAACATCATATTTTTTAAAGCATCCGAAGCATATTCAGTCAAATAAACCGCAGTCATTATACAAAGCGGAATCGCAATAACAAGAGAAATCAAGGTAACAGCAAGCGTACCTGCAATAAAAGGCAAAAAGCCAAACGATCCTTTCATTGGTGACCAAACCTTGTCGGTCAACAGTTGAAAGATATTACTGTATTCAAATAACGGAATCGATTTTATAGTTAAACCAATCGCAATAATCACCACAACTGAAAGTGAAATCAGTAGCAGGAGCAAGGTGGATCGCTTGACCAGAGAATCTTTAACGAGACGAGTATTTAGCATGCTATAACTTATTAAGTTCTTCTTTTATCAATGTTTCATTTAGTGGGACATAACCATTCTCAAGGAGTTGCGATTGCGCCTGTTTCTGGAGCACAAAAGAAATAAACTCCTTCAACAGAAGGGATTCGGTCTTATTGCGCGTTACAAAAGTTAGCTCTCTTGAGGGTGGAGCTGGGTATTTTCCTGTAGCGACGGCCTCTGTCAAATTAGATAGAGTGCCATAAAACTGCTCATCATCCTCAATGTGCCCATTTTTATTGAGATCCAAAGGAACAACCGCAATACGATCAAACACGTTATTGGTTTTCAGATTATAGACGTAGTTAATGTTATTGAATCCAATCCCGTGAGTATCATCTTTAATGGCCTGAGCAATCCCAGGGTCACCAAAAATGCCAATACCTTGCAGATCCTCCTGCTTATGACCAAAAAATTTAGCCCATGTTTCAGCTGCTCCGGCAGCATCCGAACGTACATAAACGTTGATAGGATCCGCCGTAAACTGAGGATCAATTTCTTTCCAGGTCTTAAACTTTCTATTTACAAAAATATTCAGCAATTCTTCGCGGCTCAGACCACGCTTCAAAATAGCGGAATAATTAGGGTTACCGGGATTAATCGTACAGATAACAGCGTCTTTAGCAACAATAACTGGAACAGCCCCTTTTTTTATTTCCTGCTCGTGTAGGTCTCTCGACACCATTCCAATATCAACCATACCTGTCAGAACATCGGCGATTCCTTTTCCAGCACCTCCCGCTGAAATATTGAAACGAACATTAGGGTGTATTTTTTTAAAATCTTCACTCCAAACTACAGCTAAAGGATAAAGGGCAAAGGCACCGGACAAAGAAATATTACCTTCAAAACCATGTTCCTTATTATAACCATTTTTGACTTTTGGCGCACAGGAAGTCATTTTAAATACGATTACATAGCTTAAAATCAAGATTATAAAAAACTTTCTCATCATTACACCTAAAAGTCTACAGGTTTTATATATTAAATTTTATAGGGCAAATATATATTAATTTGGTAGATATTATAGAATATTAAAAAAATATTTTTACATTTGACATCGAGAAAAGAATACTAAATCAATAGATTTTATTTGTTATATGCAAAGCTTCCGCACAGAATTAGAAAATCCTATCGTGGAGAAGGAAATTATCGAACTTGAAAAAAAGATTCGATTGTTCCACGAGGGCAAAATTGCCGACGAAAAATTTAGATCGTTGCGTTTGGCTAGGGGGGTATATGGACAAAGACAACCTGGAGTTCAAATGGTTCGTATAAAGCTTCCGTTTGGAAAGGTTACGTTTAAGCAATTGAACAAAATTGCAGCAATATCAGACGAATACGCAAGCCGTAATCTGCACCTGACCACACGTCAAGATATACAGATTCATTACGTTAGTCTTGACCGTACACCAGAACTTTGGTCCAAATTGGCTGAAGACGATATTACATTACGCGAAGCTTGTGGAAATACAGTCCGTAATGTCACCGCTTCTCCAAGTTCGGGAATCGATCCAAAGGAGCCATTTGATGTTTCGCCATATGCTCAGGCGACCTTTGAATATTTTTTGCGCAATCCAGTATGTGCGGAAATGGGACGAAAATTCAAAATGTCATTTTCTGCCAGTGATGAAGACACTGCGTTTTCCTATATTCATGACCTTGGTTTTATTCCAAAACTAAAAATTGTTGATGGTGTGGAAGTTCGTGGTTTTAAAGTGTTATTGGGTGGGGGATTGGGATCTCAGCCTTTTTTAGCATCAGTAACAAGCGAGTTTCTACCAGAGGATGAATTGATCCCTTATATCGAAGCGACACTTCGTGTCTTTGATCGTTATGGTGAAAGAAATAACCGAAATAAAGCTCGATTCAAATACCTTATTCAGAAACTAGGGTTAGAGGAAGTGCTAAGTTTAATTGAAGCCGAGAAAATCGCCACGAAGGTGAAAAGCTATCCGATCGACCGAACCAAAATCGAACAGCCAATACCACCGGACGACAATCAGCTATCAACTATTAACCTAGATAGTGATCTAAACTATCAAGTTTGGAAGGGCACCAATACATTCGAACAAAAACAAAAAGGATATTACGGTGTCTATGTGCGGGTATCCACCGGTGATATAGGTACAGATAAAGCACGCGCGTTGGTTGCAGGTCTGAAGGATTTGGTCGCGGACGATATCCGTATCACACAAAACCAAAGCCTACTGCTAAAATACGCAACAGAAAAGTCACTGCCACATATTTATCAACTACTTAAATCGTTGGATCTAGCGCAGGTAGGTTTTGATAGTACTGCTGATGTAACAACTTGCCCTGGTACGGATACCTGTAATCTAGGCATTTCAAACAGTACTGAAATGGCGCGGGTTATCGAATCTTATATCGCCGAATTTCATCAGGATTTTGTCTTTAATCGGGATTTAAAAATCAAAATTTCGGGTTGTATGAATTCTTGTGGCCAACATGGTCTGGCACATATCGGCTTTCATGGTAGTTCGGTTAAAGCGGAGGGCAAAGTGGTCCCTGCAGCCCAAGTTATGCTTGGCGGCGGGACAATTGGTAATGGTGAAGGACGTGTTGCAGAGCGTATTATTAAAGTGCCGACAAAAAGAGTCTTGCATGTTGTAGAATGGGTGCTGAATGATTATAAAAAAAATGCGGAAGCAAATGAAAACTTCCATGCTTACTACGACAGACAAAGTAAAAATTACTTTTATAATCTTTTAAAGCCTCTATCGGATTTGACCAATCTTGCTGAGGACGAATTTGTCGACTGGGGACATGAAGGAACTTTCCAAACGGCAATCGGAGTTGGCGAGTGTGCAGGCGTGGTGATTGACTTGGTTGCTACGTTGATCTATGAGGCGGAAGAGAAATTACAATGGGCAAATGAAACATTTCGGGAATCCAAATTCTCGGATGCGATTTATCATGCTTATAATGCCTTTGTACAAGCAGCAAAAGCCCTACTATTGGATAAAGGGATTAGCGCCAGCACGCAAAATATTGTAATCAACGAATTCCAAACACATTTCGTGGAAACAGGTGAATATAATTTTGAACAAACGTTTCCAGAATTAGTTCTACAGATTAGTAAAAATGAACCAACGGAGCATTTTGCAATCAACTACCTTCAGGAAGCAACGAAGTTTATCAATGAAGTCTATCAACGGAAAAATTTAAAACCAGTATTGGTATAGGAGGGAATAGGTATGTCAATAAAAGCAAAAGTAACATTGGTAGGAGCAGGCCCTGGTGATCCGGATCTGATCAGCCTAAAAGGCATCAAAGCAATAGAAAAAGCAGATGTCATTTTATACGACGCCTTGGTGAATGATGAACTACTGGATTATGCACAGGCTGAATGCATCAAAATATATGTTGGAAAACGAGCCGAACAACTCTCTACTTCACAGGATGAAATCAATCGCCTTTTGGTGGATTATGCCTTAAACTATGGCCATGTTGTACGTCTAAAAGGTGGTGATCCCTTTGTTTTTGGCCGTGGTGGCGAAGAAATTGACTTCGTACAGCAATATGGTATTGAAACTACCGTTGTGCCAGGTATTTCCTCCGCAATTGGACTTACCGGACTACAGCAACTTCCATTAACTTACCGGGGAATCAGTGAGAGCTTTTGGGTCATCACAGGCTCCAAATCGGACGGTTCACTTTCAACAGATCTTTATCTGGCGGCAGAATCCAAGGCCACTGTCGTTGTCTTGATGGGATACGGAAAATTGGCAGAGATCGTGGAAATCTACCGCCAAAGAAATCTTCATAATTTACCAATAGCCTTGATTCAAAATGGTTCATTGCCCAATGAAAAAGTTGTACTAGGTACTATCGATAATATTCTTGACGAATCAACAGAGAAAAGGGTCGGTGTCCCAGCGATTATTGTAATCGGCGAGGTCGTTGCCAAGCATCGTTCATTCCAACACATTAAAGAAAAAGCTTTAGCTTTATAGATATGAACCAGCTATTTCCAATATTCGTCAAATTGAATCAAATTGACACCTTACTTGTTGGAGGCGGGAAAGTTGCATTGGAAAAATTTCAAGCTTTAATTTCCAATGATGAGGGATTAAAACTGACCATTGTGACTCGGGAAATCATCCCGGAATTTAAGGAGCTATTACAAAATTACACACAAATTCAGCTCCACATGCGTCCGTTTAGACCAGACGACCTTACGGACAAACAACTTGTTATTGCAGCAACCAATAACATGGAGCTCAACGAGCAGCTGCGTAATTTAACAGGGCAAAATAACATACTGTTTAATGCCGCGGACAAACCCGAATTATGCGACTTCTACCTGGGGTCCATCGTAAAGAAAGGCGACTTGAAAATAGCTATTTCCACCAATGGCAAATCACCGACGATTGCCAAAAGGGTGAAGGAACTATTAAATGACTTGTTACCGGAGGAAATTGACGAAACACTATCACTCATGAGTGCTTATCGAGAGCAGCTTCGAGGAGATTTTGAATACAAAGTAAAGCAGTTGAACGAGCATACCAAAAATATATTACGTTATGAACGTTAAGGAAATTAAAGAAATTATTGGCGAAAAAAAAGGAGTGGAGCTCTTACAAACAATAGCCTCACTATTTCCTAATGAGGTAGTTTTTTCAACCTCTTTCGGTATTGAGGATCAAGTAATCACGGAATGGATCGGTAAAAATAATATTAATATCGACATATTCACACTGGATACTGGAAGACTGTTCAAAGAAACCTATTCCCTGTGGAGCCGCACCTTGGAGCGTTATCAGTTGCGTATTAAAACATATACTGCGGATACAACATTGTTGGAAGATTTTATCAGCAGAAAAGGTCCAAACTCCTTTTATGAGTCGGTTGAGAATCGGAAGGAATGTTGTAGGATAAGGAAAATTGAACCTTTACAACGCGCGATTAAAGGGAAAAAAATTTGGGTAACGGGCATCCGATCAGATCAATCCATCAATCGCCACGACATGGACTTTATCGAATACGATGAAACGAACCAAATCATCAAAATCCATCCTTTATTTGACTGGACTTTTGAGGAAGTTAAAAATTATTGTAAAGAGCAATATATCCCGTACAATGTGCTACACGACAAGGGTTTCCCAAGTATCGGTTGTCAACCTTGTACAAGAGCAATACAAGAAGGAGAGGACTTCCGCGCTGGTAGATGGTGGTGGGAAGATCAAAGTAAAAAAGAATGTGGTTTGCACGCCGTTAAATCATAAAATAGCGAAGTAGAAACCCAAATTCATTAAAATCAAATTTTATTATTTCAGAGAATGGACTATTTAGATCATTTAGAAGCGGAAGCAATATATATTTTAAGGGAGGTAGCCGGACAATTTGAAAAACCAGCGCTATTATTCTCTGGTGGTAAGGACTCCATTACACTTGTTCACCTAGCAAAAAAAGCATTTAGACCTGGTAAATTTCCTTTTCCACTAGTTCATATTGACACTGGTCACAATTTTCCCGAGACAATTACGTTCAGGGATTCATTGATTGAAGACATAGGAGAAAAACTCATCGTTGGTTATGTTCAAGACAGCATTGATCAAGGAAAAGTCGTTGAGCAAAAAGGAAAAAATGCAAGTCGGAACGCCTTGCAAACAGTTACCTTACTCGATACAATCGCAAAACATGGTTTTGATGCCTGTATCGGTGGCGCACGTCGGGACGAAGAAAAAGCGCGTGCTAAGGAAAGAATCTTCTCCGTGCGTGATGAATTTGGACAATGGGATCCGAAACGCCAAAGACCTGAGCTGTGGAGCATCTTTAATGGCAAAATAAACAAAGGCGAAAATGTACGGGTGTTTCCTATTTCAAACTGGACCGAGCTCGATGTTTGGAACTATATTAAACGTGAACAGATTGCATTGCCATCGATTTATTTCAGCCATGAACGGGATGTTATTACCCGCAATGGGCAACTGATGGCTGCTGCCTCATTCTTAAATATCGATGCAGATGATATCATAGAACGCAAATCTGTACGTTTCAGAACTGTAGGCGACATGACTTGTACAGCAGCTGTAGATTCAACAGCAACGGAGTTAGATGATATTATCGCCGAAATCAAGGCCTCAACGGTAAGTGAACGTGGCGCTAGAATGGACGATAAGGTATCGGAAGCAGCCATGGAAGAACGTAAAAAACAAGGATACTTTTAATTCAAATCAAATACCTGATATTGACAACAATGAATATATTGAAATTTATAACGGCCGGTTCTGTAGATGATGGTAAAAGTACCTTGATTGGCCGATTACTATATGATACAAACTCCATTTTGGACGACCAATTGGAAGCTATACAGCGTGCCAACCGGAAAAATGACGATGGGACGGTAGACTTGGCCATATTGACTGATGGACTTAAAGCTGAACGTGAACAAGGCATAACAATTGATGTAGCCTATAAATATTTCCAGACTGAACACCGAAAATATATTATAGCCGATGCTCCAGGACATATCCAATACACCAGAAACATGGTAACTGGAGCTTCCAATTCAGATCTCATAATCATTCTGGTTGATGCACGCAAAGGCGTAATAGAGCAAACAAAACGTCATTCTTTCATAGCCAAATTATTGGCCATGAAACAAGTCTTGGTCTGCATAAACAAGATGGATATGGTCGATTATAGCGCTTCTGTTTTCGAACAGATCAAGGCTGATTATTTAACTTTAGCTAACAATCTCGGACTTAAGGATATTGATTGCATACCTGTTTCAGCCTTAAAAGGAGACAATATTGTCCATAAGTCAGAAAGAATGAGCTGGTATGCAGGCGAATCTTTATTGGATTACCTGGAAAATGTAGAAATTCACGAACAGGAAGCAGCCAGTTGGAGGTTTCCCGTCCAATGGGTTGTAAGACCACAAACCGATGATTTACACGACTATAGAGGCTATGCAGGCCGAGTACTAGGAGAGGGGCTGACGGTTGGTGACCAGGTTATTGTTTATCCAGCAGAAACATATAGCACAATTCAAGCGATTGAATTAAACGGGCAACAACTTCAACGGGCTGAAAACGGACAATCTGTCATTGTACACCTCAGTGACGATGTCGACATTAGTCGCGGCGATACCATTGCAAGTGTAGAACAGCCGCCAAAGTTTGAGCGCAATATTCAAGCAAACTTATGTTGGTTCGACAATAAACCTTTGGATACTGCGCAAGTTTATCTTGTCCAAAGCCACAGTAAATTAACCAAGGTTAAGATTGTAGATGTGTTATACAAATTTGATATCAATACACAGGAAAAAATATATAATGATCCAATCAAACTAAATGATATTGGTCGAATAGCCATTAAGTCCGCTGAGAATCTAGTATTTGATCTACAGCAGGAAAATCCGGCAAATTCTCAAGCGATTGTTATTGATCCACGGACAAATCTAACCGTTGGTGCTTTAATGATTCAGGCAATCGATTAATATTTTTTTAAACGTAAATATTCAACCTAAATATTATTCAAGGAACTCAGGCATTGTTTGGGTTCCTTTTTTTTATGAAGTTGAACTTATACACCACAGAATCTATTTTAAAGAACCAAGCTTAAAGATCAACTGTATAGAGAGGGCACACTCCGATATTTACTATTTAACATAATATAAATTATAAATACCAAATATATAAAGAAAATAGGGGTCATCTACATTTATCAAATAGTCAGAAAAAAAAGCTAAACATTAAATATTCATCAATTGTAATGAGTATTCATAGCTATTTTGTTAAAAACGAAAATGATTCTATCTTTTAGATTTAATTTCGAATAAAATACTGTTAAATGGTCATTATGCCTTCATTTCGCTATTGATTAGTCTGTTTTAAATAATTTTAAAAAAATATGAAATTTCATTAAAAAAGACCAATAATTGTAAATAATTAACAAATATTGGTTTTTTATTAAAAATTATATAAATTAGTGCCAGCCAAAGGGAAATTTTACTAATTAAAACATGTCAAAAAACTTTAACGAGTTCATTTCAATCGTTGAGAAACGCAATCCAAATGAACCAGAATTCTTACAAGCTGTAAAAGAAGTTACTGAGGATTTATTTCCTTATATTACTGAAAATCATCCTGAATTTTTCGACCAAAAAATTCTTGAAAGACTTACTGAACCTGAACGTATTATATCTTTTCGCGTAACTTGGTTGGATGATAATCACCAAGTACAGGTAAATCGTGGTTATCGTGTTCAAATGAACAGTTCAATCGGTCCATATAAAGGTGGCCTTCGCTTCGCCCCTTCTGTCAACCAAAGTATTTTAAAATTCCTCGCTTTTGAACAAGTATTTAAAAATAGCTTAACAGGACTACCAATTGGTGGTGGTAAAGGAGGTTCTGATTTTGACCCTAAAGGTAAATCAGATAATGAAATTATGCGTTTTTGCCAAAGCTTTATGACAGAACTTTATCGTCATATTGGCGCAGATACAGATGTTCCTGCAGGAGATATCGGCGTTGGAGGCCGCGAAATAGGCTTTTTATTCGGTCAATTTAAACGACTTCAAAACAATTTTACAGGCGTTCTAACGGGCAAAGGTGAATTATGGGGTGGATCATATATTCGTCCTGAAGCTACCGGCTATGGGCTCCTATATTTTGTTGACTGCATATTCAGATATCAAGGAAAATCTTTACAAGGTAAGGTAGCTACAGTATCTGGTGCTGGCAACGTAGCCTTTTACGCTGTTGAAAAGGCTGTTCAACTTGGCGCCAAAGTAATTACTGTATCAAATAGCTTGGGCACACTTTACGATCCTGATGGTTTTAATGCTGAAAAAATGGCATTTGGGGCTACTTTGGGAAGAAACCTCGATCAATATCCTGCTCGCTATCCAAACGCCAAATTCTTACCTGGTCAAAAGCCATGGCAATTTAAATGTGATATCGCTCTGCCATGTGCAACACAAAATGAATTAGAAGAATCGGATGCTAAAGCGCTTGTAGCAAATGGTTGTATCTGCGTAGCTGAGGGTGCAAATATGCCTTCTACTGCAGAAGCTATTAAAGTTTTTCTAGATGCAAAAATCAGTTTTGCACCTGGCAAAGCTGCGAATGCTGGTGGTGTTGCAGTCAGCGGCTTGGAAATGTCTCAAAACTCAATCCGTACACAATGGTGTACAGAAGAAGTTGACAATCGCTTAAAAACCATTATGGAAAGCATTCACGAAACTTGCTTGAAATATGGCCAAGACAGTGGATTCGTTAATTATTTGAAAGGTGCCAATATTGGTGGTTTTATAAAAGTCGCTAACGCGATGAAAGCACAAGGTATCGTATAACACGCCTTTTTCTAATCATATCATAATCCTGAGCGCTCAAATGCATTGCATTTGGGCGTTTTTTTATACTTTTATGCTAATTTTAAAAAACACGAAATTTACATGAGATTAATAGCTGAACTCCCCCATCCCGATTGCAAGATTTCAATCTTTGGTATGAATCAAAAATTCATTATAAAATTTGAACAAGGAAACTTAGAACAATCCTATAAAATTGCAGAAATGGATATAATTGGCGGTGTAAATGGGGTCTTTGATTTACTTGACGAAGAATTTCTGAAGAGTGTGATCGATCAATTCGCATTGATGCGCCAATCTTTTAATAGTGCTTATAGTAGATACGAATAAAAAATCCATGCTGAACTATATATATTTTGTGGCATTTTGGGCCTGTCAAATTATTTCATCTATCCTGTTTAAACTTGGCGGGATACATCCAAAGTATAAATGGACAACTTTAATTATAGGAAACATTATTCTTTTATCAGCAAGTTGGTTTCTTGTGCAGTTATTTAAGAACGTCTCTCAACCTATCGTAATAGCCTTATGTTCTGGTGGCACATTTCTGACTGTCCAATTGGCGATGGCGCTATATTTTAAAAGTTCATTGAGCTGGCAGCAGGTACTGGGTATGTTTGTCATCATTTCAGGTATGGTTTTGATTACTTTCGGAGGTAAAGAAACGACTTAAGCTACAATGAGGTTAGTTATAGATGTGTTTATTTGTTATAATAAAACTCATCTATAACTAATGAACCTGCCAATTGTTGGTTAAAACGATCTAAATCGGTCATTTTCCCAGAAATATCATACATTACTTCTAACTTACCACTAATCTTTTCAATAACACGCCTGGTAGCTTTAATCTTAAAATCCAATGCCAATTGTTCAAACTCATGTAAGTGATAAAACTCATTGGAACTAAACTTTACGTGTAGAGAACGGACTAGGTAATAACGAGCCAAAAGAATTTCGATCCGCTGAAAAAGCGCGAGTATTACCACCATAAAAACAGCAAAGGAAATCGCATAAACCAGTTGCCCCAATCCGGCAAACATGCCAATACCAGCTGTCGCCCAAATAACGGCTGCTGTTGTGAGACCACTAACCGATAGTTTGCCTTTAAAGATCACACCAGCACCAATAAAGCCTATACCAGTCACAATATTTGCAGCAACGCGATCAGTACTATTGCCAATAAACAAACAGGAAACAATAGTAAACATCGCCGAACCGAAACAAATAAGCACTACCGTCCGAAATCCAGCAGATTTATTCCTATACTCACGTTCAAAACCAATTAAACTCCCACACAGAATTGAAGTGAGAGCGTTTAACAAAGGCTCACTAGTCAAAAAGTTAATGATATTCTCCATACCGAACTTTACAGAAAGATGAAACACGGAGTTTCGAACATGCTCAGCTCCATGAAATTAAGACTATAGATAAGCGTAAGTTATACCATCGCCCCCACGATCTTGATGTTCGTCCTCAAAACGGCTTACATGACTATATTTACGAAGGTAATCGCGAATAAATTTGCGCAAAATACCATCACCTTTACCATGAATAATTTTTAAGGACGGATAACCTATCATGACGGCCCGATCCAAAACACGTTCTAATTCATGCAGTGCGTCTTCTGTGCGCATGCCTCTTAAATCAAGTTCTGGCTTGAAGTCAGCTACACTACCAGAAGATAATGATCTTGATAGACTTTTTGCAGACTTCTTCCCTTCCCGCCCTTCAAGTTTAATCACATTCTTTCGCTTTTGAACAGTGCGAAGTTCCCCCATGGCAAGAATAAGGTTATTCTTTGCAATTTCGACAATCTGCGCTTCAGCACCATTATCTATAATCTGTACCCAATCCCCAATATTTAATTCGGTGGCTTCAGGCGTTTTCTCTTTGACGATTTGCTTCGCCGGTTTTTGCTCTTTGGGAAGAACAGCTTGAAGTGCCTGATCCAAATTGCTGCGCAACTCACGCGTTTTCTCTTTATCCGCTTTTGCAGATTTGATCTGCGCTACCGTATTTTCGATTAACTTATTCGAACTTTTAATAATCTGTTGCGCTTCCTCTTTCGCCTTTTTCAAAATTACGCGCTTATTTTCTTCCAAATAACTTTGTAATTCCAAATACTCCGATTTAATCGACTCCAGTTCCTTCTCGCGCTTATTAATAGCAACCTTTGTATCAAACACCTCTTTCTTTTCTCGCTCAAGATCGATCAATAATGTATCTACCTTCTTCTGTTGAACACCAATTTTACTTTTAGCAGATTCCAAAATATCCTTACCTAATCCTATTTTCTGCGCGATTTCGAAAGCATAAGAGCTTCCTGGCTTACCAATTTGTAGGATATACATCGGTTTCATTTCGCGATTATCAAATAACATTGAAGCATTTTCCAGACCTGTCGTATTGCTGGCAAAAACTTTGAGATTTGAATAGTGGGTGGTCACAACTCCCCTGATTTGTTTTTTGTTAAGGGATTCCAATACAGCCTCAGCAATAGGTCCGCCAAACAAAGGGTCGGTACCGGTTCCAAACTCATCGATCAGTACCAAAGTACGTCCATTTGCAAATTCCGTAAAATATTTCATTTTGGACAGATGTGCACTGTAGGTACTCAAATCACTTTCAATAGATTGATCATCGCCTATATCTGCAAATAGCTGCTTAAAAACACCGACTTTACTTGTCGGTTCCGCTGGTATTAATAAGCCCGATTGCACCATGATTTGCAAAAGACCAACCGTTTTCATACATACCGATTTTCCGCCGGCATTAGGACCCGATACAACAATAATACGTTGAATATGATCAATTTGAATGTTTAAAGGAACAACAGTATGATGCTGATTCAGCAATAGAAGCGGATGTCGACCATTGACCAAATTAATTTCAGCCTCCTTTGATAATTCAGGCATTTCTGCCTCAATATCCAAGGCAAAAAGTGCTTTCGCTCGCACAAAATCTACTTTGGTTAATAGGCTGTGATAGGAAAGCAAGAGCGGAATATGTGGCCGGACCTTGTCCGTTAGTTCGACTAAAATACGGATTACCTCACGCCTACGTTCAAACTCTAGGTCCCTAATTTTATTATTTAACTGAAATACTTCTTCAGGCTCTATATAAGCAGTTTGTCCCGTAGCGGACTCATCATGAATCAAACCTTTGAGCTTTCTTTTATTTTCCGCAAGAATAGGAATACAGAGCCTTCCATCCCGTATCGTCAGATTCCCATCCGCTGTCCATCCGCTGTCCTGTGCGCTCTTAAAGATACTATTGATACGTTTTAGGGCCTCCTGTTCTGCCCGTTGAATTTGTTGGGTTATTTCCAACAGTAATCGGGAAGCATTATTTTTAAGCTTTCCACGCTCGTCAATGACCATTTCGATATCGCGAATAATCCCCTTCTCGATCGGTAAATGCTCAAACAATACCTCTAAATTGGGATAGAGACCTTCCCGCTCATTAAAATAACGGATAATAGCGTAAACAGTCTTGAGGGATAGTAATACCCGAAAAAATTCATCCTCGAGTAAGAACGCGCCCTCGACTCGAGCTTTCTCGATAATGGATCTAAGCGGAAAGAAATTTTCAACAGGAAATGCGCCATCATTCATTAGAAGATCCTTAAACTCGCTGGTCTGTCTTAGAAATCGGTCGATTTGGTCAAACCGGGTTTGAGGTTGAATTTTTTCAACTAGCTCACGCCCAGACTCGCTTAGGCATTTTTGTTTTATTTTATCTTTTATCTCGGAAAACCCGAGTTTATCAATTGCATTTATTGGATATACCATAAAAATTATATTCTTTGATGGTTAAAGTTCCGTCGGCGGCTTAATGTGCCGTGGCGGTGTAAGAATTGGTCTTTTTTCCAATTCACTTGTTGGTAATTGTGGCTCCACATGGTTTTGTATCACAAGAGTATCCTTGACTGAAGTACCAGGTGTTTTCAGTTGGGAAACCGTATCTTTCTGTGGAGAAGGCGATTCAATTGGTAAATTTGAATTACCGACCGACAATTGGTTCATGAGATAGCCATTCATGCTTATACCAGTCTTTGTTTGAAAGCTTGTATTAAACAAGGAAGAAGCTTCTCTAAAGTTGAATTTCGTCTTATTTGGCAAATAATGTATAAGTGCTGCAATTCGTTCCTGATAAGACTGTTGTGCACGCATAACGCGATTGGTGCTATCTTGAATACGCATATTCTGGATTGAATCGCGCGTTAGAATTGAATCTTGTTTTTTTCGTTCTATATCGGCGTAAATCTTATTTTCCTTCGTTAAATTATCCTCCACTTTTTTATAAATCGCAGACATCACTTCAGCATCCTTACCATAATAGTCTAAGTTCTTTCGAAAAGAAACCGAATCCAATCCATATTTATCAAACGTCACTTGATACAAAGGCAACATCACTTTACGTGCACTATCAATGGGTAAAATATTGAGATAGGAGTCTGTCAGTTGGATTTCGGTCAATGCATCCACAAACTTACTTTTGGAGATAATATCTTTCCTTCCAGTTCCGATACAAGAACCAAATAAAAAAATGACTGCAAGTAGATTCAGTATTAATCGTAGCATTTCGTAGTTTTGTACAAATTTACAAAAAGCACCGACATTTGGCGCTTTTTACATCATCAAAACTATATCGGAAATGAGTATTGCTCGTAATTTAGAAGCGTTAAGATTGGAAACCGAGGCTGTTGGGGTACAACTTGTAGCAGTTTCAAAAACAAAATCCAATTCGGACATTATGGAAGCCTATGAGGCAGGACAGCGTATATTTGGTGAAAATCATGTTCAAGAATTAGTTGAAAAAGCAGCACTTTTACCTAAAGATATTCAATGGCATATGATTGGTCACCTTCAAACTAATAAGGTTAAATATATTGCACCATTCATCAGCTTAATTGCGTCAGTTGATTCATTAAAATTATTAAAAGAGATTAACAAACATGCGCAGAAAGCGCAACGTACAATCGACTGTTTGTTACAAGTATATATTGCAGAAGAAGAAACAAAATTTGGTTTCGACCATGCTGAACTAATCGAACTTCTTCGCGACGACGAGTTTCTCGAATTAAAAAATATTCGGATCTGTGGCTTAATGGGCATCGCATCCAATACAGATAATGAAAAAGTCATTAAAGCCGAATTTTATGAGTTAAAAATGTTATTCGATGGAATTAAGGTAAGTTTCTACCGGAAGGAAGAGTATTTTAATATCCTATCCATGGGAATGTCTTCAGACTATAAGTTAGCGATTGAAGAAGGTTCGACAATGGTGCGGATTGGAAGCACAATATTTGGCAAAAGAGTAATCAAACACTTCAAAAACAATGATTAAAACAACGATACGAGAGGCAATTGAAAGTGATTGCACCCAAATGCTCGAGCTAATTAAAGAATTGGCTATTTTTGAAAAAGCACCGGACGAGGTCACCGTGTCGCTTGAAGAATTTAAAGATGCAGGATTTGGAAAGAATCCCGTTTGGGGTGCATTTGTTGCCGAAGTGGATGGCGAAATTGTCGGAATTTCATTATATTATGTTCGATATTCAACGTGGAAAGGCAGAAGACTTTATTTGGAAGATCTAATTGTTACCGAAAGAATGCGAGGTTTAGGGATAGGCAAGCTGCTTTTTGATAAAACTTTAGCTTACGGCAAACAGTGTGGATTTCATGGCATGGTGTGGCAGGTCCTCGATTGGAATGAGCCAGCTATAAAGTTTTATGAAAAATATAAAGCAAACTTCGATGCCGAATGGATTAATGTGTCAATCACGTATTAAATAACGAGAATCATCAATTCAATGCGATTTTACTTTTTTTTAATAGTATTATTTATTAGCTGCGTTCTGTCCGCTTGCAGTGACCACAAAAAGGCCGCTATAGCGAAACAGCCCACAGACACACTTTCCTATAGTCAAAAAATCATCGATGAGCATAGCAATTATTTTCTAAAAGAAGATGATCGCTTGGACACAACTTATTTTCGCGCAAAATACCCGATTTTCCAAGAAAATAAAATCAATACCCTCATATCAAGTATCGTTCATCTTGAAGGCGACACAAGCATGGCAGATGCAGCACATCGCTTTATAAATTCATACAACGAATATGTGGAAGACAATAATGGCAAATCTACATCAACCTGGAGTCGGGATCTACAGATTGATGTGATCGTCAATACGCCTGTTTTCTTGGGTGTAAGAACCAAACAAGAGGAATATACTGGTGGAGCGCATGGGGACCATTTCACGCTGTACTCCAATTTTGATCGTCAATCTAACAGTGCAATTACAATCAATGATATCATTCAGGAAGAGAACAAAAATAAATTCGTTCAAATCGCCGAGCAATACTTCCGTAAGCAAGAAGGATTAAATGCTGATGATTCCCTAAATGGAAAGTACTTTTTTGAAGACGGTAAATTTTCTTTGGCCGATAACTTCACTTTTGAAAAAAATGACATCCTGTTTTACTACAACGTATACGAAATCAAATCTTATGCTGAAGGAAATACTGAATTACGTATTCCCTATACAACATTTAAACATCTGATTTCAGAAAAAGGATTACACTATATTAATAGTATCAACTAGCAATCAACTAAACTAATAAATAAATGCAGGTTTTTAAATTTGGGGGTGCATCAGTAAAAGATGCTGAAAGTGTCAGAAATTCGGCGCGGATTATTTCTAAATACAAAGGCGACGCCTTGTTAGTCGTCATATCCGCCATGGGAAAGACAACAAACCTTCTAGAGAAATTGACCAAAGAATATTTTAACAACACGGGGAACCAATTTCAGACACTTGAAGAGGCGAAAGCATTTCACTTTCAAATCCTTCAAGAATTATTCCCTGAAGCTGAACATCCTATATTTGATGAGATTTCCAACTGCTTTGTGGAGATCGAGTGGATTTTAGAGGAAGAACCTCAAGATTCATATGATTATCTTTTCGATCAAATTGTTTCGATGGGTGAACTTATCTCCACCAAGATTGTTGCAGCCTACGTTGCATTCATTGGTGAAAAGGTAAAATGGCTAGATGCACGAGATTATATATTTACGGACAACACCTATCGCGAAGCTGTCGTAGACTGGAACAAAACGGAAGAAAAAATCCGTGCCGAACTGCCAGCCATCCTAGACGAGTATATTGTAATTACGCAGGGATTTTTAGGTTCTACCTCTGAAAATTTCACAACCACTTTGGGCCGTGAAGGTTCCGATTACTCTGCGGCAATTTTTGCTTCTTGTCTAAATGCCGAAAATGTAACTATATGGAAAGACGTTCCAGGTGTACTTAATGCGGATCCGAAGTGGTTTGAGAAAACCGAGTTGATTCCTGAGCTATCTTATACCGATGCTATAGAGCTTACCTATTATGGGGCTACGGTTATTCACCCGAAAACAATCAAGCCGCTTCAGAATAAAAAGATCGCATTAAATGTGCGATCCTTTGTGGACCCTGACTCACCAGGAACAATGATAAAGAGTACAAACCAAACTTTACCTGTGCCTTCCTTCATCTTTAAGGTGAACCAGATTTTTATTTCCATCTCCCCGAGGGATTTCTCATTTATCGTTGAAGACAATCTGAGAGACATCTTCAACCTATTTCATGAACATCGTATTAAAATTAATATGATGCATAATACGGCGATCAACTTTACGGTTTCCGTCGATGATACTGGAAAAAATCTAGTCGACTTAATTAACGAACTGGAGCAAAAATTCAAAGTCAGGTATGAATCTGGGCTAGAACTCATTACAATCCGTTATTATAATCAAGAAACCATTGATCGCGTTTTGGTTGATAAAGAAGTTATTAGCGAACTAAAGGATACCTATACTTGCCAACTTCTCGTTAAGAAAATATAAATGAACACATTAATCCTTCAAGAGGAGGCTCAACAGTTTTTAGAACGAAACAAACTGGAGTCTCCGACTAAAATCGCTTTAAAAAAATCTCCTTTTGAAGGAATATCATCTTCCGAGCTCGCGGCACAACTCGATGGTAGACAACGGGCGAGCGGCAAAATTCCACTATGGGCCGAAACAGCAGGGATTTACTTCCCCACCAAACTCAATCTCGAACAATGTTCTTCCGAGAAAACCGGATTATTTAAAAGTTCACTCATCGAAAACAACAGCCATTTAATTGATGCTACCAGTGGCTTCGGTGTTGATAGCTTTTACTTCTCTAAACGGGCAAAGCAAGTAACATCCTGCGAACTCAATCCCGAACTCGCTGCAATCACCCAACATAATGCAAAGATATTGAAAGCAGAAAATCTTCAGATCATTGCGGCAAATGGAGTTGAATATATACTAAACGATCCAAAGAGAAGATTTGATTATATCTATTTGGATCCTTCAAGAAGAGTTCAAAACAAAAAAGTGTTTCTACTTGATGAATGTGAACCTAATTTGGTTGCCTTGCAAGATGAATTTTTCAAACATACCAACAAAATAATAAGTAAGCTAGCTCCACTATTGGATATTTCTGCAGCAATACACATGCTGCAACATGTTAAGGACGTTTATGTCGTCTCTTTGCAAAATGACTGCAAAGAACTTATCTTCGTGCAGGAGAAAGGATACGAAGCTGAACCTTGCATCCACGCGGTCAGGTTATATCAAGAACAACAGCAGATTATATCTTTCACTTACGAAAATGAACGTGCAATTTCAAATGACTACAGTAGGCCGCTATCCTATTTATACGAACCGGATGTAGCTCTCTCCAAAGCCGGAGCATTTAAGACTATTGCCGAAGTATTCAACGTAAAAAAACTCCATAAAAATACCCATCTCTACACCTCCGATCAAAAGATCGAAAATTTTCCCGGTAAAACATTCATCATCAAACAGGTGGAATCATTTACAGATTTTAAGAAAAATAAAAGAGCATTGAATTCCGATATCATCGCCAAAAATTTTCCCTTGAAGACCGAAGAGATCAAAAAGAAATTTAAAATCAAAGACGCTAGTGATTCGTTCACATTTTTCACGACAACCGTGAATGATCAATTTAGTGTCATACATACACAACGCATTTTAGAATAGACATTTTCATTACAATTGTCGAATAACTTCTCTGTAATTTTAATGCATGGATAAAATAGCGTTATCAGCATTGGACTTGGCTCCGATCAAAAAAGGAGAAAATACAGCAAGCGCGTTGGCTCGAACCGTAAAAATAGCCCAACATGTAGAAAAATTAGATTTTGAAAGGATATGGGTTGCCGAACATCATAATATGGAATATATTGCCAGTTCAGCAACCTCACTCCTCATACAACATATCGCATCAAACACCAGTTCTATACGCGTGGGTTCTGGTGGGATCATGTTACCAAATCACGCTCCTTTAGTCATTGCAGAGCAATTTGGAACATTAGAAACCTTGTTTCCCGGGCGTATTGACCTCGGTTTGGGACGTGCACCGGGCACTGATCAATTGACCGCAATGGCTTTGCGCAGAAACAACTTGAATACAGCCTTTCAGTTTCCACAAGAGGTAAAAGACTTACAGCGCTACTTCAGTGGAGACAACTACGACGCAAAAGTACGTGCGTTTCCAGGAGAAGGATTGGACATCCCACTCTATATCCTCGGGTCAAGTACCGATAGTGCCTATTTAGCTGCTAGCTTAGGTCTTCCATATGCTTTTGCAACGCATTTTGCTCCGGCACAGTTTGCCTCAGCAAGCATGATCTATCATCAAAATTTTGTTCCTTCTAATACCTTAGAAAAACCATATTTCATCTCTTGTGTCAATGTTATCGCTGCCGATAGTACGGAAGAAGCCAATTTCTTAGCAACAAGCTTCTATAATCTATTCGCTGGTATTGTGACAAATACCAGAAGACCACTTTCAGAACCTACTCAAGAGGTAATCTACAAAGGCATTCCCGCGATAGAGCAAGCTGTGCAAAGTATGGCTTCCTGTGCATTTATTGGCGATGGCCCTAAAATCCTTCCGGAAATAGAAAAATTCGTAAACGATCACAAAGTGGACGAGATCATGGCGACTTCCTATATCTTTGATGATGAAAAGTGTCTCCATTCATTATCATTGTTGAAAGAAATTATTACGTAAGAATCCAAACTACTTTATATACGGTGAATTTTATATATTTAAGCAAAATTCACCGCATATGAATGTTTTTTTTTCCCTCAGCCTGATATTGGGTTTGCTCTCCCTGCAGGCATGTTCAAACCAGACAACAAAACAACAGCAAGATCGACCTGATGCAAAAATAGTATCAGACAGTTTAGCGGTATCGACTGTGGATGACACAACATCTTCTATTTACCAAAAATCAGACCCTGCTAAAGGTCAGATTTTCCTTGTTCGTAGTTACCGTATCTGGGAGAAGGAAGATCCAACGGCTGTCTTAAATAAAGAATGGTATGATCTTTACGAAGAAAGTGGACAATATTACTTGGCAAAGGCGGATTATGTGATTAAAGATGGTTTTGACGAGTGTGCTCAGGTACCGTCTAAGAGTGTCGAATCACGCAGAAATTCATTGTTATTCTTGAAGTTAAGCGGACTTAAGCCTGGTCTCATTGAACATGTCAAAATAAATCAAGCCGAAATCTGGCCAAAAGAATCTGTCCAGTATACTTTTAAAAACCAAAAAGTTACCCTCAAAGCAGTGGGTGATATTAGATCGACTGAAGTGCAAACCGACGAAAACGGTCACGAGAAAGTATTTCATGAGGTTGCCAATTATAAACTCAACTATAGCGCAACCAATGGAGGTAAAGAAAAGACACTTTTCCAGGTAGATCAATATGACCATGTATTTATGAGGACATTATTTGTTGGAGATATTGACCGGGATGGCGCGCTGGATTTTATTTTTTCCAATCCAAGGAATTATGAGGAAGAGGCACTATTACTGCTGCTTTCCAATCATGGCAATCCATTGATTTTTGATGCAGAAGAACAGTTTGATTGTTAATAGAACTGAAATGGGAAAAATAAACAATTACCTACATCGAATGCAATCCATTCATAGGGCAATGATTTCGGTCTGTATTTTTTTATTGATCTACTTCATCTCTCCCATTAAAACCATTCCCTTGCTCAATTTAATGTTGTGCTGGTTTGGTTTTTGTCTTTCCTACGTTTCTATATCTTGGTATACATTCTACACCACACCTATTTCTACCATTGCGCGCAAAGCACAGCAAGAAGATGGCAGCCGTCTCTTTGTATCCCTTTTTATTATTTTAGTGACCATAGGCTGTTTTATTTCAGTATTAATGATTATCATATCAAGTAAGGATAAACAGCTGAATGATGCCTACATTATCATTATTTGTATGCTGGCCATGTTGGCTTCATGGATATTGGTTCACACCCTATACACCTTTCATTATGCGCGATTATACTACGAACATCACGCAAATGGAGCTGGACTGGAGTTTCCAGGAGATGACCATCCAGATTATTTAGATTTTGCTTATTTTTCATTTGTGATGGGCTGTACCTTTCAAGTATCTGATGTGGAAATATCGTCAAAAAAAGTAAGAAGAGTAGCATTATTTCATGGCCTCCTCTCCTTTGCTTTAAATACGTTTGTCGTTGCATTGACCATTAACATCATTTCTGGATTGATCAATTGAGATTTTGGCCAAAAAAGCTTATTTTAGCACAAAAATTACACACATGAAGTTGTTTAAGCCTTTAGTCTCGTCCGTTTTATTCGTTATCTTATTTATCTCGTGTAAAAAAAATGAAAATACAGGTGGTGCTGCGGACGCTTCCGGCAGCTTTATCGGTCGTGTTAAATACCAAGGCAATTCCATTGAAGTGGACCGGGATAATCGCCTGATACGGGTGCTTCGAGATGGTACCGATACCTATAAAATTGAGTTTTTCACAGGCATCCCAAATATTACAGGCGTTCGATTTGATAAAACCAATGATAGCACTTGGACGTCTACTGATACAACACTCTTAAAAGACGTGAAGATCGAAGGAAAGTTGCTGAAAATTAATTATCAATCCAATAGCCAATCTTGGGTTGTGGATAATGCAGTACGTAAATAATAATCAATCTAAATTGTCATATTAACTTCATTTTCTATTTGAAAATTATCTCTTTCTCCCTATATTTAGGTAAGCATAAAGGAAAAGAGAAATGAAAAAAATAAATAAATTAGGTGCAATTGCATCTGTGTTTGCTATTGCCATTGCTTTGAGTGCATTTAGCTTCCAACAGGAAAAACCTAAAGAAGAACCAAAACCGACTAATCTCAAAGTTCTTCCCAAAAATATCTCCCACGATGAATTGATTTCCACTATGAAGGAATTTAATGTCGCATTGGGTGTAAAATGTGGTTTCTGTCATGCACCGTCGAAGGAAGATCCCAAAAAAATGGATTTTGCGAGTGATGATAACCACAAAAAAGAGATTGGACGAGCGATGATTAAGATGACCCAAAAGATAAACAAAAAGTATTTTAATCGAAGCTGGGATAGCTCGCCTGCCAAAGCTATTTCCTGTAAAACCTGTCATGGCGGAAAAGAAGAACCAGAAATGGTCTTAGCAAAAAACTAATCAAACCACATATTCATGTAACACCATAATACGCTGTATTGTGGTGTTTTTTATTTCTATTACATTTTAATGGAAAAAAGTTTTAGAACCAGAAGAATAAGACCATTCATTTTGGAAATGAATAAGGAACCGCGCGAAACTACGCTAAGCTAAGTATAAAAAATAGTCAGTAAATAAAAAAAGCTTCTCGATTGAGAAGCTTTAGTACCCGGAGCCGGAGTCGAACCGGCACGGTTTCCCACTGGTGTTTGAGACCAGCGCGTCTACCAATTCCGCCATCCGGGCATATCCGTTTGGGATGATGCAAAAGTAAGTAAAGTTTTTATTATTCCAAATCACTATACTGATCATTTTTAAAACTCATTGAAAATGAATGAGAAAATTTTAAAAAAACTTTTCATTGCCCTATAGAACGATTGAAAACGACCTTTTTTACGTATTTTTAATCAGAAAACAATCAAATGATCATGGAAAAAGTAAAACTCGGAAACAGTGAAATTGAATTCAAACCTCTTGTTTTCGGTGGAAATGTATTTGGCTGGACCGTCGATGAGAAACAATCTTTCGCCCTGTTAGATGCTTTTATCGATATGGGATTCAGTCTTATTGATACATCCAACAACTATTCACATTGGGTGCCGGGACACAGTGGGTCAGAATCAGAAACAATCATTGGCAAATGGATCAGCAAAAGAGATATTCGCGATAAAATTCAGATTGCAACAAAAGTCGGCGGACGTCGAATAGACAATAGTAAACCTAATCTTAAAAAAGAGTATATTATTAAATCTGTGGAAGATTCACTCCTGCGATTGAATGTAGACACAATCGATCTTTATCAATCTCATCACGATGATCTGACAACTGGAATCGATGAAACACTGGAGGCTTATCATCACCTGATACAGAATGGGAAAATAAAATGGATCGGTGCTTCCAACCTAAGTCCAGAACGGATTTCAGAATCCCTTCGTATAGCCGAAGACCACAATTTACCGTATTATATCGCTATTCAGCCCGAATATAACCTTTACGACCGGATGAAATACGAAGAGCAGTATGAACAATTGGCCCTCGATAATCATCTTGGCGTCATCAGCTATTATTCACTTGCCAGTGGTTTCCTCTCGGGTAAATACCGCTCTATTGATGACATCAAAGGTGCCAAGCGTTATGACGCATTAAAAGACAAGTTTAACACCCGCGGCCTGCGCATTTTAGATGTTTTGGCTGAGATAGCACATATCCAACAAGCTAGCATGTCCGCTATAGCGTTAGCCTGGAGTTTACACAGGCCTTCAGTTACAGCGCCTATAGTGAGTGCAACTAGTATCCAGCAGCTCGAAGAACTTAGCAGAGCTGTAGAAATCAAGCTGACACCGGAAGAGTATTACCTCCTAAACCAAGCAAGCGATTACTAGACCAAAAGCACAAAAAAACAATCTAGTATATTGAAAATAAGAACATTAAAAATATACTAATCAAGTTACCAAATAATATTTGGCTATACCGCATAGGAGAAAGTGAGCTGTTCTAAAATAAAGAAAACAGATGATTTAGATAACGAATATAAACACCTGTTTTTCAATAACTTTTTCTCAGCCCGAGGCAACTTATCTTATTTTTTCATTCAGCAAGGATAAAATGGAAACAGGCACCATCGCACTGATATCTCCTCCATTAAACCACACGTCTCTAACAATGGATGAAGAAATATGAGCCTTTCCAGATCTACTCATTAAAAAATAACTTTCAACATCATTATTGAGCAACAAATTATTTTGAGCAACTGCATTTTCAAATTCAAAATCATTGGTATTTCGGAGCCCACGCAATATAAAACGTGCTTTAACTTGCTTACAGAAATCTACTGTAAGACCTTTATATTTATGCACCTCAACCCTACTCACATCGTTAAAAACACGGCTAATTGAATCTACCCGTTCGTCGTGATCTAACATTCCTTTTTTATTGGCGTTATAGCCCACTGCAATAATAATTTTATCAAATAGCGGCATTGCTCTCTCAACAAGATCTTGATGAGCTAATGTAAAGGGGTCAAAAGAGCCCGGAAAAACAGCAATTTTCATATTAGATAGTCTTAGCGTAAAAAGAAAATGATGAATACCCGTATTTTCTAGTTTCTATAAAATTTGGATGATCTTCCATTTGTCTTGTTGACGGATGCTCAACAACAAGGAGCCCATGTTCATGCAGCAATTCCTGTTCAAAAATTAATTTTGGCAATTGTGGCAATTTAGGAATATCATAAGGTGGGTCTGCAAAAATAAAATCATAGGTATTCTTACAGCTGGCAATAAACTTAAATACATCGGCTTTCCTTGCTTTAATTTGCTCCAGTTTCATCTTCCCGGCTGTTTCATTGATATATTGCACACATTTGAAATGAAGATCTATTGCATCTACTGACTCCACATCTCGCGATGCGAGCTCAAAACTAATATTTCCTGTTCCTGCAAAAAGATCCAGACACTTTAAACTATCAAAATCCAGTCGGTTCTGTAAAATATTAAACAGCGCTTCCTTAGCGATATCCGTGGTTGGCCTCACAGGTAAATTGGTTGGTGGGTTCAGCCTTAAACCACCTAAACGACCTCCGATTATTCGCATAGTATAGAATCAAACAATACATTATATGGGGTCAAATTTGACTCGATCTCGCTATCCGCCAATACGACTTTTGTCTTCAAATCCAATATTTCGATATCACCCGCATAAGTAGAGATACGTTTATAATAGGATTCATTTGGAATTTCTCCTGAAAGGAGCACTTTATTGATGGAGTCCCCTAGATTGAATTGTGTTAAAATATTAAGGATAAAGTAGCTGATATCATCAAGATTATGAATTTCAAAACTATTATAAAGCTGAAAAACCCCGTTTTTAAACAGATAAAAATCAACTGTATTTTCAGCTACAAAATGAAGCCCCAGCACACTCCCTCTAATAGATACACGCTCCTGGGCACGATCAAGCACAACCGCAAATTCGGGAAGTATAACAGCATCAGGAAACAACCGCTTCCACCTATTTAATAAAAGCCCATCAAACTGGTATACAGCAACTAAATTAAGATTATCTAAAGAATAGCTAAATGTATTTTCAAGATCAGTTGTACCTAAAAACTGTAGGTAATCGCTGATATTTTCGCTCAGAAAAAATTCTTTTGGAATAAACGTAAAAGTTTGATGTGGTATCACAACGCGGACAAATCGAAACGGAAGGCTCATAATCCGTGTGGCATCCAAAATTGGCTCCTCAGACGGATACTCGATCAAAATCGGTGCGATCGACTTTTTATCAACCACCGCCAAGACATCCTTCTGAAAGCCAGCCTTGACCAAAAGATTGTACTCCGGTAAATAATGAATATTAAATTGTTTTGAAATATAATTCATTCGCTGAATTGTAAAAATTAAAACTTCTTAGAGCAAAAATAGCTTTTTCTAGAGGATAAGACAAACCTTTTAAATAACTTTGAGGGTGTTCATCAAAAATCTGTTAATACAGCAATTCCCATGGCAAGCCACCGAACAGCAGTTGGAGGCTTTCGAATTATTGCAAGAATTTCTTCTCGCTTTTGACAAGCAATCCTGCTTTGTACTTAAAGGATACGCTGGTACGGGAAAAACAACATTAATTTCGGCGCTGGTTAAAGTGCTGCCTGCATTACGGAAAAAGGCTGTTCTGCTGGCGCCAACAGGCAGGGCGGCAAAAGTGATCACCTATTATTCTGGTCGCAAAGCACTGACAATACACAAAAAAATATACCGAAAAAAATCTGCTGTATCATTTCAGCTGGATTTCACCTTGGCGGAGAACCTGCACGAAGACACTTTATTTATCATCGATGAAGCTTCAATGATATCCAACGCACCTGTGAATGCATTTTCGGCAAGCCTGTTGGACGACTTGATCCGTTATGTACAATCGGGGAAGAACTGTACCCTATTATTTGTTGGAGATACGGCTCAATTACCTCCTGTAGGACTCCTGGATAGTCCTGCCTTAAACCCAAGCTATCTCGAAAGTGAATTTCATCTTTGCGTTTATCCTTTTGAGCTAACCACGGTTGTCCGCCAATCCAAAGACTCCGGTATATTGTACAATGCAACCAAAATACGCGAAGAGATAACCTCGGCAGAAGAAGATCAAGACGACTTCCCTTTTCCAAAATTCATAACAAAAGGATTTAAAGATCTTTACAGAATGACAGGTGAACGGTTAATCGAAGGTATAAACTATGCATATGACAAATATGGACTCGAAAATACCATGATTATCTGCCGTTCAAATCGATCTGCAAATTTATACAACCAAAATATAAGGAACCGAATTTTGTTCCGGGACGAGGAACTGACGGGCGGAGATTATATTATGGTTGTAAAAAACAACTACTTCTGGTTACAGGAAAACAACATGGGCGATGGATTTATTGCAAATGGCGATATGGCCAAAGTACGAAAAGTAAGTAACATCCACGATCAGCATGGATTTCGATTTGCAGATGTCACACTTGAATTTGTAGACATTGACGAAATAGAACCCATCACCTGCCGCGTTATCTTAGATAGCCTCTATACAGACGGCCCCAATCTGCCCTATGAAAGCCAAAAAGCTCTCTACGAAGAGATTGCCTTGGATTATGCCGATATCATGGATAAGAAGGACAGGCTCGAAGCAATCAAAAAAGACCCTTATTATAATGCGCTTCAGATTAAATTTGCATTTGCAATTACCTGCCATAAAGCACAAGGCGGTCAATGGCCAATCGTGTTTGTTGACCAGGGCTATATAAACGATGATATGTTGGATCTTGAATTTTTAAGATGGTTATACACTGGGGTTACCCGAGCAACAAAGGAACTTTTTCTGGTCAATTTCAATGAAAACTTCTATCCATCATAGGATTATTACACGAATCATTCGCAAAAGAACCTAATAATAGATATTTTTACGTTCAGAACCATTATTATACAATTATCTATATTATTAATGCATAAGTACTACTTAATCCTAGCGGCGAGCTTATTGCCCTATGTTAGCACTGCACAACAGGCGAAGGAAGCCCCTATAAAGTCAAATTATCAGCTGGCTGCAAAATTCTCCCCTGAAAAATTAAAGAAAATGATTTTTTCGACCAGCATCAAACCAAATTGGATCAATTTTTCCGATCGCTTTTGGTATGATTACGCAAGTCCGCAGGGAAGAAACTGGTACATTGTAAACCCTGCGCTGAAAAAGAAAGAACTTCTTTTCAATAACGACAACCTCGCCGCACAAATTACTAAAATCGTTAAAAATCCTGTAGATGCACAACATTTGGAATTACAGGGCCTTCGATTTACCAAAGATGAGAAAAAATTGAGGTTTCAGATTCAGAGCACCAAAGATACGGTGAAATCCAAAGATGAAATACAAAAGCTCAAGAATAAGTCCGATACCACCAAAAAGAAACTATTTTATCTGGAATATGACTTAGCAGCACAGTCTGTGGTAGAAATCAGCGACTCGACAAAGGTAAAACCGCCATTGGGTTGGGCGACATTCTCGCCTGACACCAATACAGTCTATTTTGCGAAAGATTACAACTTGTATTGGATGGACAAATCCAACTATCTTAAAGCGGTAAAGGATGAAAAAGACAGCACCATTGTTGAGCACCAGATAACAAAAGACGGGGTGCAATATTATGCTTGGGGCGGTGATGAATATAGCACAACTACGGGTGAGGAAAAAGATAAAGACAACGATACTAAACGCAAGCGGGTATGGATCAGCTGGTCTCCGGATGGACGTTATTTTACCTTGACCAGAAAGGACAACCGTTCTCTAAAGCCCTTATGGGTAATCAATAATGTTGGCTCATCCCGGCCGACACTTGAAACTTATAAATACCAAATGCCAGGCGAAGTCGATTCGACAGAAACTGAACTATATATCTTCGACGCGGCAGCAAAAACTCCACGCCGCATCAATATAGCTGCGTTTAAAAATCAGACCGTCTCTACCTGGACAAAAACCCCGGATAAAAATTCTTATAAAGAGGATTATTTTACCAACTATTGGCTGGGCAATAACGAAGAGTTTTACATTTCACGCTCTAGCCGTGACCTCAAACGGATTGATCTCCTAAAGGTCAATATAAATGGTACGGTAAACAATATTATCCAGGAGCGTTCCAATGTATATCTGGATGTTCAAAAACCATTCCTGATCGAAAACAAGAAGCAATTAGTTCATTGGTCGGAAAGAGATGGCTGGGGCCACTACTACCTCTACGACACAAATGGAAAATTGATTAATCAAATTACAAAAGGAGCTTTTCATACGGAGGAAATTACCGGCTTTGACCCTGCTTCCGGAACATTATACTTTACAGCATCGGGACGTGAGAAAAACGAAGACCCCTATTATCTACATCAGTACAGTGTAAATACAAATGGTTCCGGAATTAAATTATTGAATCCAGGAAACTTTGACCACCAAGTGGAAGTGAGCGAATCTTCCCGATATTTTGTCAATAATTCCTCCAGAGTAAACACGACTCCTGAATCCGTCTTATACAATAGCAATGGACAGAAAATAATGACACTGGAAAAAGCTGACCTATCCTTGCTATTTGCTGCAGGTTACAAATTTCCAGAACCTTTTAAAGTGAAAGCTGGGGATGGCACCACGGATCTCTATGGGGTCATGTACAAACCATTTGACTTTGACAGTACCCGAACTTATCCAATTGTGGAATATGTATACCCTGGGCCTCAAACCGAAGCTGTCAATAAATCCTTTGGAAGAAGCATGGACAGAATCGACAGGCTAGCGCAGTTTGGCTTTATCGTCATCACAGTTGGTAACCGTGGTGGACATCCTTCACGTTCGCAATGGTATCATACCTATGGATATGGCAATCTGCGCGATTATGGTTTGGAAGATAAAAAAGTAGCGGCGGAACAGCTCGCAGATCGTTATAAATACATCGACATTAACCGCGTTGGTATAACTGGTCACTCCGGCGGTGGTTTTATGTCTACAGCGGCGATGCTTGTTTACCCTGACTTCTTTAAAGTTGCGGTGTCTGGCGCCGGAAACCATGAAAATCAGATTTACAACCGCTGGTGGAGTGAGCGTCATCATGGGGTGACAGAAAAAGTATCGGCTAAAGGCGATACAACATTCTCCTACCAAATCAATAAAAATACAGAGCTCGCAAAAAACCTAAAAGGCAGACTACTTATCGCTACAGGAGACATTGACAACAATGTGCACCCGGCAAATTCAATTCGCATGGTAGACGCATTGATCAAGGCTAACAAAAGATTTGATTTCCTGCTATTACCTGGACAAAGACATGGCTTTGGCGATATGACGGAGTATTTCTTCTGGAAAATGGGCGATTACTTTAGCCAATATCTATTGGGTGATTCCAAGATGAACGAAGTTGACATGACTGAAATGAATCGAGGAAAGCCACAAAAATAACGGTTACATGACCTACAATGAAAAATTAGCATTTTTATCCGTTACCTTGAGATCTTTCGAGGTAACGGATTTTTCTTTGGAGATGCTCCAAGGAATAACCCTGGCTGATCTGCTGAACATCTCCTTAGAGAAGGATAAAAAGGTTGCCTTTCGCGCCGCATGGGTATTTGAAACCATCGTTTTAAAGAATACAGCGTTGCTAAAATCTGTTCTCCCGCAATTCTTGAACAATTTAAAAAAACAAAAAAACTGGAGTTGTCTTAGAAGCTATACTAAAATTCTATTATTTTTAACATCTAAAAAAAATAAAGAATATACACTTCAAAATGAGATAGAAGAAGAAATTATCGAGCATTCCTTCCAATGGATGATCGAACCTGCATGTCCTGTCGCTGTATTGGTCAACTGCCTGGACATCTTAAATAACCTACGAAAAAAGTACCCTTGGATACATGAGGAGTTACAGGCTCAGATAAGCTATTTTCAACGAACAAAACCGAGTCCAGCCCTAATGAGCCGGACCAATAAAATTATTCAGCAGAAAAGTTAAAGTATCGTTTCTATTCGCGATTAAAACAATGTATTTCCTTTCGAGTGATTGACACGGCCCAAATGCTTATAAGCAGCCTCGGTACATTCGCGACCCCGCGAGGTCCGCATAATGTATCCTTCTTGAATCAGAAAGGGTTCGTAGACTTCCTCAATCGTACCTTCATCCTCCCCAACTGCTGTGGCTACAGTTTTTAAACCGACAGGTCCACCTTTAAATTTGTCTATAATAGTCGTTAAGATTTTGTTGTCCATCTCGTCTAAACCATTTTCATCCACATTAAGCGCGTGCAAAGCATATTTCGCTATTTCTTTATCGATGCTTCCGTTACCCTTTATCTGTGCAAAATCCCGTGTACGGCGCAGTAAAGCATTGGCTATCCGGGGTGTACCTCTGCTCCTTCGTGCAATCTCATAGGCACCTTCATCAGAAATCGGTGTGTTTAAGATATGTGCCGAACGCAACACGATAGTTGTCAGGAGTTTTGCATCATAATATTGTAGGCGTGAATTAATTCCAAAGCGCGCACGCAAAGGAGCAGTCAAAAGCCCTGAGCGTGTTGTTGCCCCGATCAGGGTAAACGGATTAAGGGAGATCTGCACAGACCGTGCATTCGGCCCTGTTTCCAGCATAATGTCGATTTTAAAATCTTCCATTGCCGAATAGAGATATTCTTCTACTAAAGGGCTTAAACGGTGGATCTCATCGATAAACAAGACATCCCCTTCTTCGAGATTTGTCAATAATCCTGCAAGATCACCCGGTTTATCCAATACAGGTCCCGAAGTAATTTTAATGCCAACACCCATCTCATTAGCAATGATATGGGATAAGGTCGTCTTTCCTAAGCCTGGGGGGCCATGTAGCAAAACGTGATCCAGCGCCTCGCCTCTCAGCCTGGCTGCCTTCACAAAAATATTGAGGTTCTCTAATATTTTAGCCTGACCTGTAAAATCTTCAAAAGCCTGAGGCCGCAATGCCCGTTCAATATCACGATCTGTGTTGCTCAGACGGTCTGGATTTGGATCTAAATTCTCGTTCATTGTAGCGATCTTTTAATTTCTCTTGTACCGCTTTCCGATACTTCCTAATTTCAATTGGATAACTCCAAAAAAAGCTTCCTTAAAGATACTTGTGCTCATCTTTGATGTGCCTTCGGTCCGATCTGTGAATATAATGGGTACTTCGACTACATCAAAGCCATATTTTATGGCGGTGAATTTCATTTCAATCTGGAAAGCATACCCTACAAACTTAATCTTTTCGAGTGGGATTGTCCTCAGGACTTCCCTGGTGAAACAAACAAATCCTGCGGTAGCATCCTGGATATTTATTCCCGTTATAAAACGAACATATACTGAAGCAAAATAGGACATCAACACACGGCTCATCGGCCAATTGACAACATTCACGCCCTTGATATAACGCGAACCTATGCTCATGTCTGCACCATCCGCACAAGCCTGCCGTAAACGAAGTAAATCCTCTGGATTGTGGCTGAAATCTGCATCCATTTCGAAAATATAGCGGTAATGTTCGCGGGATAGCGCCCATTTAAATCCATGGATATACGCTGTTCCTAAACCCAGCTTCCCGGTTCGCTCTTCGATAAACAAACGGCCAGAAAATTCATTAACCTGTAAATTCTTGATGATTGTAGCCGTCCCATCGGGCGAACCATCGTCTACAATTAGAATATCAAATGCGTGTGATAAGGAAAAAACTTTGCGAATGATTTTTTCAATATTTTCCTTTTCATTATATGTTGGAATGATAACTAAACTATCCGTCACTTTTTTATATTTAAGACCAGTAAAGGTAATCATTTACGTTAAATTCTAGTACAGGAATTCGATGAAATCTACAGGATAATCAACAATACTCGCGAGAAAAGGCAGTAAACCCTTCAAGCTCAAACCAACACACCAGTATCATAAATGCACAGCATCAATAGATTGCACGCCATAAAAAAGAGAAGCCCGTTACTTTGGGAGTAACGAGCTTTCATTAACCAATTATAAACTTAAATTATGAGACTGCAAATATGATGAAAATTGCTTTCAATTACAAATTTAATTGCGTTTTTATGCAACATTTTCAATACAATCTCTATTTTATTTTGCTAAATCGTTTATAAAACATGCGCACTACCGCAATCTAACGATCAACCTCACCCAAAACGATATCAATCGATCCTAGGATCGCAATTAAATCAGCAATCAGCACCCCTTTTCCAAGTTCTGAAATCACCGAAAGGTTATTAAAGCTTGGGCCCCTTGACTTGACCCGCAACGGGATATCTGATTTATCTTTTGTGACAAAATAAAACCCTAATTCTCCTTTCGGATTTTCAGCACGGACATAGTAGTCCTGAGTTTTCAGGTTCACTTTCTTCGGGACCAAAGCGCGCGGATCAAATTCGGCCGTACGTTTAAAGTCTTTCTGTAGTCGTTCAAGGCATTGCTCGACAATGCGAACCGATTCCTTGACTTCGTCCATCCTAACTTTATAACGATCCCAGCAATCACCGATTGCCCCCATTTCACCTTTTCCCACAGGTATCTCGAAATCAATTTCCGGGTAGACAGAATAACCATCTATGCGTCTCAAATCCCATTTTATTCCCGAAGCACGCAGCATAGGTCCCGATACACCATAATTTATGGCTACATCAGCAGGAAGTACACCTATTTTAGCCGTACGGGAAATAAATATTTGGTTCTGTGTCAATATCTCATCCAGTTCGACCAATTTAGGTTTGAAATACGTGATAAATTCTGTACAGCGCTCTTCAAAGCCAACGGGCAAATCATAAAATAACCCGCCTACCCAGATATAGTTGTACAGCATCCTGGAACCTGAGGCCCATTCCAACATATTCATGATATGTTCACGATCCCTAAAACACCACAAAAATGGCGTTGTGGCACCGATATCAATACCATATGTACCAATAGCAATCAGGTGGGATGCTATTCGGTTGAGTTCACAGACCAAAACCCGAATGTACTCTATTCTTTTAGGTATTTTGCTGTCAAGGCCAAGCATACGTTCAACTCCCATAACGAAAGCATGGCTATTATTCATCGAAGCTAAATAGTCCAAGCGATCGGTAAAAGGAATTGTCTTTGCATAATTCAACGATTCAGCATGCTTATCGAAACAACGATGCAGATAACCCAAATGTGGAACAACCTCTTTCACGATCTCTCCGTCTGTAATCAGTTGTAACCGAAGCACACCATGTGTCGAAGGGTGCTGAGGTCCCATATTCAACACCATTTCCTGACTTGAGATCTCTGTAAGGTGTTTTTCATAGCGCAGTAATGCCTCTTTATATTTTGGATTCGCCATTTCTATCAATTAATATGAATGCCATGATATTTCTCCGCTTCCTCATAATCCTTCCGTAAAGGATAGCCCTCCCAATCGTCAGGCAGCAAAATCCTTCTAAGGTCCGGATGTCCCTCAAAATAAATCCCCATCAGGTCAAATGCTTCGCGCTCATGCCAGTCTGCCGTGCGCCACACCGAAGTAAGCGAAGGAATCTCCGGTAGTTCATCCAGCGAACGATGACCAGACAACTCAACTTTTAAGACCAAACTGTGTTGATACGGCAAGGAATTTAAATGGTAGACAATGGTAAAATGCGTTTGATAATCCACTGCAGTAAGGTTGCTTAAAAAATCAAAATATAGGCCTTCGGTATCCCGGAGGAATAAACAAACAGCTACAATATCTGCTTTATCTATAAATAGTGCAGGCTGCAGCCCATTGCGATCTTCTTTAAGAATAAGTTGAGTTCCAAATTTGGAAACAAGCATCGATTTAATTTCGTCAAATGTCATATTTATGGAGCTATACGCGTAATCTTCCAGGAATCCGACACCTTTTTATAGACTATGCGATCATGTAGCCGGCTTGCACGCCCCTGCCAAAACTCAAAATAAATCGGTTTCAACAGATAGCCACCCCAATGTGACGGTCTCGGTACAGAATCGCTTCCATTGTATTGGTTTTCGAGTGCTTCTACCCTGTTTTCCAAAAAACTACGGTTGGGGATTTCATGGCTCTGCGGGGATGCTAGTGCACCGATACGGCTTGCTTTTGGGCGCGATTGGAAATATTCATCGGAATCGGCCTCACTTACAAAATCAATAACACCTTCAATTCGGACCTGCCTTTGTAATTCAGGCCAAAAAAACAACATGGCAACATGCGGATTCGCTTTCATGTCTTCCCCTTTACGGCTTTCATAATTTGTAAAAAAGACCAGTCCTTCAGCTACAATGTCCTTCAATAAAACAACTCGCGAGGAAGGTAATTGATCGGATGACACCGTTGAAAGCACCATGGCATTAGGCTCGATTACCTCGCTGTGAATAGCCTCATCAAACCATTTTTTAAACTGGTGGACTGGATTACGATCCACATCCGATTCAGATAGGCTACCTAATACGTAATCCTGTCTGATTGCTGCAATATCTTTATGTTGAATGGACATAGAAACCTGTTTTTATATCCCACAAACTTACTAAAATCATTGCTTTTTCTCTATAAAGTTAGTAGAAATTGACAAAATCTCAATTTTGGCACAAATCTCGCATAGATTAAATAAAAAAGATTAAATTCAATAAATAATTAAAATTCGCGCTATATGTTTACCGAACTAAACCCACAAAAAGGAAGTCTATTGATTTCCGAGCCATTTATGCTAGACCCTAGATTCCTCAGATCCGTGATATTGTTATGTGAATACAATACAGAGGGTTCCCTCGGATTTGTCCTAAATAATCAAACCAATGTTCGCATAGGCCAATTATTGGAAGCTATACCGAATTGCAATTTCCCCATCTACGTCGGTGGTCCTGTGGCTCAGGAAAGTCTTTTTTTTGTACATAGCCGTTTTGATTTACTGCTAAGTGGCGAGGAAGTGGCTCCTGGAATCTATTTTGGAGGCGATGAAGAAAAGCTTATTGAAGCCATACAAACCGATAGCATAAAACCTGACGAATTAAAATTCTTTATCGGATATTCTGGATGGTCTGCTGGTCAGTTGGACGGCGAAATCAAAGAAAATAGCTGGGCTGTACAAAACAAATACCACCATCAGCTCATTTTTGAAGGTAATGGCGAATTGCTATGGAAGGATGCCATCATTGGATTAGGTCCCAAATATGCACATGTCGCCAACTTCCCACAGAGCCCAGGCCTAAATTAGCGAAAGGGACTTACGCTATATGACAGTTTGCTTTACGAGTCCGTAAATCACCGAATGAGCCTATGACAAAATAGGCGATTTTCTGCCATCATGTCCTGTAGGGACGATTTGGAACACTGATTGTATGTTTTAAACAAATCATAAAATTAAAATAGCGACATACAAATTATGAATCCAGAAAAAGGTAGTATTTCAATTCACACGGAGAATATATTTCCCGTAATCAAAAAGTTCTTATACTCTGATAATGAAATTTTCTTGCGTGAACTGGTATCTAATGCCGTTGATGCTTCTCAAAAAATCAAACGTCTGGCTTCTTTGGGTCAATACCAAGGGGAAACAGGAGAATTGATTGTAGACGTAAAATTTGATGAAGCGGCCAAGACCATCACTATTTCCGATAATGGTATTGGTATGACAGCCGATGAAATAAAAAAATACATCAACCAGATCGCTTTCTCAGGAGCAACAGAGTTCATGGAAAAATTCAAGGAGGCAAATGACGCAAATGAAATCATTGGTCGCTTTGGTTTAGGCTTCTATTCCGCATTTATGGTAGCCGATACCGTAGAAATCCAATCTTTATCCTATCAAGATGGCGCAGAACCTGCTCATTGGACTTGCGATGGTAGTACATCTTACGAAATTTCTACGGGCTCAAGAACCACACGTGGTACCGACGTCATCTTACATATTAATGAAGAATCAACAGAATTTTTAAGCCAGGCACGACTACAGGACATTTTAGATAAGTATGCTAAATTTCTTCCTGTTTCAATCCGTTTTGGCACCAAAACAAATTCTGAACAGGACGGTGAAGACGAAGAAGGAAAACCAAAATACAAATCTGTAGAGGTAGATAATATCATCAATAATACCAATCCAGCCTGGACAAAATCACCGTCTGAATTAAAAGACGAAGATTATCTAGCCTTCTACCGCGAACTCTATCCATATTCAATGGATGAACCTTTGTTTTGGATACACCTCAATGTTGATTACCCATTCAACCTGACAGGTATCCTCTACTTCCCTAAAGTTAAAAATGAACTGGAAATCCAGCGTAATAAAATCAAACTCTATTCTCGACAAGTGTTTATCACCGACGAGGTGAAAGATATTGTTCCTGAATTCTTGATGTTACTTCATGGGGTAATTGATTCACCGGACATTCCATTAAACGTATCCCGTTCATTTTTACAGGCAGACAGTAACGTAAAAAAAATCAACAGTTATATCACCAAAAAGGTGGCTGACAAATTGAACGAAATATTTAAGACCGACCGTAAGGGATTTGAAGAGAAATGGACGGATATCGGTTTATTTATCAAATACGGTATGCTTAGCGATGAGAAATTTGCTGAAAAAGCAAATGACTTCTGTCTAGTAAAAAACACAGGTAACCAAAGCTTCACCATTAAAGAGTATTACGAAAAGGTCAAAGATATCCAGGTAGATAAAGATGGTAACATTGTCTACTTATATACACATGACGCCGCTCAACAAGATGGCTTTATCCAAACGGCATTAAACAAAGGTTATGATGTTTTGATGCTTGATGGGCCATTGGATACACACTTTGCTGCTTATTTGGAGCAAAAGGGCGGTGAAAAGGTTCAATTGAAACGTGTGGATGCTGACGTTATCGATAAATTGATCCAAAAAGACGAAAAGGTCGAACTTGCCCTTTCGGAAGAAGAATCCAAAAAAGCGCTGGAGGTTTTCGAAAAAGCAATTTCGCGCCAAGATATGAAAGTTGAAGTTGACGCATTAAATGAAGGTGACCTGCCTGTATCGGTAACAATTGATGAATTTATGCGTCGAATGAAAGATATGGCCAAGACAGGTGGTGGCATGAATTTTTATGGTTCATTGCCCGATAATTATAAGGTAACAGTCAATGGGAACCATCCGCTGATCAAAAGAATTTTATCGTCATCAGACGAAGAAGGTTCAAAACTGGCAAAACAAGCTTTTGATTTAGCACTCTTATCCAGAGGTCTATTGTCTGGAGCAGATCTGACATCTTTTGTGAAGAGAAGTGTAGAAATGATTTAAGGGTATTCCTTCTAATAAAAAAGGCGGTCTCTTTAATAGTAACCGCCTTTTTTATTAAAAATTGGACACAAATGACAAATTTGGAGCAGCCAAATGCATGGCATTATCGAAATGCAGCCCTTTAGATGTTTTTTATTAAAATTTAATAAACTAATCTTCACCCAGTTGACTTTAAACGCTGTTTTTTTTCAGTCAAATATTTGGAGGGAATAGGGTTTAATCGTACTTTTGTATCATCAAAATCACGGTAGGTATAGCTCAGTTGGTTAGAGCACTAGATTGTGGTTCTAGGGGTCGTCGGTTCGAGCCCGATTACTTACCCAAAAAGGCAGATCAAATGATCTGCCTTTTTTAATTTGATAAGTTCTCAGCCAACTAAACAAATGCGGATCAAGCAGACTTCTTGGGGGAATATTAAAAATTTCCTAGTTTAGCATCTTTAATACAGATATCCCTTGCAAGACGCCGA